>OZ240666.1:2735000-3403411 GCA_965198675.1 Prochloron sp. | reverse complement strand
CTCCAGCTTCATGCAATGGAACGAGATTACCCAGCCAAAATTACCGAATTTATCATCTTGCCTTTTGTCGGTCAATTCGCACCCAAGCCATTGCGTCGTAGAGTGGGAAGAGACCAACCCATATTAGAAGAAGTATTGCTGTTAACCGCAGTGGCTCGTATATTTCTCGGAAATTGGATTGTCAATCATCAACCTAGCTGGGTAAAAATAGGACTAGATGGTGCCAAAGAAGCCCTAAAATGGGGCTGTAACGACATTGGGGGAACTTTAATGGAAGAACATATAACTACCATGGCAGGAGCACAGGGAGGTACTTCTATGGAACCCGCAATTTTACAACAAGCTATTAGTTCTATTGGGCGATCCTATGGAGAAAGAAATACCTTATATAGCAGTCGCCATATCCCTTAGGAGGTAGTACTAGATAAATAAAATTATCTCCAAACTCTTGCCAAAAATCAAAAAACCTTACTATACTCTAAAAAGACAGCAAGACTCAAAAAATGGAAAAAGGTTACTATGTTACCCCATTTGATAATGATCTCGTTTGTCGTGCCTAACACGGTGCTGCACCGGAAGGCTTTCCCGAGTGCCGCCGGTGAGCTAGGGTCGTTAGGCTTGTCGGAGTCAGACCGAGCTTGAGTAAGATAACAATGGAAGAAGTGTCATGAACTATGATGAGATAACTGACTTATGCGAGCAGCTTGGATATAGGGATAAGTTACGTTTGGCGCAGTTGTTGATACAGCTAGCCAGGAAAGAAGAAGAAAATCAAAATCCTCAAGAACGGGTTGAAAACAGTCAGCAAGCTTCCCCAATTTCCAAAAATAGTTCCGAAACGATTCAATATGTCATTGAAAGACTCAAAAAGCGATCGCCAAGTAAGAGAAGCTCTCTCCTGAACTCAATAGGTGCAATGTTCCAGTTTCAAGGTGGTATTTCTGACTCCGAGAAGGAAAAAATAATCTCTGAACTTTAGCATAAAAATACATACAAATTTATAAAAACAACAGAATCACCTATTTATAAGTTATTATGCGTCTAATTAAACTTAGTGGAAAAGTACCCCCTCCCACTGGTCTTCAAAACCTGACATTGTAGGGGCAGCTCTTTTAAGGTGCCCCTACCTTTCGCCTCATCCTGCTCGTCAACATATTGGTGCTTTACAATCACACCCAACCCCGGCAATCATTAGCCGTTTAAACCTGGTGAGATAATACTAGAGCAAGAAAATTCTCCCCCCACTCTTGACAAAAATCCAATAACCTTGCTCTTCTATAAGAAGACAGCAAGGTTCAAAAAATGGAGAATCCATGTCACAGTCATTCCTATGGTCATATTGGCATGATGATGGTTAGTTAGTTGGACGTTTGAGGGTAATTCCTGGAGTATTCAGCCAAGGGCAGAACCTTGAGGAGTTTAGAGGAAAATATACGAAACGCTTACCAACTCATGACAAAAGAAGAAGAACCTGCTAAACTCAGAAGCACAAGTCACAGCTAAAGATTTAGGTTAACTATAGAGTATAATCGTTACTCAGTAGTGAATCAATCCGGGCAATTTTTGCCTTTGCTAAGGAGGTCTTCATAATGACAGCAGTATCCAACAACCAAATAGCAATAATTCGGACAGAGCGAGGAATGACGATCGCCGGAACACGTATTACCATCTACGATATTATGGATTTCCTCAAAGCTCAGTATCCGCCTAAACTCATTCGAGATAGATTCAACCTCACCGATGCTCAAATAAATAGCGCCTTATCTTATATTGACACGAGGAAGGCACGGGAGCTTGGTAGCCCCGTCACAAAGCGAGCGGGGCGGAAAAGCGACGCGGCGCCAGGGGCGCAGTGAGGAAGGAAGACGCGAGTTCTGTCAAATAAATAGTATAATTGTTGCCATGAAGAATCCCAAACTCATAGGCTGCCAGCAGGTGCTCCTCCATCCCGACAAAGACCTCTCTGCAATTTTGGAGTACGCCTGTGGCGAAGCCAATAAAATCTATAACTGCGCAACCTACTATGCTCGTCAAGTGTTTTTCAAAGAGCATCGCTATGTCAGACAAGGGGAACTGTGTCGGCAGATGAAATGGAATCGCCACTTTGGTGCAATCTATGCTTCAGCCGCCCAACAAATTTGCAACGGTGTGATTGAAGCGTTTCGGAGCTTCAAAGAACTCCTGCGCTTGTTTAGCATTGGTGAATTGCATTTTAAGCCTAAGCCGCCCAAATACCGGAAGCCAGGACTGTTTACCCTGTCGTATCCTAAACGCTGGCTCAAGCTCACTGACCTGGGCATCCGCTGTCCACTGGGGAAAAAGGTTAAGGCGTGGTTTAAGATTGATTCTTTCCAGCTCCCACCGTAATACCTGGACTGGAACTCCATTAAGGAGGTACGGATTCTGCCTCGTAATGGCTGCTTCTACGCTGAATTCGTCTACTCAACTCAACCTCAACCGACCCAAGTTGACCCTGACCAGGCACTGGGGATCGACCACGGCATTGATAACTGGCTCACCTGCGTTGATACCCAAGAACATAGCTTTATCGTGGAGGGTCGCCACTTGAAATCAGCCAACCAGTTCTACAACAAACAGGTGGCTCACCTGATGGAGGGACAGCCGAATGGCTTCTGGTCAAAGCAGTTGGCTCGGATAACTGAACGCCGCAATCGCCAGATGCGGGACGCGGTGAATAAGGCGGCTCGTTTGGTGGTCAACCACTGCCTGGAACATGGCATTGGCACCATTGTTTTTGGCTGGAATCCTGACCAGAAGCGTAGTGCAAATATGGGCAAAAAGACCAATCAGAAGTTTGTCCAGATTCCTACCTCCAGGCTCAAGGAACGTATCAAGCAACTGTGTGAGCAGTATGGCTTACGCTTCGTTGAGACTGAGGAATCTTATTCTTCTCAAGCCAGCTTTGTTGATGATGATCCAGTTCCAACTTACGGTGCAAAACCCGACAACTGGACGCCATCAGGAAAGCGGATTAAGCGTGGGTTGTACCGAACTGCTGCTGGACATCTCGTCAATGCCGATGCCAATGGCGCGGCTAATATCATCAAAAAAGTAGCCGGAAGGTTGGACCCACCCCCATCCCCTCCTGGGAGGGGAGCAACCCACCCCCCAACCCCCCTCCTGGGAGGGGGGCTACGGGGGGTGGGTGGGTAGGGGCGTTTTGACTTCGCCTTCAAGAGTCCGTTTTTGGGCTGCTTGTGAATCCCCGTCACAAAGCGAGCGGGGAGAGTCAACAGTTTTTTGTTTGCATTGACAGATAAAGGCGATCGTAATCATAGGCGCGTGTTGGCTGTTGCTCAAAGTACAAATGAGACTTTAGTGCTACCTGTGGTTGTCTTGCCTGAAATCTGTTACTTGATTGCATCAAGATTAGGGCATCAGGCAATGCGTCATTTTGTTTCTAGCCTTACATGAGATTTTAGAGAAATATGCCGATAGCAAGCTTGATTTTACTCGCGCAGAGGCGCGGAGGCACGGAGGATTGACGAACAAGCGGTACAGCCGCCACTAGATCAGTCATATCTCTGCGCCTCTGTGTCTCTGTGAGCTTTTTTACAGATGCAGCAATCGTTGCCATCGCCGAGAGGCTTTCTATTATTCGTGTTTATACACTTGACCATCGGGATTTTTCGATTATTCGTCCCATCCACTGCGATTATTTTGAGTTGCTGCCTTGAACCGCCAGTCAATTAACCGGTAGAACTCAGAAAATTATAGCTTTTTCATCAATATCTCTTTTTGCCATCAACCTGCCCAATGTAGGCTATATCAAAATGGCTAATGCCCAACCCTGGACTCCTCTTCACGCAAGACTCCATCAAACACTGCGTCAAAGAAAATTATTAAAGCCTCATGCTCGATTATTAATAGCAGTCTCAGGAGGACAAGATTCTCTGTGCTTGCTGAAACTACTGCTAGATTTACAATCAAAATGGTTTTGGGTTCTCGCCATCGCCCACTGCAATCACAACTGGTCATCCGATGTGGGTATTGCAGAGCATGTGGAACAAATAGCTACTGCCTGGGGAGTCCCTTTTTATTTAAAAAAAGCCACTGGAATCATCAAAGAAACGGAAGCAGCAGCCAGGAAGTGGCGCTATGAAGCCCTAATTGAAATTGCCTCTGAGCAAGGTTTTGACCCTATTATCACTGGACATACGTTAAGCGATCGCGCCGAGACTCTGCTGTATAACTTGATTCGCGGTGCTGGCGCTGACGGAATCGCCGCTCTTACCTGGCAGCGTTCTCTCACCGCAGAAATTGAGCTAGTACGTCCCTTGTTGAATATCTCCCGTAGCGAAACAGGAGAATTTTGCCGTCAATTTCAACTGCCAGTTTGGCAAGATACTGCCAATGAAAACCGCAAATATGCTCGCAACCGCATCCGGGCTGATTTGCTACCCTACTTAAGAACCCAATTTAACCCTCAAGTAGAAACTACCTTAGCCCGAACAACAGAATTATTGCGGGCTGAAGGAGAATATTTAGAATATGCGGCAGGTCAGCTTTTGTCAATCGCCAGATCGCAGGATGGATTAACTCTAAATCGGACTGTTTTACGCCGGGCTCACCTAGCACTGCAAAGGCGAGCGATCCGGCAATTTCTGCGATCAGTCATGAATAAAGCCCCCAACTTCGAGCAGGTTGAGGCAGTGACCCAATTAATTAATGCTCCCAACCGCACTCGGACCTTTTCTTTCCCCTCAGGGGCGATCGCCGAGGTTAGAGAAAACTCGATCCTATTCTTTACATAACCTTATCCTAACTTATTCGCAAACTTATACGCTCAAATAGTTGTTCATACATTATGGCAGTCATCGTGAACTGCATCTCCTTAAGTGCTTCCTCTTGATTTGCCTTATTTTCAGTCAACTGAGCCAGAAATTGCTCTAAATACTGTAATTGCTGTCCATAGAAATTAAGACTCTCAAGGTTGCGCGAAAGAACTTTCTCCTCAGAATTTACCTGGTACTGAAGCAGGGCAATGGATACTTTTGCTTGTTGCCAGCTTTCCTCTTCCCTCAGCAGTTCTTGTTGCTTGGCATCAGTTTGGAGACTTTGTTGCTGAAGGCGTTCTTCATTCTCACTGATGCTACTTTGGAGAAGTTCGATTTCAGTGGCGAGCTGTTGCAGTTCCTCGTGGAGTCTTTGTTTTTGCGTTTCTAATTGTTGTAGAACTGGTTGGAAATTAGTCTGATTATCCTCAGCATCCAAGTCGAATATTCCTGTCCGACTCCGGAAAACCCGCATGTGTTGTTTCAAAATTGCTTCTCTTTCCCGAAGTTTACGACGGGAGCCCACCAAAGAGCTCTCCAGCATTTTATAGCCATCTTGTTCCTCTGATAGCTCTGCCTCCCAACCGAGACTATCGTATGGGGTAGCCGCTTTAACTTTCTGTTTTAACTCATCAATTACCTGAAATTGTAACATCAGTTCTTCTTCTTGGTCTCTGACAAATTGAACATCAGGAACAAGTTTCTGCCGAAGATTCTCCACTTTTTGCTCCAGCTCTCCCAAAGGCATATTTTCCAGTGCGCCAATATCTAATTTACCCGACAAGTTAATATCTCCCGAGGAAACAGCCAAAGGGTTAATCATTTCATATATTGAGTTGATTTCCTCTATATTTCGAGCTATTTTTTGAGCTAATTCCTGTTTATTTTTGAGATTATTCCGTCCTACCAGCAACTTTGTTTTTTCCTGCTGTAGAGAGGCAATTTGTGCTTCTAAATCCTGCTTGCGTCGAATCAGTGTCTCACCCTGTTGCTTAAACTCTTCTTGCTGTTGGGTGAAATTGGCCCTTTGTTGCTTTAGCATATCTTGGCGATGGTCACAATTAGCTTGCTCGTGATTCAACTGTTCTTTCGCCCAGCTTATTTGTTCTTGTAGATAGTCTGTGGGTAATATAGCTGATGAGAGCTGTGCCATTAACTGTTGAATTTTACCTACCTGCTCTTCATCCAAAACTGTTGTCTGCTCAATTTCACTAATTTTTTTTTCTAGATCTTGTTGTTCTCCTTGAAGATGATTCTGAGCTAATTCTAACTCTTCACTTTTACGCGATAACTCTTGCTTGCGTTGTTCCAGTTCTGCTAGTTCGTGGTTAATCTCTTCCCTTTTTTGGTTGAGAGTTTGAAGCTCTTCCTCCTTTAGCTCGAGTTCTTCGCTCCGAGCTTCAATATCCATTTCCCGCCGAGTCAGTTCCTGACTTTGATAGGTCAGGGACTGCTTCCACTGTTCTATTTCTTCTTTGGACTCTCTTGACTTTTCCAAAAGACGAGAAAAATCTTGCAGTTCTTTAACTAATCTAGCTCCAGCTAATTGTGGTTTACCTTGAACTCGTTTATTGCCAGTCAGGGAAACAATTACCAGAGCGCCATCCCCAAAATTGCTAGCTTCTTGAACTAAGATAGGTTCGGAATCACGCACGGGACTCCAGCTTTGATCGTTTTGTTTACAAGTCAAGAGTTTGAGTTTTGTTTCCGGGCTACCTATAAACTTAGTCTGCTTTTTTACTTCTGCGAGATATAGCACGCTAATGCTCCTCTTTGATTATGGTCAAAATGTATGTATACTTAATTAAGTTGGCTTGAGACGAGTGAAAGCACTAGCTCAAGCCTATGGACTAGACCGAATACTTTGTTCGGGTCGAAGGAGTGGTCACCCACCCCATCCCTGTAGGAACCGTGCATGAAACTTTCGCCTCACACGGCTCCTATGACCTACGGGTTGAAACCCACCTCTAATATGAGGCTAGAAACCCTTTGATTACCTCTATCCAGCTGGTACTGGGGGTTGTGGCAATCTTCGCCTTTTCCTATCCTTTCCAGTTTCCTGGTTCTTACTCGGATTTACCAGAGCCAATATTTCGGAGCTATTTCCTACTCGGCTTACATCTTACCTGAACCTTAAATTCAGAACTAGGTTATCCTCGTCGTCCGTATCTCTACGGCGGTATCGGTTATATTTCAACCACAGGCGTCCCTATAGGATATTAAATTTAGCTCTCGGTCATTGCGGGCAATTGTTTAGCTATTAGCTTTCGTTCCCGCGTCCTATCCGAATGGCCTCGATAGAGGTATGCCTGCCCTCCCTCTCTGGGTACCACCCCTATGAGAGAGAACCATTCGTTTTTCCTCGTTCCAAATCAGAAATTGTTTTGAACCTTTAGGTCTCACCAATTCGCCCATCGACCCCCTAAGGAAGCTGCTATCAATTAGAAAACGCAGCAGGGTTTTGGTTATCGATTCGGAAGCCCATTAAGGAGCGTTACCTCCATACTTAACGCTGTACTCCGTAAACTTAGACGCTTTTTCCGGTTCAGCGTACCTGTTTTCAGGATACCTGTTACACCGAAGGTGCCGCCCTTGGCGTCCCTTGGATTTTCCTCATTAGCGGCAGGGTACGATGCGTTACGCCAACAAAGTTTGTATTGTTGCTACTACTTACGGCTAGTAACGCATCCTACAGTGGCTAGTAACGCATCCTACAGTGTCTGATTCCGCCCTGTTCTCTGCCTGCTCAGGCGCGGCTGCGCAGGAGCAGGGGTGCGCTTTCCACCTCGAATGCGATTCGAGGTGGGTCGCACCGCAGCTTCACACCCCAGAGGCTAACCTGGCAAGCCTGCTTGAATTCACAGTTGTGTGTGGGCAGATAAAGATTCGCTTATCCCCGTAGGATGCGTTACTCTTCTTAATTCTGTTTTGTTTCTACTACTAACGATGGCTAACGCATCCTACGCGGTTGGACTCGGAAAGCTGATTACTGACCAGCTTCTCACCAACAATCCTGATTTAGTTGTCTAGGTACATAAGTACTCAGCCTGGGGTTATATCATTCGACTCTTAAGCCGCGACTTTCGCCCAGAAGGAGTCGCCCTCAATTAGTTTATAGCAGTCGCCAAGTTTTTTCCAGTTCAGCACTGAATCCGTCGTCCCATCATAAAAATTTGCTGTCATGTTGTAGACCCTCGATAAAGAAGCAGGAGCCTATCGGCACCACAAGCCAAGCTGAGCAGGTAATCTTGGGCAAGGTATTGTATCATGAAAACTTCACGGGAGTTGGGAAACCGCCATCTTTCAAGTGGCGGAGGAACAACGACGCGGCAAATTTATTTGCCGTCCCCCACCAGGGGGGGGGTGGAGTATAAACTCCACAAACTCCTCTTACGAGGGTAAAGTTCGCCTCGTCAATGTTTTCCAAGCTTGTTCGGCTTGCTGCACTGCCTTACCCCTCGTAAAGCTGTTTAACAACAAGCGACAGAGCCACAAACTGGCGACGCATTCGTGGGTGTCGTGACTCAAAAAACATAGCCCTCGAAGGACTTAGACTGGTCTCGCAGCTTCATCGCTCTGAGGCTCGAAGCCCCGCGCGCGGGGCGCGCGGGGTGCTGACAGGCTCCGACTCTATACAAGATTGGGCATTTTTTGTCATATAGCAATCCTAAGACTGGAGTAGAGGCTATGTCTTCCTAGACAAAGAATTACAGAAAATAGTGCGAGACGCCTCTTTAGGACGGAGATATGTAGATAAGCTGGTGAAAGTCTGGCTCAAAAATGGTGATGAGGTGCGGCTCGTTCTAGGTGAAGTCGCGGCGTAAGCTGAGTATAAACCCCTGCAGAGCGCCGCGCCTGAGCAGGCTTGGTTTAACGGGAGGCCGAGGCTAACCGTGAAGGCTAAAAGCTCGGATGGAATCTAAGCCAGGAAATTGGCTGAAAACCTGAGAAATCTTATCTGAACTGAGAGACCCGCAAGGAAAACAAAGAGAGAATTAGGTGGTCCGAAAGGATTACCGAACCTCTAAGGTAGAGATAACCAAACCATGACAACTGAATGAATTATGAGAGTGAGCGGCTGGTTAGAAATCAGTGCGGCAAGTCTCTCCCGCTAAGGAGTAGCGTGAATCCCAAGCGGAAGATCCCCCCTTGCCCCCCTTGTCATCCCACCCCTCCCATCCTCTATCCCCCCTAGGCAAACACCAGCATCCCCTGTTAGGGGGGGGGGACTAAGGGGGGGGTTCTGCCCACACGCAGCTGTGAATTCAAGCAACCCACCCCCCTACCCCCTCCCGGGAGGGGGCTACGGGGGTGGGTTGGGGCGTGAAGCTGCGGTGCGGTGCATTTTCTCGAATCGCATTCGAGGTGGAAAGCGCACCCCTGCAGAGCGCCGCGCCCGCGCCATTAATCAATGCCGCGGGCAGGGGACAGGGCGGAATCAGACACTGTAGGATGCGTTACTAGCCGTAAGTAGTAGCAACAATACAAACTTTGTTGGCGTAACGCATCGTACCCTGCCGCGCTTTGTGGAGAATCTATGGGACGCCAAGGGCGGCACCTTCGGTGTAACAGATATCCTGGAAACAGGTACGCTGAACCGGAAAAAGCGTCTTATCTTTGAGAGTACAGCGTTGAGTTTGGAGGAGGGATTCTCCTTAATGGGCTTCTTAATCGATAATCAAAACCCCGCTCTGTTTTTGTGATGACAAGAGTTTCCCCGGGGGGTCGGTAGGCGAAATGGTGAAACCTAAGGGTTCAAAACAATTCCTGATTTGGAACGAGGAAAAACGAATAGTTCTTTCTCTTAGGGGTGGTACCCGGAGAGGGAGGGCAGGCATACCTCTATCGAGACTATTCGGATAGGACGCGGGAACGAAACGCAAGCTAGAAATAGCAGAAACAATTGCCCGCAATGACTTAAGAGCCATTCATCTAGTTAAAAGCTAAAATGCCGTTGCTGACCACGTACATATGTACGGAGGATTACTGTTTTTTAAGCCTGAAATTAGGTCGGGATAATAGAAAAGCCGAGTAGGTTGAAAGTATAACCGAATTTGAGGCTCCCTATAAAAACAAAGTAAGGTTAAAAAGGCGAAGTAACAAAGATGATACATGTATATATGTATAAAATGGTGAAGGCTTATCTAACGCTTGGAAACCAACCGGGTAGGGATATAGTCAAAGGGTTTTTCAGCCCGTAGGTCATAGGAGCCGTGTGAGGGGAAACTTTCATGCACGGTTCCTACAGGGATGGGGTGGGTGACCACTCCTTCGACCCCGAACCAAAGCAATGTTGAAAGGAGTAGTTCTGCCGGGAGTTGCTAAACGGGTTCTAGGAGAGGCTATTAAGGCTGGAGTTAAGGGAGAATACCCCTCTAGTGAGGAAGGTACCCCACAAGGTGGTGTCATATCCCCGTTGTTAGCAAATATCGCCCTAGATGGATTTGAGAACGTAGGGTCAGACCAATTCTCCCGGAAGATATTCGGGAGCAAAGAATTTGGTATAAGGGGTATCAGGTATGCTGATGACGCCGTATTCATCTGTAAACCCGGAGCTGATATCCAGAAGCTGCGGAGAGACATAGTTGAATGGTTAGGGCAAAAAGGCTTACAAATCAATGAAGCTAAGACTAAGGAGAGGAAAGTAACGGAAGGATTTGACTTCCTAGGATGGCACTTTCGGGTGGATTCCAGAGGAAGATTTAAATCTACACCGGACAAGGATTCGTACAAGCGCATCAAAGAAAAAGTTAGGAAGACGTGGAAAGACACTGGTACAACTCGACAAATCAGGGAGAAAGAGAGACACCGAGTCCCGGCTTAAGGAGATTGGGTCTAAAGTCAGGGGATGGAGAAACTACCACAGATTCTGCAATATGGGCAAGCATGGCTTCTGGTTTGTTAATCAATGGCTGTGGAGGAAGCTAAGGAAGGATAAAGCCAGAACAAAAGAGAAGCTGTTGAGTAAGAAAAAGGCTGGTTCCATCGCTAACGTGAAAGCTTCTGAATTAGAGTCAAGGAAAAGAAAGACTTCTAAGGCATCACAAACGCCTAAAGTTAAAGGTGCAGCAAAGCGGATTCTAAACGATGCCCAGATAAAGATAGCCTTTCCCCCAGTCGAATGGAAGGTAAATTCGCACGTCATGGTTAAAGGAGCCGCAAGCCCGTTTGACGGGAACATGGTTTACTGGACAAAACGTAAATCGAAAATGTATGACGGACCAACAGCTAAGGCGATGACTAGACAGAAGATGCGCTGTACGCACTGTAACATGTCATTCTTTTCAGAGGACAAGGTGGAGTTACACCACGTCGATGGTAACCATAATAATTGGAATCCTCGAAATCTTGTTGCTCTGCATCGTGAGTGTCACCAACATCAAGAGGTTCATAAGGACCGAATAAAGGCTGGCAAGCGTGATGAAGCTGCTTAGTAGCGATGAGACCGGGGAGCCGTGTGCGGTGAAAATCGCACGCACGGTTCTAAGCACAGGGACGGTTGGATTTAAGCCCAACCTCTCAAGTGCGTCCATAGTATCCATCAGCTCTCCTGACCAGACGAACGCGCTTAATCTGGTCTTTTGAGTAGAACGCTAAATCCCAGGTTCCTATTAACTTAAGCTTCCCGATTCCTTTCCCGTCAGTACCTGGATTGTGCGTAGGATGCTAAGAAGTCGTAGGATGCTAAGAAGTCGTAGGATGCTAAGAAGTCGTAGGATGCGTTACTAGCCGTAAGTAGTAGCAACAATACAAACTTTGTTGGCGTAACGCATCGTACGTAGCAGCTGCCTTGGCAGAATCCGTCAGCGTAACGCATCCTACGGGTCTAGCAATTTCCATCCACTAGTCTTGTATTCCACTGAACGAGTATGTTTTTTGAATTTTGGGAAGCCTTTCTTTCCTGGTACCTGCTTTTTGCAGTTATCAAAGAACCTGGCGATAGCTAACCAGCACCTCTCAGCAGAAGCCTGACAAGCTTGGGAATTCAAAGCTTTGACAAAGGCAAACTCCTGGCGCAACCAGGTATTATGCCGATACAATTCGGCACGAGTAGTCCCGCGATTATCCATCCAGTACCCCTGCTCCTGTGCAGCCGCACCTGAGCAGGCAGCATTTATTACGGATGAATTGAGAGGTTCTAATCGCCTCATCTATTGCGCGGTATTGAGCTTCCTTTCCTTTGGCTTTAAATTCCAGGGTTATCATACCTTCAGACAGGTCGAAGGAGTCGCCTTTCGGCTCTGACGGGCTTTCAGCGGGTTTCCCCACCCACCCTTTCGGTTCCCCTCCCGGGAGGGGAAAGGGGTGGATACCATTCTTACGGTACCAAGCCCCGGTTTATATCTGGCTTACGCCGCGACTTCTCCGGGAACGAGTCGCGCCAAGGAGAACCATATTTTTACTTTAACACCTCTGGTTTCTCCGGGCAACCTTGGCTGGATAAATCCAGCATGTCACTTATATCCCCCGTTTTCTAAACGGGGGCTTTACGCATCACGAGTTGTAACCGTTCACTCCCACCCTAGGATCGCGAACAACACCCCAGGTCGGCGCGCCCGAAGGGAGCCCCGTAGCGGTTCGCCCTCTTATTTTGTAGCGACGCGCTATAAATTTGGTTTTTAATAGAGACCAAGATGCTGGCTTGAGAACATAGCTCAAGCATTGATAAAGTAACAGTTTGGGATTAAGCACATTTTGGCACTTTTTAGAATGAAATAGCCCTGGAAAGGAATAGAGAAAGGAAGACAGGAAGGAAGACAGGAAGGACTGGTATCAGCAATTGAATTGGGTTTAGAACTAAAATTCGGCGCCGACGGTTTAGAATTGTTACCAGAAATTTCTCCTATTCGCGACTTGGAGGTATTGTCAGCCATTAAGGAAGGAATTAAAAAGGCAACTACCATAGCAGAATTGTGCTCATACTATCAATGAATATGGTAGGGTGGGCAATGCCCACCGACAAGGATTTTGATAGATCAGACGGACTTCCCCTACTATAAGCCTCCGAACACACTGAGCATGGATTTTCGGCGATCGCCAAGGGCGCCACTCGAAGGTGCTCGCCCAACCTTCATGGGCTGGCTCTATTTATCCTGTCTCCTTTACTCTAAACCTTTGGTGGGCAATGCCCACCCTACTGTGGTGCTACTGTGGTGCGTTACCAACGCACCCTACAGAGACGACGCTCCTCCTCACTCACATTGGGGTTATTCTTTAGGTAGTCTCTTATCCTATTGCAAGCGTGTTCGAGAAGTTCATCTCGATTAAAGTTCCACAGTTTCACCATCTTGTCCTCACTAGCATCCGCCAGCAATTTCCCATCGGGGCTGAAGGCCACACCGTACACCTTATCCTGATGTCCCTCTAAAGTCCTAACCAAAGTGCCATCAACTCTCCACAGTTTCACCGTGTTGTCTATACTAGCATCCGCCAGGAAATTACCATCGGGGCTCAATCAGTGACCTTGTACCATGACAGTTGACCAGGCGTATGATGGGGGGTTGAACCCACCCCCCCAACCCCCCTCCCAGGAGGGGGGCGAAGGGGCGCGCCCGATATGAAAGGGCGCGCGGCAATGCCGTGCCCGTACCCCTGCAGAGCGCCGCGCCTGAGCAGGCTGCTCATGCCAACCGGGGCAGTCAGGCAGTTGTCGTTTGTCTTGGTGCGCTTTCCACCTTGAATCCCATTCAAGAAAATGCACCGCACCGCAATTTGGTGGGGGGCTCAGACCCAAAGAAGAACATTCATGGTACGAGGTACGGGCAGCGTCATCGACGGTGCCCCTACTATTGCGAAGCTTTGCGCAAGCTTTGCGCAAGCTTTGCGCAAGCAACCGCCTTTGGCGTCCCGCCCTTGGCGTCCTGGTAACTGCTAAAAGCCAATTTGAACCCATAACACATGACAGATTTCTGGGAAAGGTCAGTCATATATTTTACTATTTTATCGATAAAGATAATTCCAGTATATTGAAGTTATGTTTGAGTATAATCATTCTCTTTTAAGAGAGTAACACATTGCCAATTTACTTTTTGAATTGCTTTAACTATGGCTTGAATCGCTTCTTCATCTAACTGTGGATATAGCAGTCCTATTTTAGATCGAAACAGAGAATTTAGCTATTGCCTTGGGTTAAGCAGCATATCTGTTCCTTTTTCATTTAGGATTGCTATAAGTGCGATCGCCTATATGTATTCCTTCTACTGCACCAATGTTAACATTATACTTACCCAGTTGCTTTAAAACTTGAGAATCTTTAACTAGCAGTCGCTTACGTAGAACAGCAATATCCTCATGAGTGTGCTGTCCTTTTTCAATGCGATTCAGAATTTGCTGGAGGTTTTCAGAAAGTGCCATTTTTTTGTTTCACGCAGAGGCGCAGAGGCGCAGAGAGAGGGGGAAGTATTTTTTTGCCTTCTCTTCAATTATACCACAGAGTTAGCTTTTATTGATAACGTCACCGATGTGAAAATCTCGAACATCTCGAACTTCATTAATGTTGGTGATATATTTCCCATGCTGGTTAATATTTTGGGCAATTTGATTAATCTTCTGAGTTGCTTCTGACTTTACCTCCTTCCAACCTAGATCCGGTAAACCCTTGCCTCCTCGTAAAAGAGCGATGGCAAAATCATCCGTATCGAAATCAAAATTAGGCGTTTGTTCAGCATTGTACAAGTTCCGAGCCGTTTTGGGCACCGTTTTCCCCAAATAATTCATCAGATTAGATACTTTGACCTCCGTATCCCCTGGTTTGTTCCCTGCACCTTGTAAAGCTTCCAGAAAGTGATAGGTGTAAATACTAGAGAATTCATCCTTGATCCAAGATTGCTGCTCACCTTGACAAGAGGTAAAAACAACTCTACCCTTCCCTTCTTTGAGGGTATCCATGAACCCTTTCGAGGGTGCAACGGGCTGGAAATCATCAAACTCTTCAAATAATGCCTCCCTATCCTTAGAAGTTGCCATTCCTGCTGCATGACAACAATCAATGACAACTAACAAACGCTCAGCGTGAATTTCTCGTAAAGCATTGGTAAAAACTTCAGCAGATAATGCAGACTTAGCCAGTTTAGCAGGTTTCACATCGTGCTGCAATAAATAGTAGCAATTATCAGTTTTATCCACCCAACCATGTCCCGAATAGTAAACAAAAACAGTCCCTTCCGCATCTGCTTCAGCCTTTTCCTTGAGCCATTTCAAACCGTCTAGAATACCCTCCCGGGTAGCCTCCCTATTGTTCAGTACCCTAATATGGTCCTTATCATCAGGATAAACACATAACTTACTATTAATAATAATATTACACAAACTTTGTTAAATAGTTTAGTCATCTCAATCTTATTTCTTCCTAATTTTCTTTTGTTTTCCATTAACTCGTAAGAATTCTGAAGTCGGAGAAAGTAGCCTTCTGATAGTTTAAAATAGCGGCATAGACGTAAGTCTATGTCGGGTGAATTTTGCTTGCACAATCTTATCAAGAGTTAAATAAGATATATCAATGTTTATTAGCTAAGTCTTTCTTAGTTATCCCCAATTCTTCCAAAAATTCGTGCTTTAATATTTCACCAACATGGGGGTTATGAAGCAAAGTGTTTTCCCTAAAATTTCCTCTTAATGATAATCGACAATTTCTACTGTAAACATTCCACTGAGTCTTGCTATATCTTAGCACCCAACTTATAATTATAGATTATACATGATGAGGAACCGCAGATAATTGCGAAGCTTTGCGTTTGCGAAGCAACCGCCCTTGGCGTCGCAACCGCCTTTGGCGTCCCGCCCTTGGCGTCCGCGGATAATTGCGAAGCTTTGCGAAGCTTTGCGAAGCAACCGCCCTTGGCGGGAGCAGATGTTCTCAGATAACTGTTAAAATGCAGTGATATACATAATGATTAAACCCACCATGGTCAACTTCCATTATTGACTTCATCCCCAATTTAATTGCTACAGCTCGTGAAGGCTTATTTTCTGGTCTAATTAGAGATATAACCTTAGTATAACCAAAATTTTCTTGGGCAAAAAATTTCACCGCACTCGCTGCTTCATAAGCGTAACCCTTTCGCCAATAGGGAAAGTGAATCATATATCCTATTTCAGGTAACCTCTCACCTCTAACTGATTGCATAAGCAACCCTACTTGACCTAAAAGTTTGGCATCTTCTTTATTTTCTACTAGCCATAACCCGTGTCCATCCTTTTCATAACGATCTATCTGCCCATTAATCCATTCTCTCGATTCATCTCTTGAATATTGTTTGGGGTAGAATCGAGTTACTTCAGGATGACACAACATTTCAGCCATGAAATCTAAGTCATTAGATTCCATCTCTCTCAAATATAATCTTTCTGTCTCTAATACTCTCTTCATTGGTATCTTTATTTCTTGCATTGCCCACCTTTGGCGATTCGTGGCTGAGAAGGTGCGGGCCCACAGCCGTGCGCCCCTACATTTATTTAATGTTCTAAACAACCTCTAATGCTTTTGACTAATTCTTTTTTTCAACCTATCCAAAATCATCTTGGGTAAAGAAACTCAAGTCCGTTTGAGGGAAATCCTTGGGTCTTTTAATGCTAACAAGTCTTCAACTTCTTTTTCTAATTTTTCTATTTTTGCACATTTCTTCACATAGTAACCAGGATGAACTAGTGGAAGGACAGAATTATCTTTCTCAGTTTCTTTTTTCAGTAAATCATTACTTTCTAAATAGTCTGGGCTTGCCACAATAATCATATTTTGAGAATACCAAAAGTTAACTTTATCGTTTTCCCAAATCTTTTGGCGGAGACAATCTATCCCTACATATCCCTGTTCTTGAAAGAGTTTTAACCAATAATGAGGTCATTGTTCGTTTATGTGGTTTGTCCCTCCCTGAAAGGGTATAGCAGCAGAGAAAAGAATAACAGGTCCAAGGCTGACAAGGGAATCTACAAATTGCTTCGCTGATTCATGGGGTAGATGTTCCGCAACTTCTAAGGAAACAACCAAATCAAATTGCCTATCCATTGAGAAAGGTTTGGTTATATCGAAGGAGCGAAATACTTCGGGGAAAATTTCTAACATTTTTTCATCTACCCATTCCCCGTCTACTCCAAAAATTGATTCTACCCCAAATTATTGAAAGACTGATAACCAACTTCCTAGATCGCAACCCACATCAATAACCTGCTTACATGGGATTAATTCTAAAACTAAAGGAACAATTTCCCGTGCTAATTAGCTGGAACCAATTTGGAGGTTTTTGTAGAAATTCGATGAATAAGTTTTCATGTGCTTTTCACTTCTATGGTGAAATAAACTATATAGCAATATTAGGGCGATTGAGACAAGACACGTGACTTGGATATAGTCCAAAAGAAATGTTCACAGACACTGTCCGACTGCAATTTTCAAAGCATGGTACGTGCTACAACTGTTTGATGCTTTCTGGTACGCTAACGGAGGAGAGATTGGCCATGGCCTGCAAATTTTGGCTGCGAATCAATTCGGTAAAATTTAAGGTTGAACGGCCTTCTAGCTTAGCAACTGCTTTTATGGCCTCAAACAGGTGTTTCGCCCCTTCTGATTCATTATAACCCCTACGAGCAGCAATTTTAATTGCCCCAACATCGGCCTCCAATTCCCTTTGAGGGCTGCCCATACTGCGCCAAATTTGACGGAAGGCCATAGCGCTCAATCCCCCAGCAACCACAATCCCCACCCCATCTCCTTGGATTAATTCTACCATCAGAGCCAAAAGTCCTACCAGGGTGGCACTTTGATATACATCTGGCTTAAACCACTTAGTCTCTGTCAACCAAATCACAGTCCTTAAAAGCAATAAATCCCGTTGCCCTCTGGATAACCGCCGCCACAAATCAAAATTAACATAAATAGGGCGGCTACCGCGATGCCAAGGCATGGGTAAAGCAATATTCATTACCCGTGACTGCTGGGGTTTACTGACAATTTTCGTTAGCATTCTGCCAGAAGCAGGCATGAGATCGAGCAAATGACGTATTTCAGGATCTATATTCATCAATCTGGAAGATGACTTTAAATGTAATCATATTAGGACACACTAAGATGAAAATATCTGGGATTGTGGCAATGGATGCTTTTAACCCTACTCCTCCTGCTTGGACAAAGAAGGCTACTCACGCTTTACAGTTTTGCTGCCCTAGCTGTCTTGCTCGGACCGATAGCGCCCAGTCTGTTTGGCTGAATCGCTCTGCTCTGGTCATTAGGGAAGATAATCGGCGCAAGTGGCAGGAATTCTATCAATGCTCCTGCGGTAAAGCCTGGTGGGCTTGGAATACAGATCGCCCCCCTTCAGACGGTAGCCTGTTTTCCTAGTACAAGTATTGAAGTTGAATCCACCCCCGAGGTCAATGACCAAAATTCTAATTGCCAATCGAGGAGAAATTGCTCTGCGGATTCTCCACACCTGCGAAGAAATGGGAATTCCCACTGTCGCGGTCCATTCTACTATCGATCGCCACGCCCTTCACGTGGAACTAGCGGATGAAAGGGTCTGTATTGGACCGCCCCAAAGCAGTAAAAGCTATCTGAATATACCTAATATAATCGCCGCTGCCCTTACCCGCAACGCCACAGCCATTCATCCTGGTTACGGTTTCCTCGCAGAAAATGCGAGCTTTGCGGAAATTTGCGCTGATCACAAAATTACTTTTATCGGTCCGAACGCAGCAGCGATCCGGAGTATGGGGGATAAATCTACAGCAAAAAAAACAATGCAAAAAGCAGGAGTGCCCACCATTCCCGGTAGTGACGGACTGCTCCAGGACGAAGAAGAAGCAAAAGCCATCGCAGGTAAAATCGGCTATCCGGTCATCATCAAAGCCACTGCTGGGGGTGGTGGACGGGGAATGCGACTGGTACGGGATGAAAGCGAACTGAGCAGGCTCTTTCAAGCGGCTATTGGCGAAGCGGAAGCAGCTTTTGGTAACGGGGGGGTTTATCTAGAAAAATTCATCGACTGTCCCCGGCACATCGAATTTCAAATTCTCGCCGATAGTTACGGGAATGTGATTCATTTGGGAGAGAGAGACTGTTCTATCCAACGGCGCCATCAGAAATTACTTGAAGAAGCTCCTTCTGCCGTTCTCACGCCAAAACAGCGCCAGAAAATGGGTCATGCAGCAGTTTTGGCTGCTAAGTCGATCAACTACGTCGGTGCGGGGACAGTGGAGTTTCTCCTGGACAAATCTGGTAATTTCTACTTTATGGAAATGAACACCCGCATTCAAGTGGAGCACCCCGTCACGGAAATGATTACGGGACTGGACTTAATTGCCCAACAAATTCGGGTGGCTCTGGGTGAGAAACTGGATCTAACGCAGAAAATGGTCAATTTGCGCGGTCACGCCATGGAGTGTCGCATTAATGCCGAAGATCCGGAATACAATTTCCGCCCTCACCCCGGCAGGATCAGCGGCTATTTGCCTCCAGGAGGTCCTGGAGTGCGAATCGATTCCCATGTCTACACTGATTACGAAATTCCCCCTTACTACGATTCTTTGATTGGCAAGTTAATCGTTTGGGCACCGAACCGGGAAGGGGCAATTAAGCGCATGAAACGGGCTCTACGGGAATGTGCCATTACTGGAGTTCCCACCACTATTGGCTTTCATCAAAAAATCCTCGAAACCCCAGCTTTCTTAGAAGGTAAGGTCTATACCAATTTTATCCAACAGCACCTCCAAAGTTAACTTTGCGCATGCAGCGGCTTTGCGCGAGATATACCAAGGATATCAACGCAGTGCCATTGTCACTAACCCCTGTTGTCCCAGGAGAATTTCCCGTAGGAGGGTAAATATGCCAACCCAAATAATTGGGGTAATGTCCACACCCCCCACTGGGGGGACAATTTTCCGCAACGGGGACAAGAAGGGTTCCGTAGGGATAGCAATTAGATTAAAAGGAAGGTGATTTAAATCGGCTTGGGGATACCAAGTCAAAACAATGCGAAAGATAAATAAAAAGGTCATTAGTCCCAAAACGAGACCGAGAGTCAAAATCCCGAGCGCGAGAATACTCATATGGGGTTTTTGGTGGTTGGTGGGTATGAGGTAGGGTACCACCTATGTTAAAATAAGTAACGAATAAAATCAAAAATAACAAAAAGTTGAGGTATCATGACTCCTTCTTTAGCGAACTTTTTCTACAGTCTGCTTGCTGGGTTGGTAATTGTTGTCATTCCAGTGGTAGTCGGTCTGATCTTCATCAGCCAAAAAGATAAAATCCAGCGGTATTAATTCTTTATACCCCCAAGTTACCACCTCAGTAGCCCTGCAAGAGTTTGGGAAACTGAGGTTTACGAATTGCTTCAAAACGAAAAATCTATGAGTAACTAGCAGCGGAGAGCAATAATGGTAAATTTCGGGCTTAACTCAGCCAGCATTCTGGGCATTTTTCTCGCCGTGGCGGGAGCATCTCTGTATTTTATGCGTTCTGTGCGTCCAGAACTTTCAAGAGACCACGACATCTTTTTCGCCGCAGTGGGTCTCTTGTGTGGCTTTATTCTCTTATTTCAGGGATGGCGACTAGATCCAATTTTACAATTCGGTCAGTTTCTCCTTGCTGGTTCCACCATCTTTTTTGCCACAGAAGCAATTCGCCTGCGGGGTGTTGCTACGGAACAAGCAAGACGCAGGACACCTATTGTGGATGAAGAACGTACTGTGAGCAAGGTTTATCGCAATGCCGAGTTGGACGAGTTGGAACCCTACGAGGAAGAAGAAGAACACTACGAGGATAGCCCGCGACTACGAGGCTACTCAGATAGTAGCACAAGCCGTAGAACGGGATACGATGTCTCTCAACCTCACAGTCGATCCAGTAGGAGGAGGAGGGATAAATACGGTAAGGGGGAATCCACAACTCGCAAGCGTCCTCGTGACCGCAGTACCAGAAGTAGTAATGGTTACGATAGCTGGAAAGAATCACCAGATGTTTGGTCCGAAGAAAGACCCTCTAGCACTTCTACCGGTCAAGCTGACCAAGACAGACGTCCCCGTCGGGACAGACCTTCTCGACCACAGAAAAAGAGATCATCAGATGATAAGCGTCGTCCCCGTTATGCAGATAGGGAAGCCATTACAACGGATTATGTAGATTATAATCCGGAAGAGTCCCAAGAGCGCAATCCTCCTAGGGATAGAGAAGGGGAAGGAGATCGCTCTAATCCGGTTAATTTCGATTATTAATGAAAAGAGCAAGAATTTTCCTTAGTCTCATTTGGCTGGGTTTTCTTGTGGGGGTGACTGGTTGCAGTCAGGTCAGTTTGGAAGGAGAACTGCCCCTCAATAGTCGCTATCGCGACGAACAACCAGCTTTGAGTGGTGACGGTCGCTGGTTAGCTTTTGTTACCAACCGCAACGGGAAGAACGAAATTGCCATCTATAATCTGCTAGAACGGCAGTTTGTCCATTGGGATGGTTTGAACCAATCGAAGGTAATTGCCGCAAGTCCCAGTCTGAGTCGCACAGGTCGTTATGTGGTCTATATTTCTAGTGCTAGGGGGCGACCCGATATCGTCCTTTACGATCGCGCTACCGGACGCAGTGAGATTCTCACTCAAGGATATCGCAGTTGGTTGCGAAACCCCCGTATCAGTCCCAATGGTCGCTATATTGTCTTTGAAACCTCTCGTCGTGGTCAATGGGATATTGAAGTATTAGACCGGGGACCTAAAATTGAGTTAGATATGGCCGATGGAACACCATTAACAGTTACCAGTGACCAGTGACCAGTTACCAGTGACCATTGACAGTGACCATTTACCATGACATCTACCATCAAGCGTCCTCTATTAATATCTATTTGTACTTTTCTCAGTTTTTTAACCAGTTGTGGCTACCCTCGTCTGCTTAATTTTCCCTTCGATCAGGGGGGTCGGAGTTTAAATAGTCCTGCCGCAGAATTAAACCCCCACGTAGCTTCCCGGTATATTGTCTTCATCTCCGATCGCAATGGATCTCAGGATGTCTATCTCTATGATGCTGTGGAAAAAGTGCCCATTGATTTGTCCGGAATTAATGCTCTTAACGAAATTGCTTCGGATCCTTCTATTTCCGAAGATGGTCGTTATATCGTTTTTGCTGCTAGTCTTCAGGGAAGAGCTGATATATTCATCTACGATCGCCAAACTGAGCAAAAGCGGAATATCTCTCAAGATATTAAGGGGGAAGTTCGACACCCCACTATTAGCGCTGACGGATCCAGAATTGCTTTTGAAGTGGGTAGGGACGGTCAATGGGATATTTGGGTGGGTGATCGCTCTGGCAAACCTCTAGACTTACCATAAAAATTTATGCTAATTCCTTCCCGATCGCGTTTTCCCCTAATTTTCATGGTAATATATTCAAGCTTAAGTAAGTATTGCTGATTAACAGAGTGTAGTTAGAATTTAATTAAGGAGCGATCGCTCCCATTCCCGGGCAACAATTTCACCTAGGGAACTGAGAACCATATTAGTGATATTTCAACAAAACTTAATATTCCACTCTGGAAGATGGTAGGGTGGGCATTGCCCACCAACAGAGCGCTATTGATGATGCAGCCCCTCCCAATAATGCCCAATGCCAAAATCATAAAATCTTTCATGAAAATATTTAACTGATTACTGACTAACTGATAACTGCTAAAATAGATTGATGGCAACCAAAGAGCATATTGTTGATAATTTTTCAAGCATTACATCTTTTACTAAACATAATATTAGACCAAAAAATATTCAGTCAGAGCACTACGCCGAATTATTAAAAACCAAGTCGCTATGCAGCTTTTCACGAACCTTTCCCATGCAACCCTGTACCATGCAACCCTTTACCGGAAGAAGTCGGGAGTCGGAAGAGCAACGGAACTTTAGTGAGGGGATGAACGACGACACGGCGGTTAAAACCGCCGTTAACCATGTTATAAGCTAGCTCTAAAGTAACTGCAAGTGAGTTTGAGCAGCTAGAGGCATCTTGACTGTGCCCGTATGGTATATCCTATGAATCTCCGTTGCTGACTTCGCGGGGAGAGTCAACCCGTAGCGCTATAGGTGGGCAATGCCCACCCTACACTCCACACCGTTGCAAGAAATATCCGACTAAATACAAAGAACCACACAATATTATAGGGTAATTAGAAGACATTGCTCGTTCTAAAGCAGGAAGTAGACTCGGAAATGTTTGACAATCTCCTAAGTCAGGACAGATAATCTTAGCTACCCTAGCTAATTCCTCTGGTTCCACGCTATCATGGTCTGGGATAGGGACAAGATAAAAACAATCTCCCTTTCTTAATAAAGCCTTGAGCATATCTTCCCAGTCCTTAGTCTTTAGGATACCTATTACCCAAGTTACGGAACTATCTAGGGTATCTATATAGCATCGCAATGCTTGAGCAGCAGCAAGGTTGTGAGCACCGTCTAGGAGTAATTGGCGATTCTGCCAACTAGTCCATTGCAACCTTCCCTTCCAAGTAGTTTGACCCATTCCTGTAACAATGGCAACTTCCGGAATTTGCCAACCAAGTTGTTGTAAGATTTTAATAGCAGCGATCGCTATGGCAGAATTAATTAGTTGCACATCTCCTAACAAGGGTAAAGGATAGACTATCCCTTCATATTCAGCGTAATTTGTACTCCGTACAATCCACTTCCCTTCCCGGGGTAGCAGTTTTGCTGGTTTTTCTACCCAAATAGCAGGACAATTTAGTTCCTGGATTCTCGCAGCTATAACTTCCTTGGCAGCAGGAGGGAGTGGACCCAGGACAGCGTTACAACCAGGTTTAAGGATACCAGCCTTTTCCCGAGCAATGTCCGGGAGAGTGGGACCAAGACGCTGCCAATGATCCCGACTGAGGGAGGTTATTATGGTTACCAGAGGGCGATCTGACACATTAGTAGCATCTAACCTTCCTCCCAATCCTACTTCCATAACCGCCAAGTCTACCTCGGAGCGAGCAAAGTATAAATAAGCAGCAGCAGTGATGACTTCAAACTGAGTGGGACTTTCCCTCTCAGGGGGAATTACTGCGGTAATTTCTGCTAGTATTGTCTCTAAAGTAGAGGAGGGAATGGGTTCTCCGTTGATACAGATCCGCTCGGTCCAGTCTACCAAATGAGGAGAAGTATAGCGTCCCACCTTATAACCCGCTGCCGTCAGCATGGAAGAGAGATAAGCGCAGACGGATCCTTTGCCATTAGTTCCCCCAACGTGGAGGATAGGGACACGGTGGTGGGGGTTGTCCAGGTACCCTAAAAGCTCTAGAATGCGTTCCAGTCCCAGATGGACACCAAAACGTTGGCAGGGTTGGAGGAGTTGGTTATTGGTAAATCTGAATTGATTATCCTTCATCATTTGACCCGCAGGACTAACTCTCCTATGCTAAAGTAGCTTCATGATAAATTGATTGAGCCGCACTTTTTGATTGAAATGCCAACAAAAGAACCATTAACAACAACAAGAACTCGCCTCCTGCTGATTATATGGAATATAGGAGGTGGTGA
The DNA here is from genome assembly GCA_965198675.1 of Prochloron sp. Classification (GTDB taxonomy): domain Bacteria; phylum Cyanobacteriota; class Cyanobacteriia; order Cyanobacteriales; family Prochloraceae; genus Prochloron. The sequence continues at coordinate 3,379,116 of OZ240666.1, read as the reverse complement.
GATTGGAGTTAAAAAATCCCTAATAAACGCACGAGTCAAGCGGAAGCATGAGAAGATCGGTGACTATGAGGAAGCTTTTAAGGACTTGACAGAACGGGATGCCATCACCCTGAGCAGTGAAAAACGTTCCGGACTGGTTTACCTCACCAGTAAGGGTTTACAGATGTTAGATGAAGGGTTGAGAAATACGGAATTCCAGTTTGGTGGCAGTCAGATAGGGAGCAGGGTAGGGAATGCCCTCCTCAAGTGGATTCGTAACTCAAATGGGAGGGTGTTGCAAACCCTGACAACAGACCAGATCCAGTCCTACGAACAGTTTAAGCAATTAGCCTTGGATGTTTACCATCGCCTCAATCGGGATTATAACTACGACAGGTTAGTACCCATTTATCATCTGAGAAGGGAAATAGGGGAAAAAGTCACTCGCTCTCAGTTCAATGATTGGCTCTTAGAAATGCAAGCCCATGACATTTTACAGCTCATGGAAGGCAGCTTACCAGATGAGGATCCCAGCAAAATTGAGGACTCTATGACTACAGAACTGAGAGGCTTGCGCTGCTATGTTAAACTATTGTTGCCATAAGTAATAAGGAGAATTGATGATGAGGTACCCATCAACCCGAGAAGACCTCCAGAATGCCATTCTCAGTGACAATCCTTTTAACAAAGGTTTGGTGGTGACAACCCCAGTATTATGGGATAAAAAATTACTGGATCTGCCGGATTTAAATAGTCATGCTGACGATGCCGTTTTTGCAGCACTGGAGCAAGTGCGCCAAGATGACTGCTGCGTTGGCATTACCATAAGAGGGGAGAAAGGGTTGGGGAAAACTCATCTCATTGGTCGTATCCGCCGCCGACTGCAAGCTACTGGTGGCGCTTGGTTTATCTATATGTCTGACTACAGCGATCTGAATCGCATTAAGTCGGAAGTTTTGAATAGTTTAGCTTCTTCTCTCCAAAAAAATGGCAGCAAGAAGGTGACGCAATGGCAAGAATTAGCAACTGACTTAATTAACGAGTCGTTGCAGAAAAACAATCGCCCTCAGGAAACAGTTGCTCATTTTGCTAAATTACCAGATAAACAGAGGATACTGAATCAGTTGACAGATAAGGTGCTTGAAGTCAAACCTGATGCTGATCCTGATCTAGTAAAAGCAGTTCTCTGGACACTTTCTCCCCAACACGCTCGTTTTGCCATCAAGTGGATTGCTGGAAAAGGTTTGTCACGAAAAAAAGCAGAGGAAATGGATCTTCCCGACTCCCAGGAGGAAAATCAAGACAGTGAAGCACTAGAGAGAATTTGTCAAATTGTGGATTTAATTGGCAGTTATAATCCATTGGTCCTCTGCTTCGACCAATTAGAAGGGGTAGAGGTGAATGATGCTGGGTTCACCAAAGCCCAAATTATAGCTACTTTTGCCATGGACTTGTATAATAGAATCAAACGGGGGGTGATTCTCACTACTGTATATGAGGGGATTTGGAATCAGGAAATTAGAGGTCTGCCCAATGCAAATGCAGTGGAAGATCGCATTGGGGAGAAAATAGTGGATCTAAATTATATTAACTCAGATAATGCGGTGGCATTGGTTGCTTGTAAGTTGAAATCTTTTTATGAAACTAGGAGGCTCATTCCTCCCTCACCAACCTATCCCTTTGAAGAAAGTCGATTGAGAGAACAAGGGAAACAGAGAGCAACCGCCAGAAACCTGCTAAGATGGTGTCGAGACCACTGGAACGTGCCAATCGAGCCAGTAGCATCTGCTTGGGAAAGTACACTTGAAAGTATAGAGGTGGATTTGGAGGACAAAGGGAGGATAGGGAAAGCCATGGTGTTTGGCTTTAATCAGCTAATTGGGGAAACTTTAGAAGGAGTAACCATTGAAAAGATTGAACCAATTAAGTCCCCAAAACAGGAAGCGAGGTACTGTCTCGACTTTAAAATAATTGGTCGGGAAAATGGTCAAACTGTTAAAATTGGCGTCATGGTGCTGCAAGCATCTGCTGGAAGGACAGTTACAGCAGGATTGAAACGGTTAGGGGACTATAATAAGTACGATCTGACCCGTGGTTGTTTGGTGCGCTCCAAACAAATAAGTAAAATAGCCAAAAAAGCGCAACAACTCTCAAAAGAGCTACTAGAGCAAAAGGGGGGAGAATGGGTGATGTTGAAATCAGAGGAAGTCAAACCATTGCTGGCCATGTAAGCACTATATAATAGTCGGGATGACTACGATGTAAGGATGTAAGTGAAGAGCAGATTTTTGCCTATATATCTCAGCAGAGAATCGCCCTTGATAACCCTTTACTCTTGGAAATATTGAGCGATCCATCGGGGGTAGAACCTGAAGATGCGGTAGATGAAGATAGCTAGAGGAAGATCCCCCTGTTTCCCCCTTTTTAAGGGGGACTAAGCAGGGTAATCGCAGCTATTTTGAAGCCCTTGCTAGGTAAGGCACTTATAGCTAAGTATAAATACTTATATTGTTGTGGGATGGTGGTACCACAGGTATTCTAAAATTTAAGTGCGATTGCCCTGGGGAACTAAGGGGGATCGCCTGGGCGATTGCGACATAATGTAGATCATGAAAAATTGCCTTTCGCCTTGTTTGACAAGGTTTTTGTCTTCCCTAAACTCTACACCCTACATCCCCCCGTAGCGCTATATATGATGAGTCAATCTGTGTCAATCCGTAATGCTCTCTGTTTACCGTCAGCAGACATTGAAGCCTTAATCCAAGGTAGAATGATTGTCGCCATGCCCCGGTTATTTGTCCAGCCAAAAAGAAAATTCGCACTTTATCCAATGGACACCTCAAGTAACCCTGTTATTAAAGCTTGGGCAAAATGCGAACTATGTGAGATAGTGGAAGATAAGGCAGTCTTGGATAAAATAGCCCCCCTCACTATTTGGCGAACCGAAACGGAAAATGACTGTATTTTTCTCGCTTACCTACGGGTTTATCGGTTATTTAATCCTTTTCCAGTTCCAGGGAATAGGGGAGCAGAGGAGAAACTGGGTAAATTCATCGGTTTACCTGAACCCCTAAATATTACCTCATTGACACCAGTATTGAGCGATCGCCTCTTTAACAAACGCCAACAACAATTACAACAGCGTTTACCCCCAGAGTATCCTGAATTGGAAGAATTGCTTCATGATATCACCCCCCTCACTAAGACTAACCCAGCAGCAGCTAAATTAGAGCAAGATATCCACTTATTCCTGGGTTGGGGTGACTTCAAACCCAAATCACCAACTCCAGCTTGGATTAATAATCTAGCTAAATTAGGTAACCGGAGTGTAGAATTAGATGAAGGAAAAAGTAATTATCAAACGGGAACTGATTTTGAGCATATAGTAAGAGATAGTCTAGAGTTTTTAGGCTATACTATAAATGAGGCTCATAAAGGGGGTGCAGGGGGTTTAGATTTATTTTGTTCCCAACCTTACCCTTTAGTAGGAGAGTGCAAAGCGGGAAAAACAATTCCCAATGATACAGCGGTGCAGTTATTGAACCTAGCCACCCTCAGGTTACCACAAGAATTACTGCAACAAGCAACCAAATTAATTATCGGTGCTGGAAAACCTACCTCTCAACTAGATAAAGCAGCGCAAAAACATGGTATGGCAATTATTAACCCTGAAACTCTCGAAAAGTTGGTGAAACTACAAGCTGAATATCCCAACTCTATTGACTTATTTAAGTTAAAGGAATACCTCAAACCAGGAAAATCAGATGATGAAGTAGGTAAATATATTGAGACGGTTTATGACTCAATTAAAGTGCACTCTAATATATAGCGCGTCTAAATCATTTGTGCAAATCGTGACTTTTGTGCTATGATGCCTTCAAACCAAACAAAAAGAGGATAAAATCATGTTAATGAATGATAAGAATCATCCTAACTTTACTAAAATACAGGAATTGAATGAGTTTATTCACAACACTAAGAATTTAAAAGAATGGAAAAGAGTACAAGCAGTAAAATTGAGATTATTGGGGTTGGATTATAAAAGTATTGAAGTAAGTTTAGGTGTTTCAACAAGCTTTATTGCCCAAACACAGAGAAAATATTTGCTACAAGGTGTATCGAGATTAAGCCTGGGACATCAAGGTTCAAGAAGTTATCTAACTAGGGAGCAAAAAAAAGAAATTATAAAATGGCTCCAGCCACCAGAAAGACGTAACATTTCTGAATTAGAAAGACATCTTATAGAAGAATATGATGTCCTATTTAGGTCAAAAGAGAGTTATTATCAAATCTTGCGAAACGCCAATTTAACATGGCAGAAAGGCAATAAAGAAAATCCCAGAAAAAATCCAGCTCGTATCAAAGAAAGAAATAAAGAATTAGCTGCTATATTACGCGATAGCCTCGATAAGATAAAAGCTGAAAAACTTGTGGTATATGCTTTAGATGAATGTCACCTTCAAGGCGATGAGATTTGTGGTTACCTTTGGGGAGACAAAAAAAACGAGAAATTGTTAAGATTGATAATTATAGAGCTAGACAAACTTACTATGGTGCTTTAAACATTTGGAATAATGAATTTATTGTTTGTCCTTATCCCAGCGGCAATGGACAAAATACTGTGAAATTTGTTGAAGAGATAAAGAATCGTCATCCTAACCAACAAATTATGTTACTTTGGGATGGTGCGTCATATCATAAAGGAGAGGAAATGAAAAAAATCTTAGCCAAATATAATGATGGATTAGCCAAAGATGAATGGTTGATTACTTGTGAATTGTTTGCTCCTTATAGTCCGGAAGAAAATCCTGTAGAGGGAATTTGGTTACAAGCCAAGAATTTTTTGAGGCGTTTTTATTACAAATGTAAAAATTTTACAGTTGTGAAAAGATTGTTCAAGCTATTTTTGGCTCTCAAACTTTTCAATCCGGAGAGATTGGAACGATACGATGTGTTTGCACAAATCATTTAGGCTCGCTATAGTAGAATTAGTTAAAACATGTCTTGACAAAAGTAACTCACCTAGTGTCAATATTGAGATGTTATATGGTGCTTATATTTCCCAGTCACCTACTCTATTAACAAAAGAGGAATTCCGAGATATCCTCCTAGAGCTTTCTTCCCCTTTAACAGGTTATTTAGGAAACTCGGGGGATGGGTTTTATTTTCTCCGTCATATAGAGATGAAGTAGGGTGGGCATTGCCCACCACGCCGGCGCCCCTACGAATAAAACCCCTCTAACATCTATCTAAGTAATACCACATTAAACAGGAGAGACTATGGTGGGAGAAGTCGGTAGCTGATTAAGGGCGTTGGAACAATTAGTGAAGTTTTGCTCAAACGAGCCATTCTCTTTTCACTAGATTAGTATAGAGGTAAGGTGGGCAATACTGTAAAGAAGTTGAAGCCAACATATTAAATTAGTATCGGTATTACCCACCCTACTCTGCGACTCTGCGCCTCTGCGTGAAACTAAAACTGCCTGAGAAAGCGCAAATCGCTATTATACAAACGGCGAATATCGTCAATTTGGTGCAATACCATAGCAAATCTTTCCACCCCGAAACCAGCAGCAAAGCCAGTGTATACTTCAGGATCGTAACCCACAGCTGTCAGCACATTGGGATCAACCATGCCGCACCCCATTACCTCCAACCATTTACCTTTCCACTGCACATCCACTTCCGCTGAAGGTTCCGTAAAAGGGAAATAACTAGCTCGAAATTGCAATGCCAAATCTGGTCCGAACATCTGGCGCAAAAACTCCTTAATGGTTCCTTTTAAGTCACTAAAAGTCAATCCTTTGTCCACTGCTAGCATCTCCACCTGATGAAACACCGCTGAGTGGGTGGCATCCACTGTATCCCGACGGTAAACCCTCCCGGGAGCGACAATGCGAATGGGGGGTTGATGCTCTTCCATATAGCGAATTTGCACCGAAGATGTGTGGGTGCGCAATAACTTGCCCTCGGGGAGATAGAATGTATCTTGCATGTCCCGGGCTGGATGGTCAGGAGGGGTATTCAGGGCTTCAAAATTGTAGTAATCTGTCTCTATTTGAGGTCCAAGGGCTACAGTATAACCCAACTCGACGAAAATATCCAAAACCTTGTCTATGGTAGCATTGAGAGGATGAACCCGACCCAGGGGACGTCTAACTCCCGGTATAGTTACGTCTAGAGTTTCCTTTTCTAACTGAGCTTTAATCTTAGCTGCTTCTAGTTCCTGTCGCCGCTCTTCTAGACTTTCTTTGACCTTTTCTTTCACAACATTGGCAAAACCGCCAATGCGGGGTCGCTCTTCCTTGCTCAATTTACCCATACCGCGCAGAATTTGCGACAACTGGCCTTTTTTGCCCAGGTAAGCTACTCGCAACTCCTCTAAACTGGGGAGAGAGGAGGTAGCGGCGATCGCCTCGGTTGCTGAACTTTGCAACTCCTGTAGTTGACTTTCGATTTGGTTGGGATTGAGGGTCATTCTAAGTTATTGTGCATTTACCTAATCATAAGAAAAAAGAATCCATTCCTCCTATCTTACCTATGACCGATAGAATCAAATTGCTCATCAGCAACGACGATGGTATCTTTGCTTTGGGGGTACGTACTCTCGCTAACACCTTAGCAGCAGCAGGTTACGACATTACCGTAGTTTGTCCCGATGGGGAACGGTCAGCCTCCGGACACGGACTAACGATTCACCAACCTATTCGGGCTGAAATCGTGGATTCTATCTTTCACCCCTCGGTAACAGCTTGGTCTTGTTCGGGAACTCCGGTAGATTGTGTTAAATTAGCTCTCAGCGCCATTTTGGAGCAGAAACCTGATTTTGTCCTCGCTGGAATTAACCAGGGTTCTAACCTGGGCACTGATATTCTCTATTCCGGTACGGTTTCAGCAGCCATGGAAGGAATCGTTGAAGGTATTCCCAGTCTTGCCCTCAGTTTAGCAGATTGTACCTCTAAGGAGTTCCAAACTGTTGCGGATTTTGCTGGCACTTTGCTGGCGCAACTAACCCAAAACCCCCTCCCAGAACCCACTTTATTGAATATTAATGTGCCCCCAGTACCAGAAGAGAAAATTGCTGGGGTGGCGATTACTCGTCAGGGAGTGCGACGCTATAGGGAGAATTTCCAACAGCGGTGCGATCCCAGAGGCAGAAGTTATTATTGGTTAGCAGGGGAGGTGATTGAAGAAATGGAACAACCAGAAGACTTGCTTTTACCCCATTCTATTCCCACAGATGTCCAAGCAATTCGCAATAATTACATTAGCGTTACCCCTCTGCAATACAATCTCACTGACGTTCGTACTGTCAAATTCTTAGAGGAAAAGAGAAAGGAGATTGACAGTTACCTCGTACCATGATAGTTACCTTTACCCTTTCCCATAACCGTGTTACTCAACCGTTTACCTATCCTTATTTCTCTCTTAGCTATTTTAACTGCTTGTAGCGGCAATAAGGCAGTTGAAAATTTGTTCAAACCAGATCCAAAGCTAGGAAGAACCCCACCCCCAAGCCAAAAAGAGAAACTACCATCAGATTTTCCTGAAGCTATTCCCCGTTACCCAGAGGCAGAATTTCTGACTACAAAGAGTAAGACAACGGGGGAAGTAGAGACCACTTGGCAGTCTACAGCTACCAGGGAGCAAATCGTCAGTTACTACCAAGATACATTACCGGCCAAAAAGTGGCAACTGGACAAGTTAGATAATAGCAAATTTGCCTTAGCAGCAAGGAAAGATAATCTGGAATTAAAACTATTCTTTCCTCTTTCTGCCCCCGGGACATTTGCCCTTCAATATCACCTCAAGGAACAAAATACCCCCGACATATCAAAACCCACTATAACTCCTCCTACTCCTATAGATAGTCAAAGAATACCAGAGATTTATCGTGCTTATGTAGAAGATTTAGTTGGGTTGGGTATTCTGAGCCACTCCTCCGAATTTAAACCCAATGAAGCAATTTCCCGACGAGAGTTCGCTCGCTGGTTAGTCACTGCCAACAATCGCATTTATGCTGACGTTCCCAGTAAGCAAATACGTTTAGCAGTTCCCAGCTCCACTCCAATCTTTAAAGATGTTAGCACCACAGATCCGGATTTTGCCCAGATCCAAGGGTTAGGGGCGGCTGGGTTAATTCCTTCTCCCCTCACGGTGGGCACCTCCTCTCTCCTATTTCGTCCCGACGCTCCCCTAACCCGAGAAAAACTGATTCTCTGGAAAGTGCCCCTGGATACTCGCCAAGCTTTACCTCCTGCGGATATTGAGACCATTAAGCAAACCTGGGGCTTTATTGATAGTAACAAAATCGACCCTAAGGCTCTGTCTAGTTTCTATGCAGATTTCCAAAATGGGGAAAGAGCTATAGTGCGGCGAGTCTTTGGCTATATTACCCTCTTACAACCGAAGAAACCCGTCACGAGGGCGGAAGCTGCGGCTGCACTCTGGTATTTTGGTAATTTGGCAGAAGGGCGATCGGCTGCTGAGGTTTTGCAGTTGCAAAATTAGTTTGGTCTCGCGCAAAGGCGCAGAGACGCAAAGGAAGATTATCGAGGCTACCACAATTGGGTTATTCTGGGAGAATGCTATCTTTCCTCCCCAGCAACAAGTACAGCCATGAGTAAAACCCACAGGCTAGAAATTCTCGAATTTTCCTTGATTGGTGTTTCCGCCATCAGTACTGTTTTCGCAGTAACCCAGCAGGTGTTTTTGGCTGCGGTAACTGCACCCCTGACTATAACTTGTGCTCTTAATGTCCTGAATCGCAAGCATCTGGATCGATTGGGGCAGCAAAATCAAGGAACTATCACCCAAATGCAGCAACTACTCAACCCCGTTGGGGAGCGTCAACAGCAATTGGAGCTGCTGCTGCAAGAAGCTAATTCGGACACAGTAGAGCAGTTCGAGGAATTGGAACGAACCCTCACTGAACGGCAAAACCAACTGGAAAGTTCCACAACCCTACAGATTAAACATTTAACCGAAAGTAAAACTAGAGCACAGCAAACTATTGCAGCGTTACAAGCAACAGTTGAGCGCCAAACTAGCTCCCTGAACGCAACTGCAAGTAACCTGGAAGGATTGATTCAATCTCTGAGAGAGGAGCAAAATAAACTGGGGGATACCATGGGAGAAATGAGCAGTCAAACTCAAGAACAGATTGAGGAATTGCGAGAAGTAATTGCTGAATATCCCCAATTAATCCAAAATCTGCATCAATATCAAATCAAGTTGGAAACGAAAACAGGACATCTCAATCAATTAATCGAAGCAATTAACCAATATCAAAACAAACTGGAAACCAAAATACAGCACGAGATTGAAGATATTAAAGAAGAGTTAAGGCGAGTTTTGCATTTAATGGATGGGAGTGACAACAACCACAGGTCACTAAAAGCAGAGTTGCAGGAAGAGTTAACTCAATTAAAGGAAGGTGTTCGCAAATATCCCCAACTAATTGAAGCAATGAGTAAAATCAAAATAAGCTGAAAACCGACGCCCAGCGACAAATTGACCAAGTCAAAGCAGAACTGAATCAACTACCCCCATTAATTGCATCTCTAAGGGATAGCCACAACGAACGGTCCCAAGAAACCCAACGGGTAAATCTCCAACTCCAAGAGCAAATTCAAGCTACCAAGGAGTCTTTAGCCCAATTAGCTCAATTGCCGCAATTAATCGAATCTATCGCCGATCGCCAAAAGCAATTAGAAATCATGACCCAACAAGTAAATCCCCAAACTCAACAACAAATTGATGAGCTAAAAGGGGCATTTTGGCTCATTGGTCGGGGAATATTCGGTCAAAATAACGATAAATAATTGATAATTAGCTATCATATAGCACGTACCATGACAGTTATTAGTGTTTAGTGAGCGAGTACAAAGTTGCAATGCCAAAGAAAATCAGGGAATTAAAGCGGATGTTGCAAAAAGCTGGATTTACACTACTCCCCAAACGTGGCAAGGGCAGCCATTCTTACTGGGTTCATGTTCTCTTACCAAAGCCAATTGTTTTGTCTGGAAAAGATGGAAAGGACGCAAAACCCTACCAAGAACAAAAAGTCATGGATGTATTGAACAATTTAGATCATAACCAAGGAAAAGAAAAACCATGAAATACAGCATTTTAATTCAGTGGTCTGACCCTGATGGAGCGTACATCGCTAGTTTGCCCGAATGGGGAGGGTTCGCATCGACTCATGGCGACACCTATGAGGAAGCCTTAGAACAGGCTAAAGAAGTTTTAGCTGATCTGATTTATGGTTATGAGCAAACTGGAAAGCCTCTACCAGAGCCAAAAGTATTACGAGTGACATAGTTTGCCTTAACCAGTGTCCATGGTGGGAAATACCCACCCTACGGCTCCTTATCCAGGTGGCTTGTCTAAATTAACAAACACTGGTAACTGGTAACTGTTTCTAGCTAATAAATTCTACTTCGTCCTCCCTGAGATGAGCGGAAAATTTTGGCTCGAATTGAACCACAATGGGTAAATTAGCACTAATTGGTTTGCCGATGATTTTAATCACTTCACCAAACATTCCTTTAAGCTGGAAAGGCTCTTTTTTATGTTTGGGTTTGTGGTACACGATAACAGATTCAATGATACGAACGCGATCGCCAACTTTCATATAAACTTCCTAATTTTGTTCTTTAAAGTACTCCTTCTCATTGTCCCACAGAATGGGGTGTTTGGTGTGGTAGGATGGGAAATGGGAAAAAGCTCCTTTTAGTTTTTATTTTATGTCCTTAGAGTCTCAAAAGAAAACCCCCTTAGTTGACACTCTCCTTTCTTATATCAGCAAACCTCACACCCCTTTCTACATACCGGGACATAAGGGAGGAAAAGGAATTTCCCCTGCACTGGTGGATCTCCTAGGAGAACAGGTATTTACAGCGGACGTGACCGAGTTACCGGAGTTAGCTCCTGAAGGGGTTCTTCGGGAAGCGCAGGAACTTGCTGCTGCTGCTTTTGGAGCAAAAGCCACCTGGTTTCTTCACAATGGTTCAACTTCTGGTATTGTAGCAGCAATTCTGGCAACTTGCAAGACAAATGAGAAAATTATTCTCCCACGGAACGTTCATAAGTCGGCGATCGCTGGTTTAATTCTCTCTGGAGCTACCCCGATCTTTATCCCCCCGGTGTACGATGACCGTTGGAATATAGCCTATAGTATCCCACCAACAGCGGTTGGGGCAACCTTGGAGCGGCATCCGGATGCCAAAGCTGTGTTGGTGGTTTATCCTACCTATGAAGGAGTCTGCGGGGATTTAGAGGCGATCGCCAGTATTACTCACCAACACAATATACCCTTATTAGTAGACGAAGCCCACGGTGCCCATTTTGCTTTTCATCCCCACTTACCCCCTTCTGCCCTTTCCCTAGGTGCAGATTTAACGGTACAATCTACCCATAAGGTCCTGGGTGCCATGACTCAGGCTTCTATGATACACCTTCAGGGGGATAGAATCCAGCTCGAGAGCATTAGTAGAGCACTGGAACTGGTTCAGTCTAGCAGTCCCAGCTATATTCTCCTCGCTTCCCTGGATGTTGCTCGTCAGCAAGTAGCCCTCCAGGGTAAAGAATTAATGTCCAAAACCCTCCACCTGGCGCAGTCTGCTAGAGCTAGGTTGGCTACTATTGATGGTGTGTCAGTGTTTGAGTTGGGATCTGACTCCATGACTTTAGATCTCACACGACTGACGGTTAATGTAACTGGACTGGGTTTAACCGGTTTTGAGGCTGATGAAATTTTACACCAACAACTGGGAGTTACTGCGGAGTTACCAACTCTGTCTAATCTCACTTTTGTCATTACATGGGGTAATACTCCAGCAGATATAGAGCAACTAGTTTTAGGTTTCACTATTTTAGCTCGCGATTACCGCAAACCCAGTCTTTCCTTTTCCACACCGTCACTTCCAGACTCCCCTACTCTGGTTGTTTCTCCCAGAGAAGCTTTCTGGAGCACTAAGGAAACTTTACCTTTAGAAAAGACTCTGAACCGCATTAGTGGTGAATTTGTCTGCCCTTATCCTCCAGGAATCCCCGTCTTAATACCAGGAGAAATGATTTCCTCTGCTACTTTAGCATATCTGGAACAAGTGGTTGGGAAGGGGAGTTTGATTACTATTAAAGATTGTAGTGACTCGACTCTGAAGACTTTGAGGGTTTTGTAGTTGAATCGCAGAGGCGCAGAGGGCGCAGAGGGAAGAGAGAGAGTTTTATGTTTGATATTCTTATTCTTACTAATGGTCCCGGAGAAGTAACTACCTGGGTGCATCCGGTAGTTAAGGCACTAGGAGAGGAATTTGACAATGAAGAGGTGAGAATCTCGGTGGTGTTGTCTCCTTGTCCCCATGCTACGGGAAAAGAAGGGGCGATCGCCTCTAGTTATGCAGAAGTAGATCGAGTCCAAGGGGCAGAATATTTTTTCCCTTTCTTATTATGGGGCAAAACCGCAGCTAATTGGAATTGGGGGGAAAAAGGGGTAGTTGTTTTTTTGGGGGGAGACCAATTTTTTGCCCTAGCAATAGCATTTCGTTTGGGCTATAAAACGGTTGTTTATGCGGAATGGGATGCTCGTTGGTATAGATTTATCCATAACTTTTTAGTTATAGATAAAGAAGTTATACATAAGGTTGGCCCTAAGTATAGATATAAGTTTACGGTGGTGGGGGATTTGATGGCGGATGTAGAATATGGTGAAATTGTGACTCAACGTCACAATTACGATGAAGATAAGGAATTAATCGGCTTGTTACCGGGTTCTAAAGGGAGTAAACTAGCTCAGGGAGTGCCTTTAATGTTGGCGATCGCCGATTTTATCCAACAGCAACGACCTGAAACTCGCTTTTTCATTCCTGTAGCCCCCACTATAGATATAGAAACTATTGCCAAATTTGCCAACCCTCAATTTAATCCAATTATTGCTAAAGTAGGAGGAGCAAAAGCTGAATTAATTATATCAGACAGGGTGCCTTTTTTACAAACTGCGGGAGGATTAAAGGTAGAATTAGTAACGGAATTTCCTGCTTATCATATCTTATCTCAATGTAGTATGTGTATTACAACTGTAGGAGCTAATACTGCCCAACTGGGAGCCTTAGGAGTACCGATGATTATCTTACTACCAACGAACCAATTAGACGCTATGCGGTCTTGGGATGGTTTACCGGGTATTCTCGCTAACTTACCAGGGGTTGGTTCGGTTTTTGCCAAGTTAATTAATTGGGTAGTGTTACAATTAACCTTAAAACAAGGTCGTTTATACGGTTGGCCGAATATTTGGGCCAATAAAGAGATTGTACCAGAGTTAGTGGGACAGTTGCAACCAGAGGAGGTGTCGGAGATGGTGTTAGATTTTTTAGCTCACCCAGAGAAGTTGACTATGATGAGAGAAAATTTGCGACGGGTAAGGGGGGAACCAGGTGCAGGGAAAAAGTTGGCGGGGATAGTAAAAGAATGTTTAACCGCAGATGGACGCAGATGAATAGAGATGGGGAGCGGGATGGGATAGAATATTGATGGTTTTATAATCAGGATTAATGGGAAAAGCAACACTGAGTCAAATACTTGGACAACTCAATAGTCTTAAGCTAGAGGAACTACATCAGCTCCATCGCGCTGTGGAAGAATATTTTCCACCCCAAGATGAGGAAGGGAAAAGAGAGGCTTTTCACCGAGCTTTGTTAGCTTCGGGTTTGGTTAAGCAGATTAAGAAACCTAACTCCTACCAGAAAAGGGAACTGGTGCAGGTGCAAGGTAAATCCGTATCGGAGACGATTATTGAGGAACGTCGCTAAATGGCTATTTATTTCGTTGACAGTAGTGCATTAGTTAAACGTTATATTTCGGATCTGCCTGGGTGATGGAGCTTTTCGAGCCAAGTCTAAATCATGAGATATTTATTGCGGCAATTACCACTGTTGAAGTGGTTGCTGCAATTACAAGGCGATCCAGGGGTGGGAGTATTAGGATTGCAGATGCAACAATAGCCTGTAACTTGCTGGAAAATGATGCAGAATCCCACTACCAAGTTATTGAAATTACATCTCGTGTCATCAACTCGGCAATGACACTAGCTAAAATCTATGGATTGCGAGGCTATGATGCAATTCAACTAGCGGCAGGTTGTGAATTAAATGTCCTTTGTTTGACTAATGGGTTGAATATAGCAGCTTTGAGGGTGGGATTAATGGTTTCCAATCCCAACAATTATCCCTAGATGTTTGCTGATAATAACTCCTTCCTTCCCCTCTTTGCGTCTTTGCGCCTTTGCGCGATATTACTATAATGGTATAAAGCACAATCACCATAGATAACTCATGGAACCTGTCAGCGCGATCGCCACCACCTTTCTCACCAAATTTGCCGGTAAAATGGGAGAAAAACCAGCAGAGAGAGTACCAGCATGGGGTAATTTAATGAATTTGCTCAAACGAAAGTCTCCTGAGACAGCTTCCTCCCTTGAGTTAGCTGCACAAAACCCAAATAATGACAATATTGCCCAAAGTTGTGGTATGCTAGAGGAAGCTGCCAAATCTGACAAAGAAATTGCCGCAGCAGTTAAAGCGTTAGTCGAAACAGTTCAGTCTCCAACTATTGAAAATTGGCGAGGTACCAATATCAAGCATAGCACAGTCACTATCAATAATCCTAAGTTTGACTTCTAAACACAGAAAACTCTCTCTTCCTCTCCGCGCCTCTGCGCCTCTGCGCCTCTGCGTGAAACAAACCCATGACTACTGAAAACTGGAAAGATATCAATATAAAAGATAGTCACGTCACTATCCATAATCCAAAACCAGCCAATTTAAATCTTATATTTGACGATGTTCAAGATTATCAGGATGTCAAACCTTGTCTTCCTCCTGCGGATCCCCGTTTTAAAGTGCTGTTAACTTCCAGGAAGAAGTTTGGGAAACCTGTTATTACCCTCAACTTGGACGTATTGTCTCCAGCAACTGCTTTAGATTTATTAAAAGCTATTGTGGGGGAAGAGCGCATTGAAGCAGAGTTAGAAGTAGCCCAAGAATTGTGTGGTTGGTTGGGTTATTTACCTTTGGGGTTAGAATTGACAGGACATTATTTAGACGCAGATCCAGATTTATCTTTGGCTGAAGTGTTCCAAGAGTTGCAGGAGGAGAGTTTAACAGCAGAAGCTTTAAAAACGCCCAAAGATAGTATTCTCACAGCTGAGGAAGGGGTGCAAGCTGCTTTCCAGTTGAGTTGGAAGCGCTTGAATAAGAATAGTCGCTCCGTGGGATATTTATTCAGTTTGTTTGCGATCGCCCCTATTTCTTGGTTATTGGTGGAAAAAATAGCCCTCAAAGAGGAGTCTAGGGAGTGGAAACTGCCCAAAAATGGGAAAAAATTGAAGGAAGGGAGAAAAGAATTAATCCTGTTCCACTTGATTAAGCGGAAGGAGAAGGAAACCTATGAAGTGCACTCCTTAACACGAGAGTTTCTGCGGCTGAAAGTTGAGAAGTTGGAGTGGGGTTCCCATTTAAAGAGGGGGTTTTGTGAGATTATGGCAGCAATAGGGAAGGAAATTCCCGATACAGCTACTATTCAGGATATTGAAGCCGTTGCTCCCCATATTCCTCATTTAGCGGAAACAGCTACATTCTATCAAAATTGGTTGCAGGATGATGATTTAATCGAGCCTTTATCAACTACTTTT
This sequence comes from Prochloron sp., assembly GCA_965198675.1. Classification (GTDB taxonomy): domain Bacteria; phylum Cyanobacteriota; class Cyanobacteriia; order Cyanobacteriales; family Prochloraceae; genus Prochloron. The sequence goes on along the minus strand of OZ240666.1, from coordinate 3,363,446 downwards.
GACCGCACCCGATGGCGATCGCCCCCATCACTCACTTACAAACCTTGGTGCTGTTGGGTTTCGTTCCTTAACCCAACCTACGGTTGTTCATCTTTTTCTTGCTGCGACCTTTCTTGAGAAGATCCACTCCCACAACTACACCTAAGAAACCTATGGGTAGGTAGTCGGGTATGCCAAAAGGTACTGCTGTTAGCTTGAAGGAATTTTGGAGTGCTTCTTGAGAGGAGACATCTATAACAGTAGCAAGGTTACCATCAGCAAAATCTATAACAAAGTCTGATACATCTGCTGTCTCTACATTACAGTTCCAGTAATTGCAGTGAAAAGTTTGATTAAAATTTTCATTTGGTTGTGCATCCAAAACAATATGTCTAGTATTAGCAAATTCTCCTGATGCACTAATACTTCCATTCCATCTTCTTATATCGTTCAAATCACTCCAACTCGCTGTTTGTGATCCATCTGTCATCGTGATATTTATACTAGAAATATGATTCCTATTAAAATTTTGCCCTGGGTTCCGGTCTATGCTTACTCTTCCGCTCGCTGTATAAAGGGGTGGGTTAGGGATGAGCTCGCCTCTGTGCCTAACTGTGAACGCGGAATTGTCGGAGGTCCAACTAAAGTTGAAAGTAAGAGCGTGAGCTGGTTTTGCCAGGAACAATTGACTGGCGGCTGCCAGGGGAAGGACGGCTAAAATGGTTTTTTTCATAGAAAAACCTAAATATTTCGTAATTTGATTCCGGCCCCAACTATTGATAATAATTGTGATATGTCAATATGTCAAGGGTTGTAGGTTGTGTTGTATAATATGTTACACAACCTAAAATATCCGCTAACGCTGGTGGGGAGGATGGAATTTAAAAAAAATTTCATCTTTAAGGGTTGACAAAAATAGAATTAATTGTTATTGTAGTACCATGGGAGAAGACTGCGCCCATATATATAGGTAATTTTACCTAAAGTTGGGACGAAATGTAACTAGGAGGGAAAAAATCCATCGGCGTTTATCTGTGGAACCAGGGTGTGGTGTTAATATTGAATGGTTTTTTGTTGAACCGCTGAACCCAGGTAGCGCAGAGGAAGAGAAGAGAGATGGCGATCGCCTCCTTTGAAATAGAATTCATTGGGATCCTTTAGATAGTGGATTAGTGCTAGTGCGGTGAGATTGCGCCAACTGTTGCAGAATAGACGAGTTGTGCGGGCTACGGGCGGTTATAGCAGTTACCAGAATTATCCTTCTTCATCTGTGGTTAAACATTTATAATATCGCGCAAAGGCGCAAAGACGCAAAGAAACAGGATAAACTCGTTATACAGAGCGTCTTTCGGTGGGCGATGCCCACCCTACCTCTTGAGCTTCATAAGCTGCTGCTAAAAACTTATTATCATCCGGATCAATGTCATTAAGGTAAGTTGCTTCATATAGTAAATCTTCCATATCACTTGATGAAACTCCCCGCCTAATAAGCCTTGTGACTAACTCGTGCAGCAAAGGAGGAGCTACTACTAAACTAAAATAACCCTCACGCCACAACTTTAAAATTTTGCGGGGACTACTGTCGCTTCTTGGACTAAGGAGAGCAGCGATAAATACAGAAGTATCGATGACAACTTTAAGCATGAAACTTGTCGGCGATTCTCGACCTAGTCGCTTCAAAACTATCCCATATTTTCTCCTCTGATCTGGGAGGTATAGCGTCAGCAAGGGCAAATGCTCGTTTAATCATCTCCTCAGCTTTATCTATTTCATTGAAGGTAGGGGGAGTCGTTTCCTCTCCCCGAGAGTCTACATTAAGTAAATCGTTGCCGTTTTCTAGTTCCCTTAATAGCCCTTGAGTTGTTACTTTCATTTTAATCCTAGAAACACTAACCTACATCTCAATTATAGCACTTTCCTCCCCTCTGGGCGCCTCCGCTGACTCAAATAACCCTTCAAATCAGAAATAGAACGAATATTCAACTTCTCTGTATCTTCCCGGCGCATCATCATAGCGTAAGTATTATTAAAACCAAAAGGTTCCAACCACTCCAAGTCATAAAGCTCTTTAAACTGTTCCTTCACGTAAGCAAACACCTCCTCCTTATCCTGAATAATAGCCTTTTGAACTTCTTCAGGGGCTTTGAGAATGACAAATAAACCCGTACCCGTATATTCGGGGTACATATGGATTTCCCCTTGTACTAAAGCATCAAAAGCAATTTTAGTCCCCGCTAACCCTGTTTTCAAGTCTACATCCAAGTTAGTGTAATTTTCAATCACCATTCCAAGCATTTCTGCCAGCAGGTATTGCTCCGTAAAGCCTTTAGAACCAATAACAATATCCGAACCCCCTGTCCTTTCTATACTAGTCTCTAATCCTAACTCCGTCAGAAACCCTTTCACCACCTCAATAGTTGGTTTCTTCAGATAATCCACCTGGTAATTTAATTGAGTCATGGTTTCGTCGGAAATTTTCCCTGCCAGTTTTCCTAAAACCTCTTTTAACTCAGGATATTCTTTTAAGACTTCCCCTCGGATCAAAGAAGCAGGATAATAGGGAGGAAAGAAATGGAGATCATCTTCTAAAACAGCCAAATCATAGGCTTTTATTCTCCCGTCCGTAGAAAAACCGCTGATAACATCCACCTTTTTTTCCTTGAGAGCATCATACATCAAACCGGAGTCCAGTTGCACAGAATCCAAACTCAGATTATAATGGTTCCGTAACCCAGGATAACCGTCTGCTCGTCCCATGAACTCCGACGGAAACCCTGCTAAGAAGGAGTTATTGAAAATTTGGGGACCCAACCACCAAGACACAGACACAGTTACTATAATCGCAGCCCCAATAAGAATAGGTTTCAGGAAACGCTGCACCTGTTTTTGCAGTATTCCCAGGAGAAAATCAAACAACAAAGCTAAAATAGCCGCTGGGATTGCTCCAGCTAACATCATATTCACATTATTGAGAGCAATGCCGCCAAAGATAAACTCTCCCAAACCCCCAGAAGCAATCAAAGCAGACAGGGTGGCAACCCCCACAGTAGTAACACCTGCCGTGCGAATGCCTGCAAAAATAACGGGAATCGCTAAAGGTAACTCCACTTTAAACAAAACTTGCAGATCTGGCATCCCCATACCTTTAGCTGCTTCTTTGATAGAACTGTCTACCTCCTCTATGCCAGTATAAGTATTCCGCACAATCGGGAGCAGTGCGTATAAAAATAAAGCGATAATAGCAGGAGTAACCCCGATTCCCAGCAGGGGTAAGAGAAAACCCAAAAGGGCAACACTGGGAATAGTTTGAATAACACCTACTGTTCCAATAACCTGGGTCGAGAATCGTGGATAACGGGTCAAAACAACCCCAACCAACACCCCTACTGTTACCGCAATAGCTAGGGAAATAACCGTTAAACCAATGTGTTGCACCGTTTGGTCGGCAATTTCTCTTATATTACTTGTAAAAAACTCCCACAAACTCATAATTCTAACTCACGGTAAATTTTTTGTACTGATAAAAGGCACTCAGCAGGTCTTCACAATTGGTGGTCAGAATCCTGTGGCCATGGCGATCGCCAATGCATATTCCATTTTGCCAAATATTTTTATGTTTTAATACACTTAGTAAGTCTTGATTTGTATTAAATAAATTAACCTCACCTTCCGGAGGAGAAAGGTTTGCAAGCCAAGGGAGAATATCCCCTAGACAGGTAACATGTAACTCCAACTGAAATTCATTAGAACTAAAAAAATCCCGCACAAAATCGTTATGAGGATGAAATATCAGCTCTTTAGGAGTACCAATTTGTTCTATTCTCCCCCGATTCATCAAGCAAATGCGATCGCAAAGAGTCACAGCTTCAAAAACATCGTGAGTCACCAACACCATTGTTTTCTTAAGCAAACTTTCCAACTGCTTAAATTCTTGCTGAATTTGCCCCCGAGTAATCTGATCCAGCGCTCCGAAGGGTTCATCTAGTAAAACAATGGGGGGATCCGCAGCCAAAGCACGAGCTAACCCCACCCGTTGTTGTTGACCCCCACTGAGTTCCTGGGGATAGCGTTGAGCAAATTCTGACCGTGGTAACCCAACCATTTCCAACAACTTATCCGTGGTCCCAGAGATCCGCTTTTCCTTCCATTTTAATAAACGAGGTACCACAGCGATATTCTCAGCGACGGTATAATGGGGGAAAAGTCCTGTATTCTGAATGACGTAACCGATACCTTGACGGAGTCTTTCTGGTTTATCTTTGCGAATATCCTTTCCCTGGACCAGAATGCGTCCGGAAGATGGTTCCAGGAGACGATTGAGCATTTTGAGAGTAGTGGTTTTCCCGCAGCCACTGGTCCCTATCAATCCCAAAGTCTCCCCTTCAGCAACCCGAAAGAAAACATGGTCAACTGCTGTGACTTCCTGATATTTTTTGGTTAGATTAATTGCCTCAATCATAATTATCGCGCGGGTATGGGGTATGGGGTATAGGGTTCGGGGTATGGGGTACAAATATCTAAATATAAGGTGTAGGGCACGCGGCAATGCCGTGCCCCTACGCCTTAGTTTTCATACTTTTTATAAATCATAACTATTTTATTAATAGGATTAGAATATAATAGAAACTTCAGAGCTTATTATAGTCTACAGCGCAAACAGTCAATCAGACATCATTATTAATTAATTAGGTCATTCATGTTACTTCCAATCTTAGCAGTACTTTCAGCTTCAGCTGCGGCAGGGATGAGAATAGCCCTTCCCCTGCTAGTTATTGGTTTATTGGGCGGCGACTTATGGGGGAATGTACCCCTTCTATCCAAACTTCATCCCCAAGTTTTAATTGGCATTCTCACCAGTTGGTCATTATTCGAGTTATTAGGCTCGAAAAAATTGCTCTCCCAGCGGATCCTCCCAATAATTCAGTTAGTTTTGAGTCCCCTAGTGGGTGCTTTAATGGGAATGACTGTGAGCAAAATAACCAACTTGACCATAGAACCAATGTGGTTAATGGGTCTTGTGGGGGGACTGTTAGCCTTAGTGCTCAAACTAGTACAGGTAGGTTGGTTCTTTCGTTTGCGAGGTCTTCCTATCTGGCTAGTATTGCTAGAAGATAGCCTCTGCGTTATTCTCGTCCTGTTTGCTTTCAATGCACCTGAAGAGGGAGGGTTAATTGCTATGCTCCTCTTGTGGTTTGCAATTCGCAGTTCCACAGAATGGCGTCGCTGGTATAGAGTCAAAAAAACTGTATAGATTAGCGATCGCCAATAACCGTCATACTCCCATCAACATTCTGGTACCATGGTACGAGGTAACTGTTTCAAAGTAGTCCCACCAAATGTAACGGTCCATGACCGCTGACTATCTCAAACACCAAAGCGAGAAAGCCCAACATTGCCAGACGACCGTTCCAAACTTCAGCAGCAGTAGTCAAACCCCATTGCCACTTATGTTGAGGATACATCTTCATATTCTCTTTTGGATGAGTCACCTGGTCAAAAGTGCAAGGCTTTTTCTCTAAAGATTCAGTGACCAAATGAGCCAGAGATTCAATGAAAACTGGATGAGTATTGAGAGCAGGAACCCGGTGGAAGTTCTCAATCTGGGCCGCTTCAGCAATTTCCCGATACTCAATGTCAATCTCTTGCAGAGTTTCGATATGTTCCGAGACAAAGCTAATGGGTACCACCAGCAAATCTTTAACTCCCTCAGCCCCGAGGGCTTCCAGAGCGTCTTCCGTATATGGCTTGAGCCATTCTATCGGGCCAACCCTACTTTGATATGCTAGGGTATGCTTATTGGGTTTATTCAGAGTCCTCATAATCAAGCGAGTACATTGCTGGATTTCCTTTTGGTAGGGGTCACCAGCTTCGTCAACGTAACTTTGAGGAACTCCGTGAGCGCTAAAGAAGATATGCACCTCATCGGGATTAGCAAACTTATCTAGTTCCTGGGAAATTAACTCAGCCATAGCTTGCAAATAGCCTGGACTGTCGTACCAAGACGGAATGAGAGTATAATCTATCTGTTGTAGTGAGCTATCAGATGTCCACATCTCCTCCAGAACCCGGAAACTGGAACCGCTAGTGCTGATGGAAAATTGGGGATAGAGAGGTAAGATAACTAACTGAGTAATCCTATCCTGTTTAATCTGGGCGATGGCCTCTTCCGTAAATGGATGCCAATAACGCATGCCAATGTAAATTTTAGCATCAGCATCCATAGCTTTTAATTTCTGTGTTAATGCTTGTCCCTGAGCTTCCGTAATCTTCCGCAGTGGCGAACCGCCGCCAATTTGGCGATAATTTTCTTGAGACTTTTTGGCCCTTAAGCTGGAAATGAGCCACGCGAGAGGCTTTTGCAGCCAGGTAAAAGGCAAGCGAATGATTTCCGGGTCAGAAAATAAATTATATAAAAAGAGACGAACATCCTTTAATTCATCTGGCCCACCCAAATTGAGTAATAAGACCCCAACACGACCCATGATTTTAACCTCTTATCTTAAATCTAATGTTTTTTTACTAAATTTAATAATATCATTATATTTGACCTATGGGGCAGGGAGATCGACACTTGGCTACTATTTTCAGAACTTGGAGCTATAAGTACCAGTGGCTATACAATAGTATATCGGCTCTTGCTGCCATGGCTGTGGGGGGTGAGAAGGCATTTCGCCAACTGCCCCTTCAAGGTTTGGAGATTAACACCGATACGGCAGTTTTAGACCTCTGTTGTGGCGCTGGTCCAGTAACTCAGCTGTTAGTATGCTATACTAATCAAGTAACTGGTTTAGATGCTTCCCCCGTGGCTCTGGAAAGAGCAGCCCGGAAAGTTCCCCAAGCCAAATACGTAGAGGGGCAAGCAGAACAAATGCCCCTACCTGATGCACAGTTTGACTTGGTACATACCAGCGCAGCGCTCCACGAAATGAGTAGATCCCAACTGGGGCAAATCCTCCGAGAAATTTATCGGGTACTCAAACCAGGAGGAACCTTTGCCCTGGTAGACTTTCACCCACCAACTAATTGGTTATTTTGGCCCCCTTTAGCCACATTTATGTGGTTGTTTGAAACAAAAACTGCTTGGCAGCTTTTACAGACAGATTTAGTAGGGCAGTTAAAGTCAGTGGGCTTTAATAACTGTCAACAGTATCTATATGCTGGGGGAAGTTTGCAGGTGATTCAGGCTAGAAAATAATGAGCGTGCATATGTCAATATAGTTTATGGTAAAGGAATATCATGCTCAAAGCAGCAATTTTAAAGCCTGACTTAATTCTGGGAGATACAGTACTAGCCCTGACTCCAGAAATTTTACAGCAATATCAACTCCAAGGTTTAGTGCTGGACGTGGATGAAACCCTCGTTCCTTTGAGACAAAAGGAAGTCTCTGAGGAATTGAGAGAGTGGTCAGAACAAGTTAGAAAAGTAGCATCTATCTGGTTAGCCAGTAATAATCTCAGTGTAAATCGCATTAGCAGTATTGCTCAGTCTTTGGACTTACCTTATATTCTCGGAGCGAGAAAACCCTCCCGGAGAAAGTTGCGAAGCGCAATCACCGCCATGAATCTGCCCGTAGAGCGGGTGGCGATGGTGGGCGATCGCCTCTTTACCGATGTCCTAGCAGGGAACAGATTGGGCATGTTTACTATCCTGGTGGAACCCATGGTAGAGCAAGAGCTGCCACCCAGCGCCGACCGGATCCGCAATTTTGAAATCTGGCTTTCTCAATTATTGGGAGTTTCTCTTGAGCAATCCCGACAGAAAGAAAAATAAAGAAATGAGTCACCCAACCCTGGTAGTCAAAATTGGCACTTCCAGTCTAACCACTAGAGGTAATTTAGCCCTAGCTACCATTGGCGCATTAGTAGAAACCCTAACCCATTTGCGTCGCTCCGGTCATGGAGTGGTATTGGTTTCCTCCGGTGCTGTGGGGATTGGTTGTGCGAGGCTAAACTTAAAAGAAAGACCCCAGAAAATGGCAGTCAAGCAAGCAGTAGCTGCCGTGGGTCAAGGTCGGCTGATGCGAGTTTACGACGATTTGTTTAGCAGTCTAGGACAACCCATTGCTCAAGTGCTGCTAACCCGACGGGATCTGATGGAACGCTCCTCCTATGTCAATGCTTACAATACTTTCCAGGCACTGATGGATTTGGGAGTGATTCCCGTGGTGAATGAAAATGACACCGTCGCTGTGGAAGAACTGAAATTTGGCGACAACGACACTCTCTCCGCTTTAGTAGCTAGTTTAATCGAAGCAGATTGGTTATTTCTCTTAACGGATGTAGACAGACTGTATTCTGCTGATCCGCACCTCGTCCCCGATGCTAAACCTATTACCCTCGTTCCTTCAGCTCAGTTTGACCAATTACTCGTGATGCCAGGAACTCATTCTCAGTGGGGAACTGGAGGAATGATGACTAAATTGACTGCTGCCCGCATAGCTACCAGTGCTGGAGCTAGAACGGTCATTACCCAAGGAAAACAGCCCCAAAATATTGAGAAAATTTTGGCAGGAGAGGCCATCGGCACCCAGTTTGAACCCCAACTCCGCAGCAAAAATGCCCGCAAGCGTTGGATTGCATATGGTTTACTGCCAATGGGAAAGCTTTATTTAGACTCTGGTGCAGTGGCAGCAATTTGTCAAGGGGGTAAGTCTTTACTAGCGGCTGGAATTAAGGAGGTTCAAGGAGATTTTACTGCTGCGGAAGCGGTGCAGTTGTGTGATTCAGAAGGCAAGGAAATTGCCAGAGGTATTGTCAATTACAGTAGCAATGATTTATGTAAAATCAAGGGAATGCATTCTCAGGACATAGCCTCTAGTTTAGGTTATGTAGGGGCAGAAACCGTAGTTCATCGAGACAATCTCGTCTTGACGGTTTAAAATTATTTATTAAATCTTATGTATATGAATAAATATTGTCATTAGCAGTTAATATAAAAACCTACCTCGTTTGCCATTAGGAAGAATCGCCTGCTAGTTGAACTTTGCACTGCTCAGTTGTCCCTGAGTTACTTTTGCTCCTGTCAGATCTGCTCCTTGTGGTGATGTTGACGTATTTCTCCCGGTCCATTTCCCCTGTTCTGGAATTGTAATCCAAGTTTTTCGGGTGTTTACCCCCTTCGCACAACTAAGACCGGTGCACTGATAAAATTATCCCGCCCGATGGTGGGGCGGGATAGTTAGTAATCTTGCGGTTAAGCAATCTGCCAAAAGGCGTCAGTCAGCCTGGAGTTAATGTTGCCGCCAGTCGATCACTAAGGAGGAGGTTATTTATTGGTTAAGAGGAGCACATTGATTTGAGATGAATCGAATGACTGACTGGTATATAAGTTTTACTTATCACCCATAACCCGGAAGAGCCATATACCATTTATCTTACTATACACAAGACGTTTAAAGGGAGTTTTTTCTGAAAAATTTTTTCAAAGTATTTGAGTTAGAGGCCATTTTTGGTCAAAAAAAAACTTACCCCCGACAAATTCCTGAACCAGATAGAATTGCTGGTTATCCTCAAAGTAGTCTCTGAGACTGAGTATTTGGGAATGGCTGTCAACTCTGCCGAGGGTTTCTGCCTCCCTTTCAAACAGCTTTTTCGCCATTTTGAAGACCTCAGGCCCATTGCTAGAAGGTCTTAATTGTTTGATGACGCAATGGGGTTTGCCGGGCGGAGATAAATATGTGGCTAAAAAAGTTGCCCCAAAACCTCCAAAGCGCGAGTATTTTTTGGGAGAAATAGCGATCGTGTAGTAGTATTTTCGTTCCGCAAGCTTGGCAGACTTTGGTATTATCTGGGTTCTTGGGGTTAAGACAGTCGGGATTCAGGCAGTAGCTCATTGAGGCATCACCAATTTTGCAGAGGGTCCCCACTGGGACTGATTACCAGATGGTCTTGATTGCTTCGAGTGCCAGAATTTTGACTTTTGGGAACGCCTGAAATAACTCGCGCAATGCCGAAGCCTTCAGCTATCTGATAACGGCTGCTCTATCCAGATTTTAACTACTGGAATGTAAAGATTTGATAAAGATTGCGTAAATTAGAGTCTAAAATTCCCCTAAGATGTTAGAGAAATAAAAAATATATGATAACCCTTGCCAGGTAATTGGTGGAAAATAAATGGCTGATACAAGCTAAAATGATTGAGCTGAGGTAGTTCAAGCGACTAGTAGATGCGGATATCTTTCAATTGGCTGCGGGAATTAGTAGACGTGAATCTTACTCCTGTTGAGTTGGCTCAAAAGCTAACGAAGGCAGGGTTTGAAGTAGAAAGCATATTGGACTTGAGTCAGAGTGCTCAGGGAGTTGTAGTGGGGAAGGTGGTAGAATGCCAACCCCATCCTAACGCGGATAAGCTCAAAGTTTGTTCCGTAGATATCGGGGAAACAACTCTCTCAAATATAGTCTGCGGGGCTGCAAATGTAAATCGGGATATTTACGTGCCAGTGGCGACTTTGGGAATTTATTTGCCAGCAGTAGACTTAAAAATTCGCAAGACAAAATTGCGGGGGGTGCCCTCGGAGGGAATGATCTGCTCTCTGGCAGAATTGGGATTGGCTAAAGAGTCCGAAGGAATTCATATTTTCGAACCCGGGGATTTACAACCGGGTCAAGATGTCCGACCTTTGTTGGGTCTGGATGATTTTATCTTAGACTTGACGGCAACGGCAAATCGTGCTGACGCTCTGAGTATGGTAGGAGTTGCTCGGGAGGTGGCTGCCCTGACAGGAGCATCTGTGCGCCTCCCCTCAAAAGGGTCAATAACTCAAGAGTGCGCTGATAAATCTTTGAGATTAAACATCACCAATAAAAAAGCTTGTTTTGCATATATTGGTACTGCCATCGCCGGAGTGAAAATTGCTCCATCTCCAGAGTGGTTGAGACGGCGACTGGAAGCTGCCGGAATACGACCAATTAACAATGTGGTGGATGTAACTAATTATATCCTCTTAGAATGGGGACAGCCCCTTCATGCTTTTGACCGGGAACGCTTGGGTGCAGGAGAAGACCTGACTATGGGGGTTCGCTTTGCTGAGGATGGTGAAACCCTAAAAACCCTAGACGGTAAAACTCGCTCACTTGTAGCCGAAAATCTGCTGATTACGGCTAACAATCGCCCGGTTGCTCTCGCTGGAGTCATGGGAGGACTGGAGACGGAAGTACATCAGGGGACGAAAAATATTGTCTTGGAAGCAGCTTTATTTGATCCGGTGGTGGTGCGTCGTTCCTCCAGGAGTCAAAGTTTGCCCACGGAAGCGTCCCGACGCTACGAACGAGGCGTGAATATGGCAGAGTTGACAATGGCCATGATTCGAGCGATCGCCCTGTTGCAGGAATTAGCAGGTGGCAGGGCTGTAGCACAAGCAAGAGTTGATGAGCGACCAGATCTTCTTCATCGTGAAGCTATCCCACTGCGTCTGGAACGAATTAACCAAGTTTTGGGTATTGAGGGGATGAAAGCGGAAGAGGTGGAGAAGATCCTCTCTGCTTTGGGATGCACTTTGGAAAAATTGGGCGACACTCAGACAGATGTTTGGAAGGTAACTGTACCCCCTTATCGCTATCGGGATCTAGAGCGAGAAATTGACCTAATCGAAGAAGTAGCAAGGCTGTATGGTTACGATCGCATCGGTGAAACCCTGCCCAAGGCAACGGAACCTGGTTATCTTTCCCACAGTGAAAAGCTAAGGAGAAGGGTGAGAGAAACTTTCCGTTCCCTAGGTATGACGGAAGTGGTACACTACTCCTTAGTGAAACCCTCAAGAGAGGAAATAACCTTAGCAAATCCCCTGTTGGCAGAGTATTCCGCCCTAAGGACGGATTTAATTGACGGCTTAATTGACGCTTTTGCCTATAACCAATCTCAAGGTAATTTTGCCCTGAATGGTTTTGAAATCGGTCGTGTTTTCTGGCGAACTGCGCAGGGGCTGGCAGAGGAGGATGCCATAGGAGGCATCCTCGGGGGGGATCTAGCTACTTTCGGTGCCCTTCATCGGGGTGTTCATGATGGTGCCATGACTTGGTACGAAGCTAAGGGCATGTTGGAAAGTGCCTTCGAGGGTTTATTGCTCAATGTAGAGTATAAACCGGATAAGTCAGATCCACGACTTCACCCTGGGCGCACTGCTTCTTTGTGGTTAAATGGGAAACGTTGGGGTATTTTTGGCCAATTACATCCCCAGTTGCGGACTGAGCGAGACTTACCAGAAGCAGTCTATGTCTTTCAACTCAGTTTCGATATATTATTAAAGGTAAAGAGTCCAGAAGAGGCGATCCCATCTCTGTTTCGTCCTTATTCTACCTATCCCGCAGCGGAAAGGGATATTGCGTTCTTTGCTCCTTCTCAGGTTTCTGTCGCCCAACTTTCCGGAGCAATTAAAAAGGCAGCTCGGTCTTTATTGGAGACAGTAGAGTTGTTTGATGTATATACTGGAGAAAATGTGCCGACCGGATCGAGAAGTTTAGCTTTTCGGCTCAAATATCGGGGAAGCGATCGCACTCTCACCGATGAAGAAGTGGACAAAGTCCAGGATAAAGTCCGCAAAGCCTTAGAGTCCCAATTCCAAGTTACTCTGCGGAGTTAGGGATAATGGGTGGTTGGTCATTGGTAATTGGTCAACCACTTCCCTAAAATGTCAACACTAATAATAAACAACTAATAACCATGGCTAAATATATCATGTGGGGAAGTTATTGCGAAAATGCCATTGAGAAACGCACCCCCTATCGTCAAGCTCATTTAGATGGTCTCAGGAAGCAAAAAGAAGATGGGGTATTAATTACTCTCGGTCCCACTAAGGATAATACTAAGGTTTTTGGCATTTACGAAGCTGAAACAGAAGCTACCGTCAGCAAGCTACTGGAATCTGATCCCTATTGGCAAAATGGTATTTGGACTGAGTATGAAGTGAAAGAATGGATTCAAGCTTTTTAGAGAGATGAACCAAACTGATACTGCTTTAAATATAATTGTCATTGCTTTAGTTATAGCTATGGATCAGCGGCTATCTGTTTCTGAGTGTTTTGAGGTTATTCAAGAACCGCAGATGAAGACAGATAAACGCGGATGAATAGGGATTTTACCTATTTTATTAAGAGATATAGTAAGAAAATAGTAGCGATCGCCGTAATAAATGAAAACAGATACAATTTTCTATGAACTCTTCCGAACCTTCCCAGGTCTCTTATTTGAACTGATAGGCAAAGAACCAGCTTTAGCCTAAGTTTATCAGTTTAATTCTGTAGAGGTAAAAGAACTGGCTAGAATCTTAGAAAAAAACGTGATAAAAAAGATGAAATATTGTCTTAGTGTAGTGAAATATTGCTTCCCTTAGGGCGATCGCCTGCTGGATAAACTCTTATGGTACCTAGATCCAAACTGCTTCTGGGCGAGAAACTGCATTAATTCTAAAACTTTTATCGGGGTTGGTTGGTGGTAGTGGGGGTAAAATTGCTGCGAGGGTGAAGATGCGATCTAGTTCTGTGATACCAATGAGTTCGGCAGTTTCTTCTGGGGTAAGGGTGCTATTTTTTCGGCGATGGATGAGAATTTCAAGACGGGCTTGAAGTTCATCAGTAAACTTGAAGAGATTGATTCCCCTCACCCTCTGAATCTTAATCCCGACTTCGACCCAGGAGGATGGTTGTACCATTGTTTGAGTAATCATATGTTCTCCCCTGATTTTCAAAATTATTCTCCAATTTTATCAAAGTTTACAATAAACTGTTCGAAACGTGGGGTAATATCAATAGTAAGCAGTGTGGAAAGCATTGGTAACTGGTAACTTCATGAGTACTCCTTTGAAAAAGCAAAGTAAGATTATTTCAAAAATACTGTCCCCTGCATTAAGATTGTGGTTAAGAACCCAAGTAGAAGTAATAGAAGGGTTAGAACTGAAAATTACTGGGGGCGATCGCCAAATTCTCGGTGGTTACCTTCCCCAAGTGACCCTTTCCTGTAACACTGCTGTCTATGAAGGAATCCATGTGGGTGCAGTACAACTGCAAGCAGAAAATATCCGCATTAATGTGGGTCAAGTCATGAGGGGAAAACCCCTGCGTTTGTTAGAACCTGTTCCAGTTAGGGGTAAACTAGAGGTAGATGAAGCTGCTTTGAAGGCTTCTCTACAGTCTCCCTTGTTATCGGGTGGTTTAACTGATTTACTGACTATGTTACTGGCAGCAGGAGGCACTAATCATCCGGAAAATCTTTTATCAGCATATCACATTAGCTGGTGTTTTATTACTCTCAACACAGATAAATTTACCTTGACGGGAACTCTGAGAGATAAAGGGGGTGAGACAACTCCGGTTACAATTAGGAGTGGATTGTTATTGGTGGGTGGACACCATTTGCGCTTTTATCCTATCCACATTGATAGTATCCTGGAATTAGGAACTTTCCCCGAGTCATTGGAAGTAGATTTAGGAGAGCAAGTGGAGATTGAGAATTTAAGTTTAGCTCCAGGTCACCTATCTTGTGCTGCTACTGTAGTCATCGTATAGCGCGGGGGTTTGAGGTTTGGGGTTTGGGGAAATTTAAACCCGGTCGGGGTTTTATAAGTTAGCCCTGGTTTCCGCATGATAGTTTTTGATCCAAACAATGAGGAAATAATCCTATGGCAACCGCAAATCAACTCTTAGACCAATGGCGTGATATTCTGGAGAAAATTCTCCAGTATTATGCCAATCTTCTTTATCGTTATAGTGATATAATCACCTATGTTGTTGTTAGTCGCGATCGCAACCACTTTATGTTGATACAGGAAGGCTGGAAAAATCACCGACGAGTTCATGGCTTTATTGTTCATGCTGAAATTCGCAATGAAAAAATTTGGATTCACTATGATGGTGGTATTGAAGATGGTATCACTTGTGAATTGGTAGCTGCTGGAGTACCTAAAGAGCGCATTGTTCTCGCTTTTCACCCTCCCCAAGTACGACAGCACACTGGATATGCTTTAGCTTAATAATGTTTACCTGTAGCCAGCCAATATAAAGGTTCAATTAAACCAAAGGGTTTCCAATCATTTGACTCCTTAATCACATGGCAACTATCCCTTTCTGGATATCTTTTTTTTACTGCGTTAGGTTCCAACGTATCTCCAATGAAGCCAAATACTGAATAACCAAAATATTCTACTTTACATTCCCAACGCTTTTCCCATTTTCTTAATGTAGCCTTAGTTTGGGGGAAGGATTGATTCACAAATTCCTGTATATTATCTTTATATTTGTACATTTCTGGTTGTTCAAAGGCACAAAACATGATAGCTATTCTTAAGTTGGAATCGACAAGGTTTCTTATTAAAGGAGGATAGGAAGACATTCCTTCTAAATTTCTATCTAAGTAACGATAAAAGTCTTCAAAAAATCTTGAGTACTGCTCATCCTGATTCCGTAAAGTCCATAAAGGATGAACTATCACTGAAATAGAGTTAGCGTTAAACAAGTCTTCTAAGTACTCCCAAAACCCATCCTGTGGGGAATTCCAGTTAAAAGCTTCAAAAAATTCACCAGGATAGGATTTACCAGGATACATTCTCAAAGAGTAACCTATACTCTCTTTTACATAATTCTTGAAAATAGGAGAGAAAAATTCTAGTCTAGTGTCAAGAGATAGACTCTTGATGAAAGTTATAGGAAATTCAAAACTCGGTGCCTCGAACCCACACCTTTGTAGAAAGGCCTCTTCAAACATACCAACTAACCAGCTTTCATCCCCATTGCCTATATGACCCCTCAAATTTCCTATTCTTTTTGAAGAATGGAGATAATGTGCAAGTCCTGCTAAAAAGGTGATTGGCTCAAATAGCTTCAATAGTGTGAGTGTGGATCCGATAATTATAATTCTAGAGCTAGTGTAAGACTTGTGGCGGAAGCAATAAATTACCAGTTCTCGCAAAAATAGACGAGAAAGCCTCATTAACCTTCCTAACAGGGGTAGTCCCCGTTTCTTCATCCAAGTGAATAATTCTTGCAAAAATAGACTCAGATGAGAATACAAAAATAGAATTCCTCTCCCAGCAAGGGGTAGTCCCCGTTTCTTCATCCAAATGAATAATTCTTGCAAAAATAGACTCAGATGAGAATACAAAAATAGAATTCCTCTCCCAGCAAGGGGTAGTCCCCGTTTCTTCATCCAAATAAATAACCACTCCCGAATCGTGGGAGGAGGTGGTGGAAGCACCCTGGTTTTTATCAATTCCGACTCCGACTTTATGTAGATTACATCGTACCCTCTCGACTGCTTATTGCCCACCCCTTCCAACTGATTTAGAGCTGCCAACGCTTCAGCTGCATTAAGATAACGGTGGGGAAAGTGGGCAGCAATCATCTGGTTCAGCACTGCCACAAACTCCTCACTCAGCCCCAACTGCTCCGCAGACCAATTAATTTCTCCTGTAGCGTCATCTTCCTCGAAACTAGTGGGATGTAACCCTGTCAAGCATTCCAGCCCTATCATCCCCACCGCATAGATATCACTAGCCAATCTAGGTTTTCCCCTAGCTTGTTCCCCCGGCATATAACCCTGGGTTCCCACTGCTACGGTTCCCGCCACCGTTGAGGTAAACCGCTTAATGGTACCAAAATCAATTAACACTAATTTCCCATCTACTCGCCGTCGCATGATATTCTCCGGTTTCAAGTCTCGGTGAATGATATCTCGGTGGTGAACAACTGTCAGCACTTCCAAAATTTCCTGCAATAAACGAATCGTCTGTGCTTCCGTCAAACAGCGAGGGCGCGGGGGATCCTGCTCATCAGTTAGTTCCTGGCGCAGAGGTTTCCCTTCGATACACTCCAGCACCAAATAAAACTCTCCCTCCTGGGTAAAATTGTCGTACAATTCGGGAATTTGAGGATGGTTTCCCAACATTGCTAAGACTTCAGCTTCTTCTTCAAAGAGACGAATAGCAGTTTCTTCTTCAAAGAGACGAATAGCAGTGCTCAGGGTATCTTTATTTCCCTGGTAGTTTAGCCGTTTAACGACGCAAGCTCTTCCTGTGGTATAGGTTTCGTCTCGATGATCCCAAGCTAAAAAGGTTTTCCCAAAGGTTCCACCTCCCAGGAATTTTTGAATTTCGTAGCGATTGTTTAGAAGCATGGGGATAAAATAGCCAAATTTATTCCTAAGAAAAACACCCTATCTAATCTTACCAGCTCCTCACGTACCATGACAGTTCTTTTACAGCCCCGTACTTTTCGGGGCACTGGAAACCTGGTTGTTGTGAGTCGCGATCGCAACCACTTCATGCTAGTGACGAGTTCATGCTGAACTTCGCAAGGAAAAAATTTGGATCCACTATGATGGAATTGAAGATGGTATCACAAATGAACTGGTGGCTGCTGGAGTTCCTAAAGATAGGATTGTTCTCGCTTTTCATCCTCCCCAAGTACGACAGCACACTGGGTACGCCTTAGCTTAGCCTCTCTTGAGACTTTATTTTAGATTAGTTTTCGCCAATTGGGCCACTTGTTCCACTTCATCCTGTGCTAACTTTTCTAATGTACCATGAGCACTTTCACCACCTAGTCTCCCGAGAGCTTGAACGAGACGATAACGTAACTGCCAGTCTTCATGATCTGCAAACAGGAGGAGTTGAGGTAGAGCACGTTTATCTCCTAATTCTCCTAAAGCACTGATCGCAGCTGTTTGAAATAGACTATTATCAGAAGTTAAGGCGTTTACTAATATGTCAAAACCCCGAGGATCGCCAAATTCTCCTAAAACAGCAATAATACTGAACTTGACTAACCACTCAGAGGTTTCGTTGTAAACCTGTTGCAAGTCACCAAAAGCTTCTGTCAGTTTCAGTGCCCCTAAGGAGTCGGCAGCTGCTGCTTGCACGTCCGGTTCGGGGTCGTTTAAGAGACGCTCTCGCAATAACTCTAAGGACTTACTTAAATTAGCAGTACCAATGGTATCAAATTGACTTACTGCTGCATAGCGCACCCGGGTGTTTTTGTCCTGCACTAACGGCTCCAACATTTTGAATGCTATCTTAGGCTCTAGCTGCCTCAGCTGATTGATACCCCGGATGCGATCGCCAAAATCAGAACTATTGACCAATTCTTGAACTGAGGACAAAGATGTATGCATAAATATACCACTTATTATTGGTGTAATTGTAGGGTTGCCATTGCCCACCGCACCCCACACCCCACACCCCACACCCCACACCCCTCAGAAGCTGGTCACTGGTCACTGGTTACTGATCACTGCTATAAGCCATAGTGCGAATAATATCACTACGGGTTAGTATACCAATGACTTTACCTTCTGAGTCCACCACTGGCAAGCGTCGGACGTGCTTTTCGTGCATTAAATGAGCAGCTTCCCGTAGAGAGCTATGGGGGTCGATCGTAATTGGTGAATCACTCATTACCTCTCCAACGTTTTGTCCTAAGGCTTTGTGAATCTCTTTATCATAACGGGCGGGGTTTTGGAGATAAATAACGCTATCGAGGAACATTATATAGGGTGGAGGGTCTACTCCTGTCTCTTTCCACATTAAATCGCTTTCGGAAATGACACCAACTAGTTTTCCCCCTTGATCCACCACTGGCAGTCCGGTGATTTGTTTCTCTGCTAGAATCCTAATTGCCTCGGTAAGAGGTGTTTGAGGTTCCACGGTAATAGGATCCGGGGTCATGACGTGGGCAACAGTTTTAGTCATGGTTTATATTTCGGGAGTTTCTTATATTGTACAGCATTGCGGTGGGAGTATGTCACGAGATATTGTCTTCTTGATTTGGTGGCCAAGGTTTGGGGACGACCTAGGCAGAAAATTGGTACAATTTATCTTTGTCTACCCTACCATTACTACTACGGAAGCTTTTGGTGGGCAATGTTACAATATAGGGCTGATCCCCCCGCCACGCCCGCCTTCACGTCCGCTGCCGTGAGAAGTTAGGCGACGCAAAAGCCTGTGGCTGTTGGGTTTCGTGCCTCAACCCAACCGATCGGTGAGCTTGCTCGCACTAAATCCGGTTTATATACACCCGGTAAACCCTCTTTCTCCTTAAGCGGCTTTGATAACAACTACAGCCACCTCGCTGTCATGTCGATAAGGACCAAATTGAAAATCTCCGTAAACTTCGGAAATTTTTAACCCACAGGTTTCAAGTAACAATTGGAACTCGCCCAGGAAGAAAAAGCGACTTTTCCATAACACAACCTGCTCCCTTTCTAAACAACCTTTGTGGTCGTAAATCTTGTAATGTCGATCTTGTTCCATAATCTGGGTTGAGTGGTCGAAACGAAAGGTACTCCACATTTCCGTTGTGTTCCCCGTTTCTGGGTTGATTCCCTGTTTGACTTTCATCACCGCCACATCATTGTCCAACCACTTCTCCTCTTCTGCTTCTACCCAAGTTGGCAAATCTATCACTAAAGTACCACCATCAGCCAGGTTTTAGTTTTTCCGCAAACATAGACGACCAAAGTCCAGGACCGCATCCTAAATCCAGAACAAAATCCCCTGGTTGAAGATGCAAATCATCAACGATTTGTTGTCGATAGGGTTCTTTGGCAAGATGATGGTTAACTTGCCACTCAATATTGACAAGCTCTAGCTTTTTTATTCCCGTACAGTGTTTCATTCAATTCCTAATTTATCGATTTTTTTCAGATTGATTTGTATTTCGGTAAATATTAAGTAATTTCTACCTTCCAAGCAGTTTTATATTTGGTGACACTAACTGGTTTAGGAGCGCTCCAATGAGTACCAATCACTAACATGTCCGTATCCCCGACACGTTCCAGAAATTCTCGTCGAGTAATCTGAGCTTGCTCGTGAGAAGTATCTGCAACACATTCCCATTCTGGGTGGGCGCATTGGCATGGGTGATGCATAACGTCCCCTGTAATCATCGCCTCCTCTCCTTGGGAAGAAATAACCACGCTACAGTGTCCGGGGGTATGACCTGGAGTTGGTATCAGTCGCAATTCTGGGGTAATTTGATAATTGCAATCGACTAAATCAACCAATCCCGCTTCAAACACTGGGGCTACGGAATCCCCAAAAGTTTGTGCAAAAGACCCCTCCTTATCATTGCGCCAGTGTTCAAACTCAGGCTGGGCAATCAGATAGCGGGCGTTCGGAAATGTAGGAATCCACTTACCATTGACTTTCATTGTATTCCAACCCACATGATCGTAATGTAGGTGGGTACAGACTACGATATCCACCTCTTCACGCTTGAAGCCAGATTTAGCAATATCTTCTATAAACGGTCCATTGAGTTGATTAAACTCTGGTGTTGTCCGTTGCTTGTCATTGCCAACACAGGTATCAATGATAATTTTCTGCCCACAGGATTCAACCAGAAGTGCCTGAACTCTAAATTTGAGCTGACCATCTTCACGGACAAAATGGGGTTGAAGCCAGTCGAAGTCGGGGGCTAAGTTTTCAGGAGTCGCATCCGGTAGGATAAATGATGCGTCTACCGACAAATTAAGTTCAATTACTGGTGTAATGGAAACATTGCCAATTTTCCAAGTCATTGGTACTGTCTTCAATAAAATTACGATGTCCAATCTGCCAATACTGTCCAAGATGAAGTAAAACAGTGACCAGTTACCAGTTACCAGTTACCAGTTACCAGGCGTATGGTACGTGATTACTGGTCACTGGTAACTGAAAGGTGATAATTCTATCTTAATCAAAATTGTAAATTGTATTGTGTAGGCGCGATCGCCTAATCAAAGATTGACAGATAGTTGAGACGCACCTACGACTAAGAAACATTCTACTTTTATAGCAGTTCGCGCTGGCATAGTTACAGATTTAACTATTAACTACTAACTGGTAACTGGTAACTGGTCACTGGTCACTGTTTGAGAGCAAGTGGAATTTTTTGACGACTCGAAGACAGCCATTCTCCTTGCTAGTGGGGCTGATGGCAATGGTACAAGTTAGCAGTTGGGGAAATAGGCAACTATCTTGATACCAATAATCCTAGTCTTGATGCCATGCTAAGCCACTGTTTCCTGGCTGAACTTTCACGATTTTTGAGTGCCAATGGTAACACTTTTCCTTCAATAAAGCTTCGGCGGCATCAACCATCCTGGCGATGCGCGGAATAACCCCTAATAAAGTGTTTCCTAGTTCTGTCCAAACCGAAACTTTAAAGTTATCTCCCTGTTTATTGGTATTTCTTTGAGTCCAGGAACCTTGGAGTTCTGGATCTTCTGCCAGTAATTTTTGTAAAGGGGCTATCTCTTCTGGCTCGAAAAATTTGGGAATGATAATAAATCCCTCTTGGTGATACTGGTTAATCTGCTCTGGAGATAGAGGACGAGAGGTAATGACTGGTTTGCTTTCTTCTCTGGGTATACTAGATGTGGGTGATTGTTGAGTAATGCTCATACTTGTGGAAAAATTGTGATTTATTTACCTTTCATGTTTCGGGAAGCTTCTGCATAGGCACTTTTGAGCGGAACCGTCAGTTTTCCACCATCAATGGTAATAGTCTGTCCTGTCATGTAATTCAGTCGATCTGATGCCAAGCAAGTAACTAAAGCGGCAATTTCTTCCGGTGTACCCATACGCCCCATGGGAACGCCAAAAGTGAGCCTGTCTCTGGCAGCTTGAACCGTAATTTCCTCCGCAGCCGCCATATTTTCAGCTAAGTTTAGCATCGCGCCTGTACCAATTACTCCTGGACAAACGGTATGAATAAGTACATTATGTTCAGCCAACTCCGCCGCGATCGCTCTGCTAAAAGCAGCCAATCCCGCTCTGAAGGTAGTAGAAATTAACAGATCGCCTCTTGGCTGTTCCACTGCACTGGTGGCGATATTAATCACCCGCCCCCAGCCACCCTCCATCATACTGGGGATCACCCCTTTTATAAGTCGAATCGCACTCATCAGTACGAGTTGATAGGCACGATCCCAATCTGACTCGCTCAATTGAGCAAGACGACCTGCTGGTGGGTTCCCTGTGTTATTGACCAAAATATCGATAGAGCCTAGGTTCGCTTCTACAGTTTTCAGAAGTTTTTCTAGATCCTGTTTCCAGCTCAAATCTGCTACTACACTGATTATCTTGGCATTAGTTTCAGCTGCTAAGGTTTGACGAGTTTCTTCAAGGCGCTTCTGGTTTCGGCTGCATATAGCCACAATAGCTCCTTCTTGAGCCAGAGATTTAGCAATTGCTTTTCCCAGTCCTTGGCTGCTAGCACAGACTAAAGCTACCCGATCCTTTAATCCAAGATCCATGATTTAAGCCCATTGCCAGGGTTTTAGGTTTTGGTTAGTAGAGGTTTGCTTGAGAGTGTTCCTCTTGTTCATTTGGCTCCAAAATATCCTGATGAACGACTCTCCAAAAACGATTCCAGAATGAGATGCTGTAATGAAATGTATCAACCATTGACTTAATCTGATGCTCATTTGAGCAGGAATTCATGCCCATAGTTATAGCTCTTTTAATGTGTTCTGGCTCGACTTTGAAATGTTCTTGGAAATAGGGGGTCTGTCGCAATTCTTCCCTGGTACAATCATAAGGCTGCAAACATTCAAACACATGAGAGATGTTGTGTTCAGCCAGAAGCTCGAAGCCGAGGAAAAATCCGGCAATCTCATAGTCATTCTTGGCTCTGAGCAGTCGTTGTCTGAAAGGTTCCAGAACTTCGTCAAGCTCAATGGTTGGATAAGCAAGTATTGCATGTTTATCCATCCCTGCCTTGGTAAGTGCCTCTAACAGAAGAACCGAGTGAACTTGCTCGGGAATCCCATTCTCCAATTCTTCGTTTACTGTCTGGGCGACATAGCTCCGATTAGCATGGTTTTGGAGCAACGGCAGTGCTAGACAGAGGAAGTCGGCGGCAAAGATACTGAAATGATACCAGTAGGCTGCGACTTTCAGAGCCGATGTGTCTTTTTGAACTGCACGTAGTTCCTGGGGAGAAACACTTGCAAGCCAAGCATGTTGTGAGACTACTTGTTTAACAAAATTGTCCCACTGTTCCATGTTGTCACTATTTGAGAATATCTCCATGAATTTCAGATAAACCGATTAATTGTTATAGGGAGTTTGTACTTCATTGTTTCAAGGAGGAGTTAAAATAGCTATATATATATGGCGGCACATTTTCCCACGATACTAAGATAACACCTCCAAAAGCAAATGTCAACCCCTTTTTCCAATTAATTGGAACTTTTTTTTATAGCAGAACCACGTCCAGGCAATGGTGAAACGCCACTTTTACGGTCTCTTCCCCTCTCCGCGCCTCTGCGCCTCGCAGTTACCAGTTACCAGTTACCAGTTACCAGTTATGAGTTACCACATACCCAGCTTTGAAAAAATCTCTTCCCCTCTCCGCGCCTCTGCGCCTCTGCGTGAAACCAAGAAAACTGGTAAAATAACGGGACGAGGTCACTTTCTGGCTTAAACTAAAAACTTGTCCCATATGTATTGAAATTAACAAGGTAGACGCGGTGCGGAAAATTATCATAGCTGGTAACTGGAAAATGCATAAGACCCGGTCTGAGTCCCTAGATTTTGTGCAATCCTTCATGGTTGAAGTAGAAAAAACACCTCAATCGCGAGAAATAGTTCTCTGTCCTCCCTTTACTGCTTTGGGTGCCCTCACCACAAAATTAGAATATACCAGGGTGCTCCTGGGAGCGCAAAATATCCATTGGGAGCAGAAAGGAGCTTATACTGGGGAAATTGCTGGGGATATGCTAGTGGAAATAGGGGTTAAATACGCTATTGTGGGTCACAGTGAACGACGGCAATATTTCGGGGAAACTGACGAGACAGTTAATCTGCGGGCGATTGCAGCTCAAAGCCACGGTCTAACCCCTATTCTCTGCGTGGGGGAAACGAAGGAACAAAGAGACGCTGGAGAGACGGAGAACATTATTCTCAATCAGTTGCAAAAAGACCTAGTGGACGTAGATCAGAGTAATTTGGTGATTGCTTACGAACCCATTTGGGCTATTGGGACTGGAGATACCTGCGCAGCGTCTGAAGCAAATCGGGTGATTGGTTTGATTCGCGCTCAACTAGCCAATAAAAATGTCACTATTCAATATGGTGGTTCGGTAAAACCAGGTAATATCGATGAAATCATGGCTCAACCAGAAATTGATGGAGTGCTGGTAGGAGGAGCAAGTTTAGATCCTACCAGTTTTGCTCGCATTGTTAATTATCAATAGAACCAGTAACCCGTTCTTGTAGGGGCACGGCACTGCCGTGCCCCTACACCCCACACCCCCCGTAGCGCTATAAACGAATGAGTCAAACAAGAGACAACCAACTCTTTCCTTGGGGAGAGCGAACCTATCTCATGGGTATCTTAAATATAACCCCGGACAGCTTTAGCGATGGAGGTGAGTTTTATAGTATCAATACTGCTCTTCTTCAAGGGAAAAAAATGGTGGCTGAGGGGGCTGATATTATCGATATAGGGGGGCAGTCCACTCGTCCCGGTGCCACCCAAATCTCTCTTAAGGAGGAACTGTCCCGAGTTATACCAGTTATTAAAGCACTCCGAGATGAAATATCTGTGCCTATTTCTATCGATACTACCAGAGCTGAGGTAGTTCGTGAGGCCATCGCTGCTGGTGCTAATCTAGTGAATGATATTTCTGGGGGTACTTTCGACGCAGAAATGTTCCCCACAGTAGCTAAATTAAAGGTACCCATAATCCTAATGCACATTCGCGGTACACCCCAAACCATGCAAACTCTAACAGACTATGAAGATTTGGTGGGGGAAATCTACCAATGGTTGTCCCAGAGAATCGAAGCTGCCTGTGCTGCGGGTATAGAGCGATGGCGCTTAATTATCGACCCAGGTATAGGTTTTGCTAAGACTAAAGAACAAAATATAGAGTTGCTGCGCCGCTTGTCAGAATTTCACTCCTTGGGAGTCCCCATATTAGTGGGACCGAGTCGCAAAAGCTTTATTGGTCATATCCTCCATCGCCCCGAACCGAAAGAGAGGGTGTGGGGAACCGCAGCAGCTTGTTGCCGGGCGATCGCAGCTGGGGTTGATATTCTTCGAGTTCACGATGTGGCACCTATGTATGATGTCTGTCGCATGGCCGATACCCTGTGGTGAGTTTCACGCCTACATATAAGGCAAAAAAACTTTATTATTAAAGAGCAAACGCCAGCATTCATAAAGTTTTTTTGCTGTTGGGTTTCGTGCCTCAACCCAACCCACAGTTGAGAATTATAGCACCAAAAATTGTCCGGGTTGTCCTTACAGAATCTTTACGTAATTCTAATCTCCTTCTCAGGTAGATTGACTCTTCTGGTGCCTATAATAGAAGAGAAACAAATATGAGGTTCATAACAATGTTTTTAATTCCCACGTCTACCAAGTTCAATCTTTCCCTTGTTGACCTGCCTGCTCGGGAACGTCTTTTGTCCGCTGAGGAGCTTGAGAATGCTATAGGAGGCTGTCAATCTCTTTGGTTTCCCTGCTCCTTCACTTCTGACTGTTGTAGTGGTACTAAATGCGTCGTCAAACATAAGAGCGGTGGTAGAGGGTATTGTGGCTAAAATGGATTGGGAAGAGAGGAGTGAACAAGGGCGCTCTTGTTCATTTCACTTCAACCCAACTACATTTACTAAACTGGTAACTGGTCACTGGTAACTGGTAACTGCTTTTATCTGCGGTTATTAATCTTCCAACTCAAAAAAATCACCGGAATAATCCCCACTAACACAATAGCAAGAGCAGGAGCAGAAGCTTCAATCAATCTTTCATCAGAAGCATATTGATACACCCTTACTGCTAGAGTATCGAAATTAAAAGGACGAATCACTAAAGTAGCAGGTAATTCCTTCATTACATCCACAAAAACCAGCATAGCAGCAGTCAACAAACCCCGCACCATGAGAGGTGCATGAACTCGAACCAAAGTACTCTCCGGACCATGACCCAAACTGCGAGCAGCATCGTCTAAATTAGGTGTAATCTGAGTTAAACTAGAGGAAACTGTATTGAAAGAAACTGCGAGAAAGCGTACTAGATAGGCTAAAATCAAAGCAGTGATGGTTCCGGACAAAAGTAAACCGGTCTTAATGCCAAAAGTACCATTCATCCAACTATCAATAGCATTATCCAACCGCCCCATAGGAATCATGACCCCCACAGCTATGACAGATCCAGGTATAGCATAGCCCATAGCCGCTACCCGCACCCCCAAACCCATGAAAAAATTGGGAGAAAGTCTCTGCCCGTAAGCCATTAAAAGGGCGATTACCACAGCAATAACTGCTGTTATACTGGCTAAAATAAAACTATGGTGTGCCAGTTGCCAAAACTTATCGTCTAAAGTCTCTTCTGCATATTCTAGAGTCATATACACCAGTCGGGCACCGGGTAGGAGAAAACCCAAGGTAAGGGGTAACAAACAAGCCAAACCTGCTAAGATAGCTCCTAATCCTGAGAGAGGATATTGAGGTGGCTGCTGGTAATTATTGGCAGTTTGATAGTAACGAGATTGACCCCGAGACCAATGTTCTAGTATAATCAGAACCAAGACAAATACCATGAGCACTGCTGCTAGTTGAGCCGCAGCTACCCGTTGGTCCCGACCAAACCAGGTACGATAAATACCCGTAGTGAAGGTACTGACCCCAAAATATTCTACCGTGCCGAAGTCGCTGAGGGTTTCCATGAGAATGAGGGCGATACCGGAGATAATAGCAGGTCTGGCTAAAGGGAGGGCAACGGTGAAGAAACTACGCCAAGGATTACAACCGAGGGAACGACTCGCTTCTATGGTGCGAGCAGATTGGGCTAAAAAAGCCACCCTGGTGAGGAGGTAAACGTAGGGATAGAGCACCAGCACCAGCATGGCGATCGCCCCCCAAAGAGAACGAATATTGGGAAACCAATAGTCAGTGGCACTACTCCAACCAAATATTGCCCTCAGCCCCGTTTGTACCGGACCGAAGTATTCCAGCAAATCAGTATAAGTATAAGCGAGGAGGTAGGCTGGGGCTGCCATAGGCAGTAAAAGTGCCCATTGAAAAATCTTACTACCGGGAAAGCTACAGGCTGTGACGAGCCATGCTGTACCCACTCCAATAATAAAGACTCCCGTGCCCACTCCTAGCATTAAATAAAAGGAGTTGGTAATATAACCGGGTAAGACGGTAGTGGCTAGATGACTCCAGACATCTCCTTGGGAGGTAAAAATACTGCTGGCGACAAATAAAATGGGAGTGGCTATGACTGCGGCGATTAGGATAACGAGAATCGTCCAAGTTTTTAGTTGAATGTTATGAAAAAACAATTTCTACCCTGCTCCAAAATACAGTAGGATGCGTTGTTAACGCATCACCCAACCTACAATTTAGTTAGCCTCAGTTTGGGCTAAGATTTGCTCAAAATCTTCCAGAGATGCTACAGTAGCAGCCTGTTTAACTAATCCTTTTAACTTTTGTGGTTCTTTAATAGCGTTTAGACGCTCCCTCATCTGTTGTGGTACGACTTCAAACCGCGCCTCCAAAACTGCAATTGTTAACTCGCGAGCACTTTCCAAATAACCTATGCGGATAGCATCTCGCTCAAAATCTGTAATATATGGCACTCGATAACCCTCCTCAATTTGTTTTACTTGAGTTTTAAATTCATCCTTCAGTTCTTCCGATAATACCATCATCCATTCGATTAACCGGAATAACTCCAGAATCTCACTCTTAGTATAATCTAGTCGGTACAATCGACGCACCAAGCTCAATTTCGATTGTAACCTTTCCTGAGGTTTACCTTTGGTTGCTTGAGTAGAAAGATGAGCCATAATAATAGCTGCACAGGGATTTTTGCTCTCTTCTAAAGTTGCCCACTGTTCCTTGAAGTCTAACAGCTTTACTATGGGAAAATTTAAGCGAGTTTCAAACCCCCAGCGACTATACCCGTAACTGGTGGGGTCGCCAAGAAAATTGCTCGTCTCCTAACACCGCTAAACTAATGACTTGTTTCCTATACTTGTCATACAAACGGTGATTATAAATAAACATGCGCTCGGCAAAATCTGATTGCACTTGACTTTGCACTTCGATGTGAGTTAAGATTACTGTTTCTTCCCCATTTTTCAGCCACACCTTGACCAACTTGTCGGCGAAACGTCTTCCTGTTTCTGCGTCTCGAATAATTTCTTGGAGTTCTGTATCCAGGGATTCATAACCTCGTAACCAGTCAATATCCCTATGTACCTCAGGAAAACAGAGTTCCAGAAATGACTCTAAATACATATCTAATGTTTCTTTTCAAGGACTATCGTAATCTGATTGTAATTTGCTCACAATTATTGTAATTTATTCCTTATTACTTTCTAAATATCATAAACCATCGCCTTTAACTTGAATTGCGGGCTGCTAGGCGATCGCAACGAAACATTATAAGGTTGTTTGGTGGACAAGGAAAAAGTTGTTGTTGGGTTACGCTGTCGCTAACCCAACCTACTGGCTAGAATCGTCCAAGTTTTTAGTTGACCGTTATGAGAGAACAATTTCTACCCTGCTCCAAAATACAGTAGAAACGGGGGTCTTCCCGCCCCCAGGTTCTGAGGATCACGATCGCAAGACAAAAAACATTATAACCTTGTTTGGTGTGCGATGGATGACTTGTGCGCCTCAGCATAAATGCGTAATGCAGCAGCCATATGTTTTTGTGCTTTCTCCCCCTGGTGCTGAAACCATTCTAAGGTTTCAGGATCTACACTAACAGCAACAATTGCCTCCTCAGAAACAGGAAGACGTAGCCGTCTTGTAGGATGCGTTAGCGATAGCGTAACGCATCGCAAGGTCTAGATACATATATTGTAGCTCCTCACTAGAATCGTCCAAGTTTTTAGTTGACCGTTATGAGAAAACAATTTCTACCCTGCTCCAAAATACAGTAGAAACGGGAGTCTTCCCGCCCCCAGGTTCTGAGGATCACGATCGCAAGACAAAAAACATTATAACCTTGTTTGGTGTGCGATGGATGACTTGTGCGCCTCAGCATAAATGCGTAATGCAGCAGCCATATGTTTTTGTGCTTTCTCCCCCTGGTGCTGAAACCATTCTAAGGTTTCAGGATCTACACTAACAGCAACAATTGCCTCCTCAGAAACAGGAAGACGTAGTTTTGCGTTGGCGAAAAACTCTTCTGACAGAGGAGGGATATCAGAGGTATCAATTTCCTCGTCAGTCATTGCATCGATCCTATCCCAATCTGTTTTTGATGTATTTTTCATAGCGTTTTCGTTCATGAGAAAGTGCTTTTCGGATTGAAATGATCCGGATTACGTCCTCCTGTGGCTCGGTAAACACAACTACTACCACCCGCACATCCAATAAACCAATCCCAACCTACTGCTCTTCACCATACGCTTCAGGAGCATCAAGCTCCACAATCATCGGTAGCTTGAATATTCGTGAAGCATCGTGAAAGTTGAAACCATGTTTGGCAAGATTGATCTTGTTTTTGTCCTCATCCCACTCAAAATTCATGAAAACTCCTAATCGTTGGAAACCCCGTGTCTTTAGACCGGGGAGGAAAACGTTTATGCACATAGTGCCGTCCCCCATCAGGGGGGGTAGGGAATAACCCCCACCCAACTCCTATTTCTAGGGTAAAGTTCGCCTCGTCGTCTTGCCTCGCTTTCCAGCTCGAATTCGATTCGAGCTGGGTCGAGGCGCAAAGTTATCGGTCGGTACTATCCAAGCCGCACTACCTTACCCCTCGTAGAGCTGTTTAACGACTCGGTTCTAGAGCCTGGAACTGGCGTCGCATCCCAGGGTAGGAACTTTAACTAAAAACTTGCCGATAACGTAGCCCTCAAAGGGCTTAGACTGGTCAAGCACCTCCGGTCTAGGGCACGAGAGCCACGGAACTTTAGAGCGGGGTGCTGACGGCTCCAATCTATCACACCTGATATTTTTATCTCAATCTAAATTGAGTACCTTCTTCAAATTGATAATATTTTCGCCCATTATCGTCTTCTACTATTCCTCCGTTATTAGTTAAATTGATCAAGCACTCATAGTCTCGTGAATCCAAATCCTCCAAATAGTCTTTAACACAGCTTGCCCCACAGATATGCCACCAGTCATTTATAGATCCTTTGTACTCACATGTTTTGGATGATACGGGTACAAAGCACTTAATGAAAAGATGATATTCAGAAATAAAACTGCCGCGTATGGGCGGTGAAACGCGATATTTGGTTCCGCCGCTTATGTGGCGATACTCTTCACAACTATATGTACCAGATTGAGCCAAGAATATATCTCCTTCCGCTTTATCTGCCAAGAACATATCCCCTTCCGCCTTAGGTAAGGACGTAATAGACAGTATAGAACACCCAACAACAGGTATAGCTAAACCAGCTAACAATTTTTTCTTGGATTACCTCTAATTGGATACATATATGGTAGACTCCTCACAGGTAAAAAAAGTGACAACATAAAACCAGCAGTTGCTAGTGGGGGCGCGAAGGATGATCTAGCCCTGTCAGATTACCAGTTCCGTCTTCCCTATAGTATAGCGCGTCTAAATCATTTGTACAAGTCCTAACGCTAGATCCCCCCCAGCCCCCCTTATGAAGGGAGGTGCCCGTAGGGCGAGTGCGATCGCCGTCTTGTAGGATGCGTTACGCTATCGCTAACGCATCGCAAGGTCTCACAGGTAAAAAAAGTGACAACATAAAATTAGCAGTTGTTAGTGGGGGCGCGAAGGATGACCCAACCCTGTCAGATTACCAGTTCCGTCTTCCCTATAGTATAGCGCGTCTAAATCATTTGTACAAGTCCTAACGCTAGATCCCCCCCAGCCCCCCTTATGAAGGGGGGTGCCCGTAGGGCGAGGGGAGCAAATGATTTAGGATTGCTGTATAGGCGATCGCCACTTAAAAACATTCTCTATCACTCAGTGCGATCGCCGAGCTGACTGCTAGGCTATAATTAAAGTCGGTTAGTAATTTGGGAGAAAGTCATGGCTGTGGAACTGCCTCGCTATAGCAAAGAAGAATTTGCCCGACGGGGCGATCATTGGTACGAAACCCAGATTCGTCGAAAAGTCGAAGCGGGTAATCATGGTAAGATCGTAGCGATCGATATTGAGACAGGAGCGTTTGAAGTTGCAGATAATGTGGTAACTGCATCTGATCTTCTTCTTGCTAAATGCCCTGATGCACAGACATGGTTTGTCCGAATTGGGCATCAGGCAGTTTACCATTTTGGTGCAAGGAGCCTGAAAAGTTAATGATGCAAGGCGTAGTTAATCAAAGTTGTGAAGCTATATTATCTATAGTGGTTCAAAATGATACTAAAACCAAGTTTACAGAGGCAGTGATTGATACGGGCTTCTCCGGATTTTTAACCTTACCATCTCATATTATCCTTGAATTAGGCTTAACTTGGAAGGGACGTGACATAGCCACATTAGGGGATGGAACTTCCTGCATTTTTGATGTTTATATCGCTGACGTAATTTGGGATGGAGAATATGTCAGGATTGACATCAATATTGTAGGATGCGTTAACGATAGCGTAACGCATCACAAGAGCTCAACTCACCTATCCCAAACCTCCACCATTGACGGAATTAATTCTCCCTTCATTCCCCAATTAATCGGGTAAACACCCTGGGCTACATATCGGTGGAAACTCGAATATTTCCAATCCACGACTCGATGACATAGTCCATGCTTCACTGGGTTGTAGTGAATATAATCACAATGTCGTTCAAAATCACCATCATCCCGAATCCAATGTTCCCAAAACCGCCGTTGCCAAAGATTGCCCTCTCTGCGCTTTTGCCGCGACTCACTTCGGTTTGCCTGTAGCTGTAGCTGAGATGCTCCCTGCTTTGTCACATAGCTTTTAATCAGTCGCCAACGAGTTGCATAATCACTATCATTGGGCGGTAATGTCCAGATACAATAAATGTGATCAGGCAACAACACAATTGCATCAATTTGAAATGGGTATTTTTCACGAACCTTGAGAAACGCAGAACGAAGTAAAGAACGGGCAATATCCCTACAAAGCCAAGGTTGTCTGTGATGTGTAACCTGGGTGAAAAAATATGTACCACCCTCAATTTTTATTCGACCGTAGCTAGTCATGAAAAAACACCAGATTTATACAAAATAACGATGCGTTACGCTATCGCTAACACATCCTACAGGGATTGCCTACCCTACACAAGACTAAGAAATTAAAAATATTGAAACCCTGTAGGAATTTGATACGGTAGCCCTCAATTCAGGTTAAGGGCGGGGGGGCTTCTAGTTTTTTGGTCAAATTACCAATTTCCCCCTTCCAGTTTTGTCCTCCCGATAGTATAATAGAAGCAAACACCCAGATAAAGGACCGGCTGACTATTTCCAAGTTAAATCTCAAACAACTATTCCCCTTTGAACTAGACGATTTCCAGCAACAGGCGATCGCTGCCCTGGAGCGGGGTAAATCGGTCGTTGTCTGTGCCCCCACGGGTTCCGGGAAAACCTTAATCGGAGAGTACGCTATTTATCGCGCTCTGCACCAGAAGAAGCGGGTACTGTACACCACTCCCCTTAAAGCCCTTTCCAATCAAAAGTTGCGAGATTTTCAGGAAAAATTTGGTTCCCCTAAACTGGTGGGTTTGATTACGGGAGACGAAGTGGAAAATCCGGAAGCACCTATCGTGGTGATGACTACGGAAGTCTTTCGCAATATGCTCTACGAAACCCCCATAGGACAAGTGGGTACGTCTTTGGAAAACGTAGCAGCTGTAGTATTAGACGAGTGTCATTATATCAGCGAGCCGTCTCGGGGTACGGTTTGGGAAGAATCCATTATCTACTGTCCCCCCACTATTCAGATGGTAGCCTTATCCGCTACTATTGGCAACCCGGAACAACTGACGGACTGGATTAACCAAGTGCGTCAAGCAGCGCAACCACAAAAGCAAGGATCCATTAAACACTGCGAACTGATTAATTCTGACTTTCGCCCGGTTCCCCTCCAATTCCATTTTAGCAATACTCACGGTTTGTTCCCTTTATTGGATAAGAGTCAGAAACTAAATCGTCAGCTGAAATCGAAGCGGAAAGGAGTGGATAAATACCGACGAATCAAACGGGAAGATTGCCCCACCACAGTGCAAATCCTCAAACAACTGACAGAGCAGGAAATGCTCCCTGCTATCTACCTGATTTTCAGTCGGCGGGGTTGCGATCAAGCAGTGGAGCAGTTAGATTTTAACTTAGTCACCTCCGAAGAGCGGGAACGGATTCAAGTAAAGCTGCTGCAATTCTTTTTAGCAGACAATCCGGATTTACAAGCCAAACTCCTCACATATTACGCTGAGAATAGGGAGTTGCAAGAGAAATTATTGGGATTTTTGGCTAATAATCCTGGTGCTACTGAGCAATTGGGGCAGTATTTAGAGGAGAATGGCAAATATAGAGAGGATTTGTGGCAGTTTTTAATTACTCATGGGGAAGGAGCAAGAGCTGGGCAAATAGAATCTTTAATACGGGGTATCGCTGCTCACCACGCGGGTATACTCCCAGCTTGGAAGAAATTGGTGGAAGAATTATTTGAAATGGGGTTGGTAAAGGTAGTGTTTGCTACTGCTACCCTAGCAGCGGGGATAAATATGCCGGCTCGCACTACGGTAATTTCCGCCCTCTCCAAGCGCACCGATGACGGATACAGAATACTGACTTCTTCGGAATTTGTGCAAATAGCAGGTCGAGCGGGAAGGCGGGGGATGGATACTGTAGGTCATGTGGTAACTATCCAGGCCAGACAACCTCGTGATGTAAAAAAAGATATAGCAGAAGAGGCTGCTCGTCTAGCTACAGCAGCCCCAGAACCTCTTAAGAGTTGCTTTACTGCTAGTTACGGTATGGTATTAAATTTATTAGAAAAACATACCATAGAAGAGGCGAAAGAATTACTGGAGCGTAGCTTTGCAGAGTATTTAGCCCTACAGCGACTAGCTCCGGAACAACAGGCGATCGCCGAATTGACCACGGAAATAACCAAAATCAATATCGAACTGGCACCCATTGAGGTGAAGTATTTTGCCAGTTACGAAAAGCTGCGAGAACGGCTGAAAGAGGAGGTGCGGGTCTTAGAAATCCTGGAACAACAAGCAGAAACAGCCCGCAAGCGGCAAATCGCCCCCCAGCTCACTGAACTGGAAAGCGGCAACATTGTCTATCTGAAAGGAAAGCATGTGCGGGTAGGTTCTCCCCTGGCGGCTCTTTTATTTACCAAAGTACCCGGCTCGGGAAGAGCACCGGAGTTAGTCTGTTTGGGTTCGGATAATCGTTGGTACGTAGCCAGCAATGCCGATGTAGTAGATATTAATCCAAAAATGTTACCCCCGGAGGAAATGACTCAGTTGTCTGTACCATTTGCGGACAATTTGCGCCTCGGAAAGTGGCGCAAGGGGGATAGTACTAGTGGGGTAATTAGTAGGAAGATTTTAGAATATGACACCCCTATAGAGCAAGCGCCAGAAGTTGCGGGTCAGCAGCAGCGAGTGGATAAGCTTCAAGAGCAGTTGGCAAATCATCCTTTAGTGCAGCAATGCAGTAACCTGGGTTATGCCATTAAACGCCACAAACAGCGGCTGGATCGGCAAGAACAACTGCACCGTTCCCAAGCTAAATACAAGAAACATCAGTCCTCCAAGTCTTATTATTGGGAAGAATTTCTCAATTTAATTGAGGTATTGCGGGAGTTGGGTGCTCTGGACGAATTTACCCCCACTTCTTTGGGCGAAACAGCAGCAGTGGTGAGGACGGAGAACGAACTCTGGCTCGCTTTAGCTTTAATGTCCGGGGAATTGGAAGAGTTGGAACCTTTTCATCTGGCAGCAGTTATTAGTGCGATTATTACGGAGACTCCCCGTCGGGATAGTTGGACAGAGTATCGACGGTCCAAAGAAGTATTGGAGGTGTTAGATCGCCTGCAAAAACCCCGCAAACAGTTGCTGAAGACACAGCGGAAACATGACGTGGGGTTTGCTGTGTATATGGAACAAGATTTTATCGGTTTAGTGGAAACCTGGGCCTTGGGGAAAGAGTTTGGAGTGGAGTGGGGGGAACTGTGCCAGAATACCAGTTTGGATGAAGGAGATGTGGTGCGAATTTTGCGACGCACCGTGGATGTTTTGTTACAAATTCCCCAAATACCCTGGATCTCTACAACTTTAATGGAAAAAGCGAAAGAGGCGAGCGTTAATATGAAAAGATTTCCGGTGTGATGGGGTTTCATGGGGAGATAGAGAGATAGTCGGAAAAAAGGAGAGCAGTTATGTTCATAGCCAAATCTACCATTGAAAAGCAGGTTAAATTAAATCTCCCAGAGAGGGAAAATTTGCCTACCATGTACGACTTACCCAGCGAGGAGGAATCTGGTTTGCCCGATGAATACCACCTGTTACAAGCACAATTGTGCAAGAATACATTTTTACCTTCTATTTCCCCAGATAAAGTTTTTGTAGCCAGCGATTTAAATCTTTACTATGACCACCACCATACCCAGTGGTACAAACGTCCTGATTGGTTTGCGGTAGTGGGAGTAGATAGACTATATCAACAACGCTCACTGCGGTTAAGCTATGTTATCTGGCAAGAAAAAATAGCCCCATCTATCGTTATAGAATTCCTGTCTCCCAGTACCAGAAATGAAGATTTAGGAAGGAGTAAGCCAAAAGGAAAACAACCGACAAAATGGGAGGTGTATGAGAAAATTTTGCGCATTCCCTATTATATAATCTTTGACGGGATAACTAATGAAATAATTCCCTTTCAAAATACGAAAAATGGTTATCGTCTCCTAGAAGTAAACTCCTCTAAACTGTGGTTACCCACTCTGAACATAGGTTTAGGACTGTGGTTGGGAGAGTATCAAGGTTGTCAGAGACAGTGGTTACGGTGGTATGACGCCGAAGGAAATTGGATTCCTACAGAGACAGAAAAGGAGGGAATAGCTAGAGCATTAGCTCAAAGAGAGCGAGTGGCTAAAGAATTAGCCCAACAACAAGTACAGCAATTGTTAGCGCGTTTGCGACAAGCAGGAATAGATCCAGACTAGAATTCCCCAGTTACCCATCACCCTATCGGTGTGGGAACATACCACTGCACATTACTCTCGGTTTCCTGAATTTTATCAGCAACCCCTAGTACGAGAGCAAAAAGAGCCATTCTCACGGGAACCCCATTATCTGTCTGTCGAAAAATAGCTAGGTTTTTATAGTTATTTAAATCATTATCTAATTCATTAGATTTAGGTCTACTATCTCGTGGTAAAGGATGCATAATTATAGTTTTGGGATGACAATATTTATCGTAGATTTCTCTGTTGATAGTATAATAACCTTGATAGAAGGAGAAGTCTTCTTTCTCGTCAAAACGCTCTTCTTGCATTCTGGTGACGTAAATAATATCTACATCAGAGATTCCCTCTATAAGCTTATCAGTCTGAATGACAGCATGACCGGCATTTTTTATCTGGTTGACAATTTTATCTGGCATTTGGATTTGCTCTGGAGCCACAAAAATAAATTTCATGTCTTCAAAGAGAGATAACAATTTGGAAAAGGAGTGTACGGTACGACCATGTTTCAAATCTCCTATCATACCTATCTTTAATTCATTGAGCTTATCAAAGTTTTTCTCTTTTTCCTTATAAACCGTATATATGTCCAATAAAGCTTGAGTGGGGTGTTCTCCAGCACCGTCTCCTCCATTAATAACTGGAATATTAGTGGCTTGAGCAAACTTGAGTACGGATCCTTCTTGGGGGTGACGAACAACTAAGATATCCACATATCCACTTATAACTCTACTGGTATCGTAAATAGATTCTCCTTTGGCCATAGATGAAAATTGAAACCCTACC
This sequence comes from Prochloron sp., assembly GCA_965198675.1. Classification (GTDB taxonomy): domain Bacteria; phylum Cyanobacteriota; class Cyanobacteriia; order Cyanobacteriales; family Prochloraceae; genus Prochloron. The sequence goes on along the minus strand of OZ240666.1, from coordinate 3,326,604 downwards.
ACGTCCCGCACAGAACCTCCTAATCGATTAAATGCTGCTCCAAAACTTAGCCTGGTGCGAGTGCTTGCTTCAAAAAAAAGGTTCCCCAGTATTGCTCCTTCTAGTACCCTGGTTTTCTTTTGGGGTAAAGTGTAGGGTTCCATGGTTTCCGCTACTCGTAAAATTGTCCGAATGTCTTCTCTACTAAATTGTTCCACTGATAAGATATTAGCTCCTTTAAATTCCATTGTCAACTCCTTTTTAAAATAGGGGTGGGGAGAGTTTCGCGCAAAGGCGCAAAGGCGCAAAGGAGCAGAATGTTTCCTCAAAAGTATAAATTATCATAACGTAAGTTGTCTAGGAAGCGTTATACCTACTTGTATCTTGTAAGGTGAATGCGGTAGCGTTGTTTTTTGGTCACGGAAACCTCTCCTACTTCTAAACGTCCCTTTCCCCTCATAGAGATTAAATCACCAGCATTAAGAGTATAACTGGATTGGGTCACTTCTTTCCAATTAATGCGCACGTCTCCAGCAGAAATCGCTTGCACCATTTTGCTGCGAGACATACCAAACCCAGCGGAGGCGATCGCGTCTAACCTCATGGAAGCTTCTACGGTGGTCATTTCTTTTTTCTGAGGGGGACGAAATTTCAATTCCTCTGTTGCTATGGGTTTGGTTTTGACGGTGACGGAACGGACTTGCACTAAGTTACTAGCCAAAAATTCTGCCAGCTCCGGGACTACAATTACTTGAGCACCTCGTTCCCCTTTCAGGATAATATCCCCAATTTTCTCTCTCACTAACCCAGTACTGAGAATTGCTCCTAAAAAATCCCGGTGGGTAGCAGAGTCAAAGAGAAAGTTACCTGCAATTTCTAAAATGGCAAGATTAATTTGGGATTTTTCTAAAGGTATTTCTTCTCGTGCAATATCGATTCTTTGTCGTTCTGCTTGGGGGTACCCCCCCCAAGATAATAACTGTACTGCACTCAAGGGAGCAAAGACTTGTTTTGCTTCTGCTAGCACTGGGGGAGAAATAAAATCCGTTACGACAACTTCCCAGGTTTTTAGCGCTTGCTCTGCTAAGTCGGCGATCCGAGCAATATCACGGCGATTTTCTACTCCTTTTAATAGTTCTTGTCTCGACAGCATTAGAATTCAGTTACCTCGTACTATGACAGTTACCTGTTGTCTTTTATCATTATATAACCAGTTTCCTCAGTTTGTCAACTTCTGTCAAGAAATATAGCAGTTACCAGGGCGTAGGTTGGGTAGAGCGTAAGCGTTACCCAACACAAATATCTTTGGCTGTTGGGTTTCGTTACCTTTTCCCAACCTACGGTGCTATTGCAGCTTTGATGGCAGCAGTTAGAATTTTAATCCAAGGGTGTTTACTGCACTGCTCAATGGCTGTAAATGTTCCAGCTTTCCCTGCTGCTAGGAGTCTATCTTTCAGGGTGGGGTTTTGTTGGATACGTTCTATTATAGGGGCGATCGCTTTTTGTTGTTCTTCTTCCCGGGTATGATTTCTCCCTGGATTTCTTTTTCCAGGAGTGCTTCGAGTTCTTCTGCTAGAATTTCGGGGTTTTCTGGTTGTCTGTAGTAATTGTTTTGGGTACCAATATTGTCTCCTTTAACGGTTTTGTCTCTAGCAACGAAGTCTTTAAAGTTGCTGCCAGAAATGGTTATATTAGGGCGATCGGACATGGTTGGTTTCTCCTAGGGGTTTTGTTTCGCGCAAAGGCGCAAAGGCGCAGAGGGGTTTTTGGGCTTTATTTTAGATTGTTTTGGGTACCAATATTGTCCCGTTGGTTGATATCGTTACCGGCGAGTTGTTCAATGGTGCTGTCTTTAATGTTAATATAGGTTTCTTCTGACGGGGTAGGTTTAGAAGAAGGTTCTGGGTGATTTTGAATGAAATATTTGGTAGTTGTAGTAGTTACAACGCTTTTGAATAGCAGTAATGATGCCAAGGATATATAGACCTGCTGTCGTGGGAATAAACTCAATGAGGCGCGGTAATAGTTCAGGGTACAGTATTTTTTCCAGGGTTTTCGCTACAAAACTACAAAGACGCATCGAATTATTAGGATCTATCAAAGCATTAATAATAATAAAAAATTCTACTGCTCTCTCGTCTCCTATTTGAACCAGTATTTGAACCAGGGCTTCCGCTGCACGATAACGCACCCCATCGTCAGAATCATTCAAAGCATTAATAAGGGGTTCTACTGCTCTCTCGTCTCTTATTTTACCCAGGGCTATTGCTGCACCACGACGCACCCCATGTTCAGAATCATTCAAAGCATTAATAAGGAGTTCTACTGCTCTCTCGTCTCCTATTTCACCCAGGGCTATTGCTGCATAAAAACGCACCCAATCGTCAGAATCATTCAAAGCATTAATAAGGGGTTCTACTGCTTGCGCACTCCCTATTTTACCCAGGGCGTCTGCTGCACTCTTACGCACCCCATGTTCAGAATCATTCAAAGCATTAATAAGGGGTTCTACTGCTCTATCGTCTCCTATTTCACCCAGGGCGTATGCTGCATGATAACGCACCCAATCTTCAGAATGGTTCAAAGCATTAATGAGGGGTTCTACTGCTGTCTCACTCCCTATTTTACCCAGGGCTTCCGCTGCATAAAAACGCACCTCCCACTTATCAGAATGGTTCAAAGCATTAATGAGGGGTTCTACTGCGCTCTCGTCTCCTATTTGACCCAGGGCTTCCGCTGCACGACTACGCACCTCTTTGTCAGAATCATTCAAAGCATTAATGAGGAGTGCTACTGCTCTCTCACTCCCTATGTGACCCAGGGCGTATACTGCATTCATACTCACCTCGCAGTTCAAAGCATTAATAAGGGGTTCTACTGCTCTCTCACTCTCTATTTCACCCAGGGCGTCTGCTGCATTATCACGCACCTCTTTGTCAGAATCATTCAAAGCAGTAATGAGGGGTTCTACTGCTCTCTCACTCCCTATTTTACCCAGGGCGTATGCTGCACTCTTACGCACCCAAGAATCGTTCAAAGCATTAATGAGGGGTTCTACTGCTCTCTCACTCCCTATTTTACCCAGGGCGTCTGCTGCACTCTTACGCACCACATGGTTAGAATCATTCAAAGCCTTAATAAGGGGTTCTACTGCTCGCGCACTCCCTATTAGACCCAGGGCTTTCGCTGCAAAAAGAGGCATCCCATTGTCAGAATAATAATTCAAAGCAGTAATGAGGAGGTAAACTGCTCTCTCACTCCCTATTAGACCCCGGGCGTCTACTGCACGTCTATACGCCCAATCGTCAGAATTCAAAACTGCCAAAACATTAATAAGAAATTCTACTGCTCTATCGTTACCCATAGCGTATGCTGCAAGATTATACCCCCGATTGTCAGAATAATAAATCCTATTTGCAGCAGGATTAAGCAGTATCCTCGTGGGAGAATCATTCAAAGCAGTAATGAGGGGTTTTTCTTCTCTATCGTCTTCTATTAGACCCAGGAGTAATACTGCATGAATCTGCGCCAAACCGTAAGAATCTTTCAAAGCAGTAATGAGGGGTTCTACTGCTCTCTCACTCCCTATTAGAGCCAGTGCTCTTGCTGCACAACGAAGCACCGAAACGTTAGAATCTTTCCAAGCTTGACTCAGAAACCCGATCGCCTTCTCACTCTTCGTCTTCTTTAACAGCTCAATCTTAACAAGGAGAGGAATTTGGCAACCCCAAACCAGCTCCACTGTTTTCCCTTGAAACTGCTTCTGCACCTCCCCAGCTAACCTTGCTCCCAGTTGCAAATCTACCTCTAAAGCTAATTTCACAACCCGGAGAATTTGCTCTCTATCCCTATCTTCGGACAAGTTGAGCATGAGAGCGATCGCTTCTGTCCATTTTACATAGTTGAGATAATGGTGCTGCAAAAAATCGTCCTTTAAGTTGGACAACTGGGACTTCAACCACTCGGCGGCGTAATATTCCTGAATTAGCTGGTGGCGAAACTGCACAAATTCCCGGGTACCGTCTTTTTCCAACTGAATGAGATGATAGGAGAGCAAATTTTGCAGCCACTCCTTGCTACGACTGACTCCTTTTTTAGCTCCCAGCTGTTTCAAAGTCGCTTCCAATACATTCTCCGCTTCCCAGAGGGGTATCTTCAAGCGCAAATCCTCTTTTGTTTCCCCTTTCATCATAGCTACTGCTAGTGCTTGCAATAACTGGGGTGCTCTATCCCGCAACTCTTGCTCCATTGTCACATCTTCTTTCAGCTTATCCTGTTGTAAAGCAAAATAGCGCAACAACATTCCCGCATTTTCCGGTACTTCCTTCAATTCCTTGAATACTTCGCACAATATCCACAAAAAGAGGGGGGTTTGGCGAATATCCGCCAGACGAGGATCCAGCTTTTGCAACAATTCATCCCCAGTTTCCGGTAAATAAGCAGAGACAAACTCTTTTATCTGTTCTTCCGTGAGGGGTTCCATTTCCAACTGCTTCTGGAGCCCTAAGTCTCCCCCTGCACTCAGTTCTCGGGTGGTGAAAATTGCCGAGAGTTGGCTATACTGTTGGCGAAACTGACTTATCTCTTCTCTTGCTTCCTGGTTTGGTAACTCATTTAAACCATCAAAGAGCAAGAATAACTTCCCTTCTTGCAACAAATCCTCTATTTCAGCTTTTGACAAGTGCAACCCATGGTGAGCAAAAAACCTCCTAATGCAGTCCAGGGTAGAATTCTGATAGCTCCGTAACTCCACTAACACAGGTATTTCACCTTCCCCCTTGGCTTTTTCCCACAACAAACGCTCTAAAGTGGTAGACTTTCCGGAACCTGGTCTCCCCACCAGTAATATCTGTTGCCCTGGGTACTTCTGTAACCCTTCTAACACCGGGAGTCGTTCCCTTTCTGGAACTTCAGCTTCAGGAAACTGGGAGTGAGAGAGTTTCAGCTCCTTTACTATTCAACTTAAGTTGAGCTGTATTCGTTTATATATTAACTTTCTTATGAAAGCGATATCTGTTTCTGTGTATAGTTTACCCCACTCCCCGTACTCCTTTAAGAGGGATTGTCGATATTCATGAAAATCTTCAGCCATGGTCATTTTTGGGAAAAAATCTCGGTCATGAATAGTATAGCATATTAAAATAAACCGCAGAGGCGCAGAGGGCGCCGAGGAAGAAAGAGAGGTATAATAGTACTCCTTTCCCCCCTTTGCGTCTTTGCGCCTTTGCGCGATACTCCATGAATCAAGATAAACGTCAAGCCTACTGGCGCGCCAATACCAATTTAATCCGCAATCTCCTGATTGTTTGGGGAGCGGTTTCCCTTTTATTGGGCATTTTGCTAGTAGTACCATTAAACACCATATCTTTGGGGAACCTACCTCTGGGTTTCTGGATCGCCCAACAGGGTTCAATCTTTGTCTTCGTCGCCCTGATTTTCATCTATGCTATTCAAATGGACAAAATAGACCGTAAATATAAATAAGAGAGGAAATAATGTCGGTTGAAATTTGGACTATTCTCTTCGTCATCATCTCCTTTCTCATCTATACCTATATCGGTTGGCGCTCTCGGGTGCAGGATAGCAAAGGCTTTTTTGTCGCGGAACAGGGGGTTCCTGCTATTGCCAACGGTGCTGCTACCGCCGCCGATTGGATGTCTGCTGCCTCCTTTATCTCCATGGCAGGTTTAATCTCCTTTCTGGGTTACGATGGTTCTATCTACCTCATGGGTTGGACTGGGGGATATGTGCTCCTAGCCCTGTTACTAGCACCCTATCTCCGAAAGTTTGGCAAATATACTGTTCCCGACTTTGTAGGCGATCGCTATTATTCCAATATGGCTCGTTTAGTAGCCGTTGTGGCTGCTATCTTCGTCTCCCTCACCTATGTAGCAGGACAAATGCGGGGGGTAGGTATCGTTTTCAGCCGCTTTCTCCAAGTACCAGTGGAAGTGGGAGTCATTATCGGCATGGTAATAGTGGGGTTTTTCGCTGTTTTAGGGGGTATGAAAGGCATTACCTGGACTCAAGTAGCCCAGTATTCCATTTTAATTATCGCCTATATTATCCCCGCAGTGGCCATCGCCTGGATTTTAACAGGAAACCCTATTCCCCAGGTAGCCTTTACCTTCAGCGACATTGTCCAGAAACTGAACGGAGTACAAGTGGATTTGGGTTTTCAAGAATATACCCAACCCTTTGCCAACAAATCCATGTTGGACGTTCTCTTGATCACCATAGCATTAATGGTGGGTACTGCGGGACTTCCCCACGTCATAGTGCGCTTTTATACAGTCCCCAACGTCCGAGCAGCTCGTTATTCTGCTGGTTGGGCCTTGTTATTCATTGTCTTACTTTATACTACAGCCCCAGCCATGGCTGCCTTTGCTCGTTATAATCTCATTGATAGCTTACACAACCACACCCTAGAAGAAGTAAGACAGTTAGACTGGGTGACGAAATGGGAAAACACCGGTTTATTGACTCTAGAAGATAAAAATGGAGATGAGTTAATAGAACTGACTCCAGACAAAGAGACCAACGAAATTAAAATAGACCGGGACATTATTGTTCTCTCTACCCCAGAAGTAGCTAAACTAGCTCCTGGGGTCATTGCTTTAGTAGCTGCTGGAGGGTTAGCAGCAGCCCTTTCTACCGCTTCTGGATTATTATTGGTTATTAGTAGTTCCGTAGCTCACGATATCTACTATCGCATGATAAACCCCCATGCTTCCGAGTCTACCCGAGTCATGGTAGGGAGAGTCATGGTGGGGTTAGCTATAGCTATAGCGGGGTATTTTGGGATAAACCCCCCCGGTTTTGTCGCTCAAGTGGTAGCCTTTGCCTTTGGTTTAGCAGCAGCCAGTTTCTTCCCTATTATTATCCTAGGGATATTTGATAAACGTACCAATAGGGAAGGGGCGATCGCCGGAATGGTTGTGGGTTTGATTTTTACCTCCATTTATATCATTGGAATTAAATTTTATGCCATGACACCCTGGTTTTTCGGTGTCTCAGCCGAGGGAATAGGTACAGTAGGAATGGTCCTTAATTTTGTCGTCACATTGGTTATTTCTCGTCTCACCTCCCCACCACCATTAGAAGTGCAGGAAATGGTGGAAATGTTGCGCACTCCCGGCTCGTAGTTCTTTTTTGTTAAAAGCCTCCGTCATGTATAGTATAATAAAATAAACCGCAGAGACGCAGAGGGCGCAGAGGAAGAGGGAGAGGTATAATATAATAATGCTCCTTCCCCCCTTTGCGTCTTTGCGCCTTTGCGCGATACTCTAATTATCAATTATCTATAAACCACAACCACCCAATTATATGCGCATTCTGTTCTTACATTCCAACTTTCCCGCTCAATTTCGTCACCTCGCCGCTGCTTTAGCCAAAGAGAAAGAAAATCAAGTTGTCTTCGGTACCACGAGGAAAGAAGGCAGCATTTCAGGTGTTGCCAAAGTTATCTATACTCCTTCCAGAACCGCTCACCGGGAGACCCATCACTACGTTCGCAATTTAGAAAATGCCGTGCTTCAAGGACAAGCAGTTTATCGCCTAGCCCTAAAATTAAAAGAGCAGGGTTTTGTGCCCGATTTAGTCTACGGTCATTCTGGTTGGGGTCCCACCTTATTTATGAAAGATATTTTTCCCAAAGCTAAACTATTGTGTTACTATGAATGGTTTTACCGTGCTCACGGAAGTGATGCGGATTTTGACCCCAGGGATCCCATTGATGAAGACGCAGAAGCCAGAATTAGGATTAAAAATGCCCCAATTTTAATTGATTTGTATAGCTGCGATGGAGGACTTGCTCCCACCTCTTGGCAACAACAGCAATTTCCCGTTGAATTTCGGCGCAAAATTATCGTTCGTCACGACGGTGTGGACACAGACTACTTTAAACCAAAATCCGGCGCAAAATTAGTGTTGCCAAAAATTAATTTAGATTTATCCCATGTCCAAGAAATTGTCACCTATGTAGCAAGGGGAATGGAACCCTATCGTGGTTTCCCCCAGTTTATGAAAGCAGCCGCATTAATTCAACAGCAGCGACCAAATTGTCATATCATAGTGGGACCAAATTGTCATATCATAGTGGTAGGAGAAGATAGAGTAGCCTACGGTAAGCAGCTACCGGAAGGACAGACTTATAAGCAGTTAATGTTAGCCAAATTGCCCTTAGATTTATCTCGCTTACATTTTACAGGCTTATTGCCTTATAATCAATACTTGCAAGTGTTACAAGCTTCTTTTGTCCACGTTTATCTCACCCGCCCCTTTGTTTTATCTTGGTCAATGTTAGAAGCTATGGCAACAGGATGCTTGATGGTAGCTTCCAATACCCCACCAGTACTAGAATTTATTAAAGACGGTTTTAACGGTTTGTTGGTAGACTTCTTTTCTCCAGAAGAAATTGCCGCTCGCGTTAATGAAACATTGGATAAACCAGAAGCTATGACTGAAATTCGTGCTCAAGCCAGAAAAACAATTGAGAAAAAATATGCTTTAGCAGACTTATTACCCAAACATATCCAATGGTTAAAGGAGGAAGCAATGAGGTAGGATATATAGCAGTGACCAGTGACCAGTGACCAGTGACCAGTGACCAGTGACCAGTTAGCAGTTAGCAGTTAGCAGTTACCAGTGACCAGTTACCAGTTAGCAGTTACCAGTTACCAGTTACCAGTTACCAGTGACCAGTGACCAGTTACCAGTTACCAGTTACCAGTTACCAGTTACCAGTTAGCAGTGACCAGTTACCAGTTAGCAGTTAGCAGGACGCCAAGAGCGGTTGCTTCGCAATAGCAGTTAGCAGTTACCAGTGACCAGTGACCAGTGACCAGTGACCAGTGACCAGTTAGCAGGACGCCAAGGGCGGTTGCTTCGCAATAGCAGTTAGCAGGACGCCAAGGGCGGTTGCTTCGCAATAGCAGTTATGACTTTCACAGGTAACATGCAAATGAATTGCAGTCATAAAGAGGATTCTAACATTTCTCGCCTAAACGAAACCAACTCACGAAAGGTGTATCAATCGCCCTGGCGCTTGCTATAATGAACAACTCCTATAACTCTACACCCTATACCCTCCCCCAGCAACATGATCCAAATTTCTTGGTGTGACAAAATAGCTCAAATACCCAAAGCAGAATGGGATACTCTCGCCCAGCCCTTAAAAACCCCTTTTCTGGAGTGGGAATGGTTGAATAATATGGAGACTTCTGGGAGTGTTAAACCTCGTAATGGTTGGCAACCCTGTCACCTCATTATACAACGAAACAAAGAATTAATTGCAGCGGCACCCCTTTATCTAAAAGGACATAGTTACGGTGAATTTGTCTTCGATCACCAGTGGGCTGATTTATCCTATCGCTTAGGGCGAGAATATTATCCCAAAATGCTGGGAATGACTCCTTTTACCCCCGCAGAAGGGTATCGCTTTTTAATCTCTCCTGAGGAAAATGAAAGAGAAATCACCAAAATCATGGTGAAGGAGATAGACAATTTCTGCGAGGGGAACCAAATTTCCAGTTGTAATTTCCTCTTTGTGGATCCAGACTGGAAAGAAATCATGTTAGACTGGGGTTATAATCCTTGGTTACATCACAGTTATATTTGGAGCAACAAAAACTTTGGTACTTTTGACGATTATTTAAAGATATTCAAGACCAACCAAAGACGCAATATTAAACGGGAACGGAAAGCGGTAGTGAAATCAGGGCTAGAATTGACAGTTTTGACTGGGAATGACATTCCCCAAGACTTGTTTCCTTTCATTTATCGCTTCTATAGTAACACTTGTGATAAGTTTTGGGGAGGGAGCAAGTATCTAAATCGCCAATTTTTTACCCAACTTTATCCCAATTATCAGCAGCGAGTTATACTGGTGGTAGCATATGAAGAAGGGGGGGATATCAAGTCTCCTGTGGGAATGTCTTTCTTGTTGAGAAAAGGCGATCGCCTCTATGGTCGTTATTGGGGTAGTTTGGAAGAATATAACTGCCTCCATTTTGAAGCTTGTTACTACAAGCCCATTGAATTTAGTATCAAAGAAAATATCCAAATATTTGACCCTGGTGCAGGGGGAAGTCATAAGCGGAGGAGGGGTTTTCCCGCCACTGGTAACTACAGTCTACACCGCTTTTATGACTCACAGATGAGTCAGATACTGCATACCTATATAGGTCGTATTAATGAAGCAGAACAAGAAGAAATTGACGCTATCAATAATGATTTACCCTTCAGCAAGGCTCAAATTGAACTCCCCCTGTAGGGTGGGCATTGTCCACCACAAATGTTTTACTAATAATTTATACTTGACAACTGCTTCCCCCTTTTGATATGATGGAAACAGGTTAAAATAAGAAATGTATCTCAAGGTAAAATTATGCGCCAAGTACTTATTTATCGAGATGAAGAGAATAAATGGGTAGGAGAATGCCCTAGCTTACTTGGTTGCATTAGTCAGGGTGAAACCAAAGAAGAGACCATCGCCAATATCAAAGAAACGATTAATTTATATATTTCTGTCTTGGAAGAAGATAGTCTACCTGTACCGGAAGAAAATTTTGTTGGGCAATTTTATTTCAAAAACTCCCAAACGTCTGTAAAAACAAAATTATCAAACGTCTTGATATGATCTTTCAATATTTGTTCCGTAATCATGTTTGGACGAATATCACAATAATAAACACCATCAAGTGGATTTAGTTTGACTGTGTACCCTTTGAAGTGGCCAGTCAGAAAAGTGCTATTAATGCCATATTTTCCTTTTTTTCCTTTTCTTTGTACGTCATTTTAAAAAATAGCAAAGTGAGGGATATCTGTATCAGTGAGTTTGTTATATAAAAATTTGTCGATGAATATCTTGTCTATTCTATCTTTGCTTGATGTTTTCACGGAACCAATTGCTTTTGTTTCTGAATCTACTTGAACTATCATATCGTGTTGATAGTTCATTTTAAATGCCATTTCTCCATCCAGTTTAACAGGTACTGATATGGTTCCTTCTGTAACACTAACTCCAATTTCCGAGACTATCAGCCTTATAAATCTTTCAAAAAGGCGGTGTAAATAGTTCTATTTACTATCTCTCTATTTGCTTTGCTATCACTACCTCTGATGTCACTAAGTATTGTTAAGAAATCCTTGCTTTCTCTTTCAAATTCCTCAAAACTATACATGAGGTTTGAGTTTATTGGTCTGGTGACATTGTAGGTTCCCTCTTGTTTGTATTGAAAAAACTGATAGTGATTTTCATTTCTTGAAACAATCACTGCTTGCAAGTTTGTTTTGATAAATTCCAGGTAATTAAGTGCAAAGCGAATATAGTCACTTGGTTTAATAAAAAGTTCTTTATTGCAGGCATCAGTAACCAATTGTTTGAGATTCATCTAATAGAGTTCCTTCTTTTTTCGTTGGCTTTATCAAACTCGATCCAATCATCTTTTGTTTTTTTTTGAACATTCTCAAGCCGTTTAATTGCCCAGTCATTATATTTTGACTCTATTTCACAACCAAGCCATTTTCGACCCAACTGTTCCGCAACAACTAATGTAGTTCCAGAGCCAGAAAATGGATCAATGATAATATCTCCTTCATTTGAGGAAGCTAGTACAAACTTTCTCACCAGTTCTTCGGGTTTCTGTGTTGGGTGTGGTGTTGTTTCACCCATTCCATTACATGTAGTTGGAACTTCTATAACATCTTTTGGTTTCGCACCCTTTGGATGAGGAACCCATACGTCTTTTCGCTTGCCGTTGTTTCCATATTGGCTAGATTCAGCTTGTGGGTGCGATGGATATTTCAAGGTATGTCTTCCATAGGGTATACGAACATCATCAATATTAAATGTTTGTTTTTTGCTTTTTCGGAAATGCAATAAACTTTCATGAGATCTTCCCCAATCATTACCCAAATTTGCTTGATTTTTGTAATACCAAACAATCCACCTGCATGATTTAAAGTATTTCATTGAAGGATGCTTTAGATCAGCTAGAATTTCCGAGAATCCACAAACATATAATGTTCCCGTTTTCTTTAAAACTCTTGAGGCTTCTTTGAGCCATTGTATAGACCATTCAATATATCTTTCTTGACTATCAAATTTATCCCAATCAGCCTTATTTATATTATAAGGAGGATCGACAAATATGAGATTTGCGCTTTCTGTTTCCAGTGACTGTAGCCATTTAATACTATCACCTTGATAAAGACTTCCGTTCTTCTGCTCGTAAATTAGACTAAACGGATCTTGTTTGTTAGCCTTGCTTATTTTATTTTGCCTTGGCGTATCAAATAAATTTAGTTGTACGTTCATAACCTATCTTTTTTTCTCCAGAACCGAACGTTGGTAGTGCAGCACGCCGTTTACGAATCCGATAGGATTGTTATACTCTGATTATAGCTCTTTGTGGTTCATATTTTTCCCAAAGTCGGGCTGTTTCTTATCGTTTTTAACCTTGGCTCCCACTCTGACGAGCAATCTGCCAGCAAACAATTAAAGTAATTGGATAAATTCCTCTATAATCAGCCCTGTGGTTCTAATGGGTTCATCATTGGCTAAATAGTCTTCAATATGTAACCGAATGGCATCTTTAATATTGACTCTTGTTTCCTCATAGGAATCTCCCTGAGTATAACATCCCTGGAAAGCTGGACAATAGGCGAAATACCCGTCACTGTCTTTTTCCATTAACAATCGCTCCTGTTGAGTGGTAAACCCCGCTCTGCTCGAACTTGAAGACAGGCAGCAATTGCATCTTTAATGTTTTCCAGAGCCTCCTATGAAAGTATATCCTTGACTAACACAACCAGGAATACTAGGACATTCTACAATCCAAACTCCATCTTCGTCACGATCCATGGTAACATTAAATTTCATGCGCTTCTGTAAATATTAACTCAGTTGATTACATTGTAGGTTGGGTTGAGGAACGAAACCCAACACCCACCCAACACCAAAGGAGACTCATGTTCGATCGGCAACGATGAGCGGCGCTTTTTTCTGTCCACTAGATGTGATTATTAGGAGCATTTTTTCACCATGTCATATGCTTTAGACAGTTGTCTACTATGATTAATAACACAATAAATAAACCAAATTGCATAGGCTATAGTAATCAAACCTAACACGGTCATTAAAGAAAAAGTTACGTCATTAATAATCCAAACAATGCCAAGAAATATTAACAAACACCCTAATCATACAAATACATAATGTATCACAGTACCGGAGCCAACATGAACACCTTTGGTTATATTCTTGTATGCGATAGCCTTTAAACGCCCTTGATGGAATGTTCCAACAACCGCAATATCGTCACCATTATTAATCACGATAGTGCCAAATACATTAATTTCCACAGGCGTTCCATTTATCTCCAATATTGCTCTATGCTGACTTGGTATACTTCCCATAACTACCGTCGGCAATCCAACGTTAGTAGCAGTTCCTCTTATTAGCTTCCAGTTTATTTGCTTATACATAGAAATCAACCAATACTCCCGGTTCCTTTTGCATAGGAACCACCTTCATAATATCAGTTTCGGCGCAAAATCGCAAATCTGCCTCACAATTTAACCGTAACAAACGCTGTCCATGGGTAGACTGGCGGAACATATCCAAAAGCCGATCTTGCCACTGGGAATAAAGGGCGATGGCAGCAATAACTTCATCATTGCCCACCGACCTTATATCGGACAGTGCCCCAGCGATCGCCCCAGCACAAGCAGTATCTTCCAGGGAATAGCCTCCTTCCCAACCAGATCCCACCAACCAAACTACCTCTGGTTGTTCCCGTCGCAAATAGTCCACTACTGCTCGACGATTGATTTGGGCAGCAGTTAAAACCAAAGGAGCACTTTGCACCCGTTCTAGAGCGCGGGTTCCATTAGTAGTAGTGAGGAACAATCTTTTCCCTTTCACTAAGGGAGGGGTACAGTCTAGGGGAGAATTGCCTAAATCGCAACCCTCTAATTGCTTCCCTCCTCGTTCTCCCGCCCGCAGACGCTTATTCTTCGGCCATTTTTCGCTCTCTGACCTGAGTAAGTCCATGTTACTGAAAGCTTGCACCGCTTCAGCCCCACCATGCAAAGCAGTTGCTATAGTAGTGGTAGCTCGCAAAACATCAATAACTACGGCACAATGGGGTAAACTATCTGTTGGTGTAAGTTCCGGAGTGTGATAAACAAATATTTTCACAGTTAATGCTATCCAAATGGTAAAAGTTGCCCAAAGTAGGGGCTGTGCCTCCGAAAGGCAATACACCACCCACCACCAATAATAGGTATCATAAAACCAATCTCCTGTCAGCCTGAATTATAGCAGTGGGATCCTCAAGTATTTACAAACTTCTTAGAACAAACCTTTACTCAAAGAACATGGAAAATGACTTCACGAACCCCAGAAAATAGGCAAATTGTCATCCGCCCGGTTCAATATCGCGACTTAGAGGCAATGGAAAGCATTGCTGCTGCATCATGCCAAACCGAGAGTAGCACCTTATGGGGTAAAAAATTAGAACACGTTCGCCAATGGTACGGACTGATCAAGTTATTGAGTCTGTTTCCCAATCCCTGTCAGGATGATTTTCGGGTTTATGTCGCTCAATGGGGGCAGGAGATTTTGGGTGGGATTCAAGTTTCCCCTTTTAATAGTACCCGCAGCACTTGGCAAATAAATCGAGTGCTGGTAAATATGAATGCAACACAACCAGAATTAGTACTGGGAAGAAAAGGAATTGGTTCCCAGCTTTTGCGTTACTGCTTTGAAAGCATTTGGGAAGCGCGGACTTGGTTGCTGGAAGTTAACGTGAACGAGAAAAAAACTCTCTCCCTTTATCGCGAAAACGGTTTTCAGCCTTTAGCCCAAATTACCTACTGGAGGATACCCCCGGAAGTGCTTCCTCTTTTAGCCGCAGAAGATAGGGATTTACCGAACCTTCTCCCTGTTAACAATAGGGATGCTCAACTACTCTATCAGTTAGATACTGTATCCATGCCCCCCCTATTGCGTCAAGTTTTTGACCGCCATATCCAAGACTTCAAAACAGGTCTCTTGGGGGCGATCGTCGCTCAATTGAGGCAATGGTTAGGGGGAGTAAAGATAGTTAGCGGTTACGTTTTTGAACCCCAAAGGAAAGCAGCCATTGGCTATTTTAAGCTAGAAATAGACCAAATTGGTTCTCGTCCCCATGAAGCAGAAATTACAGTTCATCCCGCTTACACTTGGTTATACCCAAAATTATTCGCTCGCATGGCTCTAGTGTTGCAAGATTTACCTCCCCAGTCTTTAACAGTAGCTTCTGCTGACTATCAGCCAGAAAGAGAAGCTTATTTAGAAAAGTTGGGAGGGGAAAGAATAGAACACACCCTCTTGATGACTCGTTCCGTGTGGCACAAGTTGCGGGAGTCTAAATCTTTGGATTTGCATCTGTCGGAAGTCTTGCAAAAACTGCAACCAGCAAGAACCCCCCTTCCCACACCCATGTCTTTACTCAAGTCTACACCAGAACCCACCGATAGTCATAACGGTCATAATAGCAGTTCCTCCTCAGGGGAAGGGTCCAAGGGCAAAGACACCCCAGAAAATTATAGCAACGGACATCATGGTTAAGAAAATATCAGCCCTGGGATTGGATGTAGGTAAAAAGCGCATTGGTGTAGCTGGATGCGATGGTCTGGGTTTGATTGCGACAGGATTGACTACCATCTATCGTACTTCCTTTCAACAAACTATTCAGGAGTTACAAATACTGATTGAAGAACGAGAAGTGCAGGTTTTAGTAATTGGCTTGCCCTATTCTATGAATGGCAGCCTGGGATTTCAAGCCCAACAAGTACAGAAATTTGCTCTTCAAATCCACCAAGTACTAAATTTGCCTGTAGAATATGTAGACGAACGCTTGACTTCCGTGGAAGCAGAAGAGCAGTTGAAAGCTAAAAAACGGTATTCTTCTAGAGATAAAGGGGCCATCGACCGTCAAGCAGCAGTTATCATTCTACAGCAATGGTTGGATACAAGGAGCAGTTAACAGTGAGCGAGTACCATGACAGTTACCAGTTACGAAGTTAATTTTAAATTATCAACGCAATTTCTGCTATCTTATCTGCTATACCAATCCTATCTGAGACTAGAACAGATGTCCTGCTCAACCCTTGCTATAGCCAAGTTCTCAGTTCCGATCTCAAGTAGGACTGCTATATGATTTATAGAGGTCATTATCATAATTGGGGGGCGATCGCCTCTTGCTATTATACATTTCTTAACGTCTCTCTGCCCCTAGGGCGTCTTCTGGGTGAAACTTTGATATAATGAGAGATTGCAGTATTCAATCACTGATACCAAACTCATGGCTCTGACGAAAGAACAAAAACAGGAAGTAATCACCGAATATCAAGTCCACGAAACCGATACAGGGTCTGCGGATTTGCAAGTCGCCTTCCTCACCAAACGGATCAATCAACTCACAGAGCACCTTAAAGCCAATCAACAAGACCACTCCTCTCGACGGGGACTATTAAAATTGATCGGTCGTCGCAAGCGGCTATTAGCTTATATTCAAAACCAAGAACCCGCTCGGTATAAAGCCTTAATTGGTCGCCTGGGTATTCGCCGTTAAAGGAACATTTGAGCTTATGTCTGAACCTTCCCAAGAGCGGCTACCCTTTGAACCCCGTCAGAAAAAGAAAAAAGTCAGCAAAAAAGCCTCAGTAAAGGCTGAAGCAGCGAAGAAACAACAGCAGGGAGAGCTATCCTCATCCGCCAGTCTGGATGCCATTCCCGAGGTAGTGAGCAAGCGAATGATTCGCCGTATGGCCATATTTTGTGGCATTCCCACGGCTAGTGGGGTTTGCTCTTTCTTTGTTGCCTACTGGCTCGTCAGTCGCCAATTATTTGAACTGCCCACCTGGGCAGTAGTGTTCGTTACCATGGGTTTATTCGGTTTGGGAGTAATAGGGTTGAGTTACGGTCTCTTCTCCACTTCCTGGGATGAAGATCGAGTTGGCACCTGGTGGGGTTTCGACGAGTTTAAACTCAACTTCTCCCGGACCATTAGCGCTTGGCGATCTGCAAGATCGGCAGCAAAAAAAGAGTGATTCGAGGTTATTATGATTGTAGTGATGAAAGTTGGCTCTCCAGAGTCGGAAATTACTCGTATTAGCGAGGAATGTAAAAACTTGCGCCTGACACCGGAAAAAATTGTCGGTGCCAGGAAAGTAGTTATTGGTTTAGTAGGGGACACTGCTGCTTACAGTAAGGAGCAAATTCAAGAAATTAGCCCTTGGATCGAACGAGTCCTGCGGGTAGAAAAGCCCTTTAAACGGGCTAGTCTGGAATTCCGTCACGGGGAACCTTCCGCAGTAGTAGTGCAAACTCCCGAAGGTCCAGTTACTTTCTCCCAGCATGATCCGGTGATAGTCATCGCCGGTCCCTGTTCCGTGGAAAATGAAGAGATGATTATCCAGACGGCGCTGCGGGTGAAAGCTGCCGGGGCTAAGTTTCTCCGGGGGGGCGCTTACAAGCCCCGTACCTCCCCCTATTCTTTCCAAGGTCACGGGGAAAGTGCTTTAGACTTACTGGCAAAAGCGAGAGAAGCCAGTGGCTTAGGTATTATTACCGAAGTCATGGACACCGCCGATCTGGACAAGGTGGCAGAGGTAGCGGACGTGGTGCAAGTAGGCGCCAGAAATATGCATAACTTTTCTTTGCTTAAAAAAATAGGTACGCAAGATAAACCTGTTTTACTAAAAAGAGGTATGTCGGCAACTATTGATGAGTGGTTGATGGCGGCGGAGTACATTCTCGCAGCGGGGAACCCCAACGTGATTCTCTGCGAACGGGGTATCCGCACTTTCGATCGCAAGTACGCCCGCAACACTTTAGATTTGGCAGTGATTCCCGTTTTGCGCTCTCTAACCCATTTACCCATTACCATTGACCCAAGTCATGGTACGGGGAAATCGGAGTACGTCCCAACTATGGCAATGGCTGCCATCGCTGCTGGGGCTGACTCCCTCATGATTGAAGTCCACCCCAACCCAGCGAGAGCTTTGTCAGACGGTCCTCAATCTCTAACTCCAGAGCGTTTCGAGCGATTGATGCAGGAACTGTCTGTAGTGGAGAAAGCCATCGGACGTTGGCAGCAACAGCGGACTATGGCTCTAGCGTAAAACAGTGACCAGTGACCAGTTACCAGTTACCAGTGAAGGATCTGGTCACTATTAGATTACCTATCAGCTACCTGGCGAACCATTGTAATGGTCAAGTCTAGAGCTTGGACAATCTGTTCTACAGTTAACTCCAACTTCAACAACCGAGGTACTGATTCTAACTTAGCTTCTTCCTTGACCTCTTGTTTTACCTCTTCCTTGACTTGCTCCTTCACCTCTTGTTTAACCCTTTCCTCAACCTCCTTATTAACTTCTTCCATAAGAAAATGATATAAATTGGTGTCCTTCCAATCGCTTAACTTCAATATCTTTTTCAACTCCTGTCTGTTTTTGTCGCCAAACTTATAAACTATGACCTTCTCAATTAATTCTATCAGATATATTTTGAGAGACTCATCCGTCACCTCCTGCTGGGTTCATAGCAATCCTATATGATTAGTTTCCTGCGCGCCGCGTCGCCTGTATTCTTTACCCGCAAAGCGTATCCCGGCAAGCACAGTTACCAGTTACCAGTTACCAGTTACCAGTTACCAGTTACCAGTGAAGGATCTGGTCACTATTAGATTACCTATCAGCTACCTGACGAATCATTGTAATGGTCAAGTCTAGAGAGAGAAAAACTCCAGTCTGATTTTGTCAGAGATATTCTGGAGGATTTAGATTTAAACTCCACCTTCTTCAAAAGTCTTGTCCCGGTCACCCAACCCCAACCCCACTATATCCTGTTACTAGATAAAACCAATCGTTCCCCAAAAGTCATCGCTGTGGAGTTAGACAAAGCATTGAGTCAGTCTTATCATTATAGATTAGCTCGTCAACTAGGTCAATTCTCCACTGTGGAAGTGCTAGTAGCGGAGAAAATACCGGAAATTATGACCCTGGACAAGATGAAAAAGGAAATCAAGTGGGGAGACATTAAACACGAGCTTTTAGAAACTCAACCAATAGATAATGAGACTGCAAAAAATTGGCTCTCACTTGTCAGCAAAGAACCCAACCACCGCAGCCATCCTTCAGCTTGATTGGATTGGTCAGCGATCGCCCCCAGTAATTTTCAGTTCCAACCCTTTTATTGTTTCTACTTGGGTTCGTAACCACAATCGTAATGCAGGAGACAGTATTTTTCCGATAATCTTACTTTGCTTTTTCAAGTGAGTACTCATGAGGGTTTAAATCACGTACCATGACAGTTACCAACGCTTTTCCAGGTTTTTGTTTCACGCCGAGGCGCCGAGGCGCAGAGAGGCGCGGTTCTCATATCTCTCTTCTCTGTGTTGCGGCGTTCAGTGGTTTATTAAAAAATTTACTAGTGAGGAAGGTTGATGATGAGCAACAAATATAGTAGTCCTATTTTGTTTCACGCCGAGGCGCCGAGGCGCAGAGAGGCGCGGTTTTCATATCTCTCCTCTGTGTTGCGGCGTTCAGTGGTTTATTAAAGAAAAATTTTGGGCACTCTTGACAAAGTGAGAATCAGTAGTTATCATAGAGGTAATGGTGTCACACTCAGGATTATTCATCAAAAAGAGATAGCTTGTGCAGTTTGATTTATTGACCGAAATCTACAGTTCCTTTGAACCCTTTCAGCCCCCTTTCAAAGAGGTTTATGTCCAGTGCCAAGAAGTTCGAGGGAGATGGGACATAATCCGGGAACTGGGGAAGAAGATTACCCGCTCAAATCAGCCAACCTGTCAACTCTACTCTGGTCATCGAGGAGTTGGTAAATCTACAGAGCTTTTACAACTCAAAGAGTACCTAAAACAGAAGAAGTATTTTGTGGTTTACTTTGCAGCAGATGACGAAGACATTGAACCTCAAGATGCAGCATATGCTGACATTATCTTAGCCTGTACTCGCCATCTGGTGGAAGAAATCAGGTTGAAAAACCACAACCCCTTACTCAAGTGGATGAAAGATCGCTGGGAGTCTCTCAAAGATATAGCACTCACGGAAATATCTTTTAATAAGTTGGATTTGCAAGGGCAAATTGGACAATTTGCTAAAATTACAGCCACCTTGCGAGCAACACCAGATAAGCGTCGTGAAGTGCGTCAAAGAATTGATGCGAACACTCCATTTTTAATAGAAGCGCTCAATGACTTCATCAAGAAAGCAAAACAATCTCTACCCGATATTCCAGGAATTGTACTCATAGCTGATAATCTGGATCGGATTGTGGAAGTAAAAGAAGAAGGAAAACCA
The DNA here is from genome assembly GCA_965198675.1 of Prochloron sp. GTDB lineage: Bacteria > Cyanobacteriota > Cyanobacteriia > Cyanobacteriales > Prochloraceae > Prochloron. The sequence goes on along the minus strand of OZ240666.1, from coordinate 3,306,252 downwards.
AGTAACTATGAAGAAATTTACTTAAATCGGAGTGAAATCATGCGGGGGTTAGGTTGTCATGTGATTTATACCATTCCCATCGCCATGGTTTACTCAGGAAGAGCTACTCAGCTGGAAAATAACTACGATACTCCCAATGTGTTGCCCATGATTATGGTTCGCAATCCTGATAATAGTGAAAATACAGCAGGTTTGGAGAAGTTGCGGGAATTTATTTGTCGGCGAGTGACTCTAATCGATTCCAGATTGGAGCGGAATTTGGTAGGAAGAGTGTTTGATAGCGCTGAAACCTTGAAACTACTTTGTCTCATGAGTGAGGGACATGTTCGCAACCTGATGCAGTTAATGCAAAAATCTATAGACTGGATCGATGAATTACCTATCACAGCTAAAGCAGCGAAAAGAGCAATAGAAGAGACACGAGAAACATACCGCAAAACCATTCAAGAACATCAATGGGAAATTTTAGCACGAGCATGTTATCGAAAGGAAGCGGATAACAATCAAGAACATTTAACTTTGTTGCTCAATCGTTGCTTATTGGAATATCGGTACTACGACGAAAATGACAAATTACGGACTTGGTGTAATGTTCATCCTCTAATCGAAGGAATTCCCAAGTTCCAAAAAGCACTTGAGGAAGTTAAAGCAGCATGAGTGAAGTAAAACTATCTGAAAATACCTCACCTTCCCCGGAAGAAGTGTATCAATCTCTTCTTCGTTCTCTCAAGCGGAGGAAAGGGTTTGGGATTGTGTTTGTGCAATGCTCTCCAGCAGAAGGGAAACGTTTGATTCAGCGAGTGCAGCGAGATTTGCCTCAGAAGCAAATGGAAACTTTAACCCTAGATCAACCTATCCGCAATCTCTATGACATTATTGCCAATCTTGCAGATAGGGATAAATTAAACCTTCTTTTCATTGAAGGTTTGGAGAAATCTTTAGAAGAGTACATTAAACCTGGTTATAGGGGAGATGGGGATTATTACAATATGGACACCGTTCCTCCTATCCTCAATCACTTAAATCAGAGAAGGGAAATATTTCGCGATCGCTTCACCAATCTTTGTTTTGTCTTCATCTTACCATATTTTGCAATCAAATATTTTATTCGTCGTGCTCCTGACTTTTTTGATTGGAGTGCCGGGGTTTTTGCAATTTCTTCCCCACAGGAGCAACCGCTAATAGACGAATTCTATAAAACCTCGAAAGCTCTAAAGGAAATTAAAGATGATTTTGATGAATTTCCTGAAGCTATTTTAGACAATTTATATATATGGGAAGAAAAGTACGAGCAACTAACTCACCACCTTCTGCAAGCTTTCAACATGCAAGGAAAAATTGGCGATTTTTTTGGTAAATTATCATCTCTCAAAGCTTTATATATGCCCTTCAAACTCAATGAAAATTATAAGCTACCCTTATCTTACTGCGATAGATTAATTGAGATTTACCTATCCATAGAACTTAATAGAGGTAATTTTTTGAAAGAGTCAGGACGCTGGGAAGAAGCAATTAATAGTTATAATAGGGTAATTGAAATTCAGGAAAATTTATACCAAGCATGGTATAATAAAGGAGATGCTTTGGAGAAATTAGGACAATGGGAAAAAGCGATCCCATGTTATAATAAAGTTATTGAGATTAAGCCAGATTTTTATCAAGCTATATACAAAAAAGCTGCCTCCTATGGTATGATAGGAAATACTGAATCAGCCCTAGAAAACTTGCAACGAGCAATTGAAATAAGTCCTCATGATGTGCGAGAGTGGGCAAAAACAAATCCAGCTTTTAAAGAACTTCGACTAGATCCAAGGTTTCAAGAATTAATGAAACCATATTCATAGTAGGGTGGGTAAGATGGTATAAAAATTATAATTCATAGAAGATTAATGTAATGGCTTGCCCACCAATTTATTCAACTTTCTGGCTGGTGGGCAATCAGAATTAACCCTCATGATAGGGGAACAACTGTTTACAAAATTGCCTACCCTACGGACTGGGTAATATTGAAACCATGAATGAGCTTTATACGGTAGGATGAGAAAAAAAGTCGCCCAAACTCCAAGAAACTTCCGACGATTCTGAATATCTCAATCCCTGGTTGAAGTGGTTAGTGCGTTCCTTTCTCGTTTCCCTTCCCGGATTAAATAGAATCAGAACATTTGAAACTATTCCAGGAAGAAAAGCTAGAAATTATCTCCATTTGGAGTCCCACTTTTCTCAAAGTTCATCTAGACTATATCCAGGAACAGAGAAGGGAATTATGGGAAAAACTGAAATTAAAACTCCGAGGCGATCGCGCTCAACTACTCTTAAAACCAGAAATTCCCTGGACTGAAATTTGGCCTAATTTAACGCTAATTTCCTGTTGGGACCAAGGTCAAGCAAAGGATCTAGCAGCCTATCTTCGTTCCCTTTTTCCTCAGATTACCGTACAAGGGAAAGGACTGCTAGCAACGGAAGCTCCCATGACCGTACCCCTTATTCCTGCAAAGGGATGTGTCCCGGTCTTAGATGAGGTATTCTTCGAGTTTAAAGATAGAAAAGGTAATATATTACAGATGTACCAGTTAGAACAGGGAAAGGAATATTCCGTAATTATATCCCATTTGTTTCACGCCGAGGCGGGACGGCGCAGAGAGGCGGACTGTTCTCTCTTCCAACTCGGTTCTGGTTCGTTTAAAATGTTAACTATGTTAAAATCCTTGAATCACGGAAATTACGCTCAAACTGCCCAAACCGATACCTTCAATGAATCAGATTGGCTGCGGGAAATTGCCATTGCCCTTTTTCAGCAAGAACGTATCACTCTTAGCCGTGCTAGCAAAATTGCCCGAATGCACCCGATTGACTTTCAACAATTGATTTCCAGTCGAGGTACCTGTATCCACTACGATGTTGAAGACTTTGCCCAAGATATTCAGCACCTCCGGGATCGAGGCTGGTTATGATTGTTGTTAGCGATACCTCATCCCTCTGCAACCTTGCTCTCGTTGACTATCTCTGGATCTTACGGGAGATTTACCAGACCGTAGTCATTCCCACCGTTGTTGCTGATGAACTCGCTGCGGGAGAAGCCATTGCCATTACCTTAGCGATGGAATTACGGTTAGAAACTCAACCAATAGATTCATATTTGTTACTTGTGCTCTATGGAAAGAAAAAAATTTAGGGTGCTATCTCTCTTCTCGGGGGGTATGGGACTCGATCTCGGTCTAGAATCCACTGGGCGGTTTGAAACAGTCATATGCATTGAGAAGGAGAAAGCGTTTTGCGACACTATCAGGCTCAATCAGCAGCAGGGTCGCCTTCCTTTGGATTTGCACATTATCCAAGAGGACATATCGAAGCTGGATCCGAAAGAAGTATTTGAAGGTCTTGGAATTTCACCAAAATCCATTGATATAGTCGTGGGAGGTCCCCCATACCAATCTTTCAGCACAGCAGGAAAAAGAGGGACAGTGCAGGATCCTAGAGGAACACTACTTTGGGATTTCCTCCGATTTGTTGAATTCGTTAAGCCGAAATTATTTTTGATGGAGAATGTTAGAGGGCTGCTTTCAGCAGCTCTTAAGCATCGTCCAATTGCCGAGCGTCCAGATAAAGGAGGCCCACCATTGAATGATGATGAAGAACCAGGGTCTGTTGTGCGTCTGTTTGCCAAAGATCTGGCTCAGCTTTCTGGTGTTGCCTATCATCTCGATATTTTCGCGGTCAATTCGGTGAACTATGGTGCTCCGCAGATTCGGGAACGTGTGATTTTCATTGGCAACATTTTTGGCAAGACGGTTAACTTTCCTGAACCCACACATGGTCCCACTAGGGAGGAGAGTAACGGAAATAGGCAGATGTCGCTTTTGGACAATCCCACGAAACTACCCTGGAAGACATTAGGAGAAGCTCTAAAAGGTTTGGAAGACCACGAACCTGTAGTGCTCGATTTTAGCCCACGGAAGAAGTCCTTTTTAGAGCTTGTTCCTCCGGGAGCTAATTGGAGAAGTTTGCCTGAACAGGTTCAGAAGGAATCAATGGGGCGTGCATGGTACGCTAAAGGAGGGAGATCTGGATGGTGGCGTCGTCTGTCATTCGACCTGCCATCACCCACCCTGGTGACGATGCCAAATCACGGGAGCACCTCTCTTTGTCACCCAACAGAGACACGGGCACTTTCCATTAAGGAATACGCTAGGATACAAGAATTCCCTGACGAATGGGAATTTGTGGGCACTGCCTGTGAACAATATGCCCAAGTTGGTAATGCAGTTCCAACTCGTCTAGGTCGCGTTGCGGGAGAGGTGATTGCAAATGCTTTGGATGAGGTTCTTGCAAAAGATATTCCATCAACAAGAGAGAATACCGGCACTCCACGGATTGTTTACCTCCAGTCCCATGTGCGAACTCGCCAATGGTATAAAAATGGTGAAGTATTTGTTTGGAAGGACGGAGAAGCTAACGAGGACGCCCAATATTCTGCACCGAAAACAGTCACCAGCCAGCGTTCGCTATAAATATGGGAAGAGGATATCCAGGATTACCGAGAGCAAAAGCGATTAAATTATCACGAGGACAGCTTCTGAACAAGCTGCAATTTATTGATACTGACTCAGAACGGAGGGAGCGAGTTCTGCGTCTTGAGAACGGCTTCCGACAAAAGATTGATTCTCACATCGTCTCACGTTTCAGGACCAGGGAATTACTGTGGACGTTGCAGTAAGAGTTGGTCTCGATTGGTGGAACCATTTGGGTGGCGAATATTGCTGGATCGAAGTTTTTATTGCTTTGATACGGGCGTCTATTAATGCCGGAGCATCCGATTCTTCAAGTTACCAGTATACAATTTCTGATCTGAATGACATCGTTACCACCTCAAACATAAGAGACGATTATAATGTGTCACTTTTGCAACGCAGTCAGATTCCTTGGCTCTTTCTGATGGCAAGACACTTCTGCGATCACCTAACCGACTAAATGCCCAACAATGCGCCGGATAGGAATCGCACACAGCCGGGACTTGAACAAGAGATCTAATAGAAGTAGATGGTAAGATATTCCCTTATCTCTCTTCTCTTCTTCTCTGCGTTCTCTGCGTCTCTGTGGTTCATTGAAAAAGTTAACTTAAAGTCACCAACTTTATGATTAGACTGCAAAAAGTTTTATCTCAATGGGGTATTGCTTCTCGACGTCAAGCTGAGAAAATGATTCTCCTGGGACGAGTGGAAGTCAATGGTAATATAGCTCACTTGGGACAAAAAGTCAATCCTCATACAGATATAATAGAAGTAGATGGTAAAATAATTAAACCAGAAGAACGTCCCTCCTCCATCTATCTCCTCCTCAACAAACCCCTAGGGGTAGTTTCTACCTGTAAAGATACCAAGAATCGCCCTACAGTTCTAGACTTACTCCCCCCAAAACTGCGTCAGGGACAGGGAATCCATCCTGTAGGAAGACTAGACGCTCAATCTACTGGTGCTATACTCCTAATCAACGATGGTTCCTTAACCCTCACCCTCACCCATCCTCGTTATCACCTACCCAAAACCTATCATGTTTGGGTGCAGGGAAAACCTACAAAATCCGTCTTAGAAACTTGGAGAAATGGTATCATATTAGATGGAACCAAAACCTTGCCCGCCCAAGTGCGACCCTTGAAACAAAGACCAGGAGAAACCCTATTAGAAATAGTCCTCAGAGAGGGAAGAAACCGTCAGATAAGAAGAACGGCGTCCCAACTAGGTCTAACGGTTGTCTCCCTCCATCGTATCTCCATTGGTCCGATTAAACTCCAATTGCCGGGTGAACCCCTGTTATCGGGTCAATATCGTCCCTTAAAAGATTTTGAGTTGGGTTTTTTGGTTTCACGCAGAGGCGCAGAGGCGCGGAGAGGGTTTAGGGATTGTTGATGATACGAGTGATACCGTGTTTGATAAGCTCGGTGTTGAAGTTTATGAGTAACCCGAGACGCTTGTTGGTGAGACGGAGGTAAGTCAGGAGTTGTTTTTTATGTACTGGTGCTACTGTTTCAATGGATTTGAGTTCAACAATGATTTGGTTCTCCACAATGAAATCTGCTCGAAAACCTTCTTCTAAATGAACCCCCTTATAAATAACGGGAATAGGTTTCTGTCTCTCAAATTTCAATTCCCGCTTTTCCAACTCATAAGCCATTACAGCTTCATATACAGACTCAAACAACCCTGGATCCAATTGCGTATGAATTTGATAGGCTACATCCACAATTTCCCCAGTAATTTCATTCTCCCTCATAATAACTCCTCCGCGCCTCTGCCGCCGCCATTGATTAATGCCGGCGGTGAAACATTCCCTACTATATTTTTTGTATGCTCTCCCGCATCAATTGAGTAATACTCTGAGACTTACTCTTAGCCACAGATTGAAGTTTCTGGTACTCCTCTGCATTCAACCACATTTGGAAGATATTTTCCGGTGCCCGACCCTGAAAGTAGATAAGGTGTTTGAGGCGATCGCTCAATTCCTCAGTCAAAACATCAGCTCCATAGCGCCACTCCCAGTTTCCTGTGGTAACCCCTGGTTGATTCATCTTCCCATTACTACCCAAACCCAGAATATCCTGCAAGGGAAAGATAGCTTGAATAGCATTAGAATTGAGAGCGAAGCGGATTAAACTCCAGTGAATCCCCTCTTCTGGGTTAATGGTGCCTAGATATTCCGTCACCCTCCCCTTTTCTTCCGGTGTCCGTTCCTCGAACCAACCCACTGTGGTATTATTGTCGTGGGTTCCTGTATAGACGATACAATTTTGATTGTGGTAATTATGGGGTAAGAAAGGATTGTCCGGACCAGAATCAAAGGCAAATTGCAGGACTTTCATCCCCGGAAACTCAAACTTATCCCGCAAAGCTTCCACTTCCGGGGTAATGACACCCAAATCTTCCGCCACAATAGGCAGTTTCCCCAACTTCTCATTCACCTTGTGGAACAACGCTTCTCCGGGAGCTTCAATCCACTGACCATTAACAGCAGTCTTTTCCCCTTGGGGTACTGCCCAAAAAGCTTGGAAGCCCCGGAAGTGGTCGATGCGAATCAAATCCACAGAATCCAGGGAATACTGGATTCGTCGCACCCACCACTGAAAGTCCGTCTGCTGCAATTTCTCCCAATTATACACCGGATTGCCCCACAGTTGACCCGTAGCGCTGAAATAATCCGGGGGTACCCCTGCCATTAATGCTGGTTCTCCGGTTCTGGCATCAAGGGAAAAAATCTCTTGATTTGCCCAAACATCCACACTATCGTGGGCTACATAGATGGGCAGATCTCCTAAGATAGAGATATCCCGATAGTTAGCATAGCGTTTGAGCTGCTCCCACTGGCGGAAAAACTGAAACTGGAGGAATTGCTGGAAGAAAATCCGCTCTTTAAGGCGATATTGCCACCTTTGGACTGCTTCCGGTTCCCGTTTAGCGATGGACCTTTCCCACCTATGCCAACTCAAACCATTATTGGTTTCCTTAATAGCCATGAAGAGGGCATAGTCATCCAACCATTCCCGATTATTGGCGCAAAACTGCTTGAATTGCTGGTTCTGTTGTGAGAAGGCTCCTGCTTTAAAATTATTGCACGCTTTCAGAAGCAAAGGCATCTTAGTTTGGATAACCAGTTGATAGTCCACATATTCCTTGGGGAACTTTGGCAACTGGTTCAAATCCACTTCAGTTAGCAACCCATCTGAACGCAACTTTTCCGGACTAATTAGGAGAGGATTACCTGCGAAAGCTGAATAGGATAAATAAGGAGAATTGCCGTATCCGGTAGGTCCTAAGGGCAAAACCTGCCATAGTTTTTGGAAACCCTCTGCTAGAAAGTCTACAAAGCGATAAGCTTCACTTCCTAAATCCCCAATACCAAATGGACTGGGAAAAGAAGTGGGATGGAGTAAAATGCCGCTGGCTTTGGAATGAAACATAGTGGTTAGTTATTTTTTACTGAAATTATCTCATAAGAGCTGCTAGAAAAGTCAATCCGTCAAAATTACGTTTATCTAGTTTTATAAATTTCCCTTCGATGACCGATTTCCACTACAAGAACCAAAAGATGTTGAGCTTTTATAGTGTAAATCACTCTATATTCTCCTACTCGCAAACGTAACAGTGCTTTTCTTCCTCTAAGAACCTTGACTCCCAGTGGTCTGGGGTTTATTGACAAAGCATCAATTTTAGAGATAATCCGAAGCTGAACTAGCTTTGGCAGTTTCGTCAACTGTTTTTTAGCTTTCTCTGCTATAGGTACCTAAGAATCTAATTCAGCTTTGAACTGTTCCCAAGAAATTGTCCCCTCCTCATGAGCTGATAACAGTCCTTCAAGCCCGGCGATGGTATCTAGAAGCAAAAACGACGCAGATCCGCTCCTTGCATTTGAGCATTACAGCTAACCTTAGTATCTTCCTGAAAGCGTTCCAGAGCACGGGACCGTGCTTCTTTCACTCTCTCCCGCACTACCCTACTCTCTTCCCCAGTCTGCTGACGCATCATCTCCTCTGGTTTCAAGCGATTGACTGCTACTTGCAAATCGATTCTATCCATCAAAGGACCGGAAAGCTTCGCCCAATATTGTTCTCGTTGACGCGGTGAACAGCTACAGGGTTGGAGCGGGTCGCCAAAGTAGCCACAGGGACAGGGGTTAGTACTAGCCACCAAAGTAAATTGGGCGGGAAAGACCACAGATTGTCGGGTACGAGATATGCTCACATAACCGTCTTCTAAAGGCTGCCGCAAGTACTCTAACACGTTCCGTTTAAATTCAGTCAACTCATCTAAAAATAATACCCCTTGATGAGCTAAAGATATTTCTCCCGGACGGGGAAAACTGCCGCCCCCAACTAAGGAAGGACCGGAAGCGGAATGATGAGGACTGCGAAAGGGACGTTCTTGGATTAAAGAACCTTTATTTTTCAGAAATCCAGCCACGGAATGAATTTGGGAAACTTCCAGAGCTTCCGTAAAGGTTAGGGGTGGGAGGATACCAGGCAAACGTTTTGCTAGCATAGTTTTGCCACTACCAGGAGGCCCGACAAAGATTAAGTTATGTCCCCCCGCTGCGGCAATTTCTAAAGCACGACGGGCGTGGTTTTGTCCTTTGACTTCTTTTAAGTTCGGGGTGAGGACAGGCGATCGCTGTTCATCATCTTTGTATCCATACCATATAACTGGCTTATATTGTTGTGGTCGGGAAAGAAAGTCCCCAACTTCGGCGATATTTTTAAATCCATATACAGTTAAATCCTTAACCACGGCTGCTTCTTGGGCATTATCTGCGGGAACTACTAATAACCCAATTCCCAAGCGGGAAGCGGCAGCAGCAATGGGTAGGACTCCTGGTACCGGACGCAAGGTGCCGTCCAGAGAAACTTCCCCTAAAAATAAAGTATCCCCCAATAATTGAGCATCCACCTGTTCAGATGCGGTGAGAATACCGACGCTGATAGGCAGGTCGAAAATTGGTCCTTGTTTGCGCAAGTCAGCAGGGGTGAGGTTAATCAGAATCTTGCGCACTGGAAAGGCAAAGCCGCTATTTTTTAAGGCAGCTTTTACTCTTTCTCTCGATTCTTGCACTGCTGTATCCGGCAAACCAACGATGATGGTTTTCGGCAGTCCTGGGGAGACATCTACTTCTACTCCTACCTTAACAGCATCAATGCCAATAATGGAAGCACTCCAAACCCGAGCAAGCATATCATTCAGTTACCAGTTAGCAGTTCTTTCAGAATTTTCACGATGTCATAGTCAGTATAATCTGATTTTGTAGCTATATAGTGGAAAAATTTATGAGCGACACTATTTTTGGCAAGATTATCCGTCGAGAGATTCCAGCTGATATTGTTTATGAGGACGATCTGGCCCTAGGATTTAAAGATATCACACCTGTTGCACCAACTCACATCTTGGTGATTCCCAAAAAGCCCATTTCTAAATTAGAAGATTCTACAGAAGAAGATCAAGCACTTCTGGGTCATTTACTCCTAACTGCTAAGAAAGTGGCAGCTGAAGCGGGGCTGACTAATGGCTATCGGGTGGTGATTAATAACGGTAATGATGGGGGGCAAACTGTTTCTCACTTGCATTTACACATTCTGGGCGATCGCCAGATGAAATGGCCTCCTGGTTGAAACAGTTACCAGTCCTGCTCATGCCAACCGGGGTTGTAACTATAATTTGGTTTAGTTGTGGTGATTAACTCATGAAAAAGAATCTAATTTCCTTAATTCCCATCGCCCTATTTACTTTAATTCCTCTGGCTTCCAATTCCCAAGAATATTCCGACTGTTTCTGGCTGGACGAGAATGGGACACCACTTGACCTCCCCTCTTCTATCTGTGGAGGGAGAGAAGAGTCCAGTGTGGATTCCCCTGGTACTGTAGGAGGTAGGTTTCAAGTGCCCATCAAGCGCCGGGAGAGCGATATTCCCGTGGTTGAAGTTATTTTTAACGACGATATCACTTTCGAGATGTTGTTCGACACTGGTGCTACTACGATTTCCATTAGCCCCCAAATGGCCATTGCTCTTAAAGTTAAAGAAGAAGGCAAGGTGCCTGTCTCTACGGCAGGTGGTAGGATAATGGCTGGTAAAGGTCGTGTCAAGAGCGTTCAAGTGGGGAATATTGTCCAAAACGATCTAGAAGTCCTAATTACTCCAGCTCTTTCTTTAGGTCTTCTGGGACAGAGCTTCTATGGGGATTATGATGTGACCATTAAAGAAGATACCATTGAATTTCGTCCACGGTAGAGTAGAATAGGCAGTTGGCAGTAATAAAGGAGAAAGACCCCATGGCTCGGATGTACTACGACGAAGATGGAAATTTAGACCTACTGGCGGATAAAACTGTGGCTATTATTGGCTATGGTTCTCAGGGTCACGCTCACGCTCTCAATCTCAAAGATAGTGGTATTAACGTCATTGTCGGACTATATCCGGGCAGTAAATCCATCGACCTGGCCAAAAAAGCAGGTTTAACGGTTAAGAACGTAGCAGATGCAGCTGCAGCAGCTGACTGGATTATGATTCTGCTACCGGATGAAGTGCAGAAGACAGTTTATAAAAATGAAATTGAACCTCATCTAACTGAGGGCAAAGTACTTTCTTTTGCCCATGGTTTTAACATTCATTTCGGTCAAATTGTGCCTCCACCTTCAGTAGATGTGGTTATGGTTGCTCCCAAAGGCCCCGGACACCTGGTGAGGCGAACTTACGAACAAGGGGAAGGTGTTCCCTGTCTGTTTGCTGTCTATCAAGATGCTACGGGACAAGCACGGAATCGGGCTATGGCTTATGCTAAAGGTATTGGAGGTACCAGGGCAGGTATCTTAGAAACCTCTTTCCGAGAAGAAACGGAAACAGACCTTTTCGGGGAGCAAGTTGTCTTGTGTGGTGGTTTGACTGCTTTGATAAAGGCTGGCTTTGAAACCTTAGTAGAGGCTGGCTATCAACCAGAATTAGCTTATTTTGAGTGCCTCCACGAAGTTAAACTGATTGTGGATTTGATTGTGGAAGGGGGTTTAGCTAAAATGCGGGATAGTATCTCCAACACAGCGGAGTATGGAGACTACACTCGGGGTCCAAGAATTGTTACTGATAAAACCCGAGAGGAAATGCGCCAAATTCTCAAGGAAATTCAAGCAGGACAATTTGCCCGGGAATTCGTCTTAGAAAATCAGGCGGGTAAACCTGGATTTACTGCCATGCGCCGTCAGGAAGCGGAACATTCCATTGAGGAAGTTGGCAAAGAATTGCGGGCGATGTTTAGTTGGCTGAAATAAATCTAGGGTTTGGGGATAGCTTTTGTCTTCCCCTATGAGAGAATCTAAGTTTCACGCAGCGGTGCGGTGCGTTCTTCTGGAATCTGATTCCAGCTTATTGCGCACCAAGCCTGCAGCAGGGGTTTGGCCAACACCGAAGGTGCCGCCAAAGGCGTCCCTTAGCTTCGAGTGGCGCTTCGCGATCGCCTAACAAATTTGGCTTAAATTAGAGTCGAGGGAGGTGTTACCACCTCGCCCCTCTCCTACGAACCGGACGTGAGACTTTCACCTCATCCGGCTCAGGTGTCTCTATGCCTCTACGGCGCGCTTTACGAGTCCGTCCTTAATTCGCTTGCGGTGTACCGCCTGCTTTTGGTGACATTCCCGATGGAGAGCAACTAGATTTTTGCTATTCCAGTTATTATGATTCCCGTCTTTGTGGTGCAACTCCACAGGACCATCTATCTCCATGAACTTTCGGTTGCAATGCGTACATTTTCCCTTCTGTCGCTTGATAGCTTTAGCGGTCGGTCCTTCATATAATTTGGAGTTCCGACCAACCCAGTAGGATATACTCCCATCGAAGGGTGAGGCTCCACCTTTAACCATTACGTGACTATTCACTTCCCAGGAAACTTTCGGGAACGCTTTATCCACCTGCTCTTTTGTGAGTTGGCGCTTCGCCGCTCCCTTCACTGCCTTCTTACCTTTAATGGCTTGTCGGCGTGCTTTTTCAGCTTCCTTCTGGTCTTGTCTGCGTTTATCCGCCCTTAGTTTGTGCCACAACCATTGGCTCAGTGACCATAGAGCATGTTTCGACATATCGCAGGATTTATGGTAATTCCTCCAGCCACGGACCTGAGACGCTATTCTCTTCAATCGAGCTTCTGTGCTCAAATCTTTATTCTTCCAGGTCGCTTTAACTTTGGCCTTTATTTCCGCATAATTCTTTCCACTCGGTGTGGACTTGAATGTCCCTCGTGAATTAACGCGGAAGCGCCATCCCAGAAAGTCAAATCCATCCGTAGCTTTTCTCGTCTCAGTCTTATCTTTGTTTATTCTTAGCCCTCTGGACTCAAGAAATTCATCTATATCTCGCCCTAGCTTTGTGGTATCAGCTCCTGGCTTACAGATAAAGACCGCGTCATCTGCGTAACGTATACCCTTTATACCGTAACCATTCCCCCCAAATTTTCTCCGGGAGTATTGGTCTGACCCTACGTTCTCGTATCCATCTAGGGCGATATTTGCCAGTAACGGTGAAATCACTCCACCTTGTGGAGTCCCCTTGATACTGGAGGGATACTCACCGCGGACACCAGCTTTCACCGCCAGCTTTAAACCTCTTTTCGCTTCAGTAGGTAGGATTACACCTCTGAGTATGACCTTGTGGTCAATTTCATCAAAGCATTTACTAATATCCGTTTCCAGTATCAGTTTTTCCCTACCATTTGCGTGGTTGTTTAGGTTGCTGAACATAAGCTTCTGCGCATCCGCAGTACAGCGTCCGGATCTAAAGCCATAGCTTCTTTCCCCGGCTGTAGCTTCATAAGCTGGCTCCGCCGCTAATTTAAGCAGCGCTTGCCATGCTCTATCTGCTATCGTCGGGATGCCTAATCCCCGTGTTTTGCCGTTAGGCTTGGGGATGTTTACCCTTCTTAGTTGTTGGTGTTTCCAGTGGTACCAGTGCTTATTCAGCCTTTGACACAGCACTAGACGCTGACGTGTCGTCAGTGCGGTTCTGCCATCAACTCCGGGGGTCTTCTTCCCTTGATTCTGCTGTGTTACTTGTTTGACGGCCAAAGCTTGGGCTGCACGGCTCCTTAGAAGGAGTCGTTGTAAGAGTTTGACCTTAACTTTCTGATTGTTCTTTTGCGCTTTGAAGATACTCCGCTGTAACCGAAAGACCTGACCTCGGAATCGCTTCCATGGCAACTCTTTCCAGACATCGTCAGCCTTCAGACTTATTTCTCTGCCCCGCAGGAATACTGCAAGGTGAAGTACTAAGTCTTTCAAGCTGCGGTATTCGATTGGAGTTTGGTTAGTGATAATCACAAGTTGGCTCCATAATTCGCTCTGATAATTACATTGGGCGCCCTCTCTCTAGAAACCCTTGGGCAGTTACGCCCTCTCTTACCCTCGCTCTTCCGATAGGCAGTTAATCAGGCTGCCCCACCACTTCACATGTCGGGCTTGGAATCCCCTGTTTCTGTGGAAGTCGAGCGAGTTTTTTCTCGTTCCGAATGAACTATTGTTTTGAACCTTTGGGACTCACCCCTTGACCCACTACCAACTCAGGAATGTAAGTGCCTTATACCACCCTTACGAGTCTTTATTCGGTGTCTCTTCTGTCGTGTGTAACGGCCTTCCGACAGTTTCGTATCTTAGGTCTTTTTTCAGGCGATTCACGTTAAGTTATCCCATGTATTCTCCCTATTAGCGGAAGTATCTCTACCTAACCGTTCGGTCGCACTTTACCGCCCTGTTGCCAGCTTCAGCCTGGTGATTAACCTCACTGTGGCCAGATAAGGATTCACGCGATTCCCTCGCGGGAGAGACTTGGTTTCGCGCACCTTCGCGCTTTCCGCGATTACTGACCGCGTCCTCACTCTCATAATTCATTCAGTTATCATGGTTCGGTTATCACTACCTTAGAGTTTCGGTAATCCTGTTTGGGTCACCTAATTTCTCCCTTTGTTTCCCTTGCGGGTCTCTTCGTTCAGATAGGATTGTCTGGGTCTTTCAGCGCCTTTCGGCAGCTTAGATTGTACCCGGCCTTTTAACCTGTAACCAAGCCCCTGCTTATATTTCAGCTTACGCCGCAGCTTTCACAGGGAACGAGCCGCACTATAAGAAATACTAGAGTTCGCAAAAAAAAGTATCAATTTCACCTTTCAGTTACCAGTGACCAGTAATCACGTACCATGGTAGCAGCTCAACCTTGGGTTTGAGGCCCGCACCATACGCCTGGTAACTGGTAACTGGTAACTGGTAACTGGTAACTGGTCACTGTTTTACCACTATTACTGCAATCAAACTCTTCCTCTCCTCTCTGCGACTCTGGGTGAAACCTTCTTATATTAACAAGGTTTTTTTTTGCACAGTCTCTCCCCATTATATCATATAGCCCAAAATCACATCTTGTCAAGCCCTATTTTGATATTTTTCGGTTAAAAGGTAGATGGGGAAGGGAGTAGAGAGCGATCGCTTTTCCAAAAATACTTGATTTTTAGACAAAATTAGCCCATTTTTCAATGACTCCATCATAGCTCCTCAATTTAACCTTGTCAACCCCTATTCTCCCGTTAATTATTAAGAATTGTTACCAAGATTTTTTCTGAGTCAATATACTCAAATTCTCTGACGATTAACAAATTTGGCTTAGAGAAGAAATACTAATTGATTACAAAATGTAATATAAGCAATACTTATCAAAAAGGGTTTGACAAGGGAGATTTTTGTAGATATGATAAGATTGGGGAAGAGTGCGCCAAAAAAAACGTACCAATTTTACACTCTTCTTCTCCTCTCTCGGCGTCTCTGTGTCTTTGTGTGAAACATTTCTTTTAAGGAACCGCTGTGTACGCAGATGAACACAGATGAAGATGGGGAGGATATTGTAAAATTAGGGCGATCGCTCTCTCTTACTACCAAATCCAGGGGGAACGTTCATCGCTGTTTCTAGTCCTTTCACTTCTTTCCACCTTGTCTCTTCATTCCATCTTATTCCTTCTAGGTTGGCGTTTTCGAGGTTGGTGTTTTTGAGGTAGACGTCACTGAGTTTGGCGTTTTCGAGTTGGGCGTTTTCGAGTTGGGCGTTTTCGAGTTGGGCGTTTTCGAGTTGGGCGTTTTCGAGTTGGGCGTATTCCAGGTTGGCGTTATTGAGGTTGGCACCACCAAGAAAAGGATCAACAATACTGGAAAAGGCACCCTCACCGAGACAGTCACTATAACTTATTATGCGAGATAACTTATCCCGGTCTTTCGATACCCCCTTATTATTAACCTTCCCACAGAGATGAAAAGACAGGTTCAAATCATTATCTTTCCCATATCGTTGTAATTCTAAGAGCAAAATCAAGACATTCAAACCAGTGTATATATCTACTTGTCGCATTCCCAGAGAGGTTTCCTTCCCCAGGATAGGATTTTCCCGCAGTTTTCCCATCTTCCAGAGAAGATAATTAACCTTTTCTTTCTCAGGAAACACGTCCATATACTCCCCGTCACACCACCGGAAATAAAAATCGTGCAAAATTGCAAATAATCCTTCCGGGTCAAATCCCTCATTTTGCTCCAATAACCCAAACAAGTAGTCCAAAACCTCCCGAGTGAGGTTCCCATAGCCCAGTAAATCATAGATTTCCTTTGCCTGGGGTTGTGAGAGGAAACTTTGTTCCATAGCCTTAGAGCAGAAAAACTCTACCCCTTCTGTGTCTGCTGACTTGAGATAAAATGCTGCTAAAGCATTCTTTAAACTCTCCTCCTCCTTGTTATCTGCAATTTCTCTAAATTTAGTAGCAATATCTTTAGAAGATTCCTCCAACCTTGCACTTACTGCTTTTATAGTACTATACTCCCCTCTCGACTGGATCACACAAAGTCCTGCGGTCATCAAAACTTGCTTTAACTCCTCCGACTTTAACCCTAAAATCTTCTCTTGGTCGTACTCAGTACGCTGTTTTGTCAAAACCCACTGCACAGACTGGTTATAAATCTGAATTTTTGCTCCCACCTCCCCTTTACCTTGGAAGTCTTCCCTTTTAATAGTACTATCTCGGTGCATAGCGCCTAAGAGATAGAGGAGTAGCGGTTCTCTGGCTAACTCTTCTTGCACTGTTTTTGGACAACCACGGAGAAATAGGGCAAACCTTTGCACTTCCTCTTCCCCTACAATCCCTTGCCAGCGATCGCCCTCCCTCTCCCTCCCTCTCCCTCCCTCCTCTCTTCTCTGTGTTACCGGCGTTCAGCGGTTTAATCCTCCTCAAACTTGTAGCACGAGAAACTACATATTGAAATACGAAAAAGAGCTTGACAAGAAGTAAATATAGTTATATTATATAATTAACACACAATAGCTTCCTCCTCTCTCCGCGCCTCTGCGCCTTTGCGCGAAACATTCTTAAAAAATGAACAAAGCTTTACTCTCCTTATTACTAATATTAATGCCTTTAACCGCTTGTACCACCACAGAGACAGAGGTACAATCTTTAATTGTAGGGGCGATACCGGATCAAGAGCCGGAGAAATTACAGCGACTCTATGGTAAATTGACAGACTACTTAGGAGCAGAGTTAGGAGTACCGATAGAATACAAACCAGTGACTGACTATGGGGCTGCGGTGACTGCTTTTAGGGTGGGAGACTTAGAGTTAGTTTGGTTTGGGGGGCTGACAGGAGTGCAAGCGCGGTTGCAGATTCCAGGGGCAGAGGCGATCGCCCAAAGAGATATTGACCCCCAATTCCACAGTGTTTTCATTGCCAATAAAAATAGCTCTATTAAACCCTTTGAGGACATTAAAGGTCTGACAGCTTTGTCCGGAAGTACTTTTACCTTTGGCAGCGAGTCCTCCACTTCGGGACGTTTAATGCCTCAGTATTTTTTAGAGCAAGCTGGGATAAAGCTGGAAGACTTCAAGGGTAAACCGGGGTTTTCTGGTTCCCACGACAAAACTATCCAGTTAGTAGAAGCTGGTAGTTATGCAGCAGGAGCGCTCAATGAGCAAGTGTGGGAGAGTCGGATCCAGGAAGTTAATTTAGATAAGGTAGAGGTAATTTGGCGTACCCCTGCTTATTATGATTATCATTGGGTAATTCATCCCAAGGTTAAAGAACGCTATGGGTCCGATTTTATTGAGAGAGTACAAGCAGCACTGTTGAAGCTGGATCCTACAGTACCAGAGCAAAAGGAAATTTTGGATTTATTTGGAGCAGCTAAGTTTATCCCGACGGAAAATGCTAATTACGCTGAAATTGAAGCAGTGGGAAGGAAAATTGGCAAAATTAAATGAAAAACCCTCTCTGCGCCTGGGCGCCTTCTGCGTGAAACTATAAAATAAACCACAGAGACACTCTTGACACAGAGAAAGAGATATAATGGCGTTGCTGGATCAGACTAGGTCAGGGCGCGTGATTGGGAGATAGGGGGATAGGGGGATAGGGTGATTGGGTGATTGGGGGCAGTGTACGAGAACCTCTTCCCAGCGAGCCAGCGAGCCAGCGAGCCACTCTAATCCATATCGAAATCCAGCAACGCCGATATAATAAGTGCGATCGCCCTAAATTTCTGCCGTAACAACCTTTGTGCTACATTTAACCATCCCAAAGCTACCCATTGCTTGATAACTCTGAGATAAGTATGGCATCAACTACACATATCGGCGTAATTGAAGGAGGTAGCTTTCAAAGTCTTAGACATAACTTATGTTGCACCCAATAAATTACCATAATACCTGTATTCTTTCACGCAGAGACACAGAGGAAACAGAGAAAATTATCTAATATGTTATATAAATGAAAGCGACCCCTGTTTATTGCATAAATAATGTAACCACTAAGATAAACACTGTTACCGCCTTAACAAATATAAACCTCCGGATTAATTCTGGGGAAAGGGTTGCCCTGGTGGGGTCTTCGGGTGCGGGAAAAAGTACTTTGATTAGTCTGCTCAATGGTACTTTATTACCAAGTACAGGTAAGATTATGGTAGGTGGACAAAATTTGGCTCGCCTTTCCCCCCGGAAGTTGCGTCAAGTCCAAAGAGGAATAGGTACTGTGTATCAGCAGTTTCATTTAGTCGATAATCTGCGGGTGATTCATAATGTCAATGCAGGACATTTAGGTCGCTGGTCTTTTTGGAAAGCAGCTCTTTCTCTCATTTTCCCGATGTCCGTGAAGACTGCCACTGCTGCTTTAACCCGGGTGGGTATTCCAGAGAAGCTGTACGCACGAACGAACGAACTTTCCGGAGGACAGAAGCAAAGAGTTGCTTTAGCGCGGGTATTGGTGCAAAATCCCCAGATAATTCTCGCTGACGAACCGATTTCTTCTCTGGATCGAGAATTGAGTCGGGAAATCATGGATTTGTTGCTCGTTCTCAGTGAACAAGACGGGAAAACTCTGGTAGTGAGTTTGCACTCCATTGCATTTGCTCGTTCTCATTGCGATCGCTTGATTGGTTTGCGTAAGGGGAGAATTGTTTTTGATGAAGACTCGGTTGCGGTTTCTCCAGCTATGATAGATGATTTATATAACGCTCAACTATAGGGATTGGATATTTTCCGGTTCAAGTCGGCGCAGGAGTGAAACAGCCTTATTTTGTAGACTCTCGGAACCTTTAAGCACGAGCAAATACTTCCCAGCATTGAGGTAATTTTTATAGGGTAAAGCGTCGCCGCCCCCCACCGACAAGCCCACCCCACCACCGACAAAAAAGCTGCCCATACCCCCGGCGATCGCCCCGAGAAGGCCCCCAATAAGGCGACCGCCCACTACTCCCGCCCAGTCAAAGGTTTCCAGTCCGGTGATATAACTAAAGGTATAGCCAGCACCAAAACCAAAGGGAACTAACCAGGAAGCCATGAGGAGCGCTTGCTTTTTGGCCTTCTGGAGCGGATCAATAAAGCCAAATTCATCGGCTGTTTTGTAGCCCCGACCCAGTATAGTCATTTCCTCGGTGGGGATACCTGCCTTCTCTAGGGTAGTGTAGGCGGATTCTGCTTGAATTCGATCTGCCAGTATAGCAATAAGATAGTTCATCGATCGCACCTTATTCTTTTTTGACACTCCCACGGCGTGTTTCACGTGGGATTCAAGGGACGCCTTGGGCGGCACCTTCGGTGTCATCTACCATCCTTAAATTGCAACAGAAGCTGAAGAGAGCTATGCAACCTCTCACCGAATAGCCGTACCAAAACGATCTAACTATCTAGCTGTGAGCTGTGCAACCCAGCGGGAACGATATCCCCAAGTGTATTTTTACCCTGTTACCGAGTGCCCCTCGGTACAGCATTTAAAGTCTAAAAACTAAATTTCGCTGGTGTTTCGGTACTCTGTCAAGTCCATACGTTTTTAGAGAGGTCTTTCGCGCCTCTGGTTGCAGATTGAACTCTGCACTTTGGGTTCGAGGGTGCCGACTCTCGTCGCTTCACTCCTGCTCATGTCCACCGGGGCAGTCAGGCCCACCCTGGGGATTCAAGCAATATCCATTTTAGTGTTAATCTTGAAATTGTGTCAAGTTTTTTTAAACGGCGGCTAAAGCCGCCTAGCTCATTCCACGGCCTGTTTCACGTGGGTTTTGCCCGGTATTCATATAATGTTCCATGCCCCTATTTTCCACTCTCGTCCGAAAAAAATGTAAAGAAACTGGTATAGCGCGGAACGCGGGTGTAAGGTCTAGGGTGTAGGGTCGAAGGCGAAAGGCAATTCTTCATCATCTATATTTGTAAATACCCCGGCGCGCACTGCTATAACTGGTAACTGGTAACTGGTAACTGGTAACTGGTAACTGCCTGACTGCCCCGGTTGGCATGAGCAGGACTGGTAACTGGTAACTGGTAACTGGTAACTGGTAACTGTTAACTGCTCTCAATTTTTCTGATAACTATGGCAAAGGTTCTCGTATCCGATCCAATTGATCAATCTGGCATTGAAATTATCGCATCAGTCGCCCAAGTTGACGTCAAAACCAAAATACCCCTATCCGAACTGGTCAACATCATTCCCGAATACGATGCTTTAATGGTTCGTTCTGGCACCCAAGTAACAAAAGAAGTGATTGAGGCTGGGACTAACCTGAAAATTATCGGACGTGCAGGAGTGGGTGTGGATAACATCGACGTTACCGCTGCTACCCGTCAGGGCATTGTGGTGGTGAATTCGCCGGAGGGTAACACTATTGCTGCCGCCGAACATGCCATCGCTATGATGCTAGCTCTATCCCGTCACATCCCGCAGGCTTTTCAATCCGTTAAGAATAAGGAATGGAACCGCAAGCTCTTTGTCGGTTCTGAAGTTTATAAGAAAACTTTGGGTGTGGTTGGTTTAGGCAAAATAGGCTCCCATGTGGCTAAAGTAGGACGGGCTATGGGAATGAAAATTCTCGCCTATGACCCATTTATCTCTCAAGAACGGGCGGAGCGCCTGGGCTGTAGTCTGGTAGACTTGGATCTGCTCATAGCATCGGCAGATTACATCAGCCTCCATGTTCCCAAAACTGCAGAAACTAAGCATCTGATTAATACTGAGTCCCTAGGGAAGATGAAACCAAATGCCCGCATTATCAATTGCTCCCGTGGGGGTATCGTGGATGAGGAAGCATTGGCAGAGGCTGTGGAGACGGGCAAAATTGGCGGAGCTGCCTTAGATGTTTTCGAGACAGAACCTCTGGGAGAATCAAAGTTGAGGGAATTCGGCTCGAAAGTGATTCTGACTCCTCACCTGGGGGCTTCCACAGCAGAAGCTCAGGTCAATGTTGCTATTGATGTGGCAGAGCAAATTCGGGATGTTTTGTTGGGACTTCCAGCTCGTTCTGCCGTGAATATCCCCGGACTGAATCCCGATGTGATGGAACAGCTCCGACCCTATCTCACATTAGCAGAAACTCTGGGCAACTTTGTCAGTCAACTGGCAGGAGGACGGATTGAGTCCTTAAATGTTAAATTGCTTGGGGAATTAGCTAGTAACGACAGTCAGCCTTTAGTGGTGGCGGCAATTAAAGGACTCCTATCCCGAGCGCTGCGGGAAAGAGTCAATTATGTGAATGCCCGCATTGAGGCTGAAGAGAGGGGCATTCGGGTGATTGAAACTAGAGATGCCTCGATTCGAGATTATTCCGGTTCTCTCCTCCTGGAAGCGCTGGGATCTCTGGGGACACATTCCGTTACCGGTGCTCTGCTCAGTAACGGGGAAATCCGGATCACCAATGTGGATGAGTTTCCCATTAACGTACCTCCCACTAATTATATGCTATTTACCCTCCATCGGGATATGCCAGGAATTATTGGTAAAATTGGTTCCATACTTGGTAGCTTTAATGTTAATATCGCTAGCATGCAGGTGGGTCGTAAAATTGTACGAGGTGAAGCTGTCATGGTGCTGAGTCTTGACGATCCCCTACCGGATGGAATTTTGGGTGAAATTACCCAAATCGATGGCATTCGCGACGCCTATACTGTAACCCTATGAGGGGTATACTGTCAAACAAATTCGCAATCAAGGTAGTTCCTACCGAATCCTTTATCCTATAGCCCTACCCCGAAATGTCCAATAGCTGGTGGGAAATTAAAATTCTGTGCGAGCCTAGTCTGGAAGAGCTGGTTTTTTTGCGGCTGGAAAAGTTTGGTTGTCCCTGGACAGCTACTGAGGTCAAAGGACAGCAGCATTGGATTACTGCTTATATCCCTGTAAACTTGGCAAGTCTTGTAGATCTGGCTGCTTTAGAGCTTTCCTTAAAGGAAGACGCTGTGGCTTTCGGGGTGGCTCTGTTGCCCGTAACCAAATGGCAGGAGATTGATGAAGAGGATTGGGGGAGTAACTGGAAGAAACATTGGCCTATCAAGGAAATAGGCGATCGCTTCCTCATTTGTCCTGCTTGGTTATTTCCACCGGAAAATACCTCCCGTTTAGTTTTGCGTCTCGATCCTGGTGTTGCTTTCGGTACGGGAATGCATCCCACCACCAGTCTATGTCTGGAATCTTTGGAGATGCGCTTTGCAGTTAAGACAAACCAGATTATTGCCGATATTGGCTGTGGTTCTGGGATTCTTTCCATTGCTGCTTCTTTGTTAGGAGCGCCACAAGTCTATGGAGTGGATATAGATACCCTTGCAGTCTATGCTACCAGTAATAATCGCAATCTGAATCAAATCGATGATAAAAAACTAACGGTGGCAAGAGGGAGTGTGGAAAAGTTGATGCAGCTGAGAGCTGATGGCTTTGATGGTATTATGTGTAATATCCTCGCCGAGACGATTATAGAGCTGATTCCCCAAATGACGAACCTAGCAAAACCCACTACCTGGGGGATTCTGAGCGGTATCTTGTTAGAACAAGCAGCGGAAGTTACCCACCTTGTGGAAGAATATGATTGGATCATAGCAACTATTTGGCAGCGAGAAGAATGGTGTTGCTTAAATATTCGGCGCTGGGGTTGACATTATTGGGGAGGATGGTTTGTTTAGTAATAACAAGTTTAGTTTAATATAATTGGTTGATGATTTAACTTAAAAAAAATGAGTGTAATTACCTAACAACAGGCACTATCTAAAATAACAACCTATAATTATACTAGTTATCATGATAGCATATTTCAAGACATTTGCTAAAAAAAGGAAAATCTGTAATAATATTTAACCATTGAGTCGTTTTGTCAGCACCCCGCCCTCGAAGGGAATTATCCATGACCATAGTTTACCCCGAAAGTCTGTTCCAAAAATCCCTTACCTGGGGAAAGAAAGTCCTTGGACTTGTGTCGAGCACCCCACTATCAGGTTACCCACACCAGGGGCAAGGAGGAGGGTATAGTCCCAGTATTCTAACTCGCGTGACGGAGGTTTTTGGGGATGGTACAGTCAATCTGACTGCCGTAGTATATTTGCCCAAGAATTACAGTAGGAGCGTCCAGTTAAAGGTAGGTAAAGATCAGTGGCTGGGATTGAAGCGCAAGAATGAGAATCAGGCTTATTGGACCCGAGAATTAACAAAAGTCCCGTCGGGAAGCGAGATTGTTTTTCGCTATCTTGATAGCTCAGGTTCTTGGCAACCCATAGTACCTCCGGGCAATATAGAACGGATGTACGATATCGGTTACGTGCCGAATTTAGTCTATGACTGGCAAAACGAACCGCCCAAGTTCAGCCACGGTAAGGTATTGATGGAGACAACCTTGGAAGGTTTGTTAGCAGGCTATAAGAACGGCATCTTTGCTCCCAGAAGTAAAGAAGAACTGCTTCAAGGTTCCATCGCTGCACGGATACTGAAGACGGAAATACCGGAAAGGCTGGGGGATTTAGGCATAGATCAGATCATGGTCCCCATCAGTTCTTCCGTGGCGGATCGGTCTCATCTCAATCCTAAGTTTAACTATTTGACCTACAATGTGGGGGATTTAGACTGGCAAATCGGGCAATCCCACGAATTTAAAGCATTAGTGGATCGCTTCTACGGTAATGGCATTCAAATCGTCCCGGACCTGATTTTTGCCCACCAAGTCAAATCTCCCTTCCCCGGTTCCGGGGACCAAATTGTTCACTCTGGGGATGGCAAAAGTTTAATCGCAGATGAAGATGCTTATCTCTTTCGCGACTATGGCACCTGGATGTTCGATCTGGCCAATCCTGAGATTAGACGCATCCTGAGGGAAAAAATTGTCTCTTTGGTCATACAATATCGCCTGAAATTAATTCGGATAGATTACATGGATGGCCTGATACTGCAATATTCCCAGCGATATCATAACTTTGGGGAAACTTTTGTGAGGGAACTGAGAGCAGAATTGCGTCGCGCTATCCCAGAACTCTTGGTGTTGGGGGAAACTTTTGAAACAGCAGGCAATCCAGTGGTTCAGGATAGTATGGACATTTTCTATGCTCCCATTGGCTTTTCTCTAATTGAGGAATTGTACATGCCGCCATCGAAAATGCAACGCCCTCTTTATCCGGACTTAACGCCACTAATCAAACAAATCGAGCAGGCGAAACAACCTACCAGAAAAGAAGCAGCTTACTGTCAACTTCACGATGAAACTTGGACTGATGAGCATATTGCCCGGGGAAGACCTCATGTCCCCTGGGCTTATGGAGCTAACCCGACCCAGTTGGCGAAAAATAAGGGTAAGGAACTGATTCAGATGAACTTGTTGGGGAAAGAACAGTTGCTGAATTTCTGTCGCCGCACTGTCAGAAATGCAGAGGCCCTGGCAATGTTCTCAGTCAATTTTCAATACATGTTCCTTCCCACTGTTGATTCTTTAAGTCTGGGTCGTTTGGATGAATCAAATCGCTGGAAAATGGTTTGGGAAGGGCTGGTTCCAGAAGATATGGCAGAATGGAAAAAGACTGGTATATCGGAACGGAAAATATTCCAACTCCATGAGCAGCACCGTGAGGATATGGTTAAATTGCGCCAGATTTTCCGCACCTATACTAAGATAGATGGGGAAACTTATGAACCCCTGGTGGAAACTGACATTTACTACACTAATCCAATCATGTCTATCCTGGGGTTGTTTCGCCGCAACTGGCAGCAACAAGAAGAATCTCTTGTGGTAATATTTAACCTGGGGGTTCGGGCATTTAAAGACTATTTCGCCTATGAAATACCCGTTCCGGAAGGTTGTGAAGGTCGGTGGGAAGTGCTGTTTGATGGTAACTGGATTGACCCAATCAGAAGGCTATCTCCAGAAGACGCTGATGGCTATAGTCCTGGTACAATCCTGGAAACTACTTGGGGCAGTTTTTCCAACCGGGATGGTATTTTAAGGCTGGCTATTGGCGGTATCAGCCTCATTGTATTAAAGTACATACCTACTAAATAAAAGATGATAGTCCCAGACCTGGCTTTTTCAATCGATTTGAAATCTCTCAGTTACGGTAGCAGTAAACTATGTCAACTTTTGATTCCCCTGGGAGCAGTTATTCTGTTTCAATTCCTCCCATTTCGGCAAAAGTTATTCCAAAAACTTATTCGGCTGCGAAGTAAGAATACTGCTTTGCTGCCAGAAGAAGAAAAAGAGGAAATGCTGGCATTGGGAGAAAAGTTCAATCGTGTTGTGGGGTTTCTCGCTTGGAAGATTGGCTGCGATTTCGGTTTTTTCTTGATTAATACAGAATTCGGAACTTGGGAACGAGCTTTTACCTTTGCTGGATTGATTCCTTATACCATTGTTCAGTACTTTGCTCACCGCATTGTGGGTCAAAATATGCTCATGGATGGGTTTCTGAATCCCTTTGGGAACCAGCACCGGGAACCGGAAATGAAACGCCCTCATCCTTTAAAACCCATATTGAGCAAGTATATTTATGAAGACATGGGGGCTACGAATTACAACATCCGGTTGCGCCGAGTTCTGGTTAAACCCTTCGTTGATTATACTAGCATGGTAGCGAGTTGGTCAGCCTACACTATGGGTATCTTTTTCTTTCAATCGGGAGAAATTAACTTCGCTCCTATGGTGCATTTTGACCACAAAATGATGCTCTGCTTTTATATGGTAGGCTATTTTGGCTATATCATCGGCTTTAACCTGGGAGAATTATCCTACTTTGGACTCTTAACTCTGACGGAGCACCAGGCAGTATTAAGGAGGAACGAGCAGCCCGGAGAAGATTTTATTATACCAAAAAGCTGGCAATATCGTTGGCAGGAATTTAAGTATCTTGTGAGCTGGAGGTGGCAGAAATTTTTGACTAGATATGGGATAAACTTGAGATGGTTAATGTCTATTAGTTTTGGGGTTGTTTTTGTCGTTCTTCTCACTCCAGGATTTACTCGTTTCTTTAATGAAACTAGCTCCAATTTTAACGATTTGTGGTTTTATTCATTAGGTAAAATGAATGCTGCCCAGGTTGAGCAAGTTACTATAGCAGGTGTCAATCAGGGGCTGCCCGATGCTCAGGAAATCGTGGAAGGATTTCCCAGTCTTTGGGTGCAAATGTATAAAAATGACGGAGAAATAGCTGAAAATTATTGAGTCCGTAGGGTGGGCATTGCCCACCAAAAAGGAGGGGGTTGACAAAAATTAAATTAGCAGTTATAGTTATATCATGGGTAAAGAGTGCGCCCTGTGTGTAAGTATTTTGACTTAGATTTACTTCTATATGTTCCATCTCCCCCAATCTCCCAATCCCCCTGCCGCGTTGTACTATAAATATGACCCTTGCACCCCTAAAAACCCCCATCGTTTATCCCGAACCCGACGGCTCCCCTATGGCAG
This sequence comes from Prochloron sp., assembly GCA_965198675.1. Taxonomy (GTDB): domain Bacteria; phylum Cyanobacteriota; class Cyanobacteriia; order Cyanobacteriales; family Prochloraceae; genus Prochloron. Next base: position 3,279,546 of record OZ240666.1, on the reverse strand, counting down.
AAAGCGACCCCGCTCGCGACTATCTAATTTATGGGGTCTCCTCCCTCAAATTCTATTTTCAAAACCAACCGGATATTTACGTTTCCGGTAATCTCTGGCTCTCTTACGAACAAGGAGTTCCTGATGCGGTTGTCTGTCCTGATGTGTTTGTGGTGTTTGGGGTAGAGAACCGTCCGAGGCGAAGTTACAAGGTTTGGGAAGAAAATGAGAAAACACCAGACTGGGTTCTGGAAGTGACTTCTAGCAGTACCCACCGTAAAGATGAACGAGAGAAACCAGACATTTACGCTCAAATGGGTGTCTGTGAATATTTTCAATATGATTCCACGGGGGATTATCTCAACCCTCCGTTAAAAGGACGGCGTTTAACAAGGAATGGCTATGAAGTCATAACTCCTAATCGTTTGGAAGATAGAATGCTTTCTTTTCCTTCTCAAGTATTGGGGTTAGAGATGCGACTATTTCCCGATTCGAGGATGCGGTTTTTCAATCTTCAGACGGGAGAGTATTTGAGAAGTCCTCAAGAGTCAGAAAGAGAGCGAGTGCAGGAAAAACAACGGGCTGATAGACTTGCAGCACGATTAAGAGAACTAGGAATTGACCCTATCCTTTCAGATTAAATCAATCAAGTAATATTGTCTACAAAAAAAATATTCAGGAGGTGGTTGACAAAAATTAAACTATAATTTATAGTTGTACCATAGAGAGTGCGCCCTACGTGGGAGTATTTTGATTGAAATTTACTTCTATAGGTTCCATCTCCTATTATAATATAAGGCGCACCACCCCTTTGCGCCTTTGCGCCTTTGCGCGAGACTAAACACCAAACACTAAGATATATGAGAGGTTATTTGAGACATTTTTTCACTTTGCTTTTAGCTCTTACCCTGCTTGTAACCCCTGCATTAGCAGAACCAGCCATGGTTCCGGGGAATTTAAATAATGACGTTCTCTACTACATTGTGGTAGATCGGTTTTTTGATGGGGAAACTGAGAATAATATTCCCAATTTTGCTTTTACTGATGCACCGGGAGAAGGTAGGGAGCAACACCTCTACAATGAAATGAATAAACTGTTGCTCCGTCATACTTATGACCCCACCCGCAGTTATATGGCAATGTATTGGGGAGGAGATTTGAAGGGTATCGTCGAAAAGCTGGATTATCTCCAAGACTTGGGGGTGACGAAAATCATCCTCTCCCCGATTCAAGATAATGCGAATGGCATTTTCTATCATCCCGATATCCAGAACTATTTGCATCGCTCGAAAGAGGATGAGGTGAAGGAGGAGAATACTTTTTATAGTCGGGTTTCCTCCGCTTACCATGGATATTGGACTAAGGATTGGTATGAAATAGATGAGCATTTTCGTCAACCAAAGGGGGATCGGTATGGGATTTTCCGCCAACTTCTCAATGAAGCAGGGAAACGGGGCATTGGGGTAATTTTAGATATCACCATGAACCAAACTTCTCCTGGTCACATTTCTACGAAACCTCCGGAAATTGGTGCTGGTGGTTTTCTCTTTGGGGAATCTTGGTTTGCAGATAATGGCAATATTTACCGTCATGGGGACCTAGTAGCAACCCATTGGGATCCCAAAACTGGAGAACGAGATCCGGATGGATGGTTTCATCCTCCCCAAATTATCTGGGATTTTGGTAATGCCAGTAAGGAGTTGTTGGAAGAAGGTCAAATTAGTGGTGGCATGCCTGATATTAATCAGGACGTGCCTCAGGTGGAACAATATTTCCTGGACTGCGCTCGTTTTTGGCTGACTTTAAATGAGGGGGGTTATCAATTAGCTGGTTTTCGTTTAGATGCGGTTAAGCACGTGAATGAGCGTTTTTGGCGCAAATTTGAACAGACTGTGTTGGATATTAATCCCGATGCTGTTTTAATTGGGGAATTTTTTAGTGGGGGTTATCGCTATCCTCCCAGTATTCAGTTCTTGCAGGAAACGGAACATATTACTCAATTTGACTTTAATGTGAGCGAAGCTGCGCGACGGTTTTTTGCTCAAGATAGGGGTTGGGATGGTCGTGCTTTTATCTTGCGAGAACTGACTCTAGGACGGAAAGGGACTCTTTACAATGAGAACCCTATACAACGACTTGGGCACAAAATTTTGAATCCCGCTCAAACTCTAGAGATTCCCCGCAGTTCCTTGGAGTTGGTGACGGATGAAGAAGCGCAAGGGTGGGTGACTTTTGTGGAAAATCACGACCAACCCAGGGTGAGGACTTTCTATCCCCAAATGTCTGATAGAGCTTATGAGAGTCTGATTAAGTTCCAGTTTACTGCCCGAGGGGTTCCTTTGGTCATGTACGGGGAGGAAACTGGTTTAGCTGTTCCCTACCACCCTGAACATGAAGGGTTATTTGGGATCGGGGGGGATCCCTTTAATCGACCGATGATGATTTGGTCAGAAAGTCCGGGTTGGAAACCTACTACTTACGAGACTACTAAAAAGATGGCTCATTTGCGTCGTGAATATCCAGTTCTGCGCTATGGGGAGACGAGGTTTGTTTATCCCAAGTCTTCTAGTCGGGATCAGGATCTGTTTATGCTCCGGGAACCTAGTAGTTGCGATTCTGAGGATGATTGTGCCAGCATTTTATATGCTTATTCTACTCATGGAGGGGATTTTCAGTTACCAGTAACCAGTGACCAGTTACCAGTTAGATCGGAGTATGAGGAGGTGGAAACGGGCGATCGGGGTACTATTGATGGTTCTATTTTTGTTCATTTAGAACCAGAACAGGCGCGAGTCTTTGTGCTGAAATAGGTTTACTGTCGATCCCCCCGCCCTGCGGGCACCCCCCTTGAAAAGGGGGGATTAAGGGGGGATCCACCCATAGCCAGCCAAGTAGGTTGGGTTGAAGAATGAAACCCAACATGGAGCACAAGAGGATACAAGGACTATTCTACACCTATCCAAGTCTCAAAATTTTTTATAGCTATTGTCCACCAATTGAAGTCATCTTCTAGATTGTCCCGAGTCACACCATAGTCAAGATTGACAGTCATGACCAGAATTGGGTCCCCATCATTATCAAGATAAGCCTTGCCAAAACGTTTTGTCCGATTCCAGTTATTTATCCGATACATGGGTACATCCACTCCAGACCACCCAGCGACAAACAACACATCATCACAGTCTGTGCCATTAGAGCATCCATTGAAAAAAATCCCATATTTCTTGCCATCGATCCGCCCAACGATTAGAGGGTCTCCGTTGGAATCAGTCTCAAGTCTCGCACTGCTAAATCCCTAATAGGTTTACTGTCGATCCCCCCGCCCTGCGGGCACTCCCCTTGAAAAGGGGGGATTAAGGGGGGATCCACCCATAGCCAGTGGGTTAAGAAGCACATGTTTCCTATCCTACCACTCTCATATTCCTCTCTCTGTGTATTTCCAAGCCGCTTAGACGCCAAGACGCAAAGGGTTATACTAGATTTATGGGAGAATAAGGAGGGATCATGAGTCAGTGTCTTAATCCTGATTGTCTGAACCAGAATGAGGAGGGGATGAAGTATTGCCAAGAGTGCGGCTTTAAGTTATTGTTACGAGAGCGTTACCGTGGTATCAAGGTTATTGGACAAGGGGGTTTTGGCAGAACTTCTTTAGCAGTAGATGAAGGTAAGCCTTCTAAACCATACTGCGTTATTAAGCAATTTTTACCCTTATCTGGTAATTTGAGTGATGAGTTGGGGAATGTTTTAGATAAGTTAGTCCCACTCAGTGCAAAGAAACGCTTTCAGTCTGCTCGTGAGGTGTTGGAAGAGTTAAACTCAACTCTGAAACCATTATCTACTCTTCAAACTCGTTTAGCTACTATGATTCTCTCTATTCCCCGAACTTTTACTCTCCTGAGACGCCCTTATTTACTACTTTTCTCTACTACGGTTCTTTTAGCTGCACAGGCTGCACCGATATACTGCCTATCTACTCCCCAACAAGCTAATCAGAGGTGGGAGGAAGGAGACTATGAGGGGGCGATTGAAGTCTATAGCCAAGCTATCCCTTTGGATCCTAACGATGCGGGCGCTTACTATAACCGGGGGGTAATGCTCGCTATAAGTTAAAAGACTATGAGGGGGCGATTGAGGATTATACGGAAGTTATCCGTTTGGCTCCTAACTCTGCTCCCGCTTACTATAACCGGGGTGTTGCTCGCGATGAGTTAAAAGACTATGAGGGAGCGATTGAAGATTATAACGAAGCTATCCGTTTGAATCCTAACTATGCTCCCGCTTACTATAACCGGAGTGTTGCTCGCGGTAAGTTAAAAGACTATGAGGGGGCGATCGCTGATTATAACGAAGCTATCCGTTTGGATCCCAACTTGGCTCCCGCTTACTATAACCGGGGTGTTGCTCGCGATGAGTTAAAAGACTATGAGGGGGCGATCGCTGATTATAACGAAGCTATCCGTTTAAATCCCAACTTGGCGATCGCTTACTATAACCGGGGTGTTGCTCGCGGTAAGTTAAAAGACTATGAGGGGGCGATCGCCGATTATAACGAAGTTATCCGTTTGGATCCTAACGATGCGGGGGCTTACAATAATCGGGGTTTGGCTCGCGGTAAGTTAAAAGACTATGAGGGAGCGATCGCCGATTTTAACGAAGCTATCCGTTTGGATCCTAACTATGCTCCCGCTTACAATAACCGGGGTTTGGCTCGCGGTAAGTTAAAAGACTATGAGGGGGCGATCGCCGATTATAACCAAGCTATCCGTTTGGATCCTAACTATGCTCCCGCTTACTATAACCGGGGTTGGATTTACAAGGAACAAGGAAAGAAAGAAAAAGCAATTGAGGATTTTCGGCAAGCTGCAAACCTATATCAGGAACAAGGAAACATAGAGAGGTACCAAGACGCTCTCAATCGTCTCCAAGAACTGGAAAATTAGAACTAAAATCCCATGTTTCGTTTCTTCCCTTTTTACTTAGCGCCCTTCCCCTGGGCGAAACCTCACTCAACTAATCTCTGGTGGACAATGCCCACCCTACCCTATAATTAAGAAGTGTAAATAATGACCCGCTCGATCCATGACCAATTTGCGAAAAAATGTCTGACAGAAATTTTAACCCCATTAGGAGAAGTTAAAAGCAGTGTTGATATTACTGCGGAAGTACGACAAGCTGATTTGTTGTTTTTAAGGGATAAAAATGCCCCTAAAAATGTCCCGGACATAGGTTTGATGAGAAGACTAGCTGCAACTTCAGCCCTATTTGAACCGTTTCGCAACCCAGTCAGTAGAAAAGAAATTCGCAGTTGTATCGGCAAATTATTTGACACTCATGCTAAACTGGAAAGAGAAGGGAGGCGAGAAAAGAAAACCATAGCAGAAGTAGATTTAACCTGTCTCTGGATTCTATCTCCTACTGCTTCCACTGAATTATTGGCAAGTTGTGGAGCAACTGCTGGGTTAGAAAACTACCCGGAAGGCATTTATTTCCTGCCAAATGTATTCAAAACCGGGATTATTGCCATTCACCAACTACCTCAAACCCCGGAGACTCTCTGGTTGAGAATCTTGGGAAGGGGAAAAGTGCAACAACAGGCAATTCTGGAACTAAAATCTTTACAGAGCTCAAACACACTGCACAATAATGTGCTAGAATTAGTTTACGAAATGTTAGCTCTTCTAGAATCAAGGCAAAAACAAGAATTAGATGTAGAAACGAAGGAGTTGGTTATGGAATTATCAACAATTTACCTACAAAGACTTCAGAATGCCACGGAAGAAGGTATTCAGCAGGGTATTCAGCAGGGTATTCAGCAGGGTATTCAGCAGGGTATTCAGCAAAGTCAAGCAAAGGAACGTCGTACTAGCATTGAAAGTCTTCTCAGAATTCGCTTTGGTGCCATAGACTGGGAATTGGAAAGGATTATTGAGCCATTAATAGCATTATCTCCGGAAGAGTTTACCCCTTTACTGCTCCAATTATCCCGAGAAGAATTGTTAGCTCGTTATTGAAACAGTTACCACTTACCATGACAGTGACTGGGCTAAATCGAACACTAATCTCTGGTGGGCAATGCCCACCCTACCCTATAATTAAAAAGTGTAAATAATGACCCGCTCGATCCATGACCAATTTGCGAAAAAATGTCTGACAGAAATTTTAACCCCATTAGGAGAAGTTAAAAGCAGTGTTGATATTACTGCGGAAGTACGACAAGCTGATTTGTTGTTTTTAAGGGATAAAAATGCCCCTAAAAATGTCCCGGACATAGGTTTGATGGGAAGACTAGCTGCAACTTCAGCCCTATTTGAACCGTTTCGCAACCCAGTCAGTAGAAAGGCAAAAACAAGAATTAGATGTAGAAACGAAGGAGTTGGTTATGGAATTATCAACAATTTACCTACAAAGACTTCAGAATGCCACGGAAGAAGGTATCCAGCAGGGTATTCAGCAGGGTATTCAGCAAAGTCAAGCAAAGGAACGTCGTACTAGCATTGAAAGTCTTCTCAGAATTCGCTTTGATGCCATAGACTGGGAATTGGAAAGGATTATTGAGCCATTAATAGCATTATCTCCGGAAGAGTTTACCCCTTTACTGCTCCAATTATCCCGAGAAGAATTGTTAGCTCGTTATTGATAAGAAAAATCATTAACTCTGCGTGCTTGTAATTTTTCCCAAGCGGCCTTATATTCAGCCTTGGGTGGTAAGGTAGCAATATAGGCGCAGCGCTCTCTGTTACGCTCCTCCCAATACTGACGGATCTCTTCTACCTGTTGCAAAACATTTTCGTACTCTGCTTCAACTTCAGCCCGGTGGGTTTCGATATAAGACATTGCTGCATTAAACTGCTCTTCAGTAGTAACTCCGAAATAAATGAGGTGGGTAACCCCCATGAATGATAGAGGGTGATTCGTGTACCAGCAATAGTAAGCCCCCGCTCGGTACGGATAATTTCGGCTTGTTCCTTAAATACTCCACTGCTTCCCTCTAATATAACCGTTGTCATCTTGATTTTTCTCCTTATATGATAATATATATATTAGAGAATAACATGAATGAGACAAAATTTATAAAATTCCTTTTGCGGGCGGATACGGTGGGCAATGCCCACTCTACGAAACTTTGCGCCCTTCCCCTGGGCGAAACCTCACTTGCGGTTAAAACAATATGGAAATTAAACAACAAATTCAACAATTACGTCAACAACTGCAAAAAGCAGGTTATGCTTATTACGTGGATAACCAACCTATCATGGAAGACGGAGTCTATGACCAATTATATCGCAAACTGCAAGAATTAGAACAGGAATATCCAGAACTAATAACAGTAGATAGTCCCACACAGCGGGTAGGAGAGAAACCAGCGTCTCAGTTTGTTTCTGTATCACACAACCTTCCTCTCTACAGTTTGGAAAATGCTTTTAACCTAGAAGAGTTGAAAAAATGGGCATCTAAACTTAAACGTCTCCTCTCCCAGGAAGTAGAATATGTCTGTGAATTAAAAATAGATGGTTCTGCCCTCGCCCTAACCTATGAAAATGGCATTTTGGTGCGAGGAGTAACCCGAGGAGATGGTATAACTGGAGAAGATATTACCCCTAATGTCCGAACTATTCGTTCTATTCCTCTCCGTCTCAATCTGGAATCCCCTCCACCTATAATAGAGGTACGAGGAGAAGCTTTTTTACCCCTAGACGTGTTTCAGAGTATTAACCAGGAAAGAGAAAAAACAGGAACTGCCCTCTTTGCTAACCCTCGTAATGCAGCAGCAGGTACTTTACGACAGTTAGACCCGAAAATTGCAGCCAAACGACAATTGGGTTTCTTTGCTTATATACTCTATATAACACAAGAAGGAGAAGATTATCCTATTCCTCAATCCCAGTGGGAATCTTTAACCTTATTACAAGAAATAGGGCTTCCCGTGAACCCTCATAGTCAACTTTGTCAGTCCTTACAGGAAGTGGAGACATATTTCCAGCAGTGGGAAACAAAAAGACAGAACTTACCCTATCTCACCGACGGAGTAGTAGTTAAAATCAACTCTCTTCCCCTACAAAGAGAATTAGGATTTACTCAGAAGTACCCCCGTTGGGCCATCGCCCTCAAATACCCCGCAGAAGAAGTTCCCACGGTAGTTAAAGATATCCTCGTCAACGTAGGGCGCACTGGAGCAGTAACTCCCATGGCAATCATGGAACCAGTTCATTTAGCAGGAACCACAATCCAAAGAGCTACTTTACACAATAAAGACCGAGTGAGAGAGTTAGATATCCGCGTCGGAGATACAGTAGTGATTCGCAAAGCAGGGGAAATTATCCCCGAAGTATTGCGAGTAATACCCTCATTACGTCCTCCCCACACTCAACCTTTCCAAATGCCGGAAAATTGTCCCGAATGTAATGCTACCCTAGTACATCCCCCAGGAGAAGCTGTCACCCGCTGTGTCAATAGTTCCTGTCCAGCAATTCTCCGGGGTAGTATAGTACATTGGGTGTCTCGGGACGCATTGGATATTCGAGGTTTAGGGGAAAAAATTGTCATATTATTAATCCAGAATGGTTTAATTAAATCCATTGCCGACTTATACAACTTAACAGGAGCAGAAATCGTCTCTTTAGAACGCATGGGGACAAAATCTGCCCAAAATTTAGTGCAGGCGATCGCCACTTCCAAAACCCAACCTTGGTCACGAGTCCTCTATGGTTTAGGTATCCGTCATATTGGCAATGTCAATGGTAAAATATTAGCAGCTAACTTTCCCACCGTAGAACAATTAGCTACTGCTTCTGTAGAATCTTTGGCAGCTGTTGCTGGTATTGGGAGTGAAATTGCCCGTTCTGTGGTAGATTGGTTCCAAATACCTGCCAATCTAACCCTTATTCAAAGATTACAAAGAGCAGGTTTATGTTTCACTGGGGAAGAGAATCTTAATGTAGCCCAAAATACTACATATACAGGAAAAACCTTTGTCATTACGGGAACATTACCCAACTTAAAGCGCAATGAAGCCAAAAATTTAATTGAGCAAGATGGAGGAAAAGTGACCAGTTCAGTCAGTGCTAAAACTAATTATATCGTAGTAGGAGAAAATCCTGGCTCTAAGTTAGATAAAGCAGTTAAGTTAGGGATAACAAAAATTAGTGAAGCTGAACTGAGGGAAATGTTTTAACCTCTCCGCGTCTCTGTGCCTCTGCGTGAAACCTTAAACTTGCGGCTCCACTTTTCGTTCTGGTACATCTGGAGAACGCTGAATATGCTCAAACCGATAGCCTTGTTTTCCTAATTCTCTCACGAAATTGTTTGGATCGCTCACCTTAACTTCTCCCTTTTTCTCACGTCGAATTTTTTTCAGTTTCGCTTTTTTGCCCATGAACTTTACCTCAGCTTTAACCAACTAAAAATTTCAAGAGCAGTCATTTTCAAGCTCATATCTGACAGCACCGGAAGTTCCTGAGTCCCTCGGTATACCTTTACTTCTTCTTGAGGAGTCAGAATGAGTACAGAATAATCACTTGGATCTATCAGCCATCCTAATTTGCTCCCATGATGAAGACAATGTAAAAGATTATCAATTACTCGATTCGTACTCTGATCTGGTGAAAGAATCTCAATACACCAGTCAGGTGCTTCCATGAAATTATCTTCTGGTTCTCCTAACTCATTGATCTCAATCTTGTTCCAGCATAAGACTACAATATTGGGAACAATTGAACGCCCTCCGAAAGTACAACGAAGTTCAGGGAGAGCTAGATAATTGCCTGCCGGATCATCTATTTTGTTCAATAATCGCTTCTGCAAAAGAGAATGTCGAAATTTAGGCATAGGTTTTTGAACTGCATCACCATCTACGTACTCCAGAGCAGGTGACTTTTCCAGGTTTGGCAGTTTGAGAAACTCTTCTAGGGTTAACTGTTGAGTAAGTGTGGCTATCATGAATAATTGTACTCCACTTAGTGGGTTACCCGTTTGTCTAATCAGATGGAAACTAACTTGACCATGGGTTGATTATTTTGCGTGAGAATTACTTCTTCCCCGTTAAGAGCGATTTCAATGAATTTAGCTATTTCAGACAAAGCTTGATTAATATCTACGGTAGTCATGGTAACTTTCTCCTGTATAGGACAAGAAGTTGAGGGAGAGCTAGATAATTGCCTGCTGAAGCATCTATTTTATTCAATAATCGCTTTTGCAAAAGAGAATGTCGAAATTTAGGCATTCGTTCAATAAACTTAACGTGGTGAGGGAGGATCGAACTCCCAAACCCAACACAGAGGCTTTGATGAAGGAAACACGCCCCTAACCCTGAGTTATGGAGTGGTTAGTACCAACGGCTGAACATGGCGTTCAGGACGATTAGCTGATAAATCATGCACTGCTTGCAAATTAAGCCAAAATTCGGGTGTAGTTTCCAACGCTTCCGAAAGCAACCATGCTGTTTCCGGAGAAATACCTCTTTTTCCACGTACAATTTCATTAATCCTTTGCACTGGAATATCTATGTGAAGTGCTAGAGCTTTTTGAGTTATGCCCAAGGGATAAAGAAATTCTTTAAGTAGGATAACGCCAGGATGAGTCGCTGTCCTATTGCTGGGAATCATGAAAAAATTCTCCTTTCCTTAGTGATAGTCAACAATTTTAACATCATGGGCATTCCCATCGATCCAACGAAAAATAATACGCCACTGAGAATTAATACGAATGCTATAAAAGCTGGATAAATCTCCTTTGAGTGCTTCTAATCTATTTCCCGGAGGAGAACGAAGATCCTTGAGTGCTTGAGCTGCATTTAGAACATCAAGTTTGTACAGAGCGGATTCTTTGATTTGAATAGGCAAATTTCGAGAGTAGCGACTGGAAATTCCGTGAAACAAATCTGATGTAGCACGATCATTAAACGAAACTATCATTCGTCCAAATTAACAGATTCACGGAATCCATGCAAAAATTCATGAAAGATTACGTTGCCAACCATGCCGTACAATACCATTAACCATATGCAGAACATCTGCGAGGCAAGCGATCGCCAGTCCGGGATGGATTCTTGGACTCGCGCCTTGTAACTCAATCACCGTGAGGGTGCAAGTCCCTTCCCCCTAATGAATCACAACTGGCAAATGCTGATAACTGAAAAAGGGTTAACCTAGGAAAGGCTAACCCTTTTAACTAAAAAAATCACTCATTTATTATTTAACAACCAACTTGACATTTGCATTTTGCAAACCGCGCTGCTTAACTTGAGTCAAAGTTGTGTTAACAGCGTACTTCTGATTGATAGAGTTGATAAGCTCAGTTTGGTTGTGCTTCTTGGCAATTCCCCAGAGATCGGCAATTAGATCGAAGGAGCCGTCGCTATTAGCAGACCAACCCAGGTCATACTCCCCTTCCAGAACAGCAACGATGTCAGCACGAACATTTTGTCCATGGTAACCCCGCACGTCAGCTTCTGTCTTAACGGTAATACCCAGATCCGACAGGGAAGTTTTGAGGATTTCGGCGTTGGTTATTTTGGTACGTAAGGTGCTAAAGTGAGACATTTGGATTTCCTCTAATTAAGATTAAACGAAACAACAACTAGCATTTGCTAGCCTTTCTTCCCGTTGGGCGCAGGAGAAAGCTTGTTAAAACTCCAATCGCTGGTATTCCGCGATGGAGGAACAGGCAGGTCTTGCCCTTTGTCGCGCCCAGTCGCGCAGGGCAGTCACCTGCTCAGTCATAGTTCTCGACAGAGGGAGGGTGGATTTAACCGCCGCAATTATGTCTAACTGCGTAAACTCCCGATCTTGAGCAAAAGCTTCGTACATAGCAGCGATGATTGCTTGCTCAATTTCCGCTCCGGAAAACCCATCGGCAACTTTAGCCAATTGTTCTATATCGAAGCGACTGATTTGGTCACGCCTTTTGTTGAGGTGAATAGTAAAGATATCTTGTCGTTCTTGTAAATTAGGCAGATCCACGAAGAAGATTTCATCAAAACGACCTTTGCGCAAGAATTCTCCCGGCAATCTTTCCACTCTATTGGCTGTAGCCATGACGAACACGGGGGAGGTTTTTTCCTGCATCCAGGTGAGGAAGGAACCGAAAATGCGGCTGGAAGTACCACCGTCGGAGTCGGCAGAACCTGCACCCCCAGCAAAGGCTTTGTCTAGTTCGTCGATGAAGAGGAGGGTGGGGGAAATGGATTCCGCTGTTTTCAAGGCATTGCGCAGATTAGCTTCCGATCGCCCCACGGTAGAACCATCATAAACTCGCCCCATATCCAAACGCAGCAGGGGCAAACCCCAGAGACGGGAGGTGGTTTTGGCGAGGAGGGATTTACCGCACCCAGGAACCCCAAGAATTAACATACCTTTGGGTTGGGGCAATCCGTATTCCCTCGCTCTTTCCGTAAAGGCGTTGGAGCGCTGTCTGAGCCACTTCTTCAGCTCTTCCAAGCCACCGATAGAGTCGATGGTTTCGTCTTCTTCTATATATTCTAAGATACCATTGCGCCGAATCAGTTGCTTTTTCTCCGACAGGATAATATCAACTTCCTTCTCGGTGAGACGACCTGCTTTGACTCGGGCTTTGCGATAAACTTTTTCCGCTTCGTCTTCCGTTAAACCTAAAGCTGCTGTGAGCAGTTTCTCTCGCACTTCCTTAGAGGTGGGGCGAGATTTAGTCTGGGCCAATTGTTGACTGAGGACTTGATTCAGTTGGTCTAAATTAGGTAAGGGATAGTCGAAGACAACTACTTCTTTTTCCAGTTCAATAGGAGTTTGTTGCACTGGGGACATGAGGATGACAATTTTTTCTGTCCCTTTGAAACTAGCTATAGCGTCTCGCAACCACCTATTAGTTGCTGGTGCTTCTATAAATGGATGTAAGTCTTTAAATATAAAGATACCCGGTTCTTTTTGCCTAACGACCCACTCAATAGCTGCTTCTGGAGAAACTGTATTGTGCTGAGTTGTCTGACGGGGCTGACCGTACTCAACCATACCGTGGGTAACCGTCCAAACAAAAACGCGCCCATGTTCCGTGTTTGTTTTGGCAAGGTCGAATATTGCCTGCTCTGCTCGTTCTTCTTCATGAGTCAGAAGGTAAATGAGCGGATATTGAGCTTGTATGAGTATATTTAGCTCTTCTTTCATGACATCGACCTAAGTTAATAATAAATGACGGTGCTACCCCTTTTAGCAAGGTACCAGCTCTTCTTTTGCTAGAGATACAGTCTGACATTTGACCGTTTCTCGCAGCAACTCTTCTGTCATTACCGTAGGTTGGTTTTTTAGGGAAACCATTTGCCCCTCTCGCATCACCATTGCCCCGTCGCACTCGGGACAGATGTAAACTTGATGGGTCTTACCCTGGGACTGAGCGAACACCCCTTCCACCACCTCTGAGTGCTCCATGTAGAAGGCGATCGCCTTTTCTACTATGGCGGACATTGATTCTGTATCCACCGCTGCTCTTATTTTGAGCTGGCGATGAAGTCCAGGCGGAATATACAAGGTGACTTTTTGCTTGTTCTGCATTATCACGGTTGATTGGTTTTTCCCAGCCATGTATCTACTATATCTACTATTTATGGAACTGTCAAGGGGTCAAAGCGGTTTGACGGTATTATTGTAACATTTCTTTACATTTGGGTTCGCGCTGCATGCGCTGCATGCGCAAAGGTTTGTTTTTGGTTGGCGGTAGTGTTCCTCATGCAGTAAGCATTTCATAATTGAATGCCTCAAAATCCGCCTGATACAAGTTGTTGACAATATCGAGTAGAGCAGGTGACCAAGGTTTCGATAACTGAATTTTATCGGTATTGTTGGGCTTTATCGATAAATCGATGGACAACTCATTCTGCAAATAGGCCATATCTTCTGAAGATTCTACCTTGAGGATTCTGTCAAATTTCATAGAACCGATGGGGATGTGACGAAAATAGATTAAAGTTAGCTGTGTTTGTGGGTGGAGATGTCCGTCCAGATGATAGACCTGTGGGAGTAATTTGATAAACTGGGCGAAAGAGACCCTCAATAATTTATCGCGAATCTCGACGGGCGAGGAATGGGAGTTGATTTGGATATAGGGGTAGAAAATTCGCTGACAATCCTGCAATTTATCGTCTGTGGACCATTGCTGCAATAAGTCTTACCGTAATTTATTTTTATAGAACGACTCAAGTCGTTTATACGGATTGCGAACTAGCAAAAAATGTGGCATACCTAAAAAAAGTACAAAAAACATTAACATGGTATTAATAATAACTTAGTTATTATTTTTAACAGTTTTTAGACATGACTGATGGCACAGTAGGGTAGATAACACTTTTGCATTTGTCGTAATATACCACTGTTTAGATGGATTGATGAAGTGAGGCATTTTTCAATTGGGTTTGAGTTGACTTTATTATTGTAACATTTCTTTACATTTCGCCTTGTTTGTTGTTGGCGGATCGTTTAATGCCAAATCGCCAACAAGAAAGAAATTAGTTGCAAGGAGCGAGATTGTTCATAGTCAGAACTATATCCTCAATTCCTTTACGCAGGGAGGATCCTGGTTTATTGGGGTTGTGATTGACCATGATGCTAAAAATCAGCTTTCTGTAGGCTGGGTGCTCCATATAGCCTGACAAAGCTTTGACGCCTCGCAAAGTTCCCGTTTTCGCAGCAACTGTTCCTTGTACTGGGGTTGCCTTAAACCAGCGACTCAGAGTGCCACTCTCTCCTGCCACGGGTAAGGAAGCGAGGAAAATCTCCCTACCTTGGGCAGAATACATGGCGTCTAGGGTTTGAATTATGGCTCTGGGTGTGGCGGTATTATAGCGAGATAAACCGGAACCGTCCGCCAGACGATAACTCCCTGGGTTCACTCCTAGTTGAGTTAAAGCCTGTTTTGCAGCAGTGGCACCACCCAAACGACTCAGCAGGACATTTGCATAGTTGTTGTTGCTTCTGAGTAAAGTAACTCTCACCCAATCTCTTAGGGAAATAGAGCGAATGGAGGTTGACGGGTCTAACCTTTGTAAAGCAGCAGCAGCAGTCAGAATTTTAACGTTGGAAGCAGGAATTAAGGGGCGATCCGGATGATGCTCGTATAAGGTAGTGCCATCGTCCAAAGATTGAATCATGATACCCCACTTTCCCCCGACTCGATTTGCGATCGCCTTGATTTCTGGTTCGAGAAATTCCGGACAAAAATTATTATTGCTTGTTTCTGGAGGGGGGACATAGATTTCGATTGAGTTGGCACCGTTCCAGGTATAAGCCGCTACGGGATTGATAATGGTGATCGCCGTTACAGCAGCTAGTGCCAAGGATTTGAACCACTTCTTCATGAAAAAATTCCTCAAAGAGGTGATCTTTGATCTAGAATATCAATCGCAGATTAACACAGATTAACGCAGATGCCATTCAAACGATTTTGGTACTTTATGTTGTTACCCCTTTCTCTGACCACTGTCTTTATTTTGGGTAAAGCTAGCACTGATACACAAACAAGGGTAGAGAGGCGAAAATGGTGGCATGACGCCATCTTTTATCAAATTTGGCCCCGAAGTTTTCAAGACTCTGACGGGGATGGTATTGGGGATTTTCAAGGCATGACCTCCAAACTAGATTATCTCGCTGATTTGGGTATTAATGCTATTTGGCTCACTCCTATCTTTGAGGCTCCATCCTACCACGGTTACGATTTTCAACAATTCTATCAGGTGGAATCGGATTATGGCACCATGGCGGATTTGGAGAAGTTTCTAGAGGAAGCAGAAAAAAGGGGTATTAAAGTGATTGGGGATCTGGTGCTAAATCACATTTCCACGGAACATGAATGGTTCCAAAAATCCGTAAGACAGGAAAATCCCTATAGTGATTATTTTATCTGGCGGCAAATAAGACCGGAAGGAAATTGGGGGAAACCTTGGGCACAACCAGGTACTGTAGGGTATAATAAGCCGGAATGGGTTTGGATTTATAACCAAGAACGGAACTCTTATTATTATGCCCCATTTGATGGCAGTCAGCCGGATCTAAATCTGGAGCATCCCCAGGTAGTCCAAGAGTTAAAGAAAGTGACGAAGTTTTGGCTAGATAAAGGTTTTGATGGCTTTCGGTTAGATGCCATGCGCTATGGAATTGAAACCGGACCTTATCCAAACCAGGCTGATACTTCGGCAACGATAGATTTCTGGTTAGATTATAACAGATATGTGAAAAGTATTGGGGATGATATATTGTTAGTAGGGGAAGTGTGGGCACCCATTGAAATCATATCCCGCTATTATAGCAATGGCTTGGGAGTAGATTTGTGTTTTGACTTTAATTTTGGCGATCGCCTCATTAATGCTTTGAACAAAACCACAAGGGACACAGTTCCTTTTGGCACTGCTGAAGAAATCCCTAATGATAAAAAAACTGTTAAAGAAGCTTTCCAAGCTAATATAGCTGCTAAACTAGAAGGAGTCGCCCCAGTGAACTTTTATTCTCCCTTTCTTACCAATCACGACCTGGAAAGAGTGATGTATAAACTGGGTAACGATGAGGCGAAAATGAAAATAGCAGCGGTGTTATTATTAACGGTCGTAGGGACACCCTATATTTACTATGGGGAAGAAATTGGCATGAGCCAAAATAGAACCGGAGATGACCAATATAAGCGATCGCCCATGCAATGGGATGATTCAAAGTTAGCAGGTTTTACCACAGGAGATGGGGTTTGGATTGATGACAGTAAATGGTTTCCTTGGTTACCGGAACATGAACCCTGGTGGAGAGAAATGTGGGATTCAGTGGTGGATAAAAGAGCTTATTCCGTAGCTGGTCAAAAGGAAGACACTAATTCTTTGTTCCACCTTTACCGCAAGTTAATTGCTATCCGAAAATCTAACCCTGAATTTAGGGCGATCGCCAATGAATCTTTAGAATTTATACCCACCGCTTCCCCTGATATTATCGCTTTTTTGCGCAGAGCACCCACAGGAGAAATATCTGCGATTATTATTAATACTACCACAACCCAACCTAATATCGCAACCATAGATTATTTCCGAGATAAGAAGTTAATAAATCTCTTAAATGGCCAGAAAATGGTATTCTCGGAGGGTCGCGTAAATCTCGATGCAGGTAATTTTTATATCTTGAAAATCCAATAAGCCCCCTTTGCGTCTTTGCGCTCTCTGCGAGTCTTTCGAGCGGCTACTTTGCGCGAAAAATGTCTTGACAATGTCTGGCAGTTTTTAGAGAATATAGACATAGATTGTCTAATAATCAGAATTGCAGATGCAAACCCCAAGAACAGAAAAGCTGGATTTACGCTTATCTAGAGATGACAAACAGAGGATTATACAGGCTGCTCAAGCCATGGACCGTACTGTTTCCGAGTTTGTGCTGGAAAGCGCACTTGACCGTGCTGATGAAGCGAAGCCCGACAGAAGTTTTTTGGCTCTGAATACTAAACAGTGGCAAGCCTTTATGACGGCATTGGATGCCCCGCCACGTTCAACGCCACGTCTCAAAAAATTGTTGCATACACCAAGTGTTTTTGAGTAAAAATCCCTTATGATGATAAACCCCCTGTAAGCGTTCAGCTATCAGCTTTTAGACCACGTATCATGATAGTATGGAATCAGGGCACGACGTTGTCGCTTCTTGACCAGTTCAGCCGTAAATTTCTGGCCACAATTTTCGGAAAGGTGAGCACCACCGGGAATATGTTCACCACTGGCAAGGACACCAATGTGACCACTGAGGAAATCTGCCAGAGATCTCTCTTCCTCTTCCAGGGGTTTAACCATCTCCGAGGGAACAAATCGCTTCCTTAGGCAGTCGAGAGCCAGCATTTCAGGGGTTGTTCCTTGCTTATTGGCCTCATTAATCAGTCCGTTCTGGATATCGGTAGTCAAGGTCAGTTTCATTACCTATTTCCCCTTTTTTTTTAAAAAACCGCTGTATTCATCTTTTTAGGGTATAAAACAATTCCACTATAGCACTGGACTTGATATACTGTCAACCCCCATTCCGCAACATCTTCTCTGTTTAAACGGAACTGGGTAATAAATAAAGAGCTTTGTGTAATTTTAGCATTTGACTTTTGAGGAAGTCAAAAACTAACTGAGAATGTAGATCCAGGTATCGTTCTTGTTTCCATTAATTGAACTTTCGAGAAAGTTATATTTTTGTCTTATTCTGGAACTATTCCCATTATAGCATAAACCACAACTGCATCCATATGCACAACCCCGATAGGGATTTAAAGTGAAGTCGTAAGCAGCAATAAACCCACTGGCTTTATTGAGGATAGATTTAGGATTGCTCTTGATTATTTCTGTCATAACGATATAATAGATACTCCAAGAAGTGATTCTAATACTCTCCTCTCCTCGTTTCTCTGCGCCGAGCGTTCAGCGGTTTATTTAAAAAAACCTCAAACAAAGCTGCTAAAATAGTATTGGAAAATAAAAATCCTTGAGGAGCAGTTAAGCGAAACCTTTCGGACCCTATATTCTCCACCCACCCTTGCTCATAATAGGGTTCCAAACAGCTACAAATCTGATTTAAAGTTTCCTGACCAAATTCCAGGCGAATTTGAGCGAAACTGACCCCTTCTGCAAGACGTAATCCTAACATCAAAGTTTCCAAAAGTAAATCGGTATTAGATGTTTTTGGACAATCAATCTCCCTACCATGGTCAATTAATTCCCTAACCCAAGTATAATATTCCTGACGAGTCCGGGGACGGGAAAATCGCTGTCTTTGAACGTAACTAGTGGCACCCATACCAAAACCGTAATAGGGTTGATTTTGCCAATAAACTCTATTATGCTGGCATTGATATCCCGGTTTGGCGTAATTAGAAATTTCATAATGTTCGTATCCTGCTTCTGTTAGCATTTCATCTGCTAGTTCGTACATTTTAGCAGTTTCTGTATCTGTAGGTAAAGGTTTTGTTCCGGGTTGATACTGCTTAGCAAAAACAGTAGTTGGTTCCAGAACTAAATCATAACAGGAAATGTGATGAGGAGCAATATTAATGGCGGTTTGTAAAGAAGATTTCCACTGGTTTAAAGTTTGATGAGGTAATCCTGAAATTAAATCAATACTAAAATTATGTAAGTTTATTTCACGAATCAATTCAATTGCCTTTTTGCTATCTTCTAAGGAGTGGGAACGCCCTGCTATAGTTAAGAGTTCCTCTGTAAATGTCTGAACCCCCAAACTAACCCGATTAATGCCCAATTTGTGGTAGGCTGTAAGTTGCTGGTGGGTAAAAGTTCCCGGATCTATTTCCAGGGAAATTTCCGCCCCAGGAGCAATACCTAAATGCTGTTCTATTGTCTCTAAAATCTTTGCTAAGAGAGTAACAGGGAGGAGGGAAGGGGTACCACCCCCAAAGAAAACCGTTGCTAGGGGTTCTTCTGGTACCGGGGCCATGGTAATTTCGGTACATAATACTTCCACGTACTCTTCAGGCCAAACTAACGGTGGGCGATCGCCGGCTACGGAAATGGGAAAATCGCAATAATAGCAGCGACGACGGCAAAAGGGAACGTGAACGTAAGCAGAACGAGGTAGATCTGGTTTATGAAGATAACTTAAAGACATGGCCAGTTTAGATTTGGGCACAGTTATAATAAGTAAACACCATGAGGAGATTATATTAGGAAAAATGATTGATGCCATCATTATTATTTTATTCATCATAACAGCAGCGGGAGTTGGGTTTGATAGTATCAAGTTGCTCCCGGATAACGTTTTAGACACAGTCTCCAACGTGGAGGCTTTGGGCTGGGTGAGTGGGGGCTTTGCGGGACTGGTGGGTTTGGGACTGGGTTTGGTAGCTCAAACTACTTATCGTCGTCTGGAAAAGCAAATTCGCCAAACACCCATGGAAATCATTCTCACCCGAGCAGTGGGTTTGGTCATAGGACTGTTGCTAGCTAATCTAATGTTCGGCCCCATTTTCTTACTACCTATTCCTGACGAGTTTTCCGCTCTCAAGCCCACTATCGCTATTTTAGGCAGTTTAATGTTTGCTTTTTTGGGCATTAGCCTGGCGGATACTCACGGTCGCACTTTCTTAAGGCTCATTAATCCTAACAGCATGGAAAGCATTTTAGTGGCAGAAGGTACTCTCAAACCAGCTGGGACTAAAATCATCGATACTAACTGCATTATCGACGGTCGCGTTGCCCAACTCATAAGTACGGGCTTTCTGGAAGGACAAATCCTCATTCCCCAGTTTATTTTACAGGAGTTACAATTCCTAGCGGACACCAGTAACGACCAAAAGCGAGTGCGAGGAAGACGAGGATTGGATTTGCTCAATAGAATGCAGAAATCTTTCCCGGAAAGGATTGTGATTCACCCTGCGGACTATGAAGATATTGCTACTGTAGACGGTAAGTTGATTCGGTTGGCTCAAGAAATCAACGGGACTCTCATGACTAATGATTATAATTTGAGCAAGGTGGCTAATTTGCAGAAGGTGGCGATCCTCAATATCAATGATTTGGTTCAAGCGGTACGTCCTATTTATCTACCTGGGGATAGTCTGGAGTTGAAAATTCTCAAACAGGGTAAGGAAGCAACTCAAGGAGTGGGTTATCTGGAGGACGGAACTATGGTGGTGGTAGAAGAAGGACGAAATTATGTGGGTGGGGAGGTAGGAGTGATTGTCACTTCTGCTTTACAAACCTCTGCTGGACGGATGATTTTTGCCAAACCCCAAGCTTTAGCAGTTACCAGTTAATCAGTAACCAGTTACCACGTACCATGACAGTTAGGAGTTTAACAGGTAGCATGCTTTTAAAATTGCCGGAGGGTAAGGTTTCTAACATTTCGAGCCAACATAAAGTCAAACTCACTTTGAGTGTATCAATCTCCTTGGCGACTACTATACCAGTTAAATGTTCTTCAAAGGGTCTGAGCCCCCCACCAAATTAACGATAACTGAATACTAAAAACTGGCAACAAACCAGTCACTGTGTGTCAATCTCATATCGCGGTAGCTACGGTTTACGGCTTAGACTATCTGCTAACTTGGA
Source organism: Prochloron sp. (assembly GCA_965198675.1). Lineage (GTDB taxonomy): Bacteria > Cyanobacteriota > Cyanobacteriia > Cyanobacteriales > Prochloraceae > Prochloron. The sequence goes on along the minus strand of OZ240666.1, from coordinate 3,258,548 downwards.
ATTGTAAACATATTGCCCATGCTAAAATTCAGAAAAAGTTATCCCAGATTAGTTTTGACGCTGGATACGAACTATCGACTATTTGTACACCTTGCGAGCTAATAGGAGGGTAAACATGTCCAAAGACGAAGTTCTCGAAGAAATCTATCAGATCCGAGAAGACCACGCTAAGTCCTTTAACTACGATCTCCAAGCGATTTGCCATGATTTGTGTCGCCGGCAGATTGCAAGTGGTAGGCAAATCATTTCACAACCTCTCAAACCCCCTACACAGCACAAAAAATCGAAGAACATTTAACTGGTAACTGCTCAATGGCAATTTCTTTTTCTTTTTCGTAAGACACCACTCTCCTCTCCGCGCCTCTGCCGCCGCCATTGATTAATGCCGGCGGTGAAACTTTATTATAATCAAACTATGAGCCAAACTTGTTCTAACGTTACCACCGGTCAACCCCTGAAACCTTGGCAACAATCAGGGTTAGAGTTGGTTGCTCGGTTTCAAGGGAGAGATGTAGTTTTAGCTATGGACTTGACGGAAAGCGTGGACTTCAATGCTGAGGGAAGGATTCGCTTGATTCAAATTGTCCAAGATAGCTTGGAAAAAGGGGATACAGTTTATGTGGTTCCTTTTGCTAGTGTAGTTTATCCCCAGGATAAGACTATACCCTTTCAAGGTAGGGAAGAGGATATCCAGGAAATTCTGAACGCTATTCCCTTGCAACCGGATCTCAACCTGCGGAATACTGATATTCAAAAAGGGGAGTTATATATCTATCAGTACCTTGCTGGATTAAATCAGTGTCGTCTGGAAGCAGGAAGGAAGATTAAGCCCCAGTCTGTAGTGTGGATCACTGATGCTCCTTTGGGAACAAATTCGGGAGCAGATTGGATTGAAACCCCTGCTGACAGCCCTTTTCGGAATGAAAATTCTTCGGAAAGTCAGGAAAGGAGGGATTGGTTAAATATTTTACCTTTAAAGGAGCGATCGCGAGAGATAGTTACGGGAAACGGGGAAGTCTATAAACTGAGTGTGGTGGATATTCCCCCTACAGTTCAAGAATTCTGCACTCCAGCACCTGGAGGTAAGGAAACTTGTTTGGTCACTCCTTATTTAATTGGGCAACTTTGGTTACCTACTGCAATTTTAGTTCTGGGTTTCATGGGTTGTGTGCTGTTCCTGAAGCAGTGGTTGAGTTGGCAGAAAAAGTGGCAAGTTGTGGTGGAATATCCGGAAACGGAACCGGGAGAAGAGCAAAGATGTCGTTTAGCTGTGAATAGGAAGATTGACATTGGGGGAGATGATAGTATAGATAGGATTGAATGTGCTGGGAAGGAGGTGAGGGGCTATTTGGAACGGAAGGGGAATAGGTTGTTTCTCGTTCCTCTCTCGGAAGCGCCAGCAATTTATTATAATGGGAGGGAAGTTACTAAACGGGAGCCTATATCAGGTGATAGAATGAGGATAAATTGTCCTGATCCATCTCAAAGGAATGGGGATTTTGAAATTGCAATTGAGATTAAGAAGTAAAGGTTTCACGCAGAGGCGCAGAGGCGCAGAGAGGAAAGGAGGCTATTATGAATTCATCTGAAAAACGCCAAACAAGAGCTATTCATCGCACTATTTGTATTGGTTTAGGAGGAACGGGGAGAGATGTGATAATGCGCATCCGCCGGTTAATTGTGGATCGCTATGGGGATTTCAAGCAATTACCCATTGTTAGTTTTGTCCACATTGATACGGATCAAGGGGCAGCTCAAATATCTGGTTTACCCACGGGGAGTAACTATCATGGTGTGGATCTCCGTTTCCAGGAACAGGAAAAGATAAGCGCTACTATGACGGTAACGCAAGTAACTAACTTCGTCAAAGGTTTACAAAAAAAATCTAACTATGGAAGGAGCCCCTATGACCATATTAGCAGCTGGTTTCCCTATCAATTACTGACCAATATCCGAGCGGTGGAAGAGGGAGCTAAGGGGATTCGCCCTGTGGGTAGATTGGCATTTTTTCAGAACTATGAGAGGATAAAAAAAGCTTTTGAAGCCGCAGATGAGCGCACCAGAGGTCATGAATCTACTCTGCTGCAACAGGGTGTGCTAGTACAACCGGGATTACATGTTTTTGTAGTGGGTTCTCTCTGTGGTGGTACCGGGAGTGGCATGTTTTTAGATGTTGCCTATACTCTGAGGAAGTCTTATGGGAATCAAGGAGTACAAATTGCTGGCTATTTGGTCATGGATCCTTCGCTTTACGGCAACACTACGAGCATGATTGCCAATACCTATGCTGCTCTGAAAGAACTGAATTATTATACTAGTCCCAGTACCACCTTTACAGCTTGTTACAACCAACAAAGAAATGAGAAAGTAGAAGAGCAGCGTCCTCCTTTTAATTACACCTATTTGGTTTCCGGACAAACAGCAGGAGACTATAAAATAACTGCACAAAGAAAGCTCTGTAACGTCATCGCCCAAAAAATATCTCTAGGGTTCTATAGTGAATTGGAAACTCACCTCAAGAGTACCAGGGATAATTTTTACCAAGCTATGCTTTTGGAGCAGGATGACCACCCCCGTCCCAATGTTCAAGGTTATTTGACTTTTGGACTGGCTGCCATTTATTTCCCTCGTGATGCCATTGTCCAAATGGCTTTAAATCGCATTAGTAAGCAACTGGGAGAATTCTGGTTAAATGGAGACGGACAAAACCCCGATGCAGAGTTTTTGCTAGATCGGTTTCTCCTGGGTTGGTACGACGACTTAGCTCAGAAAGATGGCTTTAAGAGTAAACTAAAAGCAGCTACTATCTACAATAATAAGACTTTTGGAGATGCCCTCAAAGGTTGGATCAATAGGTTAGATCGGAAAATTGACCAGTGCGAGAATAAAGATGACCGCATGGGGGTGATCCAGCAGTTACCCAGAGAGTTGCGCCGACAATTTAACACAACTCAACCGGGGGAAAGTGACAGTAGTCAGGGTATTTGGGTGAGGAAACTGCAAGAGAGTGAGAAACGGCTGACGGAACGATTAAAGCAAGATATAGATAGGTTTTTTGACCAATTGCTTACTCCAGGTGCTCCAGATTTCTGCATCAGAAGTAGCCGCAATTGGCTGGAAGCTTTGATAACAGAGCTGAATAGTGAGCAAAGGGATCTGGAGGAGGAGCTACAAGGCTTTAGTGGTGCCCGCAGTCAGGAAGATTTAGAGCAAAAATGGCAAGATGGACAACAGACTATCGGGGATATTGAGAAAAAAGCACGTCTGCCATGGGGTAACCAGAACCATCGCCAAGTGCAGGAAGAAGCAAAACGAATTGTGCGGGAAGCAAAGGAGCTCATAGAGCACAACTTTGACTTAGCTGTAGCGCGAAAAGCACTGGAAATTGTGAAAACTTTGCAGCAGCAAGTACAGGAGCGAACTACTCAAGCTGCTAGCTTTAGTGGTTTGGTGGAAAACTTGAAAAGCGACTATGACAAGCAAGAAGACTCCCAGAAAGGATTAAATCAGGATGAGTTGAGTGGAGAAGCTATCTTTCAAGACAACGATATTGAAGAATATAGCGATGCTCTCCTCTCCGATATGGACTTGCTCCTGTCTGTGAGTGAGGAAATGACAGCAGGATCTGGTAGGGGTAAGTCCTTGGGGAGTTTTGTTTATCGCGATCGCCTCACGGAAGAACAATTAAAAAAGGAAATCAATCTCGCCGTTGATCGTCTCTTTGGTTCTCGCAGCGCCAACATAGTTCAGTCTGTCATCAAGCGGTTCATGACTCAATACAACAGCATGGAGAAGCGGGAGTACCTCTTGAGGAAAATCCAGCAAGACGCTCAACCCCTATTGGATCTGGACTTATCCGATCCCTACTACCGCAATGATACCGGAAAAGAGATATTCTGCGTCGGTTTTAAGGATAAGGAAGAACCGGAAGTGAAACAGTTTAAGAGGTTACTGCGAGAGAATTTGACTATTAGAGGCGATCAGATTAAGTCCATTCAAGAAGAAGAGGAAATTTTGTTTGTCAATGAATACGCTGGTTTCCCTCTCAGACTGATTAAAGGTTTGGAGGATATGCGGGATACCTACAGCCGCGCTCTCAATTTCGCAGTTGCTTTTCTCCATAATGACGCAAGCATTCCTTGGGGAGATATTATCCCCCCTGATGCAGATCTAATGGAGTACTTGGAGGAGATTTTTTATCCTCTTCTCGCTCTGGGAAACCGGGAAAAGGAACGGTTAACATTTGACTTAAAAGACGAATTGCGTGGTAAAACGGAAACTGTTGCTCTCAGTGTCAACTGGGGGCAAGCTTTGGAAGAACTGGCGAATCGAGAAGATAAGATTGCTGCTTGTCAGGAAGAGTTAGCTGCAAGGGAAACTCACATAGAACAACAACCCCAGCTTTGGGAGCAGGAGTACTTACCCAAACTGCGACAATTTGTTGAGGAAGTGGATAGGTTACGAGATAATCATCCCAATTATCCCTATAAAGAAAAAGTGGTGGGAAGGGAAAATGGAGTTATTCAGCGGTTCCGCCGTCGCATGGAAGAGAAAATCAAAAAGAAGGGAGAGGCACAATCCGTAACTCAGCCACTAAGTTCCTTTACCGCTCCCGCTTTGAAGGCACAAGTGGTTGAAGTAAATGATACCCCCAACAACAACAAGCTCGCAACATCAGCCCCTTCTTGGGAGAAATTGCAACAATTAGTTGAGATGAAAAAGGAGGGATATCTGTCAGAGGAAGAATTTGCAGCAGCCAAAAAGACAATTTTCGAACTGTAGGGTGGGCATCGCCCACCAATACGCGGGGCACTGCCCACCATGCCCTTTTATGAGATAATTGTGTTTCACGCAGAGGCACAGAGTCACAGAGGGGGGCGGGCATCACCCACCAATAACATCGGGGCAATGGGGGCAAAAATATGATACCCTGTTCATGTATTAATATCCCCGTTGCCCACCTTCCTCCTATCCCATACCTGGGTTCGGTGGGCAATGCCCACCCTACTACGAATTTAGTGTAAAGGACTGATTTATCGTGTTAGACTCATTAATATTACCACCCTGGCTTCTTTTCCTGTGTATAGTGCTAATCATCTTACCCACTATAGCTTGTATTTTCCTCCGACGTACTCTTTATCGGGATATCATGAATTCAGCCGAGAAAGTCACAAGACTGCTGAACAAAGAAAGTCCTGGAAGACAACCGCAAATAGTGAACAAACTCAAAGGTAGATTCGAGGAAGCCAGCAAAAACCTAGAACAAGTAAATACCGGCGCTCTAATAGATGGTATTTATAGCGAAGAGACCTTTAGCTTTTTGAGCTTTACCCTAACCTGCGAGCAATGGGATGCATTTTGCCGCTTCCTCCCCAACCTCTTGATATCTTTTGGTTTATTAGGCACTTTTTTCGGCATTACTATCAACCTATCTAGCATTAGTGGTATAATTAATCAAAATAACGGGAATCTGGAAAATTTGCTCACTCAATTACAGCAACCCCTGCAAGGAATGGGCATTGCTTTCATCACCAGCTTAATTGCCATTGCTTGCAGTGCTACCTTGACATTAGTGAATCTGCGCTGGAACACCAGTTTAGCTAAGGAAAAGCTAATTAGCTCCTTAGAAGACTACCTGGATAATATTGTACACCCCACTATAGAAGGTCATACCCGTCTGGATAAAGCTGTCAACCGCATGGTAGAAAAGCAAAATGAGTTTTTAACGAGGTTTCACACAAATGTTCGGGAAGTATTAGAGTCAACTCTGACACCAGCAGCAGATAGAATTGCTGAGCAAAATGAAAAATCTCATCAGCTAGCAGAGAAGGTTTATCAAGAAATGAAAAAGTCTTCTACTACTTTATCACAAGGAACGGATATGTTACAGAACAGTGCGACAATTTTTCAAGCAGCATCAGAGACAATTCAGAAGAGTAAATTTCCCGATCGCCTGTTAGAAGCTACCACAGCACTAGATAGTACCCAAAGACAATTCTCTCAATCAGTATCAAATTTGCAAAACACCACAGAATCGATGGGAAAGGCGATAGGAGGGGCGATCGCGTCACTTCAAAACTCTACCACAGATATGGTACAATTAGCACAACAACAAGTGGAGAGCTTAAATCAACAATCGGCACAAATAAAGGAATTGTCTGACAATAATCAACAGTCTCTGGACAATATTACCACTCAGCTGCGGCGGGGAGCAGATAATATAGCAGCACTGGAGAGTGCTCAGAAACAGTTTAATGAAGATAATCATCAATCTTTGGACAATATTACCACTCAGCTTCGCATAGGAGCGCAAAACACAGCAACATTCCAAAAAGCAGTTGGAGAATTGAATCAAAATAATCAAGAATCCCTCACCCATATTACCACTCAGCTACAGCAAGGAGCGGATAATATAGCAGCACTGGGAGTTTCTATAAAACAGTTACATGACAATAATCGTCAATCCCTAACAGAAATTGCAACTCAGCTTCGCATAGGAGCGCAAAACACAGCAGCATTCCAAAAAGCTGTTGGAGAATTGAATCAAAATAATCAAGAATCCCTCACCCATATTACCACTCAGCTACGGCAAGGAGCCGATAATGTAGCAGCACTGGAGGTTTCTTTGGAACGGTTCTATGACAATAATCGCCAATCCCTCACCGATATTATCACTCAGCTACAGCGGGGAGCAGATAATGTAGCAGCACTAGGGGGTGCTCAGAAACAGTTCAATGACAATATTACCACTCAGTTACAGGAGCGCAATCGCTCCCAAGTAGAGACAATAGTACAGCAACTCCAATATTGTACAAGTAATTTGCAAGCAAATCAATCCGAACTAGCTAAATTAATCCAGATTTTACAACAAAACCGAGACGGGAGCGAGAATCAAGACAATTCTAATTCCCCAAAAGAAGACCCTGATATTCGCCGTATAAGGGACTTTGTCGATCTGTAGGGTGGGCATCGCCCACCAACAAGTGGATATTCCCCACCAACAAGTGGATATATAGCCATTCGCGCAGGCGTATTTACAAATGGGGTGCTGCCCCCTGCCTCGTTTATATATCAATATCCCCGTTGCCCATTTTTATCCTATGGCAATCCTGGGTTCGGTGGGCAATGCCCACCCTACTACGATTTCCTCAACCTTTTTATCTTTATGAGACTCCGTCTAATCTCCTCCCGAAGTTCCTCATGCGAGTACTTCTCTTGCCAATAATTTAAAATCTTTTTCGCTTTATCACTGCCAGCTCCCAGAGTTCCTAAGCTCCAGATAGCTTCCAAACGAGTGATATCATCATCGCTTAGTTCTAATAACTTAGTTAGAATCTCAATAACATGGGAATTACCAGTCGGATGAGTATTTGAATTCCTAATCGCCAACCGTCTGAAACCCAGAGCAACAGACTGACGTAGTTTTTCATTCATAGAATCTAACAATTCCTTTAGAGTTTCGGCAGCTTGTTGAGTAATCTTATCTTGGGAATGTCTCCCACTTGCTAAAGAAATTAGCTGATAAATAAGAGAAATTCCTTCTTCCCTTTGGGATTCTCCTGTTTCACACCAGAGTACAAACACCTCTCTCCACTGGATCTCAAAAATCAAAGTAGTACCTTTCTCTAAATCCAAAAAATATCGCCAGTCTTTATCTTTACCTATCCCTAAAACTGCAAAATACTCTTGGAGCGCTGGGTGACAAAAAGCATATACCTTTTGATTGACACTTTCCTCTTCAATACCCACTTGATTGATTAAACCAATCTGGAGTGATAATAACAGAGATTTCCCCGTTAGTTTTGCTTCCAGATGAGCAGATGAAAAAAGAAACCGATTCTTTTCAATCCCCCATAGCGCCAATTGTGCTAAACCCTTATCCAGATTTTGCCTCTCCTCCGGCTTGAGAGGAAATCTTTCTTTTTTCCATTCATACATTTCCTCTACCAGCTGTTTGTAGAAAGAAAACCAGGTGTCAGAAAACTTCTTCTCCTGCTCCTGCTCCTGCTGCAACTGCTCCTGCAAAATATAACACAACATCGCCAAACGGAGAGGATTTTTGGCCATATCTTGCAGCCGCAACCACTGGTAATTTCTTTGATTTCCAGATTGGGTAAAATTTTTCTGTAAATCCTCCCATTTCTTTACCTTGTCGTATTTGAACCAGTTAGCAATAAACCGCTCTACCTGCTCCTTGAGTTCAAAACCAGGAAGTTGATAAGTCTGAAAATCTGTGAGAGGATTTTTACTCTCATACCAAACATTCAGCCGACAGGTGAGAATTACCGTAGCTTTCCCAACCCAACCAGTAAGCTGTTTTCCCACTGATTCTAAGATTTTAACCGGTTCCATCCCCACCTCATCAATACCATCCAATAGAAGCAATATCTTATTATCCCCAAACTGTGTAATTAGGTTATCTTCAACTGCTTCGGGAATATTCTCTTCTCCCAAAGCAATTTTCAGCCAATCCGACAGTAAATATTCTGCTATACTCTTTTCCTGCAAATCCCCAAAAGATATCCAAATTGGCAAGTAGTTAGTTTTGTCAGCAACGGATAAAGCAATTTTTTGCAGAAATGTCGTCTTCCCAACACCTGGTTCTCCAAGAATAGCTATCCGTGGAGGTGGCTCTTCCCTTGAAGATACCTGCAATTTAGCGATAAACTTACTGTATTCAAGCGCCCTATCTCCTTGTGGTGTATATAACAGGGAACCACTCTCAGGAGAAAGTCTTTCAGTCAACCGAAACCTTCCCTGTCGCTTTATCTCCACTAACTTCCCAAACTTCTCCTTCTTCTTCTCCTCATTATCCACTGAAAACTTGATTCCATCGCGAGCAGTAATTTGATTTGTAGTTAATCCCTTCTGAGCTGCTAACATCCTTTCACAGCACTGCTTCCAGTCAGGAAGTTTAATTTCCCTATGTTCTACATTTTCAATAATCTCTTCCCAATTACACTCAGCCGCAGCGCAAATACGCACAAAGGAATCTTGGGCGATCTGGGGGTGGGGCACTAAGGTGCCCCGCCCGCCAGATCTGTTACCACAGATCGCCTGACATTGCCAAAACCTTTTAAGTGTAGCCATGGAAACATTAGCAGCGCCACACCAAGCATAATCTGCTTTGTTCCAACCCTTCTTACTCCGGGCTACGTCTATGATTCTCAACCCAGAGGGCGATGCTTTCAGCGAAGCTGCCATATATTCTCCCTTCCTTCAAATAGAGCCATGAGCCATGGCTCAATTATAGCTCACTTGTCTCAATTTTGGCTCATTATTTTTTGGGGACGGCAAAACTAAAATCCAGAAAAATTTGACTCAATTGATTGTTTGACCTACTAATGGTTCACAAAAAATGGTCTTTACAACTTCAAAAAAATTGTCTTATATTATAGAAGTGGCACAAGCAAAAAAGGGGGAACATATGACAGACGACGAATTCAAAACCTTATTTTTAGAAATGAAATCAGAATTATCGGAGGTGAAATCAGAGCTAAAAGAGGCAATTAATAACGTAGACAAGAGGGTTCAAGATTTAGACAAGAGAGTGGAGGTAGGTTTTGCTCAAGTAGAAGGAGAGTTTAAGCGGGTCGATTCGGAGTTGAAGCGCATTGAAGACAAAACCGAAACTGTTAAGGAGATGGTTAATAAACAGTCTCAAGAATACAAACAACAACTGGAAAGTACAAAAAACGAATTAAAAACACAATTGGAAAGCACAGAGACCAAATTAACAACACAACTGGAAAGTACAAAAACCGAATTAAAAACACAAGTGGATAATTACGGAAAACGACTGGAAAATGTAGAGTGGGTCAGTCGCGCTACCGTAAAACAGTGACCAGGACGCCAAGGGCGGGACGCCAAAGGCGGGACGCCAAGGGCGGTTGCTTGCGCAAAGCTTCGCAAAGCTTCGCAATACCAGTTACCAGTTACCAGGCGTATGGTGCGGGCTTTGGTCCCGCACCAACGCCTTCCACCAATAAGTGGCTTGCCACCACTTATTTGGTGAGGGCCTCAAACCCAAGGTTGAGCTGCTACCATGGTACGTGATTACTGGTCACTGGTAACTGAAAGGTGACAGCCATATTCATCGGGTTTGTCGGTGGTCTTGCGAAACTTGTTTTCTTTTCCAACTAAGTCTTACAGCATTTAAGAGCGCCTAGTCAAGAAAAATTAATCCAAAAATGAATGAAAGTGCTATGGTACAACATATAAATAGACCAAATCAAGAAGAAATCAATGGAAAGGTAGAAAATCCCGAAACTATTCCCTACGATTATGAAGAACGACCTATCTGGGAAATCGTTGTGGAGATTGGCAAGCAAATTCCCGATGAGGAGTTGGCTAAAATACCCACCGATTTAGCAAGAAACTTCGATTCTTATTGTAGTTAAGAGGATAAGAATCAGTGAGTCGAGTTTTTGCAGATACGGGTTATTGGATTGCATTGCTCAATCCTCGTGATGACTTGCACGACAGAGCCAAAAATCTGTCTCAATCTTTACAACAAGTTCATATAGTCACCAGTGAAATGGTATTAACAGAGGTGCTTAATAACAGGTTCTCTAGAGGGGGTGAAAATTACCGTCGTGCTGCTGTAAATTTGGTTGACAATCTTCAAAGGAATGCCAATACTACTGTTATTCCTCAAACAAGCATGTGGTTTGACAGAAGATTGACTTTATATAGAAACAGACTAGATAAAGCATGAAGTCTAACAGATTGCGTATCCTTCGAGATAATGAGAGAACAGCAGATTACCCAAGCACTAGCTTATGATATCCATTTCACGCAAGCTGGTTTTATCCCTTTATTAAGAAATCAAAATAGGCGCTGGTAACAATGAAAACTTTAACGAAATGGCAATATATAGAACAACGCCCTAACTCCTGGCGAAAGCAGCTTTATCTGAAAGGAAGAAAGCTGTCAGCTCAAACCGTTTGGTTAGATATGCTCGTCAACGATGATACCCCAGAAGAAGCTGCCGATAACTGGGACTTACCCTTAGCAGCTATTGAAGAAGCTATTTGTTATTGTGAGACTCATAGAGAGCTATTGCAACAAGAAGCAGAAGAAGAACGTCGTTACTTAGAAGAAGGAGGAGTCTTACTTGAGCCTCAGATTACTCATGGATGAAGACTCCCAAGCCAAACTTCTGGTAGAATCGTTGCGAATAGCAAGTCATGATGTTTTGACGAACAACGAAGCTGGTTTGAACGGTAAGTCCGACTCATCTGTCTTGGACTATGCTAGAAGAGAAAACCGGATTATGGTAACCAAAAATTGTCGAGACTTTGTGGATCTCCATCGAGAGAACCCCAACCATCCAGGCATTTTGCTAATCTACGAGAATAACGACTATTCAAAGAATCAGAGTCGAAATGATATTGTGAGGGCGATCGCAAATCTTGAGGCAGAGAAAATTTCTCTCGCCAACCAACTCATAGCTTTGAACCAATGGAACTATTAAGAGACTGTTTATAAAATCAATGTTCAGCCAGTAGGGGGGCATTATCAGAGTAATTATTGAGAGATTTAGTTATGCGTCGTCGTTCCCGATATCTCAACTCCAAGCAAAACTTGAACATATGGGCACCTTTCACTGACTTAATGTCCAATGCTTTTATGATTCTCAGCTTATTTTTGCTGTTAGCATTATTGAGATTATCAGTAGTCAATGCTAAACTAGAGGAAAAGGTGAAAGCTTTACAAGCAGCACAGCCCATTATCATAGATGCTCAATCGGGTAATTTCAACTTTGAATCTAACAGTGCTGTCTTGACAGTCCAACTACAAAACTATCTCTCAAACGAGGTAGTTCCCAAAATTAAAGAGATCGTCGAGGAAAAAGACCTAGATTTTGTTAGCATCATCGGTCATACTGACGGTGAGGAGATTGCAGCTCCCCGTAGCAATCTCGACCAAGATTTATCAGAAGTAGCTAATAGCAGGAAATCCATTACCAGTCTAACACCTGGATCTAATGCGGATTTAGGGTTGATGCGAGCTTTAGCAGTAGTACAATTTTTGCAGCAAACAGATCGTTTCCAGGACGTAAAATTTCGCGCCTATTCTGCTGCCCAATTATATCTCCCCTCAGGGGAATTAGCTCCCAGCAATGCTTCGGGAGACGATGGAAGGAGACGCAGAATCGAAATTCGCTTCATTCCCCCTGGAGTAGAAGAATAGCTAAAGAAATGGAGCTTGTTGACGAACAAGCCCCGACAATGTGATGCTCATCTCACGCCAAAGCATTACCCAGGGTTGGAGCCTATGGCGTGAGGCTTCTGCCGCTTTAGCTAAATTTAAATTTCTCTGACTACAGGTTTACCATCTTTAATTTCCCCCACTAAAATAACATCCGCTACCCCTACGAATAAGCCATTTTCCAACACACCGGGAAGGTTATTAATTTGGATCTCCAAAGTGGCTGGATCCTCAATACTCTCAAACTGAACATCAATGACTAAATTCCCCTGATCCGTCACCACCGGTCCCGCTTTTTTCACCCCCATGCGCAGCTCCGGTGTACCTCCTAGCTTTTCCAAACTCCGCATAACTGGGGTGACTGCCATCGGAATCACTTCAACTGGTAACTTGAAAGTAGAACCCAGTTTATCCACCAACTTACCGCTGTCTACCACAACGATAAATGTCTCAGCCAGAGAATCTACCACTTTTTCCCGGGTATGAGCAGCACCCCCTCCTTTAATCAAATTTTTCTGGGGATCCACTTCGTCTGCACCGTCGATAGCGATATCAATGCGATCGACTTCGTCCAAAGTAGTTAAAGGAATGCCATATTTTTTCGCCAAAACTTCTGCTTGAAAGGAGGTAGGAATACCGATAATATTTTCCAGCTCCCCTTTTTGGAGGCGATCCCCTAGATACTGAATCGCATAAGCTGTTGTCGATCCAGTTCCCAAACCGACAATTGAGTTAGACTCTACTCTCCCAGCTGCTTTATAGCCCACCTCTTCTTTCATCACCTTTACAGGATCGATTTGGACCGCCATTGTTATTGCTCCTGAAACTTAATCAATTTATGATGTTAAAATACCAACTAGCCAGTAGTTGTCAGCCTTGAACAACTAATAGCTCATAATTACTAACTTAAATGATTTATTTAAGTTAGAGGTTGAGCAGCAAGCCTTTCCTTTAATTTGGCTAATTCAGCCGCCCAACGGGGGTCCGGTTGAATCGAATCTGTTCCCTTATTATTCAAAGGTGCCTGACGTTTAGAACGCTGTTTGCCGCGTTTGGCCGTATTAGTCGGTACTTTAGTCGGTACTGGTTTTGGTTCTTTTTTGAGTTCTGTTCCCTCGGTGGATTTCTTCTCTTTATCTTGGTTCTTAGCGCGAGGCAAAGCCTTTTCAATTTTTAAGGTACTGTCCATAAAAGACAGACCATTGTACTTCTCAATGAATGTGTCAGCCACTTCATCGCTTGGTACGGTGACAAAAGCAAAACCTCGACATTTGCCAGTTTTGCGGTCTTTAATCACTTTTATGGAAATGTCCTCACCAGCATTGGCAAACATATCTTGCAGAGCAAGGCGATCGATCTCTTCTTTTGGCAAATTACCTACATATAGACGAATGGACATTAAATCAACCTCCAAATTCAGATTTGCGAAAAACTTGCGGTGACATCAGCAAAATACTCACTGATAACAACTGATGAAGGGATCCCAAGAAAGAAATTTTCCTGAGATCCCGATGGATTTGCCAAAACGTTGCCCAAGCTTTGAGTCTCTTGACAACTTTTGCCATTGTTTACAATATCCGGTTGTACTGATCAAAATCTACTTTCCTCTCGCTGATCGGTCTGCCGGGAGAGCTGACAATAGTGCTGCTTGCAGAACTCACGTGACATACTCCCACACTAACCGCAAAGCGGTATAGTTTGAGCTGCTCTCGCTTCGCAGTCCCGCCATTGCGTCGGACTCCACGAGCTTTAAAAACGGAATGCCCTACCGCTATATTTATTCTATCATTAGTTAGCAGTATTTGTGAAATTTTGCTTCTATCTTTGATTATTCCAGAATGTTTCCATTTTGGGAAGACTATTCTATCTCCTTCTTTCTTCATTCTCAGCTTTTCTTGAGTGACATCCTCCCACACCCACCCCGAAGGGGTGGGTGTGGGCTTCCCATCCTCGCGATTGCGAAGCAAAGCGCAAGCAACCGCCTTTGGCGTCCCGCCTTTGGCGTCCAGGTATTCCTGGTTATTCCCTCGCGGGATTTCGCCTCTGACCTAGACTAAGTTACCTCAATTTCCAGCTTCTATGGTAACTTGATTTTATCGGTATATTAATCTAATTATTCCATAATATGTTCCAGAGCTGCTTAATCTGCACCGACTTTTCTGACGGTTTGGATCGCCTAATCCACTTCGTTCCCAATCTAGCTCAAGTCGGTCTCGCTAAAATAGTATTTTTTCACAGCGTTCCTTTATGGGAAGAAGGAGAAATACCAAGAATAGACTCGCCCGCAATAGCTTCTTCCAAGGCAACCCTGTCCCAAGCATTGAAATCAGTTCCTGACGGGGTAGAAATCAAAGTAGAAGTTGCTTCCGGACGACCTGTAGATACGATTTCTCGAATTCTCGATTCTTACCAAATCGATGTAATCATAGTGGGCACCCCTATTCGGAGCTTACTGCAAGAAAAGATTTTTGGCAGCACCACTATGGGGTTAGGGAAGTTAACCTCAAAACCACTGATGATTCTCCGTCCTCAACTAATTTCTACCTATACGTCAGAAGAACTGGCTTTGCGCTGTCAACATCTTTGGCGCAACTTACTAATCCCTTATAATGACAGCTCGGCAGCTCGCTACTCAATCGAGGAAATCAAGTGCCTTTTGAACAACTCAGGTAACACCGTGGAAAAGTTCCTGCTCTGTTGGGTTATCGAGGATAAGAGTCGGGGAGCGACCCTTGCAGAATATCATTTGCAGGAAGCCCGCGCTAAGTTGGAACAGCTCAAAACAGATTTGGAACAGCTGGGTAAGACAGTAGAAATTGAGATAAGACAGGGAAATCCTTTACAAGAGATATTAGAAGCTGCTTTGACTCATGATATTAGTGCCATAGTCATTGGGGGGGATCGAAAAGGCAATTTACTTCAATGGACAGTTCCCAGTTTGGCCAACGAACTCCTGCGTCGCAGTTGGTTTCCGGTTTTGTTTTTCTCGGGCAAAAAGTAGAGATAAGCTTACGAGCTGACCTGGACTCCTTCTAGTTTCATCAGTATTTTCGGTTTGAGCTTTTCAAACTCCTGCTTTAACCTTTGTTTACTCACTTGGGTCTTGTTAGATCCTTTCAAAGTTCTGCTGTTCTTTGCCCACTCTTGGAGCAGATCACACTGTTTAGGCGCAATACTGGCATGGATCAGATGCTCGCAACTCTGGGGCTTATCTAGGGCAAATAGCAAGATTCTGTAGCTACCCTGCTCTCCCAAAATATGAGTTAATCTCTGACCTGTATTGGTTTTTAAGTCTAGATAGCAAGGCAACCACCTTTAAAGCTTTGCAAATTTCTCCAACGCCTTGGGGGCGCTGGTCCGGTGATTTAGCCAGACACTTCATCACTAGCCTTTGCAGCGGGGAAGGCAAGTTTAATTCTGGGTTAAACGGTTCCGGTTGTAAGTGATGATGAGCTTTATACCAACTACCAAAGGAAGATTTTTCTGGTAGTACGGGCATTTCCCCAGTTAGGTCGTGATAGGTAGACCCTTACAGGTTTTCCCCCACGCAGTACCGGACGTGCAACTTTCAAAGCATCCGGCTCCTGCTCAGGCGCGGCTGCGCAGGAGCAGGAGTGTTTCATCCTACACGAGAGCGCGTTTACTCCCCATTATTCGTAGTAGCATCCTAAATTAAATGGGTTAGCGTAACGCATCCTACTGTGAAACACCCCCATTACTGGGAATGCTCCTTTGGGCAGGGACTGGGGAAGCTACTCCCCGTCGGACTTTCATCCACTATTGCGAAGCTTTGCGAAGCTTTGCGAAGCTTTGCGAAGCAACCGCCCTTGGCGTCCCGCCCTTGGCGTCCCGCCCTTGGCGTCCCGCCCTTGGCGTCCTACCGCGACTTTCGAGTCGCACCATCTCGTACATCATTACCCCGAGGCTATAAATATCGGAGCGGTTATTCAGTTCTTTCCCCGACCTTTGGCTCTGGGGAACAATAAGCAAGAGTTCCATTATAATAGACTTAAAAGATAGGAAAACTCAGACAATTGGCCTATTTATTTCCCCCAGCAACATCGGTTGTTTAGCTCCTGTAACTTGAGGTAAATTACCAGGTAGGAAACAGTTATAGCGCCAGTGAGCTAAAACTGCAAAAGCGATCGCTTCTTTATAATCCCCAGAAAGTCCTACTTCATCGGTAGTCATGACCTTTGCTGGTGCTAACACCTCCTTTAATCTTTCTTTGAGATACAAATTACGACTACCACCACCACAGAGTAGCACTTCATCTGGCATCCTGGGTAAAAAATTGCCATAGCTCTGGGCAATGGAAGCAACCGTGAGTTCTGTCAAAGTAGTCAGCCAGTCTGCCTCACTCAGTTCCGAGGTGCGAGCATCTTGCCAACACCGCTCCAGGTAAGTCTCGCCAAACAACTCCCTGCCCGTAGATTTAGGGGGTGGTTGTTGAAAGAAATCCTGCTTCAACCAGCGCGCAACCAATGGTTGACAAATCTTTCCCGAGCGAGCCCAATTACCATCATAGTCTAAATTTTGTCTCCCGTCAGTTAATCGATGCACTGCCAAATCTAAAAGAACGTTACCAGGTCCTGTATCCCAGCCACAAACTCCCTCCTCCCAGTTTATCTCTTTCTGGGCTGGGATATAAGTTAGATTGCCAATGCCGCCAATATTTTGAATACAACGATATTTATCTGAATCTGCCAGTAAATAGGCATCGATTTTCGCCACGAGAGGCGCTCCCTGACCCCCAGCGGCCAAATCTGCGGCGCGGAAATTACTCACTGTGGGGATATTTGTCAAGTTAGCAATTACTTCCCCCCGACCCAATTGAATGCTTACACCTATACTCCCCTGGGAGGGGGGACGATGAAAGACTGTTTGACCGTGAGAACCAATTAATTCAGCAGGGGGGTTGCCCTTTTGGATTTTTTGAGCGGCAAGGGCAAATTGAGCGGCGATCGCGTCATCTAATTCTGCTAACGTTGCCAGGTCAATGGGTTCCCCACTACAAACGGCCAAAATTTGCTCTCTCAAAGCTTTAGAGTAAGCATAAGTTTTTCTAGCTAATAACTTTACTGCTAAATCTACATTTGTGCCGCTAATTTCCACTAAAACAGCATCGATTCCATCTACAGAAGTGCCGCTCATTAAACCAACTATTTTAGACATAAATAAAAAAAAATGATCTAACCCTCTCTCTAGCTGCAATACCTAGGGCATATTACCAGTTAACTCATCACTGGTAACTGGTAACTGCCTGACTGCCCCGGTTGGCATGAGCAGGACTGATAACTGGTAACTGGTAACTGATAACTGCCATAACATTAATCTATACTGAGGGTGTCAACATCAATGGTCATGCTAACTGACTTGGGCAAGAAAGTCCGAAGCTGAGTCAAATCTGGTAATGTAGCCTCCTCAAACTCAATCTTATTATCTGTGTCCATCTGCGTCCATCTGCGGTTAAAATATTTAAGTAAAATTTGCCAGCGGTAGCGACGGGCGACTCGCATGACGCTAGCTGGTGCTGGTCCTAGGATTTCCCAAGACGATGATTCGAGATTCTGAAGGGAATCCTTCAGCACTTCTGCTGTTTGCTGCACCTCCTGGCCATCCAAACCACTCAGTCGCAGCAAGATTAAACGCCCGTAGGGAGGATAACCCAATTCCTCCCTTGAGGCCAATTCTGCTGTCATAAAGCTTTCATAATCCCGATGCACCACTGCTTGTAAAGCTGGATGGTCTGGGGAATAAGTTTGGATAATTACTTTTCCGGGGTCGTCCCCTCTCCCCGCACGACCTGCTACCTGGGTCAAGGTTTGAAAAGCTCTTTCCGAAGCGCGATAATCGGACCTGTGTAACAGTCCGTCAGCCGCCACTATCCCCACTAAAGTCAATTGGGGCAAATCCAGACCTTTGGTCAGCATTTGGGTTCCCACTAACAAATCCGCCTCTCTCTGGGCAAAACTGGTCAATAACATGCGGTGGGCTCCCTTGGTGCGGGTGGTATCCCTATCGAAACGAATGGAGCGCAATTTAGGAAATTGCCGCTTTAATTCTTTTACTACCCGCTGAGTCCCGGTACCGAAGTATTTTAAATAGGCAGAACCGCACTCGGGACAATCTTTGGGCTGTACTTGCTCGTAGTTACAATAATGGCAGCGCAACAGTCCTTTATTTCCTTCTGAGCCGTAGTGATAGGATAGGGAAACATCGCAGTGGGGACATTCTATCACGTAACCGCAACTGCGACAAGAGACAAAGGTACTGTGTCCCCGTCGAGGGATAAAGAGAATGCCTTGTTGCCCAAGATTGTGCATTTGTTCCAGGGCATTAGCGAGCTCACTGCTAAAAATTGAGCGATTGCCCCTTTCTAATTCCCGCCGCATATCCACAATTGTAACGATTGGGAAAGGACGGGATTGGATTCGGTCGGGTAAGGATAGGTAGTAGGATGAATCTGCTGTTCCCTGAGTATTTTTCCCCAAAGCTGCCACCCAACTTTCTAAAGAAGGGGTAGCGGAACCGAGGATTAAAGGACAGTTTTCCCGTTCTGAACGCCATTTGGCGATGGTGCGGGCGTGGTATGTAGGTTGGGGTTCATTTTGTTTGAAACTGGAATCGTGTTCTTCATCTAGAACGATTAAACCCAGTTTAGGTAGGGGGGCGAAGACGGCAGAGCGAGTGCCAATTACGATTTGAGGCTCTCCTGTGAGCATAGCGCGCCAAGTATCGTAACGTTCCCCAGGGGAGAGGGCGCTGTGATAGACGAAAACTTTTTCCCCAAAACGGGCCCGGAAACGGTCCGTGAGTTGGGGAGTGAGACCGATTTCCGGAACTAGCACTAAAGCTGATTTTCCTCCTGCTAGAATGGGGGCGATGGCCTGTAAATATACTTCTGTTTTCCCGGAACCCGTCACTCCGTGCAATAATACTTGGGCATTTCTCTCACATTGGGCGATGGCCTTTACTGCTGCTGCTTGATAGCTAGTTAGTTCTTTAGCCATGTCTTGAGAGTAGGTTCCTTCTCGCTCTAGACGCATTACCTCTCTCTCTTCCATGACCACGCAGCCTTTTCCTTCTAACGCTTCTACTGTTTTCCTAGTGGTGCGAGCCAACACCAGCAATTGATTAAACTCCAATTCCCCCCCAAAAGAGCGGAGTACAGCGATAATCTCCTCCTGTCGCTTAGTTAAGTCTGGCGGTAAATTGTCAACTACTAAAGTGACTACCTTTTGTAACTTCGGACGGGCGGTTTTTGGAGGTGCTAGATAACTTTCCACCCAACCTCTTTTGAGTAACTCTTGCAGGGGGAGAGTAGCTCCCCGAATTTGTCTCTGGATATATTGAGCGCTGTAATCTTTGTTAGGGGAAGATTGAAGTAGTTTGAGTATTTGGGTGGCTGTGGGGGAGCAAAAATGGTGTACTCCGGAGGGGAGTGCTTTGCTGTTCAAACGAATACGACGTTGGGATCGCCCCAACAAACCAGGGGGCAATCCAACTTTGATTGCTGTGAAGAGTTGGGTATAATAATATTTAGCTAAAGTATCGAATAATTGCCAATAAGAAGGAGAAAAAAATCCAGTAGCGATTATATCCTCAACCTCTTTAATCTTCTCTGGTTCTAAGTCCCCTGGAGGGGAGTCATAGATCCGAATGACAATTCCTCCCATTTGCTGGGAGCCAAAGGGTACACTGACAATATCCCCTGACTTTACCGCTAAATCTGGCCCCAAACGATAAGTATATAACTTTTGCTCTCTTCCAGGACAATCTATCAAGACCTCAATCCACTTTTGGGATTGGTAAGATGAACCCGGTTCTGCTAATAATAGACCAGAATGACGATTTAACATGGTATAATAATAGTAATTATTCTCTATTGATGGACAACAGCACACAATATCTCTAAATATGCTAAACTGATAATAATCACAATCTCACTTAATGCCAAACTTAGGTGATATTAACAGCATTATACCTTTTTAGTGGTTGAAAATTAACAAAGATAGGGCAAATTATGAAAAAAATTCAAAGTTGCAATCTGGCTATGTTGAAAGCATATTTTCCGAGAAAATCCCGATAAAACTCCCACAATTAAGCTATTTAGTTTGAACTTATGAACATCACGAATACAGAACAATACAATAAGCTTAACCCTAAAACTGCCTCATCAAGAATTCCTCGCTCCTCGAGATACGGTAGTAAGAATAGTGACGATACTATCGGCGCTTTCTTTAAAGAAATGGCTCGTTATCCCCTACTTTCAGCAGAAGAGGAAATCGAATTAGCTCATTGCGTCAACTTTTTGGTAGCCGCAGAAGAAAAACAACGGGAACTGACTCTTGAATTGTCCCGAGAGCCAACAAAGGTAGAATTAGCAGCAGCTATGGAGTTGACAAGCTGTCGTCAGCTGGAAAATCAGCTCTATCGCGGTGGGGTGGCGAAACGGAAAATGATTCGCTCTAACCTAAGGTTAGTAGTTTCTATTGCTAAACGGTACCTCAACCGAGGGGTTCCCTTCTTAGATTTGATTCAAGAAGGGGTCATCGGCTTAAATCGCGCCGCAGAAAAATTCGACCCCGAGAAAGGCTATAAGTTCTCCACCTATGCTTACTGGTGGATTCGTCAAGCCATTACCCGCACCATTGCTAACGATAGCCGTACCATTCGCTTACCGATTCATATTCTCGACAAACTGAACAAACTGAAAAAAGTCCAGCGCCAAATGAGGCAAAAACTCCAGCGTAATCCCAATGAACAGGAACTGACTCTTGAATTGGAGATTACCTCTACCCAATTACGGCAGTTATTTCAATTGCAACGCCAATCCCTTTCTCTCAACCATAGGGTAGGAAAGGGAGAAGACACGGAATTGGTGGATTTGCTCGAAGATACTGAACTGGCGACTCCAGAAGAGCAAATGAATGAAGCAACAATGCGGCAAGAAATTGGGGAAGTGTTAAGGGAGGTACTTACGAAACGAGAAAAAGATGTGATTTCTTTGCGCTATGGTTTGGCTACTAGTAAAACTTTGACTCTGGACGAAGTGGGGAGTATGTTCAATATTTCCCAGGAACGAGTGCGTCAGATTCAAACCACCGCCATGCGCAAATTGCGTCGTCCCCAAGTTGCTCGTCGTCTCAAAGGCTGGTTGAAGTGAGGGGTTTAATGCTAGGGGCCCACAAGAAATGGGTAGTGATGCACAGTAATGGTATATTCGCACTCAAACCCTCATCACAGGAAGGTTTCAGTAGGCTACCATCATTACAATACAGCACTACCAAGAAATGTTCTCGCCTCACTGATAAAATTGGGAGAGAGTGCGCCTAAAAAAAAGGCAACAATATAAGAGGGTTTCACGCAGAGGCGCAGAGACACAGAGAGGAAGGAAGAAGAGGCCATAGCTAAATTTCCCCCCGTAGGAGAAACTGATAATCGCTTCCCGGTTCTAGTTGATAGTCGCTGCGTTCTAGAAAACGACTGAGAGGTTCCTGAATCAAGGCTCGTCCTAAAGATGGTTGTACCCATAGCTGTCCCTGGCGAAAACACCACTGAAACTGCCATTTATAGGCCCCAGCCCTCACTTCCCCTTCTATTTTGCCCTGTCGCCAGCACTGCTTGATAATTCTAACGTAGGCAGTTGTCTCCGGCAAATAGTTCATCAGTTATTAGTTATACAATCTTATTATAGAAACAGTCATGTCTCGACCATCTACACCATACCTTGTCTAACCTATCCCCGGAATTCGACTTGTCCGGCGCTATTCTCAGCTTCGCTGAAATTCAGGAAGAACTGAACTACAAGAAGGCGCAAAACTCCCTGCGCAAATTAGTGGGGGATATTGACTTAACTTCTGTGGAACAAGCGGGGTTGTCTGAGCAAATAGATCGCCTTGCTACGATGCTAGATAAGTTAGAAAGATATGTTGTCCAAATTGCTGTTTTCGGTATGGTGGGACGGGGCAAATCTTCTGTTCTCAATGCCCTTTTAGGGGAAGATATCTTTACAGTGGGACCGCTCCACGGGGTCACCCGCTCTGTAGCAAGTGCGAAGTGGCAACTGAGTCAGGAAAGTTTGGCAACCGGGGATAGCTCTGTACTCCGTCTTTCTTTACCTGGGGGGAAAAATAGCGGCATTGAGTTAATAGATACCCCTGGTATCGACGAGGTTGCAGGAGAAACTCGGGAAGCTTTGGCCCGTCAAATTGCCCAACGGGTAGATTTAATTCTCTTTGTTATCGCCGGAGATTTAACTAAAGTTGAATATAAAGCAATCCGTCTGTTGCGGCAGTTTGGTAAGCCTATGGTGCTAGTATTCAATAAAATCGACCAGTATCCAGAAGCAGATCGCCTTGCTATTTACCGCAAAATCAGGGACGAACGGGTGCGCCAGTTATTAAAACCGTCGGAAATCGTCATGGTGGCTGCTTCTCCCTTGGTGAGGGAAGCTGTCCGCCGTCCAGGGGGCAGTTACAAGGTGCTACTGGGGCGAGGTACACCCCAGGTAGAGGAGCTGAAACTGAAAATTCTGGAGATTTTGCATCGGGAGGGGAAGTCCCTGGTAGCCCTGAATACTATGTTGTACGCTAGTTCTGTCAACCAACGGTTGGTGGAGCGAAAAATGACTATTCGCGATGATGCTGCCCAACGACTGATTCACAAGGGAATGATGGCGAAAGCAGGGGCGATCGCCCTGAACCCGGTGACGGCGATAGATTTGTTCACAGGGGCAGTGATGGATATTGCCATGATTTTAGCCCTTTCTCGCCTTTACGGTATCCCTATGACTCGCTCTGGGGCAGTCCGTTTGCTGCGAAAGATTGCTCTGAGTATGGGGGGGATTACTGGGAGCGAATTACTGGTATCCTTGGGTTTGAGTTCCCTGAAAGGTATTTTTGGCATCTCTATTCCCGCCACAGGGGGAGCTTCTTTAACTGGTTATGTAACGGTGGCTATGGCTCAAGCTGGGGTGGCTGGAGTTTCTTCCTATAGTATGGGCCAAATTACCAAAACTTATCTTGCCAATGGGGCCAGTTGGGGGGAAGATGGACCTAAGGTAGTGGTGAGAAGAATTTTGGATTCTTTGGATCAAACTTCTATTTTAAATCGCATTGAAGCTGAATTAAAGGCTAAACTTAAATATTTATAAACAAATTTATGCCAAGGGATGTAGGGTGTGTGGTGGGGGCACGGCAATAGACACCCAAAAATTGATAATTGATAATTTTTATAGATTCAACATTTCTGCCCCTATCCCTCCTGACACCCCTTTTTCTTGATTGTTCTGAGTGCTTGTTCGATAATCCAAGCTGTTTCCTTCGTGGGAGATTCAATAGCCCAGCGGTTACAGACATTTATCACGATATTTTTCGGGAGAACGGAAGCCGCGATGTTTTAACTCGCCCAGGAAGTTCGACTCGGCGGATTTATCCGCCGTGAAATTGGTAACTGTATCCATCATGAACGATGAATGGCTTGACAATATTTGTAGCTAATCCCTGAAATCCTCCCCTTGACAGTGGCAACATCAAAAGAACCAGTTGCTCTAGTGGCAATTCTACCGACATAAGTGGCAATTTTTGAACCGCAGATGCACGCAGATGAACACAGATGAATACAGATAGATTGTCCCCTAATCGTAATACTCCTATTGCTAGGGTTAAGTTCGCATGAGTCTTTGTTTTAAGAGTTTGTTAGGCTTGCAACACTGTCTTACCCCTCGTAAAACTGTTTAGTCGCAAGCGACAGGGCCATGAACTAGCGACGCATTCGTGGGTGTCGTGACTCAAAAAACGTAGCCGCTCGTTGCGACTTAGACTGGTCTCGCAGCTTCATGCTCTGAGGCTCGAGCAGCCCGGAGATTTAGCGCGGGGTGCTGACAGACATATTATAGGAGTATGGGGGATGAAAGCTTGATTCCCAGTAGCTCTGTAGATACGGATACCATGCCAACATCTCGAAGAACAGAAGGGCAGTTTTATCCAATGGTACCATGCAAATAACGAGCAACCACAATGACTAACCTTCCTAAATCATGAGCCAAGTCAAGAAGACAATCGCCAAGGAATCTGTCCACTCTGCGCCAACGGCACAGGACAAGCCCCAAGAAGCCTGCGGCGTCTTCGGGATCTATGCACCAGAATTGAAAGTAGGGAGACTGACTTATTTTGGTCTCTATGCCCTCCAGCATCGAGGTCAAGAATCGGCGGGGATAGTCACCTATGACGGAGATACAGTACATTGTCACAAAGACATGGGGCTGGTATCTCAAGTCTTTAGCGAATCAGTTTTGAATCAGTTGCCTGGTTCCTGGGCAGTGGGTCATACCCGCTATTCTACCACGGGATCCAGCTTGAAAGTCAATGCTCAGCCAGCAGTGATTTCCACCCGTTTAGGTATTCTCACCTTGGCTCACAACGGCAACTTAGTCAATACCATGGAACTGCGGCAGCAGTTAGAGGAGCGCAATCATGATTTTCAAACCACCACTGATTCGGAAATGATTGCCGGACTTATGGCTCAAGAAGTAGATGGGGGTAAAGACTGGACTGATGCAGCAATTAAGGCTTTACAATCCTGTTCTGGGGCTTACAGTCTCGTTATCGGAACTCCCGCAGGGTTAATGGGAGTGCGAGATCCTAATGGCATTCGTCCCTTGGTCATTGGTATTTTAGAAGGCAATCGTTATGTGTTAGCATCGGAAACCTGCGCTTTAGATATTATCGGTGGGTCATATGTGCGGGATGTAGAACCAGGAGAATTGGTAGTAATCAGTTCAACAGGGATGACTTCCTTTCGGGTTCTGTCCAAACCAGAACCAAAACTATGTATCTTCGAGATGATTTACTTTGCTCGTCCCGATAGCATCATGCAGGATGAAACCCTCTATAGTTATCGCCTGCGTTTAGGAAAGCAACTGGCTAAAGAGTCAAGAGTGGATGCAGATTTGGTCATGGGAGTTCCCGACTCTGGTATTCCAGCGGCCATCGGTTTTTCCCGAGAATCTGGTATTGCTTACGGAGAAGGATTGATTAAAAACCGCTACGTTGGTCGCACCTTCATTGAACCAACTCAAAGGATGCGGGAATACGGCATTCGCATGAAACTGAATCCCCTGAAAGATGTTTTAAGGGGGAAACGAGCTATTATTGTGGATGACTCCATCGTGCGGGGGACTACTAGTGGCAAAATAGTTAGAGCACTGCGGGATGCTGGAGCGAAGGAAGTACATATGCGCATCTCCTCCCCCCCAGTCACTCACCCCTGTTTCTACGGTATCGATACAGACAGTCAGGACCAGCTCATTGCCGCTACTAAGTCCGTAGAAGAGATTGCCCAGCACATAGGGGTAGACTCTCTAGCTTATCTTAGCTGGGAAGGTATGCTCGAAGCCACCGGAAAAAATCCAAAACATTTTTGCTCTGCTTGTTTTACCGGAAAATATCCCATTGCTATTCCCGACAGGGTTAAGGGTTCTAAGTTGATGTTAGAAGAAATAAAAGTTTAACCAGGGGTAGGGTGCGTTAGCGGGATCGCTCCTTTAAGGGTAAGCTATTTAGCCAATCCCCCGGATCCAAGCTATCTTGGACAATTTGACTCAAGCGAATCCTTCCCTCAGCATTGAAGTCCACGCTTTCCGTCAAGTCCATAGCTAAAACTACATCTTTCCCTTGAAGCAGAGCAACCAACTCTAACCCTGACTGTTGCCAAGGTTTCAGGGGTTGACCGGTGGTAACGTTAGAACAAGTTTGGCTCAATTTAGTTAAATTAAGAATACAGGATTTGATTATAGTTTATGATAAAGTTTCACGCAGAAACGCAGAGGCGCGGAGAGAAAGGGATGTCTTACGAAAAAGAAAAAGAAATTGCCATTGAGGCAGTACAACGAGCTGCAAAACTTTGCCAGCAAGTACGTCGGGACATTCCCCAAGCCATGACAAAAGATGACAAAAGTCCCGTAACCGTAGCTGACTATGGTTCCCAAGCAGTTATTTGCCAAGCATTAGGGGAAGCTTTTCCTGATGACTCTATTGTAGGGGAAGAAGATGCTGCTCAATTGCGCCAACCATCTCTGGCTGATACTTTAAGTAAGATAACTAAATATGTATCTTTAGTGGTCAATAATACTACCCAAGAAAAGGTAACCCAATGGATTGACCTGGGAAATGGTAAGGTTGGCGATCGCTATTGGACCTTAGACCCCATTGACGGCACAAAAGGGTTTCTGCGTCAAGACCAATACGCCATAGCCTTGGCTTTGATAGAAAAAGGTGAAGTTAAGTTAGGTATATTGGGTTGCCCAGCCCTTACCTTACCAATATTACCTGGTGAAATGGGCCTTATCTTTGTGGCGGTACGAGGAGAAGGGACCACCACCCACCCCCTTCGCCCCCTCCCGGGAGGGGGTTGGGGGTGGGTACCCCACCCAATTAAGGTAGTCAGCAGCAATGATGGAGCCAACTTCTGTTTTGTGGAGAGCGTGGAAGCCAGTCACGGAGACCAATCCCGCCAGAAAGCGGTAGCAGAGGCCATCGGCATTACAGCAGATTCGGTGCGGGTGGACTCCCAAGCCAAATATGGTATAGTGGCAGCAGGACAAGCTGCTCTGTACCTGCGTCTCCCTTCCCCTAAAGCTCCCAACTACCGGGAAAACATTTGGGATCATGCAGCAGGTTCCATTGTCGTGGAAGAAGCAGGGGGACGGGTGACGGATATGTATGGTAAACCCCTGGATTTTGCTACGGGTACGAAAATGGTGGATAACCGGGGCATAGTGGTGAGCAATGGCTTAATTCACGATACCGTCTTAGCTGCTTTGCAAGATTAAGATCACAGTTACCAGTAACCAGTTACCAGTTACCAGTTGTTTAACAGTTATTAGTTTCCAGTTAATAGGTATAGCAGTCGCCAAGGCGATTGATACACCCAGGGTGACCCACCCCTCTGCTCCCCTCTCAGGAGGGGATGGGGGTGGGTTGGCTCGAAACGTTAGAACCCTTACCTGTCAGCAATTTTCCCAGCATCCTACCTGTCAAACTCATAACTGGTAACTGTCAAGGTACGTGGTCACTGCTTCACTGGTCATTGAGTACGTTATTCAGGTTTGAGATCCCGCTCCATGAGAGCCCTAACTGTTTGTCGGGGGGTAGTTTTTCCTTCCAGGAGTCCATAGACTTCCTGGGTAATAGGAACCCTCAGACCTTGCTTGGCAGCGATTTCCATCAATACTTTAGTGGTATTGACTCCCTCAGCAGTACCTTTCAGAGCAGCTAAGGTTTGTTCTAGAGATTTACCCTGACCCAGTCCATACCCCACTTGATAATTGCGAGAAAGGGGACTATTACAAGTAGCCAGCAAGTCTCCCAAACCAGACAAACCAAAGAAAGTGGAGCTTGTCGCCCCCAAACAAATCCCCACCCGAATCATTTCCGGTAATGCTCTGGTCAAGAGAGCAGCTTTAGCATTAGTTCCCAGTTCCAAACCATCGCATACCCCAGCTGCGATCGCCATGACGTTTTTTAAAATACCCCCCAACTCCGTTCCCAAGGGGTCGTCATTAACGTAGACGCGAAAACTATCAGAAGCCAGTGTACTTTGCACCGTCTCTGCTGCTTTTAAGTCAGAACTAGCCACTACCGTCGCTGCTGGTAAACCCCGTTCAATTTCTCTAGAAAGGTTGGGTCCAGACAAAACCACCAGGGGATAATGGGGAAAAGCTTCTTGCCAAATTTGGGAAGGAGTGCCAGTGGTCAGAGGATCTAAACCTTTAGTGGCTGTTACCAGGATCGGGGAATGGCTTATTTTTATTTTGAGGAGTTTCTCAATAGTAGGGCGAACTCCCCTTAGGTCGACAGCAGATAAGAGGATATCAGCCCCTTCTACTGCTGACTCTAGAGTTGCAGAACTGCGACGAGACCAACTGCGGACTTCACAGTGGTTCCGAGAGGCTAAGGTAGCTAAAGCACAACCCCAGACCCCTGCACCCAGGATAGTTAAGATTTTTTTTCTTTCTGTCACTCTCTTATTCTAAGGCTTTCTTTCAAGGGTAGTACTATAGCAGTTTTAAATCATTTGTAAGGAGCAATAACGCTAGATTCCCCCTTTTTAAGGCTAACCCTTATAAGAAACGCTATAAGTCTTGCTGGGTGGGGAGCTGGGGAGCTGGGGTAAAACAGTGACCTTGTACCATGACAGTTACCAGGCGTATGGTGCGGGCTTTGGTCCCGCACCAACGCCTTCCACCAATAAGTGGTTTGCCACCACTTATTTGGTGGGGGCCTCAAACCCAAGGTTGAGCTGCTACCATGGTACGTGATTACTGGTCACTGGTAACTGAAAGGTGATGGGGTGATGGGGTGATGGGGTAGAAATATCTAAATCTAAATACAATAGTTGTCTTTACTTCACTTGCTACTCCCCCTACCTCCCTACCTCCCTATCCCCCTATCCCCCTATCCCCTTATCAATCAAGGGTTTCAGAGTTACTTATAAAGGATAGCTTTTTAAGGGGGGTGCCCGATAGGGCGGGGGGATCCAATCATGATAGATTGCTATATAATTTAACAGTAATCAGTTACCATGATAGTTGACGGTGAGTTTCCGATCCAAGTTTATTCAGAACCAAATCGGGATCCTCGGCAACATACCCTGAGTGTAGTATTTATTGCTACCGCTCAGGGGGAACCTCAAGCAGCGGATGATGCTAAGAATCTGGGGATTTTTCATTCCTGGGAAATACCCCCAAATCTCTGTTTCGACCATGACAAAATTCTGAAAGATTATTGGAATTATCGCCATTATGGCATTCGTCCGAAACAGTGAGCAGTCACCAGTTCGAGAGTACAGTAGGGTGGGCAATTTGGGAAACGTTTGGTACCCTATAATGAGAGTAAATTGCTTATTGCCCACCAAAACTACAGCTGTTGAGGTATTCTTTAGGGAACTGGTCGTGTAAGAATCTGGTCATAATGCCAATTTTCCTTAGTTAACATTTCCAAACCTAGCTAATAACTTCTCCCGAGATAATTGTAACAACAAAGGAGTAAGTTCTTCTGTAGGCAGTTCCATTAAAGGTTCAATAACTGTTGTCAGTTCCTCGTCTACCTGGGAAAATCGCACTTCCAGGAGATTGGTAATGAAGCGACGGGTTGTCTGTCGTTCTCCTTGCTGTAATCCCTGCTGTAATCCTTGCTGTAATCCTTGTTCTGTAGCAGCTTCTAGCCTTTGCGTATAAAGAGAGGATAACTTCATAATCAACTCCTGGTCATCTGGTTCTACATCTTGACGAACTTCTAAAAGATGGAAGAGGTTATATAACAATTCTAGTGTATTTTCCCGTCGGGGACTTTCTGGTATGGCTTTTAATTCATTAATTGCCTGTTGCTGCACTTTTCCTTTGCCCAAAATTCTTAACCCACCCCCCCTTTCGCCCCCCTCCCGGGAGGGGGGGTTGGGGGGGTGGGTTTTGCGGTAATTGATGAATCACCACAATAGCAGTTTTGAGTGATTCTGGCAAAAAATAGACCCCTGGATCCCAGTTTTCTTCATCTGGAGAAGCTCCAAAGCTGGCTAGGAAGTCAGGAGACGCTGTTGGTGTTAGAATCCAGAGATGATGTAATTCCCTGTCCGACAGCTTCCTTTTCTTGCGTAGCGTTCTTTGAGATAAGCGATTAACATTGAACAGCTTACCAAGACAACTGAGAACTTCATTTTTCTTTACTGGGGAGCGAAAGGGTTCAAATATTGCTGGAGTTGAGGCGAACCTTCCTAGTAACCCCAGCTCTTTCTGTTCTTGGTCTTGGTTTGGTTGTGGTTTTGGGGAAAAGCAGACATCAATTTGTTGCACTTCTGAGGCTAACTCTTGACCAGTTTCTGTCAGCCCCATGGGTTTTAACAATTCCTTGAGGTATTCTTTAGCGAACTGATCGTGTAAGAATCTGGTCATAATGCCAATTTTCCTTAGTTTTCATTTCCAAACCTAGCTAATAACTCCTCCCGGGATAACTGTAACAACAAGGGCACAGCCGATCCGCAACAAACCCCTGAGGCTGGTTGTGTTGTAACTCTGGCGGAGGCGTATCACTTTGTCTCTTTTCTCTAAAGTTTTGTCATTCCTCAGTTTTAGGCACTTGTGTCAGACAGTCAACACCCGACGCCTAACCTTCAGATCTCCCTAGGTCATCGCATAGTGCGAAATTAGTGTGCCCCACAAAGGGTATTGCACCAAGAAAAAAACTTTTTACAAAAATATGCTTGACAAAAAACTGTCGAAGGTTGTAGGGTTAAGTGCATCTTCCCTGAGTTAGACAACAAGAGTCTATTTTCAGCTCTCATATCTCCATCATCAAAAAAAATCAAGATAATGGTGAAAACCAACAAAACACTGACTAACTATATCTACGAGCTGGCTGGCTTGGTTAATGATGAGCAACTTAAATCTGCCCTCATTGAGAGCGTGGCTGCATCCTCAGACGTTATCAACAAGGTAGAACGCTTTTTTGCCTTGTTGCCCTCTTATAAGTGGTCCAAGGAGCAGCTATCTCAGATCCTCAGTTCCTGGAAAGCAACCCATCTCAAGATGTTGGCCATATATGGATTGTCTTGTCGGCTACAACGGCTCGCTATGGCGACAGAAGATACCGCAACTCGTGCCCAGTTAATGCTTGCCAGTTCTCACAATGCCGAAACCAGTTATGAAGATTTGGGATTGGACTTTGGGGGAGAAACCCATGCTCAACTTTTCCATGACCTCGCTCATTATCTGGTGGGGGATTTTCCCTGGTCTCTGGAAAAGTATTGTCTTCCCAAAGCCCGTGAGTTCAGGGGATGGATCTATCAAAACATGGTAGTGGCTGATATCCAAACTGGATTATTCACCAACATGTTCTCGGAAATATACAACCATGCTGAATATAGTGTTGCCCTTGGCGCTTTTGGAAATCTCATTGACCAACAGTATAATTTGTCCCCTGTTGAACGGGAGAAAGCACTGCAATACGTCCATGTTCACGTTGCTGATGAGACGGAGGTAGACCACTTTTTGGTGGTGGTCAAAGCATTAAATGCTTACTGCGAGACGACTCAAACCCCCATTGATTACGAGTTAACCCAAGCCCTTTTCCGGCAGTACTTGCGTGGTATTGGCCAAGTAATGGAAGCCTTGTTAAGTCTCATGGAGCAACAAAAGAATGCACGTAAACTCGCTACTGTCGCCTAAAGTTGGTTCCTGGAAGCAGTTTGCTGTTGCTCATGAGGCCATCGCTTACATGCCTGTATACATGGCCAAATTGAAAGGGATAGCCTCCCAAATGAAGGCTCAAGGGAAATGGGTAGAAGACCAAGATTTTCCCGTGGATATCCTCTCTCTGCACCCACCTCATCCTAATAAAACACCTCTCATTCTCTTAGGAGGGATGGGACCCCTTGCGGGAGCCATGAGCTTTCAGAAAGCTTGTCAATATTGTGGCAACAGTCGGGAAATTGTTCTTTACCAAGCTTGTGGTATTCCCAGTCGTGTTAAGGTCATGTTAGATCCCAATCGCCTGGTGGAAGGAATCTCTCTCAGGGATCGCTTAGTAAAGTTAGCATCTGATTCCATTATCCAGGCAACGGAATATCTACAAGCCGACAATTGCAATATTCAAGTCATGCTGCTGTGTAATGCAGTTCATTACTTTATACCTCAAATTCAGCAAGACTTAGAAAACCGCTATCCAGCAATTGCCCGTCGTCTCAATTTTGTTTCCCTTGTGGATGCAGTTGTAGAGGTTTTGCAATGCCGAAGGTGGCAAAAAGTGTTGGTTTTAGGCACTACTGCAACCCTGATGGGGGGAGTCTATACTCAGCCTCTTCAACAGTTAGGGATTGATTTCTCAGTCTTGCCGGATTCTTGCCAATCTAGATTGATGGATATTATCTATTACGGAGTCAAGGCATTTGACAAAGAATATGCCTGTGCCATGGGAGAACAGCTTTTTTCCTTGTTAGAGAATGTTTCCAGGATAGATTCTGCCATCGCATGCTGCACGGAAATTCCTATTTTTCTGGATTGGTTGCAAGCAAAAATTGCCTGCTCTAACTCTAATTCTTCATGGTTCTCAGCCCAGGAATTTCTAGCTCAGGTTGAGATTTTAGACCCTGTCTGTTTGGCGTTGCATCTCGCGCAAAGGCGCAAAGGCGCAAAGGGAAGAGAAAGGTTTTTCGAGCAAACCTTTACTTGATATGGGAGGAAGTTAATTAATGGTATCAAAGGCGACTAACAATATTGGTGGAGAAATTCTGGAACAATCTATCCCAGAACGATTTCAGACTCAAGTCTTACAACATGGCTCGCGCCCAGCCATTATCTTTCAAGGGCGCTCCCTAACCTACAATGAGTTAAATCGCTGGTCTAATCAAATTGCCAGAGCAATTCTAGATTGCCGTAATACCGTAGCTGAACCCGTCGCTCTCCTCTTTGCAACAGAACCAGCAATGATTGCAGCCATGTTGGGGGTACTCAAGGCGGGGAAATTTTACGTTCCCTTAGATATATCGTTGCCAGAGTCTCGCCTTAGCCTGATTCTGAAAGACTCAAAAGCTAAATTAATTTTAAGCCATCGCCACCATCTCCAGGCTTCAGGGTTTGAGCAGAGCATTTTGAGCCAAGATGTTTTGAGGATTGACACCCTAGATAAAGAAATCTCAGATGAGAACCTAGAGATTCAGTGTCATCCTGATGACCTAGCTTATATCCTTTACACCTCCGGTTCCACCTCCCGCCCCAAGGGTGTCATGCAAAACCATCGGTATGTTCTCAATCTCTATCGCAACTATAGCAACAGCGGAAAGATGACCTGTGGCGATCGCTTTTCACTGTTGTATTCAGCCGCCTTCGGTGGTGCAGTGCGAGATATTTACTGTGCCTTGTTGAACGGTGCCACCTTATTGCCTCTAGACGTAAAGCAAATCAATTTGCACAAATTGGCTGGATGGTTGCAAGACAATGAGATTACCGTGACGTTCATGGTTGCCACCCTGTTTCGTCACTTCGCTGCCACTTTGAACGAGGAAGCAGATTTTCCCAAGTTGCGACTGATCCAAATTGGGAGCGAAACCGTTTACCGACAGGATGCAGAACTGTTTCAGCGCCATTTTTCCCCGCAATGCACCTTAATGGTGAATCTGGGGGGTACAGAGATTAGTCCGGTGCGACAATTTCCCATTACCAAAGATACAGTTCTCACTGGTCCCACCGTGCCTGCGGGCTATAGGGTTGAGGGAACGGAAGTTTTGCTTTGGGATGAATCAGGACAGGAGGTTGCCCCAGGAGACGTTGGTGAAATTGTAATTCGTTCTCGCCAACTTGCCTTGGGGTACTGGCAACAGCCTGAGTTAACTAAACGAGTGTTTATTAGTAAAAATAATCATAAATATTTTAAAACAGGTGATTTAGGTAAGTTGTTGCCCGATGGTTGTTTATTGCACCTAGGCCGTAAAGATTTTCAGGTTAAAATCCGAGGTTATCGGGTTGAAACCAGTGAAGTGGAAGCCACTTTGTTGAACCTAGAAGCTGTTGGAGAGGCGGTTGTAGTTGCCCAGACAGAAAAAGGGGGAGCAGTGGGCGATTTACAGCTAGTGGCTTATTTGACTCCGGTAAATCCTCAAAACAAACTTACAGCTCAAGAATTAAAAGCTATTTTAGGGGATAAATTACCCAGTTACATGATTCCAGCTTGCTTCATTTGGCTAGAGTCATTACCTTTAACTGCAACTGGTAAAATTGACCGACTAGCTCTACCTAAACCAGAATCAATTCTGGCAACATCAGCATTAGAATTAAATGTTATTGCCCCCCGTACTAATATAGAAGAAATATTAGTCAAAATTTGGTCTGAAGTCCTTAAAATAGAGCCGATTGGCATTGAGAATAATTTCTTTGAATTAGGGGGACACTCCCTTCATGCTAGCCAAGTTTTGGCTCGTATTGCAGAGAAACTAGGTATTGAAATGCCATTGAAGCAGATTTTTGAAGCACCAACAATTAGCCTACTTTCAAAGTATATAGAATCCGTAAATACTAGCACTTCTGAATATCCCTTAGCCCCCACACCCACGGCAAGAGAGGCAGACATTCCCCTATCCCTAACACAACAAGGTCTCTGGTTTCTGGCTCAACTAGAAGAAAATCGTGCTGCTTATAACTTGGTCAGAGCTTTTGTGCTAACTGGGTCGTTGGATAGGAAGAGTTTAGAAAAGGCGATCGCCACTCTCATAGACCGCCACGAAATACTCCGAACGACATTTGAAACCCAAAATGGTTCGCCAATTCAGATAATTGCCCCCCATATTCCTTTACCCTTATCAGTTGTAGACTTGACCACTGAAGGGAAAGATGTCCTTGAGAAAGTTATTCTCCAAGAACAAAATCGCCCCTTCGATTTAACTCAAGAGCCTCTGGTGCGATTTACGCTAATTTGCTTAGCACAGGAAAAGCAAATTTTACTACTGACTATGCACCACATCATTAGTGATGATTGGTCAATACAAGTTTTACTCAGAGAACTTTCGTGCTTTTACACAAGCTATCATAGGTCAACAGCACCATCCCTTTCTGACCTACCCATTCAGTATGTAGATTATGCTCACTGGCAACGCCACCGGTTCACAGGTAAGTTTAGAGATGCCCAAATTAAATACTGGCAACAGCAATTAGCAGATGCTCCCCCAGTGCTTAACCTCCCCTTGGATCGTCCTCACACAACTGAACCCACCCCCCAACCCCACCCACCCCTACCCCCTCCCAGGAGGGGAACCCGGGAGGGGGGCTACGGGGGGTGGGTTCCCTTTCACTTCAATACTGACCTAACTCAGAAACTCCATATCTTAAGCAAACGCTCTAATACAACTCTATTTATTACACTTTTTGCTGCCTTTTCCGCTTTTCTCTCCTGTTATTGCAATCAAGACGATATTGTGGTAGGGACTCCCATCGCCAACCGAACCCCAGCCATAACAGAGGCTTTGATTGGCTTCTTCGTTAATACCTTAGTCTTGCGCACTCGACCTCAGCTAGAGCATACCTTCCTTGAGTTGCTTTCCCAGGTTCGTCAAGTGGCCTTAGACGCTTATGCCCATGCCGATGTCCCCTTCGACCTTCTCGTAGAGCAACTGAAACCGGAACGGCTGCCAGGGGTTAGTCCCCTCTTTCAGGTGATGTTTACCTTGCAAAATGTCCCGAAGGAAACCCTAGAGTTGTCGGGGCTGACTGTCAATCCTAAGCCCTTAGATAAACCTACTGCTGGGGCTACCTTTGATTTAACCTTATCCCTCACCCAAAGCAATACAGAACTGATTGGCGCTTTTGAATACAATGCCAACCTGTTTGATGGGGCAACCATTGAGCGGATGGCAAGAAATTTCCACATTTTTGTCGAAGGGATAGTTCTCAATCCAGAACAAACCATTGCCCAATTGCCCATTTTGAGTGCTGCTGAACGACAGCAATTGTTACTGGAGTGGAATCAGACTCAAACCGATTATCCTCGTAATGCCTGCGTTCACCAGTTATTTGAAGCTCAAGTCCAAAAGACACCAGATGCAGTAGCAGTGGTTTTGGCAGACCAAACCTTAACCTATCAGGAGTTGAATCAAAAGGCAAACCAACTGGCCCATTATTTGCAAAGCTTGGGGGTTGGTTCAGAGAGTTTGGTGGGGGTTTGTTTAGAGCGGTCCCCTAACCTAATTATCGCCCTGTTGGCAATTCTGAAAGCAGGTGGAGCCTACGTTCCCCTCGACCCAACTTATCCTCCTGAGCGACTGGCTTTCATGGTAGAGAATGCTGGTTTGCAGGTAATTGTGACGGAAACGGGTGTGAGGGAGAATTTGCCAGAGGTGGCTTATTCTATCGATATAGGTTCGGGAATGATAAACCGCAGAGACGCAGAGGACGCAGAGAAAGAGGGGAGAGAGGGGAGAGTTACGGCTAAGTCTTTGGCCTATGTCATGTATACTTCAGGGTCTACAGGACAACCTAAAGGGGTCGGCGTGACCCATCGCAATATTGTGCGGCTGGTGAAGAATACTAACTATGCTCAATTTACCAGCAATGATGTGTTTCTGCAGTTGGCATCGGTTTCTTTTGATGCAGCTACCTGGGAAATCTGGGGCAGTTTGCTCAATGGCTCCCGTCTGGTTCTGTTCCCGGAACCGAAACCCTCCTTGGAAACCTTGGGGCAAGTCATTGGGCAACATCAGATCACAGCCCTATGGCTCACCGCTGGATTGTTTCACTTGATGGTGGATGAGCGGTTGGAAGATTTGCAATCTCTACGTATTCTGATGGCAGGTGGAGATGTGCTATCTGTGTCCCATGTGCAGAAATGTTGTCAAACTCTGCCTCATTGTCAGTTTATTAATGGCTATGGTCCCACGGAGAACACCACCTTTACCTGTTGCTATCCTGTTCCCACGGGAGCTTCTTTGGGACAATCAATTCCCATTGGTCGCCCCGTTGCCAATACCCGAGTTTACATCTTAGATGGGCAACATCAACCTGTTCCCATTGGAGTAGTGGGAGAACTGTACGCTGGGGGAGATGGAGTGGCAAGAGGCTATCTGAATCGTCCCGAACTGAACGCCGAACGTTTTATTGCCAGTTCTTTTCTAGAGGGTGAGATTCTTTACAAGACGGGGGACTTAGTTCGCTATTTACCGGATGGCAATATTGAGTTTCTGGGTAGAATCGACAATCAAGTCAAAATTCGCGGCTTTCGGATTGAGCTTTCAGAAATTGAAGCTGTCTTAAATCAACATCCCCAGGTAAGCCAAGGGATCGTCATAGTACGACAAGATGGTTCTGGGGATAAGTCCCTGGTGGCTTATGTGAAAAGAAGTGAAACCCAGGTTAGTGGAAATGAACTCCGCTCTTTTCTCAAGCAAAAGTTGCCGGATTACATGGTGCCCAATGCCATTGTCTGGCTGGATAGCTTTCCCTTAACCCCCAATGGTAAAGTTGATCGCCGTAGGTTACCCATTCCAGATTTTGAACAAGAGCGAGAAACAAATTTTGTTGCTCCCCGCACCCAAGCTGAAACAGTTATTGCCAATATTATAGCTACGGTATTAGGGCAAGAACGAGTGGGTATCCACGATAACTTTTTTGCCCTCGGGGGCCATTCGTTGTTGGCAACCAAGGTTATTTCTCGACTGCGGGAAGCGTTTGAGGTTGAATTACCAGTGAAGATTATATTTGAATCCCCCACAGTTGCTGGTTTAGCCTCCATCATTATTAATAGCCAACAAACGACTCCTGGATTGACCCTACCGGACATTGTTCCAAGGGAGTCCGAAGGCCAACCCCTCCCCCTCTCTTTTGCCCAAGCCCGCCTTTGGTTTCTCAATCAGCTAGAAGAACGGCCTAACGCCACCTATAACATTGCGGTTGCCCTGAAAATTACAGGTTCCCTAGATGTGGGAGCTTTGGAGCGAGGACTTCAGGAAATTATTCAACGCCATAGTATTCTGCGAACCCGCATTCAGGTTGTTAACGGTATCCCACTGCAAACAATCGATCCCTCTGCTGAGTTTACGTTAGCTGTAGTGGAGCTTCAACAGGAAGGTAATCACCAACAGAACCTCCAGAAATGGGCGACAGCAGAAGCTGATCAACCCTTTGATTTGAAGCA
The DNA here is from genome assembly GCA_965198675.1 of Prochloron sp. Taxonomy (GTDB): domain Bacteria; phylum Cyanobacteriota; class Cyanobacteriia; order Cyanobacteriales; family Prochloraceae; genus Prochloron. The sequence continues at coordinate 3,220,662 of OZ240666.1, read as the reverse complement.
GGATTTGCCAATCAGGGCTACTATATTGCAGTTATCCCCAGAAGACCATGCCCTATTCCTGACCCTGCACCACATTGTGTCGGATGGCTGGTCCATGGAACTGCTTCTACAGGAACTGTCAACCCTCTATGCCGCTTTTGTGGCTGGGCAACCTTCTCCCCTCAAACCTTTACCAATTCAGTACCTTGACTATGCTGCTTGGCAACGTCAGTGGTTGGAAGTAAATGTGATTGAGCAACAGGCAGATTATTGGAAAGGGCAGTTAGCTGATGTATGCTCCCCGATCAATTTACCTACGGATCGCCCCCGACCATCTGTACAAAGTTTTCGGGGAGGGCAATTCCATTTTCAGCTCGACACCGCTGTGTCCCAAAAGTTGCGGACCTTAGCGCGAGGGACTAATAGTACCTTGTTTATGACCTTGCTGGCTGCCTTTGCCATCCTCCTCTCACGCTACAGCAGCCAGCAGGATATCCTCATTGGTACCCCTGTTGCCAATCGCCATCACCGTCAAACCGAATCCCTGATTGGCTTCTTTGTGAATACGTTAGTGCTACGGACTCGAACTGAAGGAAATCCCATTTTTAGAGAACTGCTTCAGCAGGTGCGTCAGGTTGCTCTGTCTGCCTATAGTCATCAGGATATTCCTTTTGAAAAAGTGGTGGAAATTCTGCAACCAGAACGTTCCCTGAGTCATAGTCCCTTGTTTCAGGTCATGTTTGCTTTAGAGCAAAGCCCAACTTATGGGGAGTTTCCTGGCCTAACCCTCACCCCTATTGAGCGAGAGCATCAAACCGCCAAGTTTGACCTTACTCTATCAATGGTAGATAGCCCTTCCGAGCTAAGCGGATACTGGGAATACAACAGTGATTTGTTTGACCGAGAGACCATTGTTCGGATGGCTAGTAACTTTAAAACCTTACTAGCTGGGATTGTGACTAATCCAGAGGAACGGGTTGAGCAGTTGCCGTTACTGAGTGCTGACGAGGGCCAGCAGTTGTTGGTGGAGTGGAATGACACCAGGGTAGACTATCCCCAAGAACATTGCATTCATCACCTATTTGAAGCACAGGCAGAGCGAACACCAGAGGCTGTGGCAGTAGTCTTTGCCGGTGAGCAGTTGACTTATCAAGAGCTGAATGCCCGTGCCAATCAGTTAGCTCACTATCTCCAAGGCTTGGGGGTGAAGCCAGAAACCTTGGTGGGCATTTGTCTGGAGCGTTCTATAGAGATGGTGGTGGGCTTGTTGGGGATTCTTAAAGCAGGAGGGGCTTATGTCACCCTCGATCCTGATTATCCTAACACTCGACTGACTTATATGCTGGAAGATTCAGGAATTGCTGTTTTGCTCACTCAAAAAGCGTTACGGGCAAGATTGCCCGAATCTCAGGTAGAAGTCGTTTATTTGGATGCAGATTGGTCAGCGATCCCGAAGGGATCCGCTACGCGGTGCGCGCAGCAAGATACCGTTTCAGCTCCTGTCAATGTCCAACCCCAACACCTTGCCTATGTCATTTATACATCTGGGTCTACTGGTCAACCTAAGGGAGTTTTAATCGAACATCAGGCCATTGCTAGCCATTGTTATGCCATTACAGAACATTATCAAGTAACGAGTCAGGATCGGTTTCTTCAATTTACCTCTTTCAGTTTTGACGCTGCCCTAGAAGAAATCTTCCCCCCTTTAATCAGTGGAGCCACCTTGGTGCTGAGAGACCCTGACCTGTGGACTGTGCCTGAGTTTCACCAGAAATTGATTGAACTGGAACTGACATTTGTCAATCTCCCCCCCAGCTACTGGCATCAATGGTTACACTGGCAACAGCAAAATCCTCAAGATGCTCCCCCTCTACCTCATCTGCGACTAGTGGTTTCTGGTAGCGATGTCCTTCAACCAGAAACCATAAAACTTTGGCAACAACTGTGCCAAAAAAATCCCTGGTTAGATTCAGTGGGCTTGCTCAATGCTTACGGTCCAACAGAAGCAACCATTACCACAACCACATTTGATATTGCTGGAGCCTTAAAGACCGATAGCTCTATGCCACGAGTGCCTATTGGTCGTCCTTTGCCGAATCGAACTATCTATATCTTGGATAGTAATGGTAATCCTACCCCGATTGGCATTCCTGGAGAACTTCATATTGGTGGTCTGGGTATAGCCCGAGGTTATTTGAATCGCCCGGAGCTAACCGTAGAAAAATTCATTCCCAATCCCTTCGGCGAAGGTCGTCTCTACAAGACAGGAGACTTGGCTCGCTACCGCCGGGATGGTAATATTGAATTCCTCGGTCGCATTGACCATCAAGTCAAAATCAGAGGCTTCCGTATCGAACTAGGGGAAATTGAATCCTTGCTCAGTGGCCACCAGCAGGTGCAGGAATGCGTCGTCATCCCCTGGGAAGATACCCCAGGGAACAAGCGGCTGGTAGCCTATGTAGTTGGGGATGATGATTTTGACATTAAGGCTCTGAAAGAGTACTGCAAACAGCAGTTACCAGACTACATGGTTCCCAGTGTAGTGGTGCCCCTGACGTCATTACCCCTGTCTGTCAGTGGTAAGATAGACCGCAAAGCATTACCTGCCCCCTATGCTGCCTTCAGCCAAAGCAGTGAGTTCGTTGCACCGAAGACAGAGAGTCAAATTCTTATCGCTAGTCTTTTTGCCGAAATTCTCTCCCTGCACCCTGAGACCATTAGCCTTGATGATAGTTTCTTTGACTTAGGTGGTCATTCCCTATTGGCCACTCAACTGATGTTTCGCATTCGTGAAGCCTTCGAGATTAATTTATCTCTAAGGGCATTGTTTGATTATCCCTCTGTTTCTGATTTGGCTAGTGCAATCGACCAAGCTTTAGTAACTGGAAACTATCAATCCCAGACTTGGGATTTAGAAGCAGAAGCTGCTTTAGATCCAGATATTCAGCCATCAACTGCGATCGCGCCAATCGTCAGTCCAATTGAACGAATTTTCCTAACCGGTGCAACAGGTTTCTTGGGAATTCATTTACTTTCTGAACTCTTGACCACAACGGACGCTACTGTTTATTGCTTGGTTCGCGCCGAGCATGTAGATGCTGGCAAAGAAAGACTCAAGAACAAGTTAGAAGCTTCTGGTTTATGGAGTGATAATTTTACATGTCGAATTATTCCCATCATCGGAGATTTAGGAAGCAGTCGTTTTGGACTCTCAGCAACTGAGTATAATAATTTATGCCAACAAATTGATGTTATTTATCACGTTGGAGCTAAGGTTCATCATCTGTGGTCTTACGCTCTTTTAAAAGATGCGAATGTTTTGGGAACCCAAGACGTGTTAAGACTGGCCAGTTTAGGAAAGCTCAAACCTGTTCATTACGTTTCTACTCTATTCTCAACATCCCAAACTGACCAACCCATTCTCGAGTCAGCAACTGCCAATCATTATGATTTACTAAAAGTAGGCTATGTTCAGACCAAGTGGGTAGGAGAACAGTTAGTTTGGGAAGCTGCCAAGCGCGGTTTGCCCATAACTATCTATCGACCGTCGAGGATTAGTGGTCACAGTCAAACCGGTGTCTCTAGTTTCGATGACTTACTCTCGCGACTGGTGAAAGGATGTATTCGACTCAAAAGTTTTCCTAGCTGGAGTGGTTTACCAGAAAACCTTGTCCCAGTAGATTATGTCAGCCGAGCGATTGTTTGTCTCTCACAACAAAACAGTTTATTTGGGAAGGCATTTCATTTAATTAATCCAAAATCGGTGCCTCTGAGGGAGATTTTTGAGTGGGTGCGCTCCCTGGGCTATAGCTTGGAAGAAATTGACTATACTGATTGGCGTTCCAAGTTGATAGAGGATATGGAAAATCCTCTCTACCCTTACTTACCCAACTTCCCGGAATCACCGTCAAGCACAACAAACTTAATTGAGTACGATTGTCGCAATGTGGTTGATGGTTTAAGGGGAAGTGGTATCAAGTTACCGGAGGTTAATCAGGATTTATTTAAAACTTACCTCTGCTACTTCAGAGAAAGTGGTTTTTTGGAGAATTAACCTTCAAAGCCTTTAATGGAAAATGGAAAGAGCGTCTAGAGGATCCCTAGATTCCCTTTTTTAATTCCAGTTCCCCTATTTTTCTATTCACCAATGAACCAAACCACTGATATCCAACAACAGACGGCTAATGATGGCAAGTCCAGTATCATCAGCGCCATCACTAAGCGGTTTCCATCACTTCAAGGGATGGAAACATTTACCTTCATCTGGTTTGGCCAAGTTATTTCACTGATCGGTACCAGTCTGACCAGTTTTGCCCTCAGCATTTGGGTTTACCAGCAAACCGATTCTGTGACCCAATTTTCCTTACCCGTACTCTCGGCAGCGATTCCTCCGATTTTAATTGGTCCGATTGCCGGAGTCTATGTCGATCGCTGGAGTCGTCGTTGGACGATGATTATTAGTGACTTCTCTGCCGGTTTGTGTACCTTGCTGGTGGCTTGGTTATACCTTAATGGCAGTCTGGAAATTTGGCATATCTGTCTAACAAATGTGCTGAGGTCTAGTTTCAATACATTTCAAGGTTTAGCCTATTCTGCCGCAACCACTCTGCTGGTTCCCAAAGCTAATCTTGCCCGTGCTAGTGGTATGGTCTTCACTGGGCAAGCCATCTCAGATTTAGCAGCTCCTACCTTTGCCGTAACTCTACTTGCCATTATTCAGTTACCAGGGATTATTGCGATTGACTTTATTACCCTACTATTTGCCTTGCTATCTCTATGGATAGTCAATTTTCCGGAGCTTTCAACTGGGACTGACGAGCAAACGGAACAGGAATCATTTTTACACAATTTAACCTATGGCTGGAACTATTTCGTGCAGCGACCCGGTCTTTTGGGATTGGTACTGTTGGTTGCTCTGTGTAATTTTTTGATTGGAGCCACTGAGGTTCTCGATATCCCATTAGTTCTTTCTTTTGCATCGGTAACAACCCTAGGCATTGTGGTCTCCTGCGCCAATGCTGGCATGGTCATTGGGGGCTTAGTGATGACCATTTGGGGTGGTCTAGAGAATCAAATGACCACTGTTTTTATCAGTATGTTTGCCATTGGCCTATCTGTCATCTTTGTAGGTCTTCGCCCCTCAGCTATTCTTCTGGCTTGTGCAAATTTTTCCATGCTACTAACTATTCCCATAGTCAATAGTGCTATTCAAGCTATTTACCAGCGCAAGGTGGCTCCGGAAGTCCAGGGAAGGGTTTTTGCATTTCGGAAATCAGTAGCTTTAGCAACGCTTCCTCTCTCTTATTTTATTGCTGGTCCACTAGCCGATCGCTTCTTTGAACCCTTAATGACTCAAGATAGTATTGTTGCAAAAACCATTGGCAGAGTGATTGGTACAGGTCCTGGTCGTGGTATTGGTCTAATGTTTATTTCCATGGGAGTCTTGACTATTTTGATGACTTGCATCGCTTACTTGTTGCCTCGTTTACGATATTTGGAGGATGAATTACCTGATGCTATTTCTGATATCTAGGGGCGCACAACAACGGTGCGCCCTTCCCCTCCCCCTTTGCCCTTACCATGAGCCAAATATACGGTGCGGTGTGTTGCGAACGCACCCTAAATTAATAGCGTTACCGTAAATATTTTTTGTGTATATTAAATAGGAGACTAAGTCAATGAGAAACAGCCCATGCCCTACTGAAGAACCCCGTAGATTTCTAGAAACAGAACCTTTTCAATACTCCAAACACTATGCTGCCAAATATGACTGCGATTTAGCTATTCCCAGTTGGTTGGCTATCGGTAGCTTAGTTTGTTACACTCGCCTAGCAGAGGAATTTGCTTTAAAAAAAGGGAGTCCAGTCAAAATCCTCTGCGCTTCTGACATTATCAAAAACCCTAACGATCCAGATGACCCAGGAGAGGATTGGAATACTATCATTTGGGAAAACAATCCTTATGTTGAGGAAATTATTGATGCCAATAAGCTAGATCCAGCTATTATGAAGGCAATAAATCCAGAGTTCGATAACTTCTGCCAATCCCGACATGAAATTATCAATCTCTGCGCTCCCTACAATCTCCGTCCTCGGCAGTTGCACGGTTCTCTGTTTCTTTCCTTTGAGGAAATGCAGTGGGGATTGCGCTCGCTCTCTCACCTCAAACGTCCAGTCATCTGTTTATGTCCCTATGGCAGATCTGCCAGTTCGTCAGAATCTCCCTGGTATCTGGATAAATGGTTACTTTTAGTTGAAATCCTCAAAGAGCAAGTTAGCTTTTTCCAGATTCGCCACGAGAATTTCCAGCAGAAGCCCTTGCCCGTGTTTAGTACCAAAACAACTGTTCGCCAGATGATGGCTTTGATCTGGGCTAGCGACATCTATATTGGCTTCGATACGGGACCATCTCACATTGCTACTGCTCTGGAGAAGCCGAGTATTGTGTTGTGGGATGCGGTGAGAAAAGCACCTTTAGAAGAACAAAAACAGGCAGGATTCAGTATTGCCCATATGCAACGCTGGGCTTATCCTCAAAACAAAAACTTGGTGATTTTGGGAGAAAAAAATCATGAGGTATTGTCCGATTGCATTGAGTTTGCTTGGGAATTTTTGAATTCTTTTAACCCACATTCCGCACGACAAATTGTAACATAGTATGTATTACAAAAACGGGCATTTTGTACGACAAATGTAGTACGCCAATCCAATAAGTAGGGCTTGCTGAATAAAGCCAAAAGTCTATCCAGATAATGGTTTTCAGCTTTTGACAACTCCCAAAGTGCAAGGCGATCCCATAAGGCGTCTCAAAATCCTTGCACTATCGTGGGAAATCTCGGGGTGAAGCTACTATTTTTCAAGCTGTGTAGCCACAAGAATTGACTCTGTAGTTAAAAAAAATCTAATGGGTAGGGTGGGCATTGCCCACCAAGAGTCTGTAGGGTTACAATTTGGTTACACTAAAATAGTACAACAACCAAGAGGGGGACATCATGGACGACGAATTGAAAACATTAATTTTAGAACTCAAATCAGAAATCAAGGAAGGATTTAACAACCTAAACAGTAGAATTCAAAATTTAGACAACAGAGTCCAAAATTTAGACAAGGAGGTACAGGTGGGTTTTGCGAAGGTAGAAGGAGAGTTTAAGCGCGTCGATGTGGAGTTGAAGCGTATTGAAGAAAAAACTGACAATGGGATGAAAGAAATCAAGCAAACACTTGATACCAAGTCTAATGTTTGGGAAAAACGACTGGAAAATGCAGAGTTTGTAGGTAAAGCTACCGTGACAGCTATAGTCATCGGTTTTGTGGGTGGTCTTGCTAAAATTCTGTTCTTTTAAAAGAAAATCTTAATCGTGACAGCATTGAATCAAAATCATGACGGAACAAAACTTTGAATAATTGAGAACATTACGGTTATAGCCTATGCACTAGGCCTACATTTCACTGTTTTAAACTTCTCCTTGAGCCAGCATTTGGATGAGACGAGGTATTCCTGGATCAAATCCACCCAAATCCCAAGATAAGGGGTCTTTTGGATCTACTAAGGTAATACCATAGGGAGCAAGAGTGACATATACTGCCTTAATATTCTCATTCACCTTCTGACGATATTTAGCTAATGCTTGAGCAGGATGACTATTACCAGCCCAACTTTCGCTATCTGTCCAAAAACAGATGATATCAGCTTTGAACTTATTCTTTATCATCCAATCATAAGCCACAGAGGCGTCAGTACCTCCAAAGTTTTAATTGCTAGCTTTGGCGATTGCACTCCTAAAGCTATCTTTTTTAGAGATACCCAAATCGCGGAACTTGGTGGAAAATCCCCTAATAGCGTAGTTTTTCTCCGCCTTAGCTGTAACTAATGCCATAGTAGTGGCAATCTCGCAGCAGCTCATTCCTACTGACTCCACCACACCACAAGACATGGAACCGGATATATCCACCGCGTGCATGAATACCTTCTCTGTAAGTTCCACCACATCAAAAGACAATTCCACTGCCTTTTCTAAGATATCCACAATCCGCCCTACTGGGTTCCAGGTTTTCTTGCTCCTCCCGATTCTACCTCCAGATTGATAAGTTTTCAAGGCTTTAAGTACGTCTATAGGGTGGATTCTTCCTTTACGTAGATAGATAGAATTGTTGAGTACTCCTTCCACCCTGTCTAAATTACCTGGTGTGTCAGCCCGGAGTACTCCTAGTTCCGTCAGAGAACCTAAGTTCCGCAGCATTGCACCAATGGGCATTTTATCAAATAATAATTGCCATGCTTGCTTATCCATTTTCCCTACTGGGGCAACCATTTCGTGGGTGAGGTTACCTTTGGCAATCGCCTCATGGGTTTTATTAGGGTTCCGTTTCAACCACTCATACCACCAAATTTGAGCCAGTGCTGACCTGGGAATTTCTGTTGGCAGTTCATCCCAACCTTTGACTACCCAACGAAACAATTGGTTATGCTCTTCCGTAGGAGGTTGAACGTGAAATAGACGCAAAGCATCCCGATGAGAAAAGCCGTGACGCTGTTGGTATTTCAGTAGTTGATAAGTTAAATTTTTAACATTTTCCCGAGATAACCATTGCCTCCCCACTTCTCGCACTACCTTCCCAAATCCTCTCAGAGCTTTGGTGTAGCTCAACCATTCATAAAAATGACTTCCAGTGCGAACTACTTGGGGAAAGATTTCCTGAAATGCCTTTTTTGCTTCTGGTGTTGCTCCCATAGATAAGAGTACCAAAGCAAATAAAGGGGCGCTATTATTGATAGCCTTACCGTCACTAGCGTAGACTATTTTTTCTGCTACTTTATTCGGGTTAGTAGCGATCGCCTCTTTAATAACTTGGACAAAATCTTCTGTTAATTCTTTCTTTCCTGCATAGTAGGTGCTTTGAGCTGTGCCAATAAGCAAGCAGCGTCGCAGCATTTGCCAAATGCCAGCATCGAACATGAAGCCCCCGGAGCGCCCTTGAATCATCTCCGCTTCCCGTCCCGGTATGGGTTTATTTTGAGGCGTTCCTGTCTTTTTTTGAGTAAAAAACTGATAATTCATTGTTGTTTTATTCTACAGCCTTTTCAGGCAAAAATTGGTTTGGGGCAGAAGAGTTTCGTAGGGTGGGCATCGCCCACCTTCCCAGTGATATTGCCTTGCAAATCCTTAGTGGCTCTCCAAGGCGATCGCTTTTCACTTCTCTTATCTCAATCCTCCTTATTTTGCTTTATACTCCTATTATACTACATTAAGACTTCAAGTGTCAAGGGGGAATTTGAGAAAAATGGTGTGGCGAAGAAGGAATCGAACCCCCTACCTAGTCGATTATGAGTCGATAATCCTCATTCTTCGGCCCCTAGGGCAAGGAATGAACAAGGAGTACTCGCTCTACCATTGAGCTACTCGCCACATGCTTTATTAATCTCTATATTTTAATTATACTACACATATGTTTCATTGGTCAAGAGGTAATTGGAAAAAAATTGAAACTGGCGAGAGGGGATTCGAACCCCCGATCCCTTAGATAACCCTCAATTTACGGCCCCTAGGGCAAAGAAGCAACCAAGGATCAGGACAAGGATAAGTTACAATAACTTGCTTTCAACCACTCAGCCACTCGCCACCAATTTTATAAATTTTTATATTTTTAGTTTACTACACATATATTTTATTTGTTAAGGGGTAATTTGATAAAAATGGGGTGGCGAGGAGGGAATCGAACCCCCGATCAAGTCGCTTATAAGTCGATAATCCTAATTCTTCGGCCCATTAGACAAGGAATGAATAAGGAAAACTCGCTCTACCACTGAGCTACTCGCCACAAACTTTATTAACTTTTATATTCTAATGTTACTACAAACATATTTCATTCGTCAAGAGGTAATTAAAAAAAAATGAAAGTGGCGAAGGGGGATTCGAACCCCCGTCTCTCCTCTTCGGCCCGTAAGGCAAGGAACGAATAAGGATAAGTGTCCTAGGCCTCTAGACGATTCGCCACAAGCTTTATTAATGACTGTATTCTTATTTTACTACATATTTTTACTGTCAAGAGGTAATTGGATAAAAATGAAGGTGGCGAGGAAGGATTTGAACCTCCGAAGATATAATCAAGTTTGATAACCCTCAATTTTTCGGCCCATAGGGCAAGGAATAAACAAGGGATAGTAAAAACAACTCGCCTTTGACCACTCGGCCACTCGCCACAAACTTTATTAACTTTTATATTCTAATGTTACTACAAACATATTTCATTTGTCAAGAGGTAATTAAAAAAAAATGAAGGTGGCGAAGGGGGAGTCGAACCCCCGAATAGTCGTTCCCAAAACGATAATCCTCAATTCTTCGGCCCATGGGGCAAGGAACGAACAAGGAAACTGCCTTACCACTTGGCTACTCGCCACAAGCTTTATTAACTTCTCTATTCTAATTTTACTACAAACATATTTTACTTGTCAAGAGGTAAGAGAAAAATATTGATGGCGGAGACGGGAGTCGAACCCGCATCTTTCCCGGTAAAGCCAGGAGTCGATAATCCTCAATTCTTCGGCCCCTAGGGCAAGAAACGAATAAGGAATCTGGACAAATGCTCTATCCATTTAAGCTACTCCGCCAAAGGTTTATATATTTTATATTACACTGGAAATACAGTAACTGTCAAGGGGGTTCAAGCATTTGTAATAAATATTTACAATCTAATTTTGAGATAGAGCGATTCGCGCACTCTTGAGTTACAGATTAAACTTGGATATACATCTGCACGAAGTTAGCTCAATGACAGTGGTATAAAGCTTTCGGGACATTGCTATAACTAGTCATTAGTACTGGTAACTGTCAAGGTACGTGCTCACTGCTATAGAGGTAATTTGAGAAAAATGGGAGCGGCGGGGACGGGGGTCGAACCCGCATTGTCTTTACCAACGATAAACCTCATTCTGCGGCCTTGTCAGGCAAGGAATGAATAAGGGCGACCATCCCGCCATCTACTTATTTACAGTTTACTACAATAATAATTCATTGGTCAAGGGGTTGGGTCAAAAAAATCTCAAATTCAAGCATTGGATTAAAATAACTCGAAAGTGCGACAGAGGAGGATTTGAACCTCCACAACTAAACAGTTAATAGTTTCCGATAACTCTCAACTCTACGGCCTTTTCAAGCAAGATGTGAATCAAGATTTTTTTAAACTATCGCGTCTACCATTCCGCCACCTGTCGCAGGTTTTTGATTTATTCCATAATATAATGCAAATACAGAGACTGTCAAGGGGATTTAAAGTATTTGTTACAAATGTTTACAATCTAATCTGTCAAGACTTGCTAATATATAGGTACAATGACTTTCCGTGCCTCTCTGCGCCTCTGCGCCTCTGCGTGAAACTTTCATTCCCAAAAATTGTACCAACCCCTAACCTTGAGTCAAAGCCAACAAGAAACCCACTTTACAAGAGCGCGCGCTAGTTTACAGCGAGCAATGTCTTGGTATTCTAGTTTTGGGCGTCACGGGAAAAATCATCTTCCCAATGTAGAATTGCAAGGAGCAGTACGCCCAGATTTACAAGCATTAAAATCTGCCTTGGCTAAACTAGACCAAAAAGTAATTCACATTGCCACTTTTGGCTTAGTCAGCCGGGGTAAATCAGCCATCATAAACGCCTTATTAGGAGACAAAGTAATGCCCACGGGACCACTTCATGGTGTTACAAAATGGCCAAAATCCGTGTGTTGGACCCCCAGCAGTGGTAAGGTACAGGTAGAATTAATCGATACCCCGGGTTTGGATGAAATTGAAGGGGAAACAAGGGCTGAAATGGCGCGGGAAGTGGCGCAGGAAGCAGATTTAATTCTCTTTGTGGTAGCTGGAGATATTACCCGTACTGAATATGAGGCATTATCAGAACTGCGAAGAAGTCAAAAACCCCTCATACTGGTATTTAACAAAATCGACCTCTACCCTGAGCAAGACAGAGAGTCCATTTACCGCCAATTACAAGCATTGGGAACTGGTACAGGAGTAGAAGAATTATTAACCAGTTCGGAAATTGCCATGGTAGCTGCGGAACCCTCACCCTTACCAGTGCGGGTAGAATGGGCGGATGGGAGGGTAACCCAAGAATGGGAACCGCAACCACCACAAATAGATGAATTGCGAGGGATAATTCTCCAGATTTTGAACCGGGAAGGGCGATCGCTCTTAGCTTTAAATGCTCTCATGCAAGGGCGCTCCGCCGAAACAAATATTGCTCAGAAGACCATTGCATTGCGTCGAGAAGAAGCAGAGGAGATAATCTGGAAATATGCCCAATATAAGGCTTTCGCAGTTGCAGTTAATCCTATCCCTCTCTTAGATATCCTGGGGGGAATGATAACTGATTTAGGCTTGATTCGCTCTCTGGCAAAGTTATATGGTTTACCTATGACCAGTAAAGACGCCGGGAAACTTTGGCGTAAGATACTCCTGAGTTCTGGCAGTTTGCTCTTAGGGGAAATTGGTAGTAGCTTTGTTTTAGGACTGGGAAAGAGTACAGTAGTTACCATGTGGGAAAGTCCTGCTGCTTTGACTGCTTATGCAAGTACTGCTCTTACTCAAGGAGGTATTGCTGGATATGGGGCTTATGCAGTGGGGAAAGTGGCGGTAAAATATTTAGAAAGGGGTTGTAGTTGGGGAAATTTGGGACCGAGTACTGTTATTCAAGATATTCTCGCTACTGTTGAACCGAATACGATTATTTATCGACTGCGTCAAGAATTAGAAACAAAACTGTAGGTGGGCATTGCCCACCAAACCAGACAACTAGGAAGAGTTTCGCGCAAAGTCGCCAAGACGCAAAGGAGTAAATCATCCCATCATTGCGGGGGTAGGGGCGCATGGCATGCGCCCGCAAGGCTTGCGCCCGGTGCGTAGGGTGAACAAGGTTGATATCAATTTTTACTTTTGTGTTATCATATTTTTTACTGTACCCACCCTAATATTAATTAATTTGTTCGGAGACATTCTTTAATTAAAGGCTGAATGATAAAGAGTTTTTCTTCCAGAAACGCACCCCGTAGGGTATCCATTACGGATCGCCTCTGTAAAGACTCCATAGCAGCTAATAAATTCCCTGGGGATAAACTCATTTCTTCTCGTAATTGAGACAAGTCTACTGGTTCAACTTTACTGCTAATATGGTATATATAGCGAGCCTGAATCATTTGTGCAAATATAGCGTTACGATAGTAGGTTAGGACATCAAGCTGATGTAGGAGCTTTCCTAACCATAGGGGTATTCTAGATCAATACATCCTTCGCCAGACGATTTATTAAAATAAAGCCTTTTAAATAAGGTTGAAGTATTAATAGGACCCGGTGGCTCTAGAGATTCATATACATCAAATTTTTGCTTTCCTGAAAAGAAAAGTTGAAATGATTCTAGAGTGAAACAGCCTTCTAATTGCTTCTCAACAGGAATTGATTCAAATGTAAGTCTTTCGATTAACACTTTAAATTTTGTCGGATTAATATTAAAAATACATGTACCGGCACGGCTTCCAGCAAACAATCCTCCACCGCCGTTCATCTCGCAGGAGAAATTTGGCGGATCAACCTCTTTTTCTTTGAACCACCGAGTCAAATATCTATGGAATCCACGCTCGTTTATCGTCCAGAGGTGATATCCTTCAACGAAAGCTAAACTAACGATCGAGATACTTATCAGGTGTCGTCTCATCTCTTTTATTTTCCTTTTTTGCGCTTGAGTTACAAAGGAGGGAGATCGCGAATGGATATTTTAAGTAGTAGTTTCCTTCTCATCGATCATCAATATAGCACGTCTAAATCATTTGTGTAAATATATAGCGAGCCTAAATGATTTGTGCAAACACATCGTATCGTTCCAATCTCTCCGGATTGAAAAGTTTGAGAGCCAAAAATAGCTTGAACAATCTTTTCACAACTGTAAAATTTTTACATTTGTAATAAAAACGCCTCAAAAAATTCTTGGCTTGTAACCAAATTCCCTCTACAGGATTTTCTTCCGGACTATAAGGAGCAAACAATTCACAAGTAATCAACCATTCATCTTTGGCTAATCCATCATTATATTTGGCTAAGATTTTTTTCATTTCCTCTCCTTTATGATATGACGCACCATCCCAAAGTAACATAATTTGTTGGTTAGGATGACGATTCTTTATCTCTTCAACAAATTTCACAGTATTTTGTCCATTGCCGCTGGGATAAGGACAAACAATAAATTCATTATTCCAAATGTTTAAAGCACCATAGTAAGTTTGTCTAGCTCTATAATTATCAATCTTAACAATTTCTCGTTTTTTTTGTCTCCCCAAAGGTAACCACAAATCTCATCGCCTTGAAGGTGACACTCATCTAAAGCATATACCACAAGTTTTTCAGCTTTTATCTTATCGAGGCTATCGCGTAATATAGCAGCTAATTCTTTATTTCTTTCTTTGATACGAGCTGGATTTTTTCTGGGATTTTCTTTATTGCCTTTTTGCCATATTAAATTGGCGTTTCGCAAGATTTGATAATAACTCTCTTTTGACCTAAATAGGACATCATATTCTTCTATAAGATGTCTTTCTAATTCAGAAATGTTACGTCTTTCTGGTGGCTGGAGCCATTTTATAATTTCTTTTTTTTGCTCCCTAGTTAGGTAACTTCTTGAACCTTGATGTCCCAGGCTTAATCCCGATACACCTTGTAGCAAATATTTTCTCTGTGTTTGGGCAATAAAGCTTGTTGAAACACCTAAACTTACTTCAATACTTTTATAATCCAACCCCAATAATCTCAATTTTACTGCTTGTACTCTTTTCCATTCTTTTAAATTCTTAGTGTTGTGAATAAACTCATTCAATTCCTGTATTTTAGTAAAGTTAGGATGATTCTTATCATTCATTAACATGATTTTATCCTCTTTTTGTTTGGTTTGAAGGCATCATAGCACAAAAGTCACGATTTGCACAAATGATTTAGACGCGCTATATCCTCTTGTGATGGTGTAGGGGCCACCCGGCAATCGCCCTCCCAGGTGTATAATTCATTTAGGCTCGCTACACTTATCCACTAGCTCAATTCAGCGCGTAGGTTGGTTTGAGTAACTGGTGATTATATGCGGATAGCCCGTAGCCCGTAGGTTGGGCCGACAGGCAACTGTCGGGGAACGAAACCCAACATTTTCCAGCTTCTGGGTACTTCCTTCTACCCAACCTACAGGGATTTAATCTTTTAGTTAGCCTCAGTTTGTGCTAAGATTTGCTCAAAATCTTCTAGAGAAGCTACAAGTATCGACTGTCGATGTAGCTGTTTCAAGACTGTTATGTCTTTAATAGTATCGAGGCGATACCTCATTTGTTGTGACACCACTTCAAACCGCGTCTCCAAAACTTCACACACTGACTCGCGAGCAGTTTCTAAATTACCTATGCGGATAGCGTTTCGTTCAGAATCTGTCATATATGGCACCGGAAAATTCGTCTTAATTGGCAGATTTTTAGCGGTAGGTTGTGCCAAGATTTGCTCAAAATCTTCCAGGGAAGCTACAGCAACAGCCTGTCTGACTAATGGTTTTAACTTTTGCGGTTCTTTAATAGCATTCAGGCGATCGCTGATCTGTTGTGGCACAACTTCAAACCGCCCCAGCAAAATTTCAAATACTGACTCGCGAGAAGTTTCCACAATAGCGTCTCGTTCAAAATCTGTAATATATGACATCCGATCGCCCTCCTCAATTCGTCTTACTTCAGTTTTAAACTCGCCCTTCAGTTCTTCCGGTAACACCATCATCTATTCGATTAACCGGAATAATTTTAGAATCTCACTCTTAGTATAACCCAGTCGGTACAATCGACGCACTAAGCTCAATTTCGATTGCAAGCGTTCCTGAGGTTTACCCTTTGTTTTGAGAGCTTGTAGGGTGGGCAATGCCCACCTTCAGACGTTATCTATCAAATCCTGATATTTAATGATAACAAGAGAAAGCTCCTCATTTTATCAGTGACAACGTACCTAAAAACTTAGCATAAATAATTTATATATTTTTTGCGGCGAGCCGCATGGTGGGCGATGCCCACCCTACATTAGCGCAACTTCAATGTGAATTAACACTACAGTTTCTTCCCCGGAGTGCAGCCACACCTTGAGTAATTTGTCCGCAAAACGTCTTCCGGTTTCAGCGTCTCGGATAATTTCTTGCAGTTTTGTATCCAGGGATTCATAGCCTCTGGACCAATCAATATCCTTATAAACTTCAGAATAACATAACTTTGTAAATTGCTTCAAATAAATGTTTAGTGTTTCTTTCCAGAGACTATCGTAATCTGATTGTAATTTATCCCTTATCATTATATCTATAATATAGCACATAATTCAATAAGTTTTGTGATAAATATCTGAATATAATCTAGATTATATCGGTGCGTTAGTTATTGATTTTGCTGAGAAATAGTAGAAGCTTGGTAAAATACCAGTGGTAGGGTGGGAGGGAAAAATACCCGTAATGGAGCGATGAAGAAGACAGGAAAAAAGGTATGCACCCAACTGAGAGAAATAATTGCCCAGCTGCCAGCGATCGCCCATTTCTTTGGTATAGGATAGAGATGATGTCCAGTTTTCTCTCAAATCTTATGTTCAAACCAATTCTTAGTGCTTTAGCCCTATCCGGTTGTTTGCTGGCTAGCGTACCTTCCACTTTAGCCCAATCAGGTTCCGGATTGACTCTCTGGAGTGGAGTGCGGCGGGAATATATCCTCCAATACCACACGGATTTTGGCGGTCGTCCCAACCAATGGGATCGTTATAAACTGCGCATTCCCGCCAATAAAATGAAGCAGGGAGCCTACAAGTTCATTATTACCTACCCAGATTATTACGACGGCAAGTTTGACACCGACAAAATCCAGGTAAACTATGGGGACAAGTACAAAAAATCAGCCACCATTGCTCAAGTAGATTGGGATCAAGACAATTATCGCCTCTCTATTGATCTGGAAGAAGCCATCGAACCAGATACTAAAGTCCAGCTGAAATTGTCTAACGTCAAAAACCCGGACTTTGGTGGCACCTATTATTTCCATTGTCAAGTCTTAACTAGCAAGGGTCGCCCCGAACCCAGCTACCTGGGAACTTGGATTTTGAGCATCAACAGATGATATAATAATGGATTGTGATTTCGAGATAAGATTGAGGAGGGGATAATTCGTGACTAAGCGCACTCTGGGAGGTACGAATCGCAAGCAAAAAAGAACCTCTGGGTTCCGAGCAAAAATGCGTACCCACACCGGTCGTAACGTAATTAAAGCGCGGAGAAAGAAAGGAAGGCATCGTCTGGCAGTATAGAGTTTTGAGGTTATTGTGGGATTGCCTAAAGCTAATCGACTGCGAGAGCGGCGGGATTTTAAAGCTGTTTATCAACATGGGATTAGCCGAAAGAGTCCCCATTTAACCCTGCGAGCGCTGCTAATATCTAATTCTGGGGAACAAATTGAGCAACCTCCTACTCAAATCGGCATCTCCATTAGCAAGAAAACGAGCAAAAAAGCAGTGATTCGCAATCGAATCAAGCGACAAATCCGCAGCGCTTTCCGAGAGTTGCTCCCCTACATGGAAGGGGGTTGGAAGATTGTCGTGGTGGTGCGACCGAGAGCCATTGAGTGCAAATATGAACATTTTTTGCGAGAATTAAAGGAATTGTTGCAAAAATCCAAGTTAATAAATGGGTATTAAAGAAAGCACTTTCTATGAAGGGGGTCCTCATATTGGGGATTTAATCCTCAATATTTTACTCGGGTTTACCGTCATCTGCTTACCTCTGACAGTGGGGGCTATCGTGCGAGCGATTTGGTTACGCTACAAAATTACTGACCGTCGCATCTCCGTTACTGGAGGATGGATGGGACGAGATCGCACAGACATTATTTACGCGGAAATAACCAAGATTGCCAGACTTCCCCGGGGAGTTGGGTTGTGGGGGGATATCGTTGTTACTCTCCAAGATAGGAGTCGCTTGGAATTGCGTGCTATGCCCCAGTTCCGGGAAATAGCTGATTACATGGCCCAAAAAGTCGCAGGTAAAACAGGCAAATCTCTAGAATCGATAACTAGTGGATAACTGCGACGCCAAGATTAGCTAAATTAAACAGAGAAAACAAACTTAGCGCCATCTACTGAGGACGAATGGATTTTGGGATCGGATTTCTTTCTAACAACGTCATGCTGCCAATCCTGGACTTTTTCTACGGGATTGTCCCTAGCTATGGCTTTGCAATCGTAGCCCTGACACTGGTAATTCGCTTTGCTGTCTATCCTCTCAGTGCAGGACAGATTCGCAATATGCGGAAAATGCGAATCACTCAACCCCTCATGAAGGAGCGGCAAGAAGAAATAAAAAAACGTTACAAAGATGATCCTGCGAAACAGCAGGAGGAAATGGGCAAACTGATGCAAGAGTTTGGCAATCCCCTAGCGGGATGCTTGCCCCTGCTCCTGCAAATGCCCATTCTTTTCGCCCTGTTTGCTACCTTGCGGGGTTCACCTTTTACAGACATCAACTATACAGTGGATGTCCAAATCTTCCCTCCAGAACAGATCGAGTATATTCAGCTAGAACCTTTCGTCACCAAACCCCAAAACATATACATCAATGACGGTGTTCATGAGAAAATCGCTGCTTTGCTACCAGGAGGTAATAAATTAGGGATTGGAGCCTCCAGCAAGATTGAGTTTCAAACTACTGAAGGAAAGCCCATAGAAAAATTAGTCGCCGAATATGGCAATAGGGACATTTTACCGAGATGGGAAGTAACCAAAGGATCCGAAAGATTACAAATCCAAGAAGATGGAACTCTAGAAGCTTTAGAGGTGGGCACTGCAACAATTCAGGGAACAATTCCCGGAATTGCCGCCAATAAAGGATTTCTCTTCATTAAAGCCCTGGGGCGCACAGGAGCTGTTACTGCCGACGGAACAATTAATTGGGACATTCTAGCAATGGTTTTGTTTTTTGGCATTAGTCTGTATGTCAATCAGCAAATTTCCGGTCAACCAGGAGGGGGTGCTAACGAGCAGCAACAGCAAACAATTAACAAACTCACCCCAGTTCTTTTCAGTGGTATGTTCCTCTTCTTCCCCCTACCAGCTGGAGTTTTGATGTATATCGTCATTGCCAATATTTTCCAGATGGGTCAAACCTTTATTTTGTCCCAGGAACCATTACCAGAAAATCTGCAAAAACTCGTCGAGCAACAGGAAAAAGCAGCACAACAGCGAGAATCACTTCCCTTTGAGCGCAAGCGTTCTAAGAAAAAAGGAAGCACTTCTGGATAGTAGCTTCGGTGGTTGGTGGTTGGTAGTAGATAAGTGACATACACTACCAGTCACTAAACTCAATTAATAATAAAGTATGGTATAGTTTAAATAAACTAATGATGGTTATATTTATAAGTTTCCACACTCCTGGAGGTTTTTAGATGATAGAGCCGCAAATTAAACCCGCTCAGCAGTGGTTGGAACAACTGTTAGGTTTAATTGGCATTCCTGCTCAGGTAAGAATGGAGAGCCACCCGGACTCAGGCGATATCGGCAGAGAATCAGCCTGCTGGTTAACCATTGATGAATCCACCCTCACCCCAGCACAAACGGATATCTTAATCGGTAAGGATGGGGAAACTATTGATGCGATCCAATATCTTGCGAATACTCTGCTCAATATAGAGCAAAGGGGGTTCACAGTGGAACTAAATGATTACCGCGCCCGCCGACAAGCAAAACTGCTGCGGGTAGCTGAAACAGTGGCTCAACAAGTACGAGAGACAGGTCTTGAGGTGGAAATGAAATCTTTATCTTCAGCAGAGCGCCGTCAAGTGCATACCTTTTTAAAGGATTCGGGAGATTTAGCAACTATAAGCCCAGTTATCGAAGTCAGACCTGTGACCTCGAATGTGCATCATAATGTAGAGGTTACTACTGCCGCCAACCAATTTACCCCGAGATTCGTTGGTTAGTCGCCCCTTCAGTCCTGGTTTCGGAACCCAGTGGGGTATACCACAGGGAAGGATTTCAAACATTTTCGGGAATCTGATTAGGTCCTCCACCAGCTTCTAAGACCAAAACATTGACATCAGGATTTTCGCTCAGGCAATTGGCAACAACGCAACCCGCAGTACCAGCACCGACAACAACAAAATCGTATTTATATACTTCGCTGTTTACCTCCCCTGGATTTTAGTGCCACCGCTAATGAATTGCTTGATCGTATCGCTATAGATAAAAACGTGTGGAAATCCTAAATCGATTTGGCTGACCCGATCCAAATGTTCCATCTGATCCAGTGAGAGGACAAAATCCAAACATGCTAGATTATCTTCCAGTTGTTTGACAGTCCTGGCACCGAGAATGATACTGGCAACCCCTGGTTTTTGCAGTAGCCAATTTAAGGCTACTTGTGCAGGGGAACGACCAATTTCATCCGCTATTTTGGTCACGGCTTCTGTAACAGTCAAATTCCGCTGATTAAACCTGTTGACAACCATTTCCCCTCGATCGATCTCCATTCCTGACTTGGAAGTTTCACCAGTTTCCTGAAGATATTTTTGATGGGCTTCCCTGTGCTTTCCCGTTAGTAATCCATCGGCGAGAGGAAACCAAGGAAGAACGCCGATGTTTAACTCTTGCGCCATGGGGATTAAATCCCTTTCTGGGGTGCGTTCTACCAAGCTATATTCAGCTTGAAGACCAATAAAAGGAGTCCAACCTCGAAAGTCAGCAATGGTATTGGCTTGAGCTACCTTCCAAGCCGGGGTATCAGAAATGGCCAGATAAAGGACTTTTCCTGAGCGCACTAAATCATCTAAAGCACGCATAACTTCTTCAATGGGAGTGCGAAATTCCCAACAGTGTAACCAATACAAATCGATATAGTCTGTTTGGAGACGTTTTAGACTTGCTTCTACAGACTGGATCATATTTTTGCGATGATTTCCACCGGCATTGGGATCTCCAGGGCGAGTATGGAGGGTATATTTGGTAGACAGCACTAACTGTTCTCGACGAGAACCGATAAATTCTCCCAGAAACGTTTCGCTGACTCCATTGGTGTAAAAATTGGCTGTATCAATAAAGTTACCTCCCCGCTCAAGGTACAAAGTAAACTACACCCGCCCGCTTACGCCCTCGGCGGGTGCTTTTAGTAGCCCTGGGGTATCCAAGCCACAACTCAAATACCCCGAACCTCCGGGTTGGTTTACAGACAACCCCAATAATCTAATATTTTGGCTTCCATTCCAATCTGCGTCCCCAGACCAATGGCAATGACCACATCTAAAGTTTTTGCCGCTCCTGTAGGATTTGCCCTTCACTGGATGAATGTGCAGGCATATATGACAGATCTGGCTGGTGTAAGCCGGATTTACGAAAACTATCTTAATGCCATCTCTAACAGCCTTGTAACCTAAGAATTGCCTCAATTGGTAGAAAGCCCAACTATTCGTCCGCCGTCGCTCCGTTTTAGAGCGAGGTAGTTCGTTTTGCCTGTCTCTAATTCCTGTCTTGTCTTCTTAGGCGATGACCTGGTTGCCTAATTTTAGCGCCAGCTACGATTTTCTTACTAATATTGTGATTTAGCCAGGTTTGGTCACGCAAAGACGCAAAGCCCGCGAAGGATGAGGAGGAGACGGTGCTATCCCGCAGTAGGGATGTAATTGTGTTCCTTTGCGTCTTAGCGCCTTGGCGCGAGGTTTGGAATCTTCTTTCTCTTCCACTTAACCGTTTCTGGAGTTGCCTACAGCGGCGGCGTCCACTCAAGCGTGCCTTTGGAAGCTTTCCTTTGAATACTTGCTCTAACGAAGCTATATCTATCTCTAGTTGCTTGAATTTTCTCTCCACTCCAGGAGTCCCCGTGTGATGTTGTCGCAATATCACGACGCCCTAAATCGACACCTAAGCAGTCCTTAGTCTTTGCAGCCGTTGGTGGAGTGGATTTTATCTGAATTTGTAGATAATAACTCCCGTCAATTCTCCTTACTAATGTCGCTGACGAAGCTCTCTGTCCTGTCAACAAATGACGCTGATAATCCCCAATAGCCAAAGAGAATTTTTCTCTACCTTTCATCGTTGTTAACGAGACAGACCAACTATCTTCTCTAAAAGTAAAGGTCCTTGCGTCATAGCTAGCGGAAGTGGGCTTAAACCGTCTGACGGGTTTATTCTTTTGCTTTGCTGTTTTACGATTTCCACAGACTCTACGAATAGTCAATATGGTTAGCTGGGAAGACAATCCAGAATAAGCCCTAGTTTCCTTGTAAATAAGTGACTGAACCGCTATTTGGTTCGTTAATTTAGGTGGAACCTCTTTATTTACGAACTCACAACATTTGGCAAAGTTAGACAGAACCAGGTCTAGCTTGTCAGCTTGTTCTGGTTTGACATCCAATTTGCAAGAAACTGTGAGAACCTGAGGCATTTTCAAACAATGAAGTTTTCTGCTACTAGTATAACACGGATTGCTAAATGATGGGGCATCGAACTCCATCATTTAGCGCGCTATCCCTCCCCACTCCGAAAAACGCTTTGATACCGCGTTTTGTAGTAGGATGCGTTACGCCAACAAAATTTGTATTGTTGCTACTACTAAAGGCAACTAACGCATCCTACGGGTGGGGACTCCCGCGCGTATCGTTGAATATCTTTCGACTTTCTTCTTTGTTTGCTCCCGAGCTCCAGTTGGGACCAAAAGTCATAGTTCCTAGGCAAAGTGGCGAAACTCGAAGCCCACTTCCACCCAGTAAACGAAAATGATTCAATTCTGTCAGCGGCGTTGATTCCATGTTCTTATTTCCTGTGCAACATTTAACCTGTTCAAGCCTCCCCATCGCTGGGGAAATCTGATATAATTGTAGTATCACCATCCCCTTTTTGTCAACCCCCATAAGGAATAATAATATTTAATTAGGTTTGGTCAGAAAAACCGTTATCTAGTACGACCTCGTCGGAGCATACTAAATTAACGACTGGTATAGCAATACGCAATCTTGAAGTTTGACAAATGGTGAAGCCCAGAATTCATAACAACCAAATCGGGACTTGCTTTTGCCTTGGGTGGGAGCCCGTCCCTATTCCCAGTTCCCGGATCCCTGTTAAGGGCGCTTGGGCGCTATAATTGGTAACTGGTAACTGGTAACTGGTAACTGTTAAATGAGTTTTACTCAAGAATTTCAATTACTGCTGAGGGCTTGTTATCCTTTGATTTACATTCCAACCCTAGAAGAAGAGCGAGTAGAAGCAGCGATCGCCCAGTGTGCTAAGGCTGCTGGCAATCGCATGGTCTATACTTGGGATTTTGTCGATGGCTATCAGGATAATCCCAATTATGCAGGGTTTGGAAAGCGCAATCCCTTACAGGCATTAGAATTACTGGAAAAATTACCGATTCGTGCACCGGGAGTGTTTATCCTGCGGGATTTCCACCGCTTTCTAGAAGATGTTTCCATTGCCCGGAAACTTCGCAATCTCGCCCGGTTGCTCAAATCCCAGCCCAAGAATATTGTCATTGTCTCCCCCCAAATTGCTATTCCAAACGAGTTGACGGAAGTACTTACAGTAGTGGACTTTCCTCTCCCCACAGCAGCAGAGATTAAAACTGAAGTGCAGCGTCTCCTCAATTGTCAGGATACCGGGGATAAACTGATAGCAGAGTTAGTGCGTTCAGCTCAAGGTCTTTCTCTGGAGCGAATTCGTCGGGTTCTGACTCGGGGGATCGCCTCTCACGGTAAAATAGAACAGGAAGATGTGCAACTGATTCTGGAAGAAAAGCGTCAATCCATCCGCCAAACCAAAATTCTGGATTTCTACCCCGCCACAGAGCAAATTTCTGATATCGGCGGTTTAGATAATTTGAAAGATTGGCTGTTGCGCCGAGGAGGTGCTTTTAGCGAACGGGCCCGGACTTATGGTTTGCCCCATCCCCGAGGTTTACTGCTGGTGGGAATTCAGGGAACTGGCAAATCCCTCACCGCTAAAGCGATCGCCCATCACTGGCACCTTCCTTTACTCCGTCTGGATGTAGGTCGTTTGTTCGGCGGATTAGTGGGAGAATCGGAATCTCGCACCAGACAAACCATCAGTTTAGCTGAAGCTCTCGCTCCCTGCATCCTCTGGATCGATGAAATTGATAAAGGTTTTGCAGGTATTGATGGTAAGGGTGATTCTGGTACCGCAAGTAGAGTCTTCGGTACTTTTATTAATTGGCTGGCGGAGAAAAAATCTCCCGTCTTTGTAGTTGCTACCGCCAATAATATCAGGGCTTTGCCCCCGGAGATGCTCCGCAAAGGGAGGTTTGACGAAATATTTTTTGTCGGGTTGCCCACTCAAGATGAAAGGGAAGCCATTTTTGCCGTTCATTTATCCCGATTACGCCCTCACAATCTCAAAAACTACGATATCAAACGATTGGCTTACGAAACGCCAGACTTTTCTGGAGCGGAAATCGAGCAGACCCTCATCGAAGCCATGCACATTGGTTTTAGCCAAAATCGAGACTTTACTACCGATGATATTTTAGAAGCAGCTAGCCAGTTAGTTCCTTTAGCTCGAACTGCCAGTGAGCAAATTGAGTTTTTGCAGAATTGGGCTGCTGCTGGTAAAGCTCGTTTAGCCTCAAGGGAGACTCCTTTGAGCAGCCGCATTCAGCGTCAACTTAATGGTTAGGTACAGTTATGAAGCACATTGTAACTCTGATTCAGTTTCTTCTCGGTTTTCTCCTCGGTGTCATGCTCTTAGCGGGTGGAACTGCAGCCGCCGCTTATTATTATTTTACAAAAATGTCCGTTAATCCACCCAAACCAGTATTCTCCGAAGAATTGGAAGAATCTTCTCCTGAGACATCCGCAGAAAATAGTAAACCAGCGAATCTGGAACCTTCCGGGGAGCAGAAAAGCTCTCAGCCCGTTCCTGTTAAGAAGGAACAGTTAGAACCTGGAGCTTACTACGCTAGGGTAACTTGGCCGGAAGGACTGAGTTTGCGCGATCGCCCCAGTGCCGATGCTAACCGTATTGGCGGCATCGCTTACAAGGCAAAAATTATTATCCTTAAAGATAGTAATGACAAAAAGTGGCAAAAAGTACGTATTCCTTCTAGCTCTCAAGAGGCTTGGGTGAAGGCAGGTAATGTGGAAAAAGTAGATGATTAATCTACCAGTTTGCCCATAAGAAAGTATGGGCAAAGCTGCTTTTTTGAAAATCAAACAAAGTTATAATTAATAATAGGGGCGTTAAGATTAACTCTCAACGCAGGAAGCTACTAATCAGCCAGAAAAAGGAGAATATCACAAGAGTGGTAAACTGTTCTACACTTAATAAGTTGCCAGACCCTTGGGCGATCGCTAGCAAGTTACCCAGTCCGTTACCCAATGCAATTGCCACAACCAAACCAATAAATCCGATTAACAAGGAGCGACCAAAACGGTTTTCCTTGCGGTTGAGGAAATAAACAGTGGCCATAAAACCGAAAGCGATGGGTAAGAAGAGCATAGCCGGATCTTTCCCAGCAACAGAAGTCCAGGTTGCCAAAGTTAAAAAGACCCCAGCCGGCCAGAGAATATCCTGGCTCGTTGGAGTATCGATTAAATCTTGTACCCAACTAGGAGAGTTATTTTCAGTCACGGATGTGGTTGGGGAGGATTTTTCCACTGCTGGTTCGGCAAAGCGAATCCGATCTGGCACTTTTATTTTTCCCTCGGCTCGCAATCTGAGGCGATCCATGATAATAGCATCATAAGCAGCCTCAATGCTTTCGACGATCTTGTTATCTTCACGATAGCGATCGCTCAGGCGTTTTTTTGCATCTTGGATCTCCTCAAAGGAAGCAGTTTCCTTTAACCCAAGCTTTTCATAAGGACTTTGAACGGTCATCTAAAATCTCCTTTGATATTGACGGTTGTATTTGGAGCATCGACGGGGACGGGTATTGTGCCCATTGTACTCCATAAGCGAGCAAAACCGCTATTAGCAGCAACCATTGCAATTAAAACTCCCTCATCTAGATTACAAATATCTTGCATGACGAATTAGTACGGGAGGCCGCAGAACAAGCGTCATTCATGCGGGGGATAAGGCGACGCGGGGGATTTATCCCCCTCCCAGCAATCTAGCCCAGCGCTCCATGAACTCACCCATGCTCAATCCTTTTTTCTTGGCTGCGATCTTGATGTTTGTCCAAGCGGTATCGGTCAATCGTATTGATCGCACTTTCTTAAGCTCGTCGTAATGCACGGGTTCACCACGTATTCTTTTTTTTCCCATAACCTTGACAATCCAGAGAACGTATTGCTATACTAATTATATATAAAATGGTCGATAGATGGATCATGCAACTCAGGTACAACTACAAACTTAAGCCGAATAAAACCCAATTCAAACTCATGGACAAGTGGTTGATCACGCTGAGAAAGCATCGGAATTATATGCTTCGGTAACGAATCGAAGAGTACAGAACCAACAACAGCGAGTCAGACACCCCAATCGCTTACGAGTATGGTGCATTCTGCGCTCGCGAAGCGGAGCTGTGCTCTCTCGAAACGAAAGAAGAATTTAGCGGGTTTTGCCCGTTGACATGTCCAATTATCAAGTATGAAGTCGTCCCATCGGGGGTAGCTTTAACTAAAACGACCCGAGCCAAAGTTGATAGGATTTCGGGAGAAATTCTCAAGCCCGCGATCGTTAAATGGGATAGTGCCGATGGAATCCAATCGAAGGTAACAACACAGTTGCGGAAAACTAACAGCTATTTCAAGCGGATCGCCAGCAGCCCTCTCCAAGGAAATATTGCTAAGTTAACCGCAGTTTTTAGTCGTTTCTACAACAGTCTTGGTGGCTACCCGGCATTTCGTAAAGCCTCGAACTTCAAAAGTTTTCAGTACAAGCCCAACCAATGCAAGTTCGACATAAATCCCGCTAAGAGAACGAAACACCGCTACAGCAGGGTTTATCTGCCCGGTATCGGATGGATGAGATACTTTGATTCGCGATCGCTGACTGGGGTAGAAACTCGTACTGTCACCATTAAGAGAAAAGCCGATGGCTGGTACATGTCCGTTTTGGTTAACGTTCCAGACGAATTACCGCCCCAACTTCCTATTGAGGATGTCAAAAGTGCGCGGGGTTTGGATGTGGGAATAAACAAACTCGCATCCTTCTCTGATGGTTCGTTCGCCCAAAACAAGCGTTTTGCCAAGCAGTCAGCGCGTCGCTTGAGAATTCGCGAGAAGCGTATGTCTCGAAAGCGAAAAGGGTCTAGCAACAAAGCCAAAACTGGTAAAGCCGTTGCTCGGATTCATCACGAGGTTGCCAATAAGCGGAATGATTACAACTGGAAGGTTGCCCACCAAGCCCATGCCCATGTTGACGCTGTGGTGCGCGAGGATTTGAATCTGAAGAGGATGAAAAAACGGTGTAAGACTAAGCGATGCAAGGATATCGGGCGTTTCTTACCAAACGGTCAATCAGCAAAACGCGGTCTTAATCGAGCGATCACCGACGCATCTTGGGGCGATTTGTTCGCAAAAATCGACTGGGTTGGGTCGAAGTTAGGACATCCCGTTATCGCTGTAAACCCCGCCTACACTTCTCAAGAGTGCCGCAAGTTGGGAACGAAAAATTTATGACTATAGCTGCTGCTAAGATTCTTGTTGTGGACGATGACCCGGCAATCCGAAAATTAATCTGCCGCTTTCTGTCCCAGAAAAACTATCAAATGTCCTCAGCTCAGGATGGCAAATTGGCTTTAGAAGCATTCGAGCAATTCAAGCCAGACCTAGTTATCCTGGACGTCAATTTGCCAGATATCAATGGTTATGTCCTCTGCGAGGATATGCAGGGACGTAACGATGTTTTTGTTCTCATGCTTACCAGTCGTATTGATGCTTCTGATAAAATTGAAGGTTTCTCAAAAGGAGCTGATGATTATCTGACCAAACCTTTCGATCTCCAAGAATTGGAATATCGAGTCCAAGCTATTTTGCGAAGACAGCGAACTGTTGCTACTGATTCGAAAAAAGAAATTCTTACTTTTGATAACTTGGTCATTGACCCAGTGGGTCGAGAAGTGAAACTCAACGGCGAACTGGTTGTCTTGACTGCTCTTGAATTCGAACTGCTACATCTTTTGGCCAGCAGCCCCGGTCGCGCTTGGAGTCGTTCGGAACTGCTTGAACGGGTTTGGGACTACGACTATGTTGGCGCTCCGAGAGTGGTTGACGTTCATATTGGTCAAATTCGCAAAAAAATTGAAGTGGATGCTTCTGGGACATCTTGGATTCAAACTGTGAGAGGAGTGGGGTATAAATTTCAAGCTTCGGTTCAGTCCGAATAAAGATAAGCCGAGGAAAGATGCAACACCCAGGGATTTCCTCTACTGCTATATTTTAACTTTTTTCGGTGGTGGTAGCAGAAGTAGTTTCCGCTAATTTTGTTGCTAGTTCTTTTCCTTGGACAGTAGATTCTAACTGAGCATTCATTTTCACCGATTCTTCTATCTTTTGTGCTTCTTGCTTGAATTCGTTCTCAAATTCTTTGGATGCTTCTTGAAAACCGCGAATGGCTTTACCCAAACTGCGGCCAATTTCCGGTAACTTTTTCGGACCGAATACCAAGAGGGCTAGGACCATAATTAAAGCCATTTCTGGCAGACCAATGCCAAAAACATTCATAAAAGTTCTCCTGCGTGCCTGTCAATTTGTGATCCACAGATGATTGCGAAGCTTTGCGCAAGCTTTGCGCAAGCAACCGCCCAAGGCGAGAGCAGATGAAGAGGATAATCCGTATCCATCTGCGTTTATCTGCGTGTATCTGCGGTTTGTATTTTGGTGGAAAAAACCCGGACGCTGGGTATCCGCGCCGGGTAATATCTTTCTCAATCCTGCCGCTTTAGTTGGCTGCTCTCTATTGAGCTAGACTTGACCAATCTACTCCAACTCCTTCCAGTAGCAGGGATGAGTTGTAAATTTGCAGGATGATTAGGAGGAAGACGAAGAATAAGACCATGAACACTCCCATGAGTCCTGTGGTTCCCCAACCGGGAGAAACTTTACCATATTCAGAGTTTAGGGGTCTGAGGACTTCTCCCAACCAAGTACGCTGTGCCATATCTCACCTATGATTATCTAAGTTGGTTTTTTGTAATTTTCCGTAATATTATAGAATAATATGACTCCTAATTATAGCAACAGTCTATGGAACCTGCAACAGTTGTGACCATCTGTATCGGTGTGTTGACCATCGCTATTACTGCAATCTCTATCTACACTGCTTTCGGACCTCCTTCCGCTTCTTTGAGTGATCCATTTGAAGACCATGAAGATTAAGTCTGATGGGAGGATTGGGGGTACGGGGGATTGTTTTACAAAACTTCTCCCCATCTTCGCAATCTTTGTCTTAATTATTTATGTTATGTAGTTAGTTAGTGCATAAATAAATACTAGCTTCTCCTCTTACCAAATCTTTTGTAAATTTAACACAAAGCCCGGCAATATATTCTCTCCAGAGAGGTTTGTTGGAGATGTCAAAACTTCTACATCTAGACTCGGACGATATATTTCGACCCGCTTATTACCAGAATCGATTAACCAACCTAACTTGACTCCATTCTCTCTATATTCTACCATTTTGGACTGGAGCTTTTGGAGAGAATCGCTCTTCGAGCGCAATTCTACAACAAAATCGGGAGCTAGGGGTGAAAACTTCTCCTTTTTTTGACTTTCAGTTAATCTTCTCCAATGCTCATTACTTACCCAAGAAACATCTGGGGATCTTACCGCGACCTTTGGTAGAGTAAAGCCAGTAGAAGAGTCAAAGCCAATACCCAAGCCTGTTCTGTCAATCCAAATTCCAAGTTTAACATATAAGCTAAAGTTTTGTTGACCAGTCCAAGGAAAGGTGGGTCCCATCAGAATTACTTCTCCTGCTGCATCTCTTTCTAAGTTTAGATCTTGATTGGCTTGGCATAGTTCCACAAATCCTTTTGGTGTTAGACTGGGAATGGTTAATGGGATAACTTCCATTTTCTTCGCTGTTGCAGTTTCCATAACTTAGACGTCTCTATTATAATCAAATAAAGCAGAGTTGACGATATGGGAATATTATGGCGAGTTTTGCCACTTGAGGAAGTACCCCAATGGTTCCTCAAAGCTGTCCAATCTTATCCTCAAGCTACCTATGGTGGTTATGTGGCTCAATTGTTGTGGCAGCGAGGTATTAGGACCAGGGAACAATTAGCTAGTTTTATGGATCCTTCTGCCTATCAACCCACCAGTCCTTTTGCTTTTGGACAGGAGATGAAACGGGCTGTCAGACGCTTGGAACAGGCTCGTAGAGAGGGGGAAAAAGTTGCTATCTGGGGGGACTTCGATGCGGATGGCATCACCTCTACTAGCGTTCTTTGGGAGGTGCTCAGGGAATTTTTCCCCCACCATGGACAATTAACTTACTACATTCCCAATCGCCTGACAGAATCTCACGGTTTGAATGAAGGGGGAATTGATAAATTGGTGACATGGGGAACGAAACTAATTGTCACTTGCGACACTGGCAGCACTAATCTCAAGGAAATTGATTATGCTGGTCAGTTGGGGATAGATATTATTATCACGGATCACCACACTCTGCTGCCAGAACGTCCCCCTGTGGTCTCGATTATCAATCCTCGCTATTTTGCCCCGACTCATCCTTTGTTTCATCTTTCTGGGGTGGCAGTGGCTTATAAATTAGTGGAAGCTTTATATGTCAGTTTTCCAGATATCCCCCAACAACCTCGGGAAGATTTGTTGGATTTGGTGGCGATCGGTTTGGTAGCGGATTTGGTCCAGTTAAGTGGGGATTGTCGTTATTTGGCTCAACTGGGGATTGAAAAACTACAGCAAACAAAGCGTCCGGGGGTTGCCTATTTGTTGCAATTGTGTAAAAGAAGTGGCGATCGCCCGATGGATATTTCTTTTGGACTCGGTCCGCGAATTAACGCTGTCAGTCGCATTCAAGGAGATGCTAGTTTTTGCGTGGAGTTACTCACCAGTAGAGATCCCCAACGCTGTAAGGAATTAGCTGCTCAAACGGAATTAGCTAATACTCGTCGCAAGTCTTTACAAAAGGAAATTACGGAGCAAGTAAAAAAGAAGCTGGCACAGATAGATTTATCCACCACCAGTGTTATAGTTTTGGAAGACCCTCAATGGCAAGGGGGGGTCTTAGGATTAGTAGCGGGTCAAATTGCCCAAGAATATGGTCGCCCGACAATTTTATTGAGTAGTCAAGATAACTTAGCCAGAGGTTCTGCTCGTTCGGTAAATAATATTGATTTATATGAATTAGTTCAGTCTCAGGCCCATTTGCTTGAGCGCTTTGGAGGACATCCCTTTGCTGCTGGTTTGAGTCTGCCAGTAGATAATATTCCCCTGTTGCGGGAAGGGATAGATCGGCACCTGCGGCAGCAAATTGCCGATGTTAGTAATATGACTCCTATGGTAACAGCGGATTTAACTATTAAGGTATCTGATTTATCACAGGCCCTGTTTCGAGAACTAAAACTACTGGAACCCTGCGGTATGGGGAATCCGGTGCCGAAATTATTAATTAAAAACTGCTGGTTTGAGCATGTTGGACATGAAAATGACCAAGACTTTCGGGGCAAAAAGGTGCAATATCTCAAAACTACTTTTCTACTCTGGGATGATAGCG
The DNA here is from genome assembly GCA_965198675.1 of Prochloron sp. Taxonomy (GTDB): domain Bacteria; phylum Cyanobacteriota; class Cyanobacteriia; order Cyanobacteriales; family Prochloraceae; genus Prochloron. The sequence goes on along the minus strand of OZ240666.1, from coordinate 3,188,969 downwards.
TAGAAGAGGGTTTTCCTGGTATTTGGTGGGGGAAAAATAAAGATGAATTGCCCCAAGACAAGCAATGGGATGCTATTGTGGAACTAGATTTTAATACTTATAAAGAGCGCTACGAAGTGCGGTTGATTGCAGTGAGAGAGACAAAGGATGACTCTTTTGGTTATAAGGGAATGTTGCCTTTTGAGCTAATTATGGATTGTCGCAGAAAGCAACAAGAGTCGGAAGTGATAGAGGGAGCGATAGGGATGGAAGAATGTCCAGCAAGTTGGGAAGAAATGGCTCGGGGTTATGAAAAGGTGATTGCTCAGGAGGGAAAACTTGCCCTCACCTATCCACCCCCCCAGCAATTACCTCCCTCGGAAATCTGGCAACAGCTTGTGGGTATTGCCAAGTATCTCAGCCGCACCGGGCAAATAGCTAGAAGAGACCAATTGAGAGCAAAACTACAATTGAGCGATCGCACTTTAGATTTGGGGATGCTTGCTCTGACTGCTCTTGGTTTTAATTGCACCCACACTGAAGAGTCAATGCAATGGAGTTGGTCTGAGAATGTTTTGTCTGAATTGGTTGATGAGAGGATCTCCGCTTTTCTAGAAGCAGTTCGGGAGGAACAATTTCAACAGCAGTACTTCTGGAGGGTACCTAAAGCAGTTAGCAGTTACCAGTGACCAGCCAACACTAGACTGGGGTGGGTATTAGTCCTTCGCGTCTTTGCGGCTTTGCGCGCAGAATTCAAAGTTCCTCATCATCTATCTCATCGTCAGCCAACCATTCCCGAGCTAAAGAATGGGGGTCTATATCTCCAGTGCGAATCCGGCGTTCGAGATCTTCTCGATTTGGAGACATTTTCCAGGCTTCAGCCATGGTGATATTTTCCTGGAATAGGTGTTCGTAAATAGCTTGATTCATCACCTGCATACCTTCAATATCCGTTTCCATCAGTCTCTTTGCTTCTTCTTTGTCATCCGCCAAGAGATAATCTTTCATGGTGGGAGTATTAATTAATATATCGTTAACTGGCAGGCGACGTTTATCATCAGTTGTGATTACCAAAAGTTGGGAAATGACTGCTACCAGAGAGTTCAGTATTTGCACTCGCATCGGTTTCTGTTCGTTATTGTTGTAGAAACTCAACAAGCGGTCTATCACCTCCAGAGCGCTGCGGGTGTGAAGAGTTCCCATAACCAGGAACCCGAGAACGTCGCACGGGATACTGGTTGCGGTGGTGGAACGAAGAGGGGGAGTTGTTGTTGTGGAGTTTTGAGTTAGTCCAACGAGAACGACAACGAGCAGACTTGGAAAAGCAACGAGCTGATCGCTTGCTGGAACAAAAAAACAATTAGCAGTTACCAGTGTAGGGGCACGGCAGTGCCGTGCCCCTACCAGTTATGGCGATCGCCCTGGCCCTTGCTATATATTGCATAAATATTTAACTTATGTTAACAATTTTTTGGCATATTTACAGATTCAAAAAATGAACTATTACTCAAACCCTTATAAAACATGGCTTTCCTCTTCACCACACCCTACACCCTACCTGTTTATGTTTTATGTATTATGCCTTGGAGCACTTCGGATCCGCCCGGTAATAAATTGCTGGGTCGGAGGAAAGGTGGTAGGGTGGGCAATTGGGGAAAAAGTTGGTACCCTAATGATAGAGTTATAGCAAGTACCTTGACAGTGACCACGTACCATGACAGTTATGAGTTCGACCGGTAGCATGCTTTGAAAATTGCCGACAGGTAAGGGTTATAACATTTCGAGCCAACTATATCCAACTTACTTGGGTGTATCAATCGCCCTGGCGGTTGCTATAATTACTGATTGCGGTTCAACAGAACCACTGATACCTATGTAAATCTGTGCTTATCTATTCCAAGGAAAAAAATGCAGAGATTTCCGGGAAGATGATTTTTTGTGCTCTGCTGATATTGGATACGATATTTATTGTTGGCTCATTATATTGGATTGTATTAAAGTTAATTGACAGAGGTTACCATGCGGCAAATCATTGAGGTTCAGCTTTCAGAGACCAATCCATCCCCAAATAGTAATTTTACTATTGATGTTATCTATTCCACAGCAGATCCTGTAGATGAAACCCTGCTTGGGATAGCTTTGAATTTGCATTATGATTCTTCCGCTTTGACGTTAGATCTGAACGACTTATCCAATGTGCTACAAACCAGTATATTTGGTAATCCACAGATTTCTGCGGATACAGATGATTTAGATAGCGACCCTGCAACAGATAGCATTCTCCTGTTAAACTGGTCAGATTTAAATGGAAATTGGCCCGGTGTAGGTACGACACCAGCGACATTATATACAGCCGAATTTACCACCTCAGGGGATTTCGCTGCCACAACCATCAATTTTACTGCCAAAACGGTACCAGGATTTGAATTAGATGCTCAACCTGTAAGTATAGGAGCGCAGGTAGTAAATCAAGCACCTACTCTAAACGATGCTACCTTCAGTTTGGCTGAAAATAGCGGTGTTGGTACAGCAGTAGGGACCGTAATGGCTACGGATCCAGATGCAGGTGACACCCTAACCTATAGTATAGGGCGACTCGTTCTGGGCGAAAGTCGCGGCTTAAAAGCCGAATGATATAACCCCAGGCTGGGTACTTATGTACCTTGACAACTAAATTAGAATTGTTGGTGAGGAGCTGGTCAGCAATCAGTTTCCAAGTCCAACCGCGTAGGATGCGTTAGCCATCGTTAGTAGTAGAAACAAAACAGAATTAAGAAGAGTAACGCATCCTACGGGGATGAGCGAATCTCAATCTGCCCACACACAACTGTGAATTCAAGCAGGCTTGCCAGGTTAGCCTCTGGAGTGTGAAGCTGCGGTGCGACCCACCTCGAATCGCATTCGAGGTGGAAAGCGCACCCCTGCTCCTGCGCAGCCGCGCCTGAGCAGGCAGGGAGCAGGGCGGAATCAGACACTGTAGGATGCGTTACTAGCCACTGTAGGATGCGTTACTAGCCACTGTAGGATGCGTTACTAGCCGTAAGTAGTAGCAACAATACAAACTTTGTTGGCGTAACGCATCGTACACTGCTGCTAATGAGGAGAATCCATGGGACGCCAAGGGCGGCACCTTCGGTGTAACAGGTATCCTAGAAATAGGTGAAGCGAATCACCGGAAAAAGCGTCTTATTGGTGAGAGTACAGCGTTCAGTTTAGAGGCAACCTCCTCCTTAATGGACTTCTTAACCGATAATCAAAACCCTGCTGCGTTATTGTACTGATAGCAGCTTCCTTAGGGGGTCGGTAGGCGAACTGGTGAGACCTAAAGATTCAAAACAATTTCTAATTTGGAACGAGGAAAAACGAATGGTTCTCTCTTCCAGGGGTGGTACCCGAAGAGGGAAGGCAGGCATACTTCTATCGAGGCCATTCGGGTAGGACGCGGGAACGAAAGCTAATAGCTAAACAATTGCCCGCAATGACCGAGAGCTGAATTTACTAACTAATAGGGACGCCTGTGGCTGAAATATAGCCGATTCCACCGTAGAGATACGGATGATGAGGATAACCTAGTTCTGAATTTAAGGTCCAGGTAAGATGAAAGCCGAGTAGGAAATTAAACTAATTCCGAAATTAAGGCTCTGGTAAATCCGAGTAGGAATCAGGAAACTGAAATGGAATAGTAAAAAGCGAAGATTGCCACAACCCCCAGTACCAGCTGGATAGAGGTAATCAAAGGGTTTTTTAGCCTTCTAAAAGGCTTGTTTCAACCCATAGGTCATAGGAGCCGTGTGAGGCGAAAGTTTCATGCACGGTTCCTACAGGGATGGGGTGGGTGACCACTCCTTCGACCCGAACGAATCTGGAGCCTTTACTATTGATACAGCTACAGGAGCAATAACTGTAGCAGATAGCAGTCAGTTGGACTTTGAGACAACTACCAGTTTTCCTCTCACTGTAACTGTAACAGACCAGGGAGGATTGTCCGATACAGCTACGGTAACGGTTAGTTTAACGAATGTCGATGAAGCACCAAAACTGGTCTTCACAACTCCCGGAGACGACGTGTTGGAACCAGAACTCACCCCTAATGCTCAAATTACCTTTACAGGAGCAGGAGTTGACCAAATCGATGCCGTTGTAGCTAATTTCACCGCTCCAGATCGCTTCTATGCAGGTTCAGAAAATGACCGAATTTTTGCTGAAACCAACGATCGCGTCTTCGGGGAGCTGGGGAATGATATTCTGGACGCCTCTCAAAGAGCTGGTGGGAACCGTCTCTACGGAAATGAAGGCAACGATGAATTAATTGCCGGAACCGGAGATGTCCTGGTGGGGGGGGTTGGGAAATGACACTCTGGAAGGTAATGCTGGAGGGGGTGAGAATTATCTCTTCGGTAACGAGGGAGACGACTTATTCTCCCTCCGTCAAAACGACACTGTCTTCGGAGGTAGTGGTGACGATAGTTTCTCTCTCAATACTGGTGGTAATAATACCATCCAAGGGAATGAAGGTGCTGACACATTTATTATCGTCAGTGGGGAATTACCCGCTGGGGCTAACACTATCACCGACTTCAGTGTGGAAGATGGAGATATAATTAGTATTGGCAATAATGTTGACCAGGAATTGAATGAGTTTGCTGACTTGACTTTAACCGTAGAGGAAGGTAATACTACCATTGCTGCTAATATAGGGGGTGCTCCTCAAGACTTACTCATTCTCGAAGGAATTGATAACCTCACAGCAGATAGTTTCCAGTTTGTTTAACGAATGCGCGGAAGTCCCTACCCGTAGGATGCTAAGAAGTCGTAGGATGCGTTACTAGCCGTAAGTAGTAGCAACAATACAAACTTTGTTGGCGTAACGCATCGTACGTAGCAGCATCCTAAATTAAATGGGTTAGCGTAACGCATCTAAGATGCGGCCTTCTGTCGTAGGATGCGTTACTAACCGTAAGTAGTAGCAACAATACAAACTTTGTTGGCGTAACGCATCGTACGTAGCAGCATCCTAAATTAAATGGGTTAGCGTAACGCATCCTACGTAAAACGCGATATGACAGCGTTTTACGGGGTGGGGATGGATAGCACGGGCATTTCTGGGTGATACCCCCTCAATTCTCAACGGAGCTATGTTACCATTTTAGAGTTGGGCTTTACAACAAGCGACAAAAACAGCTATAGTAAGAGTACAGAGCGACCGAGACTGTATGCCAACCCGCCGAATAACCTACCGTTTATATCCAAGCGTCGAGAGCGAACGTAAATTGTACAGAGCTCGCAAGATGCACTGTGAGCTATACAACGCAGCCATCGCTAATCGCCGAACTCAACCCACCCCCCTTCGCCCCCCTCCTGGGAGGGGGGTTGGGGGGTGGGTTGGACATTCAGTGGACTATTTTGAGCAACAGAACTCTTTGCCAGCTTTCAAGGATGTTTGGCCGGAATATAAAGAATTAGGGGCTCAAACTCTCCAAGCAACTCTAAAACGAGTAGATTTTGCCTATCAGCGCTTTTTCAATGGATTAGCCAAATATCCTAGATTCAAAGCAAAACGCTGTTACAGAGGATGGACTTATCCAAGCAGTGCTGGTTGGAAAGTTCACAGTAATATGGGAGTGAATGGCCAACTTGAGTTGCGGCATTTCGGAATACAAATCCCCATGAGGGGGAAGGCCAGAACCTGGGGGAAGCCAACTACTTGCACTATATTTCTGAGCAATAACAAATGGTACGCTTCCATAACAGTTAATTGTGTCCCAGAAAGGCCAACCCACCCCCCTTCGCCCCCCTCCCAGGAGGGAGGTTGGGGGGTGGGTAGCCCCCCTCCCAGGAGGGGATGGGGGTGGGTATCGGTCCCTCTTAGATGTAGCTATTGGCATGACGAAAGATGCCATTAAATACAAGGTCATTGAGGCGGGGGATGTTTATTTAGAAGCACCGACACAAAAGTTAAAATCCACTCAAAGATGTGCTAAATGTTGGGAAACTACCAAGAAAACATTGAGCGAGCGCGTTCATGTTTGTCAGCATTGCGGGCATCAAGAAGACCGCGACGTCAATACAGCGTAGCGGCTCGGCGTAGTTCATTTCTTGTTTCTCGATCCCCCCACCCTTCGGGTACCCCCCTTAGATCGGGGGGATAAAGGGGGCTCATCTGTGTTCATCTGCGTACATCTGCGGATATATAATGAATAAAACTGATTTAGCCTTTACTTCAGCTTTAGAGCAAGCAAAACTAATTAAAAATCGCGAGGTATCCCCTTTAGAATTAACCCAACTCTATCTGGATCGCATTGAACAGTTCGATCCTCAGTTAGGCAGTTTCTCTACTATCATCGCCGAACTTGCACTGGATGATGCTAGAAGAAAAACAGAACAACTAGCTCAAACCGATCCCCCAAAAACTCCTTTTTTCGGCGTTCCCACTGCCATAAAAGATTTATACAATCTATCTGAAGTGCCGACTAGCTATGGCGTCCAAGCACTAAAACATAACATAGCTAAGTATGATGAAGGGGTAGTAACCCGGATGAAAAAGGCTGGATTCGTTATTTTAGGTAAAACCGCCACCTCCCAACTCGGTTCCTTACCTTATACGGAACCCCCAGGTTTCCCTCCCACCCGCAACCCCTGGAATCCCCATCACACTTCCGGCGGTTCTAGTGGGGGAGCAGCCACAGCCGTAGCCGCAGGTTTATGCCCCATAGCCCACGGTTCCGACGGAGGAGGCTCAATTCGCATTCCCGCAGCTTGTTGTGGCTTAGTGGGGCTAAAACCAGCCAGAGGGAGGGTATCTAATGCCCCCCTAGGAGACTATCAAAACGGCATCGCCACCCACGGTCCCCTGGCTCATACCGTTGCCGATGCAGCAGCACTCTTAGATGTAATGGCAGGCTATGCTCCTGGAGACCCCTATTGGTTACCCAACCCGGAAACCCCCTTCCTGGAAGCAGCCCAGCAAAAACCACCCCAGTTGCGCATTGCCTTTTCCAGTACAGTTCTACCTACAGGAGCTGCGGTAGAGATTTATCAGCAGGCAGTAGAACAGACAGCCCAGACCTTGGCAGCTATGGGCCATATCATAACAGAAAGCTGTCCCGATTTGACCCCTTTGGTGGAACCCTTTAAGCAAGTTTGGCAAGCAGGAGTGACATGCAGTGAAGTTCCTCTAGCAGCCATGAGTCCTATGAACGCTTGGCTTGCTTCTCAAACAGGTTCCGCTGGAGAATACTTGCGAGCAATTGCTAAAATGCAAATAGTATCAAGGCAAATTATTGCTTTCTTCCACAAATTTGACGTCCTCCTGCTTCCCGTATTAATGCATTCACCCATAAAAGTTGGGGAGTGGGACCATGTTCCTCCCCCAGAAACCGTCGCTAAAGTGATTGCTTGGATGACTCCCAACCCCCTGGCAAATGCTACCGGACTACCAGCGATCGCCCTTCCCACAGGCAATTTTGACCACCATGGTTTACCCATAGCCATCCAACTAATCGGTCGTCCAGCAGCAGAAGCCACTATAATTGCAATAGCGGCCCAATTAGAAGCAGCAAATCCTTTTCAGTTACCAGTTCTTTCATAATTTTCCCACCAAACCAGAAAAAGATTACTCCTATCACCCCTATCCTCCTATCACCCTATTATGACTCTAATTCCAATTATTCTCGCAGGTGGTAAAGGAGAAAGATTTTGGCCCCTCAGTCGCAGAAAGCGCCCCAAACAGTTCCTTTCCCTCGATGGTAGCGGCAAAAGCCTGCTCCAAGCAACAGCAGACCGTCTCTTACCCCTAGCAGGGAATTGGGATAAATTATGGGTAGTGACATCTGCTATAATTGCCCAGGGAGTGAGAGAACAGTTACCAGAATTACCAGCAGAAAACTTATTAATAGAACCAGAAGGGAAAGACACAGCTCCTGCCGTAGCTTGGGCTACCCTAGAAGCAGCACAACGCCACGGTCAAACACCCCTGGGCTTTTTTCCTGCGGACCACTGGATAGGGGATACCCACGGTTTCGCCCGCACTATTGAAGCAGCTACAGAACTAGCAGTTACCAAACAAGCTGTAGTTACTCTGGGAATAAAACCTAACTACCCTTCTACTGGGTATGGTTATATTGAACAAGGGGAAAAAGAAGGTGATTTTGGTGGGTTACCGGTTTATAAAGTGAGTCGCTTTACCGAAAAGCCCAACAAGACAACAGCAATATCCTTTATAGACACCGGACGCTATAGTTGGAATAGCGGTATGTTTATCTTCCGTCCTCAAGTAATGTTACAGGAACTAGAAATACACGCACCGCAAATTATCCAACTTTTGAGAACAAAAGGGAAAGACGCTTATAAAGAGTTAGAGAAGAAAAGCATTGACTATGCTGTCATGGAGAAAACCCAATTAGCCTATGTGCTCTCTGTTAACTTCGGTTGGGACGACCTGGGAGACTGGTCTTCCTTGGAAAGATTATTACCAGGAAAGGGAGAAAATATCACCTTAGCAAACCACGTGGGAAGAGATACAAAAGGAGCGATTATTTATAGCAGTAATGAAAAAGAGGCTATAGTAACTATTGGTTTAGAAGATGTGGTCATTGTGCGGGATGGAAATGTTACCTTAGTAGTGAATAAACACCGCACCCAGGAAATAAAACAGGTTCTCAAACAACTTCAAGGCGATCCTAAATATCAGCAACTACTGTAGGGGCGCAACCCTTGCGCCCGCAAAGACGCAAAAGGTTGTAGGTTATCGCCACTTCTATGCCACTAGACACATCTCCCAGGAGTATTGTTAACTGCCATTTGGATTTCTATCACTGCAATGCCCCATCGACATACATGTACATTCTCATTTGGAGGACAACAGTATTGACCACTTTCACAGTCTTTAGTTGACTTACAAATTGCTTCTCGGGTAGCGCCCCCCCAAATTGGTCGATTTCAGATGTAGAGGGCTGGCGAGAGCGAAGTGGTAGGTCTTTCAGTTCAAGTTTGAGAGTCATTTTCGTTATTCCTTCCAAAGGTCTATATCTATAGTATACATCTAAAATAAGCGATTTACCCCAAATATTGAATCTTGTTCAAAACTTTACATTATTATAATAATATGAGAGGGAATGGGTAAAGCTAGAGCAACTCAAGAATTACATAATAATATTATTATTTCAGACCCTTGTAGGGTGGTAATTTACCATCAAAAGACCGGATAATTGACAAAATATAGCGCTGCGCGGGGGAATCGGGAATCGGGAATCGGGTTCGTGAAAAGCTATGTAAAAAGGTTTTAGCAATCGTTCGTTTGGTGAATTTGTAAATACCTCAGCGCTCACTGCTATAGCTGTAGTTGAGCGCCAGCAAAACCCAACATGGTTTGGTGCTGTTGGGTTTCGTGCCTCAACCCAACAAATCAGTTGCTGCCTAAACCTAAGAAGATGCCGTGCAAACTTTGAATATTATCTTTACAAATTAGCTCGAAGATTTACTTGACAAATGGCATCTTGGTATATAATATTAGAGAGTGGAAAGATAAAATCGATAATTCTTAAGGAAAACACAAAATGACTCAAGCAAAACCAATTACCAAAGTGCGTAGAGGAAGAGTATTTCCAGAAATCCAGTGGTCTCCAGAAAAGAAAGCAAAGAGTCGATTGGAACAGGAAGCATTCTATCAACGATGCAAGCCAATTTTTGAAAGAGTCAAATCGGAATTGATGGAAACTTGCTACAATTGGTATCTGACGGTAGAACCAGAAACAGGGGATTATTTTCTTGCTGAAGATGAATTAACCGCTATCAATATGTCCCGTCAGAAACACCCCAATGCTCCTTTCTATCTTTTCCGGATTAACGAGACAGGGGTATCTGGAAGCATATGATTCAAGGTAGATTTGGGGATGAAGACGAGTTATTATTTGAAATTGAGTTAATCGCTGCTGACGGATTAGAATTACCTATTGAAGCAATACTCGATACTGGATTTTCAGGTTGGTTAGCAATTGATATGCAAGATTTAGAGGGACTTGGTTGGATTTATTTAGGACAGAGGAAGATGCAGATGGCAAAAGGAACCGAAGCAGAGTTTAATCTTTATGCAGGTAGAGTGTGTTTAGATGGGATTACATTTGATATACCCGTTCATACAGGGAATGGAGTGCCAGAAATTTTACTTGGTCGTCAGTGGTTAAAAACTCGGCGACTGGTGGTAGATATGGCTTCCGATGTGCTAACTTTAGAAACAAAAAATTCATCCCACATATAGCCGTTGGTTGGGTTGGTGCTGTTGGGTAACGCTTACGCTCTACCCAACCTACTAAAGCTGTTAGTTAAACATCCGAAACTCAAAGATTAGAATCTAGAACAAGCTTTTGTAAATCAGAAGACATTCGGTTCCAAGTTTTGCTTAAACCATATTCAATATAAAATTTTCCAGCATATAGCTTGTAGTGGGAATAGGATATATCTAAATCCAACCACTCTACTTTCATCAGATTATTTATGAGAGACGTTCTTTCAAACAGATTTACACAAACTTTTTTTCCTTGTTTGCGACCTTCTCTTAAAGCGAGATACATCAAGAACTGAAATATACCCTTACCACTATATTCCTTCTTGATTACAGCACGAGTAAGATAAAAAGAATTTTCTAAAAAATTTGAAGAAATATTTGTAAGATGCTGAAAATAAGATTGAACAGCTCTTACTCCCAGTATTGTAGCAATAAGTGTACCCTCACTATAAAGACAAATGTGAACTCCATTTTTGTCATCTTCTGTAATCACATTTTACTCTTTTATGAGACCTTTTTCTTGAACATAGACATCCTTCCTTAGTTGAATAATGTCATCAGTTATACAATCTAGGATTTTGATTTGAGCATTTTTCCCCAAATTCATTTTTATATCTCCGTCATCTAAAATTATATTAATATGGTTCGGAAAATTTATTTTTGTTTTAGTAGGTAATTAGAATATCGTCTACTGACTTGCGCTTTGAGCGACCCATAGGTTTGGGGGATGTTGTGATCCGAAACATAACTGCTAGCCCCTGGGACCCATCGAGACCAAAGCACCGGTGGAACTCCTCTCGAAGCACGGACAGGGAACGTTGTTCAGATGGGCTAAAACCTAGGCCTTTTTCCTGCACAAAACGCATGATAAAATAAATAGACGCCGTCCAAGGGTGCAGCCCAAAACCACACTTCTCAAGATATAACCAGAGGTGCATCAATGCTCGCCCAGCTATGAAAAAGTCTGGGCAAGTGGGCTTTTCAACGAATAAGAGCCCGACACCGCCTGAATTATTAAAGGCAGTTTGTGCCCCTTTCACGAGATTTGCCCCCATAATACCCCATTTGTTAGCTTCTGCCACTATCTTTGGGTTGCGAAGTACCTGCAAGCCGCAAAGATCTATCTCATCCAGCCCCAAGTGAGCTACCTCGATGCCATCGCGAGTGCGCTCTGCCTCTTCAGAATCCCAACGTAGTTCCTCCATCATTTCGCCATGAGCGGCTGAGTTGAGAAAGCGTAAACGGTCAGCTTCACCGGCTATCCTGCCAATGGCTGTTATCACTTCTGGATCTGTTACGATCCTACAGTGAACCCCTGAAAACGGAGCTAGAATCCCATCGATTCTCTCCCCCAGATCGGTGGGTAAGGGATCGGATGGCAAATTGCTGCGATTAGTGGTCCTATGGGTAAGTCCTTCGGCGAGTTCGCAGTTAGATACGTTAGGTTCGCCTATGGGAAAGGTGAATCGGGCAACAGGAAAAAGGGATGGGCAGAACTCTTCTCTACTGACTCCAAGTCCCGATTTCCCGGCTGCAAGAATGAAACTTTCCGCCGTTGCTCCAAGGGCTAGGGTGCTCCCTAAATTCCAAAAATCTATCAATGTTGCTTTGGTGCGGGGATCGAGGAAGAGATGGAGCCCATGGTTGGTGGATACCCAGAGCCATGGTTGGGAATTTCCCCCAGAAGGTGCAAGGGAAGCCACCCTAATCAAGTCACGAAGCATCGGCATCGACGGCATGGTACCGGCAGTTGATGAAACTGGTGGCAGACTTTGTATTTGCTTCTTAGCAAACCATTGAAAACCTGGTTCTTCTTTGCCGGAATGTGTTGATTCAGGAATGCTGCCGCATCTGATTATCTGATTCAAATCAAGAGAATACCTTCCAGACTGTATGGACTGTCCCAGTAATATACGTCGAGTAGTATCAGTGGCAGCCCCACCACCAAGCAAGACAGCAGAACCTAGTTGTGGCCATGTGGAAACGGTGCTCTCTATTTCCAAGAGGGAGAGTTGCAGTCGGTCAGAAACTCCATCTATCCCAAGTATTGCCAAACCATAGGGTACTTTCTCGCGATTGGACAATCCTCTCATCTTTTCGGGAGAAACTTCCTCCACAAGACCATGGAATAGCTTGCGATTCGGTTCGAGATCGTATCGTTCCACATCTATAAGTCCATTGTCGCTGGTGTCCATTAGTACAGGAATATGCTGTTTTCGCGCTGCGTAGCGGAGACTAAACTTAATGTCGATGCTGTCACACTCATCGATAAGCAGATCTAGCTGACCATCTCGACACAAGAAGTCTTCTATGTTTTTCGTGTTAATGCCCTCGGGATAACATGAAATGTTGAGATAAGGATCGATTTCCAATAGTTCACGGGCGACAACAATCGCTTTGTTGACCCCAATATTGTGAATGGGTGTATTGATGCGATTAAGATTGGAGAGATCGATGGTATCAAAATCAGCCAGACGCAGTTCTCCGAAACACCTTTCTAACCCCAACCCTATAGCGATGCTGTGCCCTACAGAAAGTCCAACAATGCCGATGCGCTTTTTAATTAGAGTCGAGGGAGGTGTTACCACCTCGCCCCTCTCCTACGAACTGTACGTGAGACTTTCACCTCATACAGCTCAGGTATCTCTATGCCTTTACGGCGCGCTTTACGAGTCCGTCTTTAATTCTCTTCCGATGAATCGTCTGAGCTTGGTGACATTCCCTATGAAGAGCAACTAGATTTTTCATATCCCAGTTGTTGTGGTCCCCGTCTTTGTGGTGCAACTCCACCGGACCATCTATCTCCATGAACAATCGGTTGCAATGCGTACATTTCCCTTTCTGTCGCTTAATAGCTTTAGCGGTTGATCCCTCATAAAGTTCAGAGTTCCGACCAACCCAATAGGCTATATTCCCATTGAAGGGTGAGGCACTACCTTTGACCATTACGTGACTATTCACTTCCCAGGAAACTTTAGGAAATGCTTTATCCACCTGCTCTTTCGTGAGCTGGCGCTTTGCTGCTCCCTTCTTCGCCTTCTTACCTTCAATGGCTTGACGACGCGCTTTTTCGGCCTCCTTTTGGTCTTGCCTGCGTTTATCTGCCCTTAGTTTGCGCCATAACCATTGGCGCAGTGACCATAGAGCGTGTTTTGACATATCGCAGAATTTATGGTAATTCCTCCAGCCACGGACCTGTGTTCCTATTTTCTTTAGCCGAGCTTCTGTGCTCAACTCTTTGTTCTTCCAGGTTGCTTTAACTTTGGCCTTTATTTCCGCATAATTCTTTTGGCTCGGTGCGGATTTAAATGTTCCTCGTGAGTTGACGCGAAAACGCCATCCCAGAAAGTCAAATCCATCCGTAGCTCTCCTCATCTCAGTCTTATCTTCGTTTATTCTTAGCCCTCTGGACTTGAGAAATTCGTCTATATCTCGCCTCAGCTTTTTGGTATCAGCTTTTGATTTACAGATAAAGACCGCGTCATCCGCGTAACGTATACCCCTTATACTTTCAGATTTTGTAAACCCATTCTTTTTACCTTTGTGGTATTTTTGGGTTCTCGTAATTTGGTCTGACCCTAGGTTCTCGAATCCATCTAGGGCTATATTTGCCAGTAATGGGGATATCACTCCACCTTGCGGCGTGCCCTTCACACTGGAGGGGTATTCACCACGGACACCAGCTTTAACCGCAATTTTCAAACCTAGTTTGGCTTCAGTTGGTAAGATAACGCCTTTGAGTATGACTTTGTGGTCAATCTCGTCGAAGCATTTACTGATATCCGTCTCCAGAACCAGCTTATCCTTACCCTTAGCCTTGCTTTTTAGGTTGTCAAATATTAGCTTCTGTGCGTCCGCAGTACAGCGACCGGGTCTGAAGCCGTAGCTTCTTTCCCCGGCTATAGCTTCATAAGCTGGCTCTGCTGCTAATTTAAGCAGCGCTTGCCATGCTCTGTCTGCTATTGTTGGTATGCCTAATCCTCGTGTTTTGCCGTTAGGCTTGGGGATGTTTACCCTTCTTAGTTGTTGGTGTCTCCAGTGGTACCAGTGCTTATTTAGCCTCTGACACAACACCAGACGCTCTCGTGTAGAGAGTGCAGTTTTTCCATCAACTCCGGGGGTCTTCTTCCCTTGATTCAGCTGTGTTACTTGTTTGACGGCCAAAGCTTGAGCTGCACGACTTCTCAATAGAAGCCGTTGTAAGAGTTTGACCTTAACTTTCTGATTGTATGCAAGCGCTTTGAAGATACTCCTCTGTAATCGAAAGACCTGACCCCGGAATCGCTTCCACGGCAAATCTTTCCAGACATCGTCAGCCTTCAGACTTATCTTTCTACCCCGCAGGAATACTGCAAGGTGAAGTTTTAAATCCTCTATGCTGCGGTATTCGATTGGGGCTACCTTAGTGCTTTGCACAGCTTAAGCTCCTTAATTCGCTCTGATAATTACATTGTGTGTCTTCTCTTTAGAAACCCTCGGGCAGTTACGCCCTCTCTTACCCTCGCTCTTCCGTTAGGCTGTTAATCAAGCAGCCCCACCACCTCACATGTTGGGCTTGGAATCCCCTGTTTTAGTCGAAGTCGAGCGAGTTTTTACTCGTTCCGAATGAACTATTGTTACGAACCCTTGGGGACTCACCCTTTGACCCACTACCAACTCAGGAATGTAAGTGGCAAACACTTACCCTTACGAGTCTTTATTCGGTGTCTCTTCTGTCGTATATAACGGCCTTCCGACAGTGTCGGAACTTAGGTCTTTTCTCAGATGATTCACGTTAAGTTATCCCTGTGTTCTCCCTATTAGCGGAAGTATCTCTACCTAACCGTTCGGTCGCACTTTACCGCCCTGTTGCCAGCTTCAGCCTGGTGATTAACCTCACTGTGGCCAGATAAGGATTCACGCGATTCCCACGCGGGAGAGACTTGGTTTCACGATTCCTGACCGTGTCCTCACTCTCATAATTCATTCAGTTGTCATGGTTCGGTAATCACTGCCTTAGAGTTTCGGAGTTCCACTTTAGTTCTCCTAATTTCCCTCGCATTTCCCTTGCGGGTCTAGCGCTCAGGTAGTGACTCAGAGTTCTGTTTTTCAGCCCCTTTCGGTGGCTTAGATTAACAGTCCCGATGTCCCAAAACCAAGCCCCTGCTTATGTTTGGCTTACGCCTCAGCTTTCACAGGGAACGAGCCGCACGTGAGAAGTTCCTGTTCTTCTGGAGTAATCTTATAGCGATTACGGTTGGTGCGCAAAGCAACAAAAGCATTGGGCGGCAAAACATGTACTAGTCGTCGAGACCAAGGATAGAAAACCCAGTTACCATATTCTTCTAATGGGATTTGTTCGATAATTGAAGGAATTTCATTGGCAGCCTCTTCAACGCTAAGTTTGCGGCTTGGATCTAAAGACCAAATGTAATCCACGAGCTGCTTTTTGATTTGGTCATAGATGAGAATGTCTGACTGACACTGTAAATATTTGATTCTCTTGGCATCGGTGCTGGATCGATAGTCAAGAATTTCAGGGCACCAAATCTCGCTTTCGGTTATTGGATCTTGCTGCATAGGTTACATCAACTTGCAAATAAAAAGGGTACCATATTTTTTGGATATCGGGTAAGTCAGCGGGATTACTCCCGCTCTCTCCCAGAAGAACCTTGTTTATTGCTCATTGTTATGGAAGCGATCCCCTTAGGAAAAGCGGTGCGGATAACGCACCATTAAACCAATTAAAAACAAAACAAAGTATCCCGAGTATCCCTTCCTGTAGTGGGATTGGTTCCCGTCGCTATTTCACAAAGCTTTGTTTCCTGATTCACATTCAACAAAACATTGGTAAAATCAGCCCCGTCAATAATAGCTCCATCGAACCTAGCACTAGCAGCAAAAGCACCCTCTAGCACTGCATTGGTCAAATTAGTCCGCTTAAAATTAGCTGAGTCTAGTATAGTATAGGAAAGGTCGGCTCCCTCCAAATTAGCTCTTTCCAGATTAGCACCAAAAAGACGTACCCCTCGCAAATTGGCGTCTTTTAAATTACAATCCCGTAAAATAGTGTGGTCGAAACTATCCCCAGTCAAATCTTGACCCGATAAATCGCTATTCATCAAGTTCCTTTTATTGTAATCTACAGCTTGAACTGGTGCTACCAATATATTTACAGCTACTAGAGCACCTAAGACAAAAGCAAATAACCTGAATACTTTTTTCATCATGTTGTCAAAACCATCTATATTACCTATCTTACCATGGAAACCACAAATAAGCAAGAAAATATGACTAAAATTGGCGAAATAGGGGAAAGGTTGGTAGCACAATGGTTGGTAGCACAAGGTTGGTCAATTCTTCATCATCGTTGGCGTTGTCGGTGGGGAGAAATAGACCTCATTACCCAACAACCCTCCACTATGATTAGTTTTGTGGAGGTTAAAACCCGCAGTCGGGGTAATTTGGACGCCAATGGAATGCTTGCTATTACAGAGGAAAAACAAGCTAAACTTTGGCAAACAGCGGAAATATTTCTCGCTGAACATCTCCATTTGGTTCATCTTCCTTGTCGATTTGATGTGGCTCTGGTTCGTTATGGCGATCGCCTTATAAAGGAAACTCCTAATCAATCCATTATCATAGGAAAACCGATATTTTATCAAGGCTATTATTTTACTATTCAAAACTACATTGAGTCTGCGTTTGATTAACAGAAAGTTACTAGAGTGCGTCTAAATCATTTGTACAAGTACTAACGCTGGATCTCCCCCAGCCCCCCTTATTAAGGGGGGTGCCTGTAGGGCGGGGGGATCGGGCGAAGTACTCGAATCATTTAGGTTAGCTATCTAATTTGGAGGTGAGGTGCTTCCTGTCGAAAAAAGGAAATTGCTCCTTTATCGTCGGTAGCGATCGCCCTCACCATCGTCAATAACCGCAGCGTAGTTAACAAATAATTCCGCCTCTTCTTCTGATTCAAAATCTACCACTTCAAGAATACCCTGAGAAATAGCAACCCACCCCCAACCCCCTCCCAGGAGGGGGCGAAGGGGGTGGGTCTCAATATTGCCATTGATCCACTCCCCCGGTTAAAACACGGGGGATTCGGGATTTAAGCAGCAATCGCAGGGAAACCCCGTCTTACATTGCTGAGCAACTAGGTTGAGACCCCAACCTCTTGATATTATACTAGCACATACCACGGCTGAATAAATTCAACTTGCGCTTATATCCCCCGATTAAAATACGGTTGCTCTATCGCTTTGCACATCGTAAATTACCAGAAGCGCTAAAGTTTAGCAAACAGCAGGCATCAAATATAACGTGGGAATGAGCCAAATTCATAATTACCTTCCCCTTTATAGTTATACTTGATACAAGTCAATTTCAGTAGCTCCTTCGGAATCTTCTCGCAGCAATTGAGCAATAGGACGAGCTTCCAACCTAATCAAACCCCGATCCAGTGCCTCAATAGCAAGTTGCTGATAGTATCTTGGAGCCATATCAGCACGTTGGGGAAGTGCTTCTAGACCAAGTTCCTCTTGCGTTTTTCTCACTTTTAGTTTCCCATCGCGCAATCGCTCCCAGGTTCCAGAAGGCAAAAGCTCCATTTCTTCCAACCGATTACAGAAACGCCATAGTGATGTGCTAGGGTAAATAAATTGGTAGTTCGGTAACTGATGCTTTAGGCGAGGGGTGGCTACTCCCTAAGTTTAAAGCCAAGGCACCGGGGTAGAGGGAACGGTCAAAGGTTCGGTATCTGGGAGTTCCTACCAAGGAACGATCTAGCTGCAAGCGGTAACCAGAAACGAACGCCGACCAGCAATTTGAGACATTTGTAGCGTAATGTCAAGTTTTGTCCACATTTAGTTGACCCCTGTAGCATTTCCTCAAGTTCTAGATAGTTTTGGCACAACTCTTGTAGATCCTGAATAACTGGTTCAATCAGCGCTTGTTCGGACTCATTGCGCCCATAAGCAGCTCGAAACTGTACCTGAAAAGGTTCCACCACATTGACGAACAAAGTCACTGACGAACTTGCCATAAGCCTGAGTCATACTGCATCTTTTACGAGCCTGTTGAACGAATGCGCGACAGTCCCCACCCGTAGGATGCGTTAGCTGCCGTAGGATGCATTACTAGCCGTAAGTAGTAGCAACAATACAAACTTTGTTGGCGTAACGCATCGTACGTAGCAGCATCCTAAATTAAATGGGTTAGCGTAACGCATCCTACGCGATAGCTTTCCTAACTTCGACCTATCTATATTGTCCAGGATATTATTAGCCATGGTTTTTCCTTCAAAGTTCTAGTTGGCTGTAATCATATATAGTGCGTCTAAATCATTTGTACAAATCCTAACGCTAGATCCCCCCTTAGGGCGGGGGGATCAAATCATTTAGGTTTACTATAGCTTATTTTTCTGACAATGTCAACTATTAAAACAAATTTTAGCTGCACAATGTCAGATATAGCCCTAGGCGCGAGTTAGGAATTCGTGCTGTCGTAAAAATATATTATGCATAAATTATTAGATATATTTTAGATATTAAAAATCCATTAATACTAGCCCGCAATTTATTCGCAGGTGGGTCAGCAGCACACTCCCTGATGGGCAATGCCCACCCTACAAAGGTCTACAAAGGTCTGGTGGGCATTGCCCACCCTACAAAGGTCTACAAAGGTCTGGTGGGCATTGCCCACCCTGGTGGGCAATGCCCACCCTACCGTCTTCGTTCTTTTATCCATTGTTGGATCAGGGGGATTTCCACTTGATAATCGCCCTCTGGTAGGCGCTCTAGGAGGTGATATTTCACCATACGTTGGATAGCACTTTGGGTTTCTGGGGTTGCAGTGGGATTTGGTTTCTTTCCTTGCACCAAGTGGTGGAGAAATAGTTGTCCAGCGTGGCACTCAGAAGGGGTTCTCTCGGTATATTCACTCCAAACATTGGTGAAATAGGATGCTCCTTGGGTGAAGGCTTTTTCTATAGCCTGGTGGAGGGTGGAGAGGGTGGCAATCTTTTCTCCATTTTCGTTGGCTTGAGTGACGAGACTAGCCTCTATAAGTTGCAATAGATAGGGCTGACAGCGGGTGAGGCGGAGTATTTCTGGAATCATCTCTTCATGGTATTGTAGCTCAAAATCCGGGTCCGGATTCCGCAGGAGGTCTTCTGCTTCGTGGGGTTCTAAGTATAACATATAAATAGGTGTAGTGCTGATAAAATAGCTGCTCCAATTGGGACCTAATTCGTCTAGTGCTTGGACACCACTGAAGAGGAAACTGAGGTGATCCATGTGTTGGATTAGGTGGCGCATTTCGTCCAGGAGGCGCTTACTCATGCGTTCTTGAGTGAGAGCAGTGCCTATTTTCTCGAATTCATCTAAGCACAGCAGGAGACGTCGTTCCCCCAGCAGGGGCAGATTGTCCTCCAGCCAGTCTTCCAGGGCAGTGTAGGGGTTCTGGCGAAAATGGTCCCGTGGGAGCAGAGGGGGCAGTGCAATGGCTTGACTGCCCGTCTCTCGGCGGATTGCTCTAGCAAAACCATAGCAAAAATCCCCGTCGCTACTAGTCATTCCGGCTCGCTGGAGGTCGATATAAATAGGAATTAGGTCGCTGGGAAGAAGGCGAGTGAGGTTCAGGAGGAATGAGGTTTTGCCCATACGTCGGGAGCCTAGAAGCACCAGGGTAGGGCGGTTTCTGTCCAGGATCTGGCGCACAATTTGGTCGGCAAATTTTTGCCTCCCTTTGAAGAGGTTGTTACTCTCACTTCTGAGGGGGTTCCCATAAACAAATGGGTTCAAAAGTTCCCCTTGGGATAGTTTTTGTTGTTCTTCCAGTTCCAGTTGAATTAACCTTTCCCACCGTTGCAGAACCTTTTGCCAGCGGGGGAGAGGGTTCCCCTGAATACCCAGACCAGGGAGTTGGTTAGATAATCCTTTCAGGTTGTTGAGAATTCGTTCTAAGGCTCTTTCTCTGAGGACAATATTTCCCCCTTCTAGGGCGTTCCTCACGTCTTTCACTATATTCCCCAATCGTGGTACCATGATATTTAAATCAGTGGGAATCTTTGTATGGACTGGGTTTGGTGAGAATGAGTCATCTGACTCTATACTAGAGGAAGGGGTGGAGAAGGATGGAACCAGTACCGAGAGAATGGAATGTTCTGGTGAAATGGTGTGGAGCAATGTGGGGGTTGTGTCTACTGTTGCCAATAGGTTAGCTACAATTGGGGAGAGAGCCTGGTAAACTGTGCCATGGAAACCGGGCAAATCCATGGCTTGCATTCTTTGTAGAGTGGGAAGTGCTTCCGTGGGATTTTCTTGAAATGCTGCCACTAGTACCTGATTTTGTCCTGGTAGAGGGAACCACAACAACTCACTGGAGTAGGGAGGCAGTTGTTGAAGCTGTTTGAGAGCAGAGCTTGTAGGTAACCAAGGAATGTTTTTGGAGAGACGACGGAAAGCTGATGTAAGTTGTACAATAAGAGATAGAAGCAAGTAATCAGGAATAAGGCGAAAGTAGAAAAGTAATGTGGTTGGTACCACCCATAGTGCAGTTACTCCTAGATTGTCTACCCCCAAAGCAGTAAGAAGCACTGTAATAATTAATCCTAAGCTTCTATTTTTGGCTGGGGATGAGCACATAGCAAGCAAACCAGCAGTTAGTAGAAACAAGGGTAGGGGGAACGTAGCAATAGCTGCAACTCCTGCCGCAACTCCTGCCGCAACTCCTGCCGCAACTCCTGCCGCAACTCCTGCCGCAACTCCTGCCGCAACTCCTGCCGCAACTCCTGCCGCAACGACTCCCACAACTCCTGCCGCAACTCTTGCCACAACGACTCCCACAACGACTCCCACAACTGCTCTCGCAACGACTCCCACAACGACTCCCACAACGACTCCCGCAACTCCTAACACAACTCCTAACACAACTCTTGCTGCAACTCCTCCCGCAACGACTCCCACAACTCCTGCCACAACTCCTCCCGCAACTCCTCCCACAACTCCGAACGCAACGACTGTCGCATTATCTTCACTTTCAAGCTCGTCTTTCGCAAAGAAAGAGAAAAGTCCAACTATCCCTCCTAAAAAGAGTGTAAACAATAAATTTTCTGTTGCTAATACTGCTCCCAACAAAGCACTCAAGATACTACCAATGATGAAAACATTTTTAGACAACTGGCTCTGTTTTCGACGAAGCAATGTCAAGGATATGGCAAAGGTTATTCCTAAACCTATACTATCAACTCCAAGCCCTAATGCGAGTTGTGAAAAAGGTGGGATGGTCTTTTTTACAGCCTCCAGCATATCCATCCAGATATCCTGCGACTGATTTGATGGATCTAAAAGCACAAACAAAGAAAGAACAGGAACACATAGTGATAGTGGTAAGAAGAATATGGCAATACTGTAAGCCGTTAATAAAATAAAAAGTATAATTAGCGGTAAGAAGGGTGCTCCAGTGAAAACTAAAGAGAGACTCAGAATAGCGATTAAAAGCAAAAACTGACTGAAGAATCGGAAGTTAAACTTGAAGAGGAGAACGTCACTAAATCCAGTGCTGGTCACTGGTAACTGGTAACTGGTCACTGTTTCTTTCATGCGTTGTTGAAGTTTTGAAGGACACCAAAGTGCCCAGTAAAACAGTTCCCAGATTTCTGGCAAATAGCGTTTCATGACTGTTCCTGTAAAAAACTCTTCAAATAATTTTGTTTTCGTTCCTCTTGCGTACTGCTATAATGAACCGCAGAGACGCAGAGGATGCAGAGAAAGAGGGAAAGAGAGAAGAGAGAAGTCAGAGAAGTATCAAGT
This sequence comes from Prochloron sp., assembly GCA_965198675.1. GTDB lineage: Bacteria > Cyanobacteriota > Cyanobacteriia > Cyanobacteriales > Prochloraceae > Prochloron. The sequence continues at coordinate 3,166,916 of OZ240666.1, read as the reverse complement.
AAATTTTTGATTGCCCACCCTACAGTTGCTGCAAAAAATATTCAAATAACCTACTAAACACCCGTTTACGAGACTGTTTCAGCAAACCATGTCGCTCTAAGTGAGCCAAAATCTGAAGTGACGGTTGCTCAACATCGGAATAACCAACCACAAACTTCAAAGCAGAGCGCTCCTCACTACTCAAGTTATCCCACAAGTACTGAAAATGTGGCTTTACTTGTTCTCTCATTGCTTTTTGAGATGAATCTATATCCTCATACTGCCACAACATTGAGGCAGCCATTTGCACATAAAAAGGTAATGCCCCCGCTATATCTTCAATCCAGTTTAACTCCTTTTGCTCAATTGTACCCTGAAAACCTGCTCTCACTCCCTCCTCCCAAGCCTCCCTTTCCAGCGCCCCCAACACCGTCATACTGAAAAGATTATCAAAAGGAGAGGTGAGATTTAGACTGTGGTAAGCCTCATAGATAGGTCGCTTTGTAGCAATGACTATAGTAAAAATACCAGCAGACATCTTCGAGCGGCAATCTTCCCCCCAATCTTGGAAATCCTTTAACTGAACCCGCTCAAACTCATCCAACAGCAAAATGAGCCGATAACCTCGATGGCGCACCTCCTCCAGCCCATCTTCCACCGCAAAAAGATCCGTATTTTCTGCCCTTGTCCAGAATTCCTCTCCCAGGTGCCCGGCGATCGCCCGGCGAATCCCTTCCGTCACCCCCTCTGGGGAATGAAATTGCCCAGCTTGCAAATCCAGGGAAACAATCAGAGGCTGTTGTGCCGCCGGAAAGAAAATCTCAGGACGATCCTTAATATAGCGCAAAACCGAGCTTTTCCCCTGTCGGCGGTACCCCACAATATTAACTGGCTGGGCTATTTTGGCACCAATGCGATTTTTCAGGTGGGCGATCCGGGGTGAAACACCGGATCCGCGCTACGCGCGGATCGCCTCTTTTCGTCCCCAAAAGCCTTCAGGAGCCACAGCACCACCATACATAAAATAGTTTATATCATCAACTTTTGTGGTTTGACCATAAAGTCTCCAATTTTCGGCCAATAAGTCAGGGAACTGCTGGGCAATAACTACCCCAGGAATACCACGACCCCCCAAATCTGTATTTATGTTGCGAGACAAATTGATAACCCCACAAACCTTGCCAGTCTGCTGATTCAACAAGGCTCCCCCACTCAACCCAGGCTCTGCCTGACCTCCTTTTAACTTATACCTAATAACTTTAACCTGCTTACTAATGCCTTCATAGGTAAATGTAGCTGAATCTCCTTGTGGATAACTTTGAGTATACCCATAGCAATATAAGGCAGCGCCAATATCAGGCTCGGCAATATCTAGTGTCACACAAGGATGGTGCCAATTTAGTCCCTCATGGAGCCGAAGCAAAGCCAGATCCAAATGAGGTTCTTCCAGACAGGAAACAATTTCTGCCTCAGCCTCCCGAGACTCCTTGAACCAATCCACTGTAACAGTTAATTCATCAGCCCAAGCATATTGTACCACATGAGCGCAGGTCAAAATTAGCCTTGGTGCCACAAAAAAACCAGTCCCCAGACTCTTCTTTATCCTCAGGCGCACTGTACAATCTTGTAAATAGGAATCAAATCGCTCTGCACTTATTGGTTGTTGTTCCATTCCAAAGTAACCTCTAGATTAGCCTTCCCGGAACCCTTAGCTAACAAAGCACTCAAACCCTTCGATTCCACAGAAATCTCCAAACCAAACTTCACTTGAGCCTTATCTGGTTTAGCTTTTTGTACTGCTGTTGAGATATCTTGAGCTATGGAACCAATAGCAGCAGCAGCTTCTTCAAATGGTAAGGTACGAGCCGCTATTTGTTGTTCTCCTACGGGAGTGGCTTCTATATTTACCTGAGTGCCGTCAGAAAGTTCTACTTGAACAATAGTAGATTCAGTTTCCATGATTTAGTCTAATTCCAGATCTAGATTAATGTACTTGACTGGATAATATTCAAACCCTGAAGGGGTTTTATAAGTAGCCCGCAAATAAATTGCGGGCGTGGATGGATGCAGATCCCTGTGGGATCGCCTTAGGGAGATAATGGTGGTTCCTCTTCAATAGATTCTATCACAGGAGTTTCTTCCTCTTCAGCAACAGGAACTTCATCCTCTTCTACAGTATTTTCCTCCTTCATAGATTCTACCACAGGAGTTTCTTCCTCTTCAACAACAGGAACATCTTCTCCTAGAGTAACCTCCTCTTCAATAGATTCTACCACAGGAATTTCTTCCTCTTCAACAACAGGAACTTCATCCTCTCCTAAAGTAACCTCCTCTTCAATAGATTCTACCACAGGAGTTTCTTCCTCTTCAGGAACAGTAACTTCTTCTCCTACAACTGCACTCGGTTCCTCTGTAACAGGAACTTCCTCTACTTTTGAAGCTTCCTCTTCAATAGATTCTACCTTACCGAAGGGGTTGAAGAACTCGAAAATGGATTGTGAATTTTCCTCAACAGTAACTTCCTCCTCCACAGTAACTTCCTCCTCCACAGGAATTTCTTCTACAGTAGGTTCATCTGTAAAGGTTGCTTCTTCCGTCGGTTCTACTACGGTCGTTTCTGCTTCAACATCAGGTATTTCCTCCTGGTCAGTTATTGGTGGGGAAGGGGGAACTTGATAATTCTGGTCTACAATACCCCGTAAAGCTTCCAGCTCAACTTCTCCCCGGACTATTTTCGCGAGACTATCCTGACCATTAGGTTCATAAGTAATCAGTCTCGCGGTATTATTAAATACATTGGGTATATTATTCCCCGCTCCATCGATAAATTCCAACTGCACCCAGTTCTTTCCTGGTTTAAAGCCCTGAAGATAAATAGGCTGCCAAGTATCTAACAGAAAGCTTTGACCATTTGCCGTCACTCGAATCCGCCAGTCAGCAATCTCCTCAGAAGCAACTAAGTGTAAAGGAGCATTAGTTAAATAAAAGTCGAGCATAATTGGCTCTGCTCCGTAAGTACCCTTGGGACGACTATAAGTCAACAGGGGTAAAGAGGGATCTGGATTATTCTCGTTTGTTTTCGTTAAGACATGAAAAGTTGTTTGGGCGTAAGCACCTTCGTTTTTAAAGCTTTCGTGCCAAGGGCGAGAAGCAAAGAGCCGCAGGGTATGAGTTCCTGGGGTTAAATCAGTCAAAACGATAGGTTTATCCACATCGTATACTGCCCCATAGGTTTCATTATCTACAATGAGGTGCAAATGCGGTCCCAGCTTCAGTTCTGGATTTTGAAATATGGGTAAGTCTCCCACTTGGACTTGAACGTTTACCGTTGTGGAGGGGAGAATTTCATCCGTTTTGGGGCTGAGAATGGTAACTTGAGGCTGATATTGTTCCAAACTCTGACGTAGTTGTCCAATGAGAATTGGCGGCGCTACTTCTGTCAGTTTCTCTTCCTGGGGTGGAACGGAAGACTGTTCTGTTGCTGATGTATCAATGGTTTCCAGGTTATTTCCGCAACTCACTAAACTCCAACTTAAGGCTACTAAGAGTAACCACGAGCAAATTCTACTTATCAATTTAACATCCAACACGCTTTCCCTTCCTCTACGTGACTTACATAGGCAATATAGCTAACCTAAATAATTTGAGCACCTCGCCCGATCCCCCCGCTACGCGGGGATCTACCGTTAGAACTTGTACAAATGATTTAGGCTGACTAGATAGCGAAATTTGCGATTCTTCAATTAAATGTAAAGTTTTGTTACTTTTTGTAAAGAAAGGTGATAAAAACTTGACTTTAATAACCCGGTGTTCATGGAAAATTGAGCTAATTTTACATTATGTTAAGCACTGCTAAAAAAAGACAAGAAAGCTGTATCATCTCCCATGGGTGATAAAATTACCCTCTAGCAGAAGTAGGAGTGGGAGCACCGAACTGCACCAAAATTCCAAACCATCCCATTGAACCTAGTCAACTAAATAGCTTGTCTGGTTTTCCAACGCGGTAAAATGCCTGTAGAGGCTGTGGAACTAACACTGGCTCTACAGGCAATAACCCAATCAATTTCCGTAAAAATATAAGTTCATTGTCTAGAGAGGAGAACCCTCATGGCAATCAGGGTTGATAAAGACCCCGTACCTACTTCCACAGAGAAGTGGGGAAAGCCTGGTCATTTTGATCGCACTCTGGCTAGAGGTCCCAAAACCACCACCTGGATTTGGAACCTTCACGCTAATGCACACGATTTCGATAGTCAAACTAACGATCTAGAAGAAGTTTCGCGCCGAATTTTCAGCGCTCACTTCGGTCACCTAGCTGTAGTATTCGTCTGGTTGAGCGGCATGTATTTTCATGGCGCTAAATTTTCTAACTACACAGCTTGGTTGGCAGATCCCACCAACATTAAGCCTTCCGCCCAAGTAGTTTGGCCAGTTGTAGGTCAAGGCATTCTGAATGCCGATGTAGGGGGCGGCTTCAGCGGCATTCAGATCACCTCCGGTCTGTTTTATCTCTGGCGAGCCTGCGGGTTCACCAATTCCACTCAGCTCATGGCTACAGCCATTGGTGGATTGGTGATGGCAGCACTGATGCTCTACGCTGGGTGGTTCCACTATCACAAAAAGGCTCCCAAACTGGAATGGTTCCAGAGCGTGGAGTCCATGATGAATCACCACTTAGCTGTGCTGCTGGGTTGCGGCTCCCTGAGTTGGGCTGGTCATCTGATCCACGTGTCTCTGCCAGTTAACAAACTGCTAGATTCTGGGGTTGCTGCGGACAAGATTCCCTTACCCCACGAATTCTTCGACGCCAGTTTGATGGCAGAGCTGTACCCCAGTTTTGCACAAGGAATTCAACCCTTCTTCAGTTTGAACTGGGGCGTGTACTCAGACTTCCTAACCTTCAATGGGGGCTTGAACCCCACCACAGGGAGTTTGTGGTTAACAGATATAGCCCACCACCACCTAGCCATCGGTGTTCTGTTCATCATTGCTGGCCACATGTACCGCAATACTTTCGGTATCGGCCACAGCATGAAGGAAATTCTTGAAGCTCATAAAGGTCCATTTACTGGCGAAGGTCACAAAGGTCTTTACGAAATTCTCACCACTTCCTGGCATGCTCAATTGGCAGTTAACCTGGCTATGGTAGGTTCTCTGAGCATCATCGTCGCCCACCACATGTACGCCATGCCTCCGTACCCCTATATGGCTACGGATTACGGCACCATGTTGTCTCTGTTTACCCACCACGTCTGGATTGGCGGCTTCCTCATTGTTGGAGCTGGCGCTCACGGCGCTATCTTCATGGTGCGGGACTACGACCCAGCTAAGAATGTTAACAATCTGCTGGATCGGGCAATTCGCCACCGGGATGCAATTATTTCTCACCTCAACTGGGTTTGTATCTGGTTAGGCTTCCACAGCTTTGGCTTGTACGTTCACAACGATACAATGCGTGCTCTGGGTCGTCCTCAAGATATGTTCTCCGATAGCGCTATCCAGTTGCAGCCAATTTTTGCCCAGTGGATTCAAGGCATTCATAATGCCGCTCCCGGGGGTACCGCTCCCTTCGCTCTAGATAGTGTTAGTCCAGTGTTCGGCGGAGATGTCGTCGCTGTGGCAGGTAAAGTGGCCATGGCACCCATCACCCTGGGGACAGCGGACTTTATGGTCCACCACATCCACGCTTTCACCATCCACGTGACGGCACTGATTCTCCTCAAGGGTCTGCTCTACTCTCGCAGCTCCCGTCTGATTCCCGATAAATCTAATCTCGGCTTCCGCTTCCCTTGCGACGGTCCCGGTCGTGGCGGCACTTGTCAGGTATCAGGTTGGGATCACGTCTTCTTGGGCTTATTCTGGATGTACAATTCCCTCTCCATCGTTATTTTCCACTTCAGTTGGAAAATGCAATCCGATGTTTGGGGCACTGTAACTCCTGATGGGGATGTTTACAACATTACCTTTGGTAACTTTGCCGAAAGTGCAATTACCATCAACGGTTGGTTAAGGGACTTCCTCTGGGCCCAAGCAGCTAATGTAATTAATTCTTATGGTACGGCTTTGTCTGCCTACGGAATTATGTTCTTAGCAGGTCACTTTATCTTTGCCTTTAGCCTGATGTTCCTCTTCAGCGGTCGCGGCTACTGGCAAGAATTAATTGAGTCCATTGTTTGGGCTCATAATAAGCTGAAAGTGGCTCCTTCCATTCAGCCTCGCGCTTTGAGTATCATTCAGGGTCGGGCTGTAGGAGTGGCTCACTACCTCTTGGGAGGAATTGTCACAACCTGGGCATTCTTCCTCGCCCGAACACTTTCAGTGGGTTAGACAGCTCATTAGATGCCTTGCCTTTCGCTATTTGGGTGGTTTTTTCAATTGAATTGAGCACCCAGCGATTGGCAGCCTACTCTGTTTAAATAGAAACGGCAAATAAATCCCCTAAGATAACCGTTTTTAAATTTATTAGGGGAACAAATTCCTAAAGACCTATGGCAACTAAATTTCCAAAATTTAGCCAGGATCTCGCTCAAGATCCGACTACTCGTCGGATTTGGTACGGCATAGCCACAGCCCACGATTTTGAAACTCATGATGGAATGACAGAGGAGAATCTTTACCAAAAGATTTTTGCCTCTCACTTCGGTCATCTCGCCATCATTTTCCTGTGGACTTCCGGCACCCTATTCCATGTAGCCTGGCAAGGTAACTTCGAGCAGTGGGTCAAAGACCCCCTCAATGTCCGTCCCATCGCCCATGCAATTTGGGACCCTCACTTCGGTTCCGGGGCAATTGATGCTTTTACCCAAGCCGGTGCAAGTAACCCGGTAAACATCGCCTACTCCGGCGTTTACCACTGGTTCTACACCATTGGCATGAGAACCAACAATGAATTGCACGGCGGGGCTATGTTCCTGTTAATTCTCGCTTCATTGTTGCTATTCGCAGGCTGGCTCCACTTACAGCCTAAGTACCGTCCTAGCTTGGGTTGGTTCAAGAATGCTGAATCTCGCCTGAACCACCACTTGGCTGGTTTATTTGGTGTCAGCTCCTTGGCTTGGACAGGTCACTTGGTTCACGTGGCAATCCCTGCATCGAGAGGTCAACACGTGGGTTGGGATAACTTCCTCTCCACCATGCCTCACCCTGCTGGCTTGGCTCCCTTCTTTACGGGTAATTGGGGCGTATACGCACAGAACCCAGATTCTACAGCCCACCTGTTCGGTACTTCCGAAGGAGCGGGAACGGCAATTCTCACCTTCTTAGGTGGTTTCCATCCCCACAGTGAGGCTCTCTGGCTGACGGATATTGCCCATCACCACCTGGCGATCGCCGTTATCTTCATCATTGCTGGTCATATGTACCGCACCAACTTCGGTATCGGTCACAACATCAAGGAGATTCTCGGCGCTCACAACCCACCCAAGGGAACTCCCTTTGGCGGTGCCTTAGGTGAGGGTCACAAGGGGTTGTACGACACCATTAACAATTCTCTCCACTTCCAGCTAGGGTTAGCTTTGGCTTCCCTAGGTGTGGTGACATCCTTGGTAGCGCAGCACATGTACTCCATGCCTTCCTATGCTTTCATAGCGAGGGATTACACCACCCAAGCGGCGCTGTTTACTCATCACCAGTACATTGCCGGTTTCTTGATGGTGGGGGCATTTGCCCACGGCGCTATCTTCTTCGTCCGGGATTACGATCCAGAAGCCAATAAGAACAACGTTTTAGCTCGGATGCTGGAGCATAAAGAAGCCCTGATTTCTCACTTGAGCTGGGTATCTTTGTTCTTAGGCTTCCACACCCTCAGCTTATTCGTCCACAACGACGTAGTAGTTGCTTTCGGTACTCCTGAGAAGCAAATCCTCATTGAGCCAGTATTTGCTCAGTTCATCCAAGCTGCTTCCGGTAAAGCTCTCTACGGCTTTGACGTCCTGCTCTCTAACCCAGACAGCATGGCAACCGTAGCCAGCGCTAACATCCCCGGAGCACACTATTGGATGGATGCCATTAACAGCGGCGCTAACTCCCTGTTCTTGACCATCGGTCCTGGGGACTTCTTGGTTCACCACGCCATCGCTCTCGGTCTCCACACCACTGTTTTGATTCTGGTTAAAGGCGCTCTCGATGCTCGGGGTTCCAAGTTAATGCCAGACAAGAAAGACTTTGGTTTCTCCTTCCCTTGCGACGGTCCCGGTCGTGGCGGTACTTGCGACATCTCTGCTTGGGATGCCTTCTACCTGGCTATGTTCTGGATGCTGAATACCTTGGGTTGGTTGACCTTCTACTGGCACTGGAAGCACCTCAGCCTCTGGCAAGGTAATATGGCTCAGTTCAATGAGAACTCTACTTACCTCATGGGCTGGTTCCGGGATTATCTCTGGGCGAACTCCGCACAGTTGATTAACGGCTACAACCCTTATGGGGTGAATAACCTGTCCGTCTGGGCTTGGATGTTCCTCTTGGCACACCTAGCTTGGGCAACTGGATTCATGTTCCTCATCTCTTGGCGCGGTTATTGGCAAGAGTTGATTGAAACCATTGTTTGGGCTCACGAGCGCACTCCTCTGGCTAACCTGGTTCGCTGGAAGGACAAGCCCGTTGCTCTCTCTATCGTTCAAGCTCGCTTGGTTGGTTTGACTCACTTTACGGTGGGTTATATCTTGACCTACGCGGCATTCCTCATAGCCTCGACGGCGGGTAAGTTCGGCTAACTGCTGTTTTTACTTAGCTTTTGAGGGAACAATCCCCTGCTCTTTTGAGTGGGGGATTTTTTTTAACCGCAGATGATTGCGAAGCTTTGCGTAAGCTTTGCGTAAGCTTTGCGTAAGCTTTGCGTAAGCAACCGCCCTTGGCGTCCCGCCCTTGGCGTCCCGCCCTTGGCGGGAGCAGATGAACGCAGATGGATAGAGATTATTTTGTGGTAATTACTGAGGCGATCGCTATACAATGAAGAATCAAAGAGGTTTTTATGACACAATTACTTAAGAAAGCTTTTGCGAAAGCTTCAGAATTGCCAGAACAAGACCAGGATGCAATAGCCGAAATTGTCTTGGCTGAACTTGCCTCAGAAGAGCGTTGGAACGATTTGTTTGCTAAGTCTCAAGATTTGCTGGCTGAACTTGCCCAAGAGGCTCTTGCTGACCATCAAGCGGGTAAAACGCAACCTTATGGAAAATAGCGATAAATTTTTCTGCGATGTAGAACTCTCACGAATCTAATCACATCGTCATCAGTAACTATACCAATTCGATAATTACCAATGCGAATACGATAGTAAGTTCCTTTAGCAGTTAGTTTCTTGACATTGCTAACTTCCTCTAAACAACTAGCGTTTTCAACAATTTTTGTTATTAATTCAGCATTTCTGAGTTTATTCAAGTCTTTTTAAAAACTATTTCTAAACTGAACTTTCACAATTAAGACTCCAAAATATTGAAAATACTTTCACGGCTCACTAATTCGGTGGTTTCACCTTCTGCGATCGCCCGTTCCATTGCCCTATCTTCGATAATCTCTGCAAACAACTGATATAATTCATCTTTGTTATCTCGTAAAAGCTCAAGGAGGGCACTTTTCAATCCTTCTTTGATTTGCTCTGAGTTTAGTGTAATTTCGGCCATTGTACCTACCTGCATTTAGTGGGGGTTTGTCTAGTTGGGTCAAAAATTGCTCGGGAAGCTTGATGATTTTGACCATTTATTTGAGTTATTGTGCGATGCGCTGTTGGAATCTTGGGTTCTCCTCGCGCGATTTTGAACCAATAAATCTGTGACTGTTCATCATCACAAAGCTTGCTTATAAGGTAGCGTATTCTGTATACTGTCGTAGTTCTGGAGGATGAAAGCCAATGACAATTTTGTCTTTGGGTACGCCTCGTTTAACTAATACTTCAGCAATGTCAATTTCCGTACCATTCCACTGAATCCAAATTTTGCCATCTTGTTTGATGTCTAAATGGAGAACAGGACCAAACACTCGCTTTTCCTTGAACCAACCAATAAAGATGAGTTGGTAGTGGTCTTGTTGGGTGTCGAAGAGAGTTTGAGCTTCCACGTCATCCCCCACAGAGTTGCGGATATTAGCCCGTTGGGTGAGTAGGTCTTTAATATATTGACGGTAATTTTCTCGTTGACTAGGGGTTAGTTCAGCCATTGGGTAATGACCTCCTTACTAATATGGTAAACGATGAGTTTAACTTGACTGCGTTGAATTACAGATTGGATGAAAGGACGTTGGAAAAAGGTGTCATAGATTTGAATTGAAATGGCAAGATAAAGGGTGCGATCGGGTTCTTGATCTTCAAGGGCGTAACGATAGTTGATAAATTGACCAATTGCGGTATGGAATTGGGAGATAGCAGAAATCCCTAGGAAACTTTTGATTTCTACAGCAATTTTTTCCTCTTTTCGTTCAGCGGCAATGAGGTGTTCTGCACCAAGGTCAATGTACATTTCTGTGAAGAGATCCGCCTGGATAGGAAGGGGATCGTGGGTAATCTGCCAGTTTTCTTTCTGGAGAGCAATTTTGACAGTTTGGTGAAATCGGTCTTTGCTCATTATAGCCTCTCCTAGGATTATGCAAGAATTCCATGCAAGGGTTTCAAAAGCTTACCCGCACTTGATTCACCAGGGCTTGGAATTTTTATGCCTGCTTCTCCGCATCTTTTCCATTTTCCAATGCCTCCTCAGGGGTTTCACCATCAGACATACAACCCGGCAGATCGGGAAACGTAATTAACCATCCCCCCCCTTCCTCTGGAGATAAAGGTCTCATTACAAAAGGATATTTCATAATGTCGTCAACTAAAGCTAGAAACTGTTGGATATAAATGGGTTTAATAGGTCTTTTACCAGGCACTGTCACCACTAGAGATGAATTTTCATGGAGAAAGATAACATGGCTACCTCCAGATTTTCTCACCTGCATATTGAGTTTTGTAGCGACCATTTCCAAAGAATCGATTCTCCGCATTTTTTGGCTGGTTTTATCTATCTTCCCCATGTTTCTAAATCATAATACCTAGTTTATCGCGCTCACGAAGTGACCGCTACGCGGCGCGGTGACATTTTGAAGTTTAGGGGTTATAAACCGCAGATTATTGCGAAGCTTTGCGTAAGCTTTGCGAAGCAACCGCCTTTGGCGTCCGCAGATTAACGCGGATAGATACAGGGCAATCGCAGCTATTTTGAAACCCTTACAGGGCAAGACACTCATGCCCAAGTATAAATACTTAGATTATTGTGGTATCGTGGCACCATAGGCATTCCAGAATTTAAGTGCGATTGCCCTGGTTATAAGCCACTTGTAGGATAGCGTAGCTCATGAGGATAGCTCCCAAGGTGGGCGATTGCTGCCAACCCATAATTAGAGCACTACTCAACAGAACCGCTGCCATTACTAATGCTGCTGGGATATTCACTAATCCAGCAGCGATAGGGCGCTTGCACTTCACAGGATGCCTTTGGTCTGATTTAACATCTGCTATGTCATTGAGCAGATAGAAGGCACTAGAAGTGCAGCAGAACAAGATTAACGCCAGGGAACCATTCAAAAAGGATTGCCAATTGATGCTAAAAGCAAACAAAGGGGCGGCAAAGACCACCAGATTTTTCGTCCACTGGTGAGGTCTTAAAGCAACTACAGCAGGGAAATAGGTACTTTTTTTACCTCTAATCGCTGTCTTCTTTGGAGATTGTTGTGTGATAGGTTTTCTCCCCAAGCTGAAAACTATATGTAGTCCATATTACACATTGTTCCTGTCAAAGTAAACCCTAAATTGCTCATTCTTTTGCAGTATTAGCGTAGGTTGGGTAGAGCGTGAGCGTTACCCAACACAAATCTCTTTGGCTGTTGGAGTTCTGGATTCATAGCTCCACTCCTCGGGCGATGGCATCTCGAATATGGGGCTTAGTTGATTCGGCTTCGATTAAATCCATGGCGAAATCATGACCTCGTTCAACAGTTGCTCCAGCGCGGTACAGTTCGTTTTTGGGGAGTCTCCATACAGCGAGGTCGATGTGGTCCTGCCAAGTCATTTTTTCTGGGGTGAGTAGGGAACCGAACAATACCACCCGATGTACGCCGAATTGAGTTTTGAGTTGTTGGGCGGCAAGGCGTGCCACCTGCCATCCCTGTTGTTGCCGATGGCGCATTTGCTGCACAAATTCTGTGCGTTGGGCGCGGTCTTGTTGCACTCGTTCGATGATTTGTTTTTGGGTTTCTAGGGCGATGGGTGGCATTTTCAAGTTTAGGGATTATAAACCGCAGATGATTGCGAAGCAAAGCGCAAGCAACCGCCCTTGGCGGGAGCAGATGGATAGGGATGATTACTCTTTTGTAGCTATTTTATCTAAGAGTTCGTAAAATGGCTCCCAATTATCTTCCTCCATAATGGGTTCCCAGATTGACTCAATGACTGGTCTTAGTAATGCAGTTTTCGGGTTATAATAGTGGAGGCGATCGCCTATTTTACCCATTTCTTCTTCTGGTAATTGATTTAGTATTTTATGATATAATATTCTCCATTTAGTTAAAATTTCTTTTTCTTGTTTCAATTCCGGTAATAGGGTATTTTCCAGAATAGTGTAACTATCTTCTCGCCAACCGTAATTAAATCCTTGGGCTAACTCAGCAAAGAAGCCATGATATCCCACTTGAGTATTTATCAATAACTCAATTGTTTGTTGGAATAATGCTTTTGCTTCGAGAAGGTGCAACTGCTGGAAACCTAACTTTTTCAGCATTAGTTCATAGTAATGAGAGTGAAAATGGTCGTCAAAATGAGCCAAACCAGCTTCTAAATTCCCCCCAGAGATAACTTTGCTTAAAGGCGCTTGCAGCTTTTCTAAATTTAGTTTACAGATAAAAGGCTGATTTCCATAGCTGTAAAGTCCACTATAGTCGAAATAAGCAGCAGTAAATTGGAGATTATAAGTAGGTATAAAAGCGTAAGGACCGTAATCAAAACTTTCCCCTGTAATGGACATATTATCTGTATTCAGCACTCCATGACAAAACCCCGCAGCCATCCACTGAGCAGTTAATCGGGCTACCCCTTCTACTAATCGGGCGTAGAATCTACTGTAACGGTCATCCTGATTGGCTATAGTAGGATAATAATAATCGATAACATGGTCTAAGAGTTTGGCAATTAAATCAGTACGTTGGAAATAATGTAATCTTTCAAAGGTACCAAAACGAATGTGAGAACGACTAAAACGCACCATGACGGAAGAACGAGTGGGAGAAGGTTCGTCCCCCCGCCACAAAGACTCTCCTGTTTCAATTAAACTGAAACAGCGGGAGGTATTGACTCCCAGTTGATGTAAAGCTTCCGCTGCTAATACTTCCCGCACTCCCCCTTTGAGAGTTAGTCTACCGTCAGCGCTGCGAGAATAGGGTGTTCTTCCAGAACCTTTGGTACCGAAGTCGTAGAGATAACCATCTGTACCTCTTATTTGTCCGTAAAGAAACCCCCTTCCATCTCCTAAATAAGGGTTGTAGGTACCAAATTGGTAGCCGTGGTAGCGCAGAGCTAAACAAGGGTTAATTGGGGGAAATTTACCAAAAGTTTCGATAAAATGATGGTTGGCGACAGATTTTGGCTCTAAACCTAGGAGGGGGAGTAAGGAGTCATTGCGGAACCGCAAGATATGCAAGGGAAATTCCGCTGCTGCTACTTGGTCGTAATAGTCGTCACCCAAACTTTCTAGGGCTGGTTCGTAGTTGAGACGGGAAAAGGGGTTGGGGGTTGTTTCAGCCATGAAGAAGGTAATTTAGGAGTAAACTAGAAGATGTTCGGATTAGGTATCCCACTATGGTAGACTCTATTTTGTATCAGGAGGAGTGCTTTGTCATTCTTCAGGAGGATCAACCGGAGCAGTTCCTCTCCCTGGAAGAGTTACGGGAAAAATTGAAGGGTATTTTATTGTCTCACCAGGAGGATCTACCTCCAGACTTGGCTAAATTTGCTTCTATCCAGGAGCAGGTGCAGCACCTCATCGATACTGCTTGCGAATTCGACGTGGGTGAGGGGAAATATTTACAGTGGTATGTTACCAGACTAGAAAAATAACTCCTTCGCGCCTTTGCGTCTTTGCGCGATACTCTCATACCTTAATCAAAGCAACTTCAACCCGATTTTCTCCCGACTCAGTAATATCAGCGCGAATATCAGGACCGAAAAATTTGCCTATTTTCTCCTGCTTCTCCTGCCACATAGCAAAATCAATCAATGGGGAGTAAAATTCCAACACCACTGTATAAGCACCATCCACTGCTACTTCCTTTATACCAGTTAAAATTGGTCTTTCCTCATCGGTGGGACTTAAACCCAATCTTTCTAAAGACTCATCTAAATGAGCATTCTGTCCGTAGCGATAGCGAGTGACGTCTTTACAGATTTGCTTTTGGGTGGGGGTAGCTTGTTCCTCTCGCAAAGCGACAATTTCCTGCGGTGTGGGCTGAGAGAAGGGGACCGGTTTCAACTCAGACGCTTTCAGAGCAAGTCCTCCCAGTAAGACGGGAATGCCGTAAAAAAATCCCGCTAAATTCAAGGTAGCATTTCCTGTCCCATAGGCGACAAAACCTATAATGGTCAAAACTCCACCCACAACCAAACCTAAACTTCCTAAAGACGTTTTTTGGAGCATTTTCAATGTGTACTGTGATAATAAAGATTGTAATATGTTTCGCGCAAAGACGCAAAGACGCAAAGGGGAGGGAAAGTTACAATTTTTGCAGGAACCAAGCTATAATTTGCCCATCATCTAAGGTTTGTCCTTGGATTAACGCTTCCTGAAGTAAAGAGAGGGAAAACCCTGGTATAACTACGGATTCGGTGATGGGTTGGTTCCTTCCTTCTACTATTTGGAAGCCATAAATTTGGCAGTCTTGAACCCTGATAACCCAATATTCAGCAATACCTAATTCCTGATATAGGAGTCTTTTGCGCCCCAAATCTTCATCTAGGGAGGAATCAGAGATTTCCACAGCTAAGTCTGGGGGTGGAGTTTCTGTAAGATTTGGGATACCTCTACTCTCAGGAGCTAAATGAACCCGCTCTCCAATATAATAGGAAATATCAGGTTGTGCTCCCTGTTTTCCTTGTCTACGATAACTAGCGTTGGTTAAACCTTTAATAGGAAGATTAACTGCATTGCTAAATAGGGCTATAATTAAGATGACTAAGGTATTGATTCTTCCATGAAGAGAACTTACTCCCATTGTTTCAATTTTTAGATAACCGTCAAAGTAGTAGTCTTTTGCTTTTCCTAGTTCTGGAGCTGACGTCCAAGCTAAATACTGGCTCCAGGATGCTTTAACCCATTGGTTCGTAATGATTTCTTGGGTTTCTGTTTTCGCAATAGTTTTTGTCATGGCTTTATCCCTCTGCGCCCTCGGCGCCTCTGCGGTTTAACAAAAACCCTATATATATGGCACCACATTTTCCCACTCCTAAAAGAAGCGCACAGAGGCTCAGAGGCGCAGAGATATACCGGATCCAGAGGTCGAGCTACAGGGAGCCCCAGCCTCCGTGCCTCCGCGCCTCTGCGCGATAAAGGATAACATCAAATAATTCCAAATGTCAAGACTTTTTTGAAAAAAAACCTGATTCTTGGGAGGGCGCAACGGGTCGCGCTCCTACCAGACGATTATTTGTTAAAATGATAGTTCAGAAACTGTTGGAGGACAAATATGGATCGAGCAGCACTCATAGAGAAAATAACTGAGATTGAGAAGAAGCGGGAAATATTGGAAAACCTGCTAGATCGCCCGGATTTAGGAACTTTGCGTATTGATGTCAATCAAGCAATCGAAGAACTAGATGAGTTGGTGGACGAGTTTAAAGAAACCTTCCCCGAGCAGGTATAATAGGTACCATGAAGTTACCCAGATTGAAATATCTAGCTTGTCTGCTCTTAGTCTTGATTTTCGCTCTATGGTACCGCAACGTCATCCCCTTTCACGTCTCTCCTGCTAACTCCAGCAGTAACGATAATGATATTGAGTTGCGGGGGGTGTGGTTAACTAATGTTGCTTCCGGGGTACTCTTCGTTCCTGGAACAATCAACCGTTCCTTGAAAATGCTTTCCCAGCTCAACTTTAACACTGTCTATCCGGTTGTTTGGAACCGAGGAACTACTTTATACCCTAGTGAAGTAGCTCGCCAAGTTACGGGAACAGGAGAACAACCTCTGCTTAAATTCATGCAGGGTGGTACCGATGTTTTGCATAAAATTGTTAAACTAGGTCATGGTAAAGATTTACAGGTTATACCCTGGTTTGAATACGGTTTGATGGCTCCTGCTAACTCTTCCTTGGCAAAAAGCCATCAGGAATGGCTGACTCAAAGTAGGGATAATGATTATAGTATAGATATTGAAGGTAAACAAAGTTCACTAGTTTGGCTCAATCCCTTGAACCCGGAAGTGCAGCAATTCCTCCAAGACCTGGTGGTGGAAGTGGTGCGCAACTACGATGTAGATGGCATTCAGTTTGACGACCATTTTGGCTTACCGGTGGAGTTGGGTTACGACTCCTTGACTGTTTGGTTATATAGACAGGAACACCAAGGTGCCTTCCCTCCCATCGATCCGTCCAATTCGGAGTGGATGTCTTGGCGCGCTGGCAAAATCACCCAATTATTCTCCAAAATAACACAAAGTGCCAAAGCTGTCAAGCCTGATATCACCATTTCCCTCGCTACCAACCCCTACCAATTTGCCTATACAGAGTATCTCCAAGACTGGTTAACTTGGGTAGAGGAAGGTTTAGTGGATGAGTTAATTTTACAGGTTTATCGGGATGATATAGGTAGTTTTTCCACGGAATTATCTACTGAGACAATTAAACGGGTTCGTGGTAAAATTCCCACCAGTATTGCTATCTTTACGGGAAACCCCCAGCACCCCGTCTCTATCGAGCAAATTGAGCAACAAGTTAAAACAGTGCGGGATCGCCGTTTCGATGGTTTATCCTTCTTCTATTGGGAAAGTCTTTGGAGTTATCTTACCCCAGACTCCCCAAGAAAGCGTCGCCAAACCTTCCAAACCCTCTTCTCCCAACCCGCTTTAGTACCCAAATTTTCCCGCCAACAGTGAAACACTTGCCCTTTTTCCTTCAATGGACTCTCACAACTATTTTTGCTTTTTCCCTGAGTTTGCTCTTCTTGGAAATTGGCTTACGACCAGAATTGGCTACCATAGAAGGAATAATCGGTGCTGCAATAGTGGGGATAACCCAATATCTTCTCCTTCGTCGTCACCTCCCAAGAGCTTGGTTATGGCTATTTGCTTGTATTATTGGTTGGGGTTTAATGACAGGTAGCGGTATGGGTGCCATTGGTTGGGTAGCACCCCGCACCAACATTATCCTCCTCAGGACTATCTACGGCTTTATCTGGCTTTATCTTCGGCAGCTTAGCTGGTATATTGGTGGGTACGATGCAATGGCTGGTACTGAGAAGCCAAGTAAGAGCAGGTTGGTGCTGGCTAATAGCAA
Organism: Prochloron sp.; assembly: GCA_965198675.1. Classification (GTDB taxonomy): domain Bacteria; phylum Cyanobacteriota; class Cyanobacteriia; order Cyanobacteriales; family Prochloraceae; genus Prochloron. The sequence goes on along the minus strand of OZ240666.1, from coordinate 3,149,435 downwards.
GTCCTCTGTGTTGGGGAATTGGACTGGCTTTGGGGTGGACTGTAGCAGGTTGGCTGCGTCTGGAAATTAACTTGTTTTTGTGGGAAGTTGTGGGTTTGGTAGTAACTTGGTTAGTGGTGGGAGCAACTACGGGAATTGTAATGAGTTGTTTATTGAGAGTGGTACCTCTTAGAATGGATAAAAGTCAAATTCGAGAACATTAACTGACTATGTCAATATTGGCTGCCATCGGCGTTTTAGCCCTTCTTATTCTAGTTCATGAATTAGGTCATTTTGCCGCCGCTCGGTTGCAAAGTATTCACGTCAATCGTTTCTCCATTGGTTTCGGTCCCATTTTAGTCAAATATCAAGGATCGACAACGGAATATGCAGTGCGCGCTCTTCCTCTCGGTGGTTATGTGGGTTTTCCCGATGACGATCCCGAGAGTAATATTCCCCTAAATGACCCTGATTTAATGCGCAACCGCCCTATTCTGGACCGGGCGATCGTTATGAGCGCCGGGGTGATTGCTAATTTAATCTTTGCTTATTTCCTCTTAGTGCTCCAAGCAGGTACTATGGGCTTTCAAGACATTGACTATCAACCGGGAGTAATCATTCCAGAAATAGTCTCTGGGGAGATTACAGCAGCACGGGACGCGGGTATTGAAGCAGGAGATATCATTCTCGCTGTGGAAAATCAGGAACTGGGGGCGTCTGAGGATGGGATGATGACCTTGAGGGAAAAAATTCAGGATGCTGCTAACCAACCCCTTCAGTTTACCATTCAACGAGGAGAAGAAATTCTTCAACTCACCGTTACCCCCACAGCAGACAAAGATGGACAGGGTAAAATTGGCGTTATACTCTTTCCCAACGGGGAAACAGTACATCGTCGAGCAGACAATATCCTGGAAGCTTTGACTGTTGGATCCCAGGAACTCCAGCGCATTACTATCCTCACCGCGAAAGGTTTTGGTCAGTTGATTTTTAACTTTAAAGACACAGCGGGACAAGTAGCAGGTCCAGTGAAGATTGTGGAAGTGGGAGCCGAATTAGCTCGGGATAATTTAGCTAATCTCTTCCAATTTGCTGCTTTAATTAGCATTAACCTGGCGATTATCAATATTTTGCCCCTTCCAGCTTTGGATGGTGGACAATTAGCCTTTTTGATAATTGAGGGGGTGCAGGGGAAACCAATACCCACCAAACTTCAAGAAGGTATTATGCAAACTGGATTATTGGTATTACTGGGTTTGGGGCTATTCTTGATTGTGAGGGATACGGTTAATTTGGCAGTGTTTCAGGAACTTTTTCAATAAGTGTTAGCAGAAGAAATTTTGGTGCTGCTCAAAAGTCTCTATCCCCATGCTACTTGCAGCCTCAATTACGAAACCCCAGTACAATTGCTGGTAGCCACCATGCTTTCGGCTCAATGTACTGACGAACGAGTCAATCAAGTTACTCCTGCTCTGTTTGCTCGCTTTCCCGACGCTCATAGTCTGGCTAATGCAGATTTGGAGGAGTTGGAGCAGTTGGTGCGTTCCACGGGCTTTTATCGCAACAAAGCGAGAAATATCCGGGCTGCTTGTGAAAAGTTGGTGGCGGAATTTGACGGGGAAGTACCTAAACAGATGGAATTGTTAGTCAAATTACCAGGAGTTGCTCGCAAAACCGCTAATGTGGTTCTCGCCCACGGTTACGGTATCATCCAAGGAGTAACGGTGGATACCCATGTGAAGCGCTTGAGCAGGCGATTGGGATTGACAACAGCAACAGATCCGGTGAAGATAGAAAAAGACCTCATGGAGCTTTTGCCTCAACCAGAATGGGAAAATTGGTCCATTCGCTTAATTTATCACGGTCGAGCAATTTGCCAAGCCAGGAAACCCAATTGTACGGCTTGCTCCTTGGCACATTTGTGTCCAAGCAATAAGGGGATAGGAGCCTAGTAGGGTGGGCATTGCCCACCAACAAGTAACATTGCCGGTCAAATTATTACTGGCGATCGCCCTCTCGATATTTCTTTCGACCCTCTAATTGTGCAAATCATTTAGGTTTGCTATAATGAGGTAAAATAAGAGAGACAATTGCATCAGAATTAAAAAAAGGAAGATTTATGGCCAAAAAATCCATGATTGAGCGGGAGAAAAAGCGTAAAGCTTTGATAGATAAATATGCTGACAAGCGAGCAGATTTAAAAGAGCAGTTTCGCACAGCCACCAACCCAAAACAAAGATTGGACATTCATCGCCAACTGCAACGGTTACCTCGCAATAGCGCTCCCACTCGCAAGCGGAACCGCTGCTTGCTCACTGGGCGACCAAGAGGTTACTACCGAGATTTCGGTCTCTCCCGCAACGTATTCCGGAAATGGGCACACGAAGGTTTGTTACCCGGTGTGGTAAAATCTAGTTGGTAATTGTTATTACATTCTGGCTTGGTGGGCAATGCCCACCCTACGCGCCTACGCGCCACAACAGCGATCGATTCCTAAACTATCTAAGATTAAATCGCTTACAGCATTAGCGATGGCAAATTCGCTATAAAAACTCTTGCTAAAGTCAAAAGCTTGCATTTCTGTAATAATAGCAATTACCAGACTGCCCAAGTCATTTTCTCCTTCTAAACGTTGACGGACAAAGATTTGGGCTGCTCTGGAGGCAATTTTTTCGTTAATTACTTCCGGAATAAATTCGGCATTGAGCCACTCTTGTAAAGTTGTTTTTAACCACTCCCCTTCTTGTTGGGGGTTTTGGATTGGGGGTAAAGTAATTGAGGCAATTGGTTCTGTCATTTTTGTTTAAGCTAATAAGTAATAATATTGTAATGTTGCCAAAATTTCCCACCCTACACCCTCTCTTATCTTTCTCTGTGTCCTCTGCGTCTCTGTGATTTAATCCTATAGCAGTTGGCGGCTCCAGAGGGAAGCGATCGCCCTGGCGGTTGCTATATTCGAAAAACATTTCCCCACCTCTTTGGGTGAAACTTTATCATCGTTTATTAGTTATTTCTTAATGATAGGGGACATAAGGGCAATAATTCAAGGATACGCTCAAGGTTATTTCTTAATGGACAATGACAATGACAAGTTAGATTGGTATTGTAGTAAAAAACGAGCCTTGATTCCCCTAGATGAAAGATTTCACTACCCCAAATCCTTGCGTCGCGCCCTGAATCAAGAACGCTTTACTGTGGCTATTAATCGGGATTTCCCGGCTGTCTGTGCAGGGTGTGCAGCACGTCCAAGTACTTGGATCTCCCCAGAACTGTTGGATATTTATCTCGCCCTTCACGAAGCTGGTTGGGCACACAGTTTCGAGACTTGGCAAGGAGATAAGCTAGCTGGAGGGATTCTCGGTATTGTCCTTCGTGGTGCTTTTATCGGCGAATCCATGTTTTACCAAGTTCCGGAAGCTTCAAAAGTGGCTATGGTAAAACTAGTGGAACATTTGCGCCTGCGCAAGTTCCTCCTGTTCGATGCTCAAATCCAAAACCCCCACTTGGAACGTTTCGGAGCTTACGTTGTCAGCGATCGCACTTACGATATTCTGCTAAAAGAAGCTCTTGCTCGTTCTTGCTTTTTCCTTTAGTGTAGGTTGGGAAGAGGAACGAAACCCAACAACGCCAACCCACTGAATTGAAACGACTAAAATAGTGAATGTTTCCCTGTCGTGAGAACACGCGGCTCTGCTCAAGCTCAAGCGCCCGCTCATGAATTGCGGGCTACATGATAAAAACCCTTCAGGGTTTCAACATCTAGATATAACTCGGAATTATGTCGGAGAATCGTATTCGAGATGCTCTTATCGCTATTGTTTTCACGGTTTCTGTTATATCTGGTGTCTCTATTTTAACACCGAGCGTGACTCCTGAACCACCTCCAAATACCGAACCTGAGCTTTCTCCTAGGGAAGAGAAGGAAAGACGAACTCGGATCATTAGGTGCCAAAAGAATCTTGGACTTGATGAATCTAATTTTAATGTAAAAGTAAATGATAGATTCTATGCTAAGGCTCCTCCCTCTTTAAAGGGAGCCACGTTAAGTTTGGATCCTCACCATTATAAAGAGCGATTGGCTTGGTATGATATTGCAGAAGATATTCTTAGGGAAGAAGCAAAGAGAGGTAGTAATAGGTGTCCGGGGCTGAAATAGTTTACCAATTGTTTAGAGGTGTTGTACATGAATTATACATTGCGTAATTTTTTGTGGGGAGCAGTCGGGTTCGTCATTTTTCTGTTACTATCCGTTTTGATAGCTGGGAAAGATTGGACCATACCGCCTCCAGTACCAGGATACAATAGCTCAACAGTTTTATTAGCTAATGATGGTAAAACTACCCTATTATCTCCCTGGAGAAGTGAGCACGAGGAGTTAGATAAGCTGTCTGATTTTTCTCCCTATATAGTTAAAGCAGTCATAGCGCAGGAAGATCATCGATATGACTGGCACTTAGGAGTGGATCCAATAGGAATTATCCGAGCTTTATTCTCTACTCAGCAAGGAGGTAGTACTATTATTCAGCAGTTGGCTCGCAGTGTTTACCCCGACATAGGAAAAGAGAAGACGTTAGGTAGAAAAATCCAAGAAGTTTTAGCTGCTCTTAAGTTAGAGTTCGTCTACAGTAAGAACGAGATTTTAAGACTCTATCTCAATAGGGTATTCTTGGGAGGAAGAGGGGGAATAAACATATATGGATTTGAAGATGCTGCCCAGTATTATTTTGATAAGTCAGCTTCTTTTCTCAATCTTGCAGAAGCTGCTACCATAGCGGCTACTATCCCAGCTCCCAATGCTCGCAATCCCGAAAAAGAACCAGACAATGTGGAAGATTTGCGGGATATAATGATTGATTCAATGCTAAACGCAGGTGTAATTAGCGAAGATGAAGCACATGAAGCAAAGCGAACACATATAAAATTTAACAATCCTCCCGATGATTCCATTGCTCGCCCCTTTCGTAAATACGTTGCTATTGACGAAATTAAGGATCCCAATGTATTGGGAAAGGTGGGAGAGAAAAATGACTGGGTTATCTATACGACTTTAGACCCTAAGATCCAGGAACTAGCTGAAAGAGCTTTGCGGAAAGCAATTCAAAATAATGGCGATCGCCTTGGTATTTCTGAAGGAGCCATTGTCACACTGGATTCCCGCACGGGGGAAATCCTTGCTATGGTTGGTGGAGAGACAAATGAAGGTGTGAATCTTGCTACCTCAACCAACCATTCCCCCGCTTCTACTTTTAAAGTGTTTACCTATGCTGCGGCTTTAGAGAAAGGAATCTCTCCAAGAAAATTGTACTCATGTGACGGTTTATCCTGGCAAGGTCAGTCCTACGAACCTTGTGAGCGTAGCAGTGGATCGATTGATTTCTACAGAGCTATGGCACAGTCAGAAAACCCTGTGGCTCTGCGGGTGGCAAAAGAGGTTGGTCTGGAGAAAGTAGCCGACATGGCTAAAAAATTGGGAATCAACTCTGAACTGAAACTAACTCCTGGTCTAGTTTTAGGGCAAGAAGAGGTAAGTCTTTTGGAAATGACTGGAGCTTACACAGCTTTTGCCAATGGTGGTGTTTGGCATCGTCCCCATGGCATTAAGCGGATAAAGGACCGTACCCGATGTGGTGATCCAGACGATTTTTCAACTTGTAAGGAGAGTTATTCTTTTGATAAGGACCAGAAGGACGGTACCAAGCGAGTGCTATCGAGCAAAACTGCTGCTACTATGAATAATTTGTTACGGGGAGTAGTTCGGAGTGGAACTGGTCGTCGTGCAGACATGGGTTATAAGGCAGCAGGGAAGACAGGAACTTCCGACAAGGGTACCAATCTTTGGTTTATTGGTTATCTTCCCGATTATAATTTAGTCACAGGAATTTGGCTGGGTAATGAGCCACCTGGTCCTACCAAGGGGAGCAGTGGTAATGCAGCTGCTTTATGGAAAGCCTATATGAGTGACGTCGTTAAGTTAAGGTAGATTGATGTAATTAACTTCTTTGTTGGGAGAGAATCCATTGACTTATGGCAAAATAGGTAAAAACAACAAAAATGGTAAGTTTTTGCAATGGGTTAGCTGAAGTTAAATGCTCCGCTGGTTCTATGCCCATGAGTTGAGCAGTTCCATAGAATATCGGGATAGCCTGAAGTGCTAGTATGAGGGAGTGTCCGCACCTCATGAATAGAATAACATAAGAGTATTCTTCGTCTCTATGCTTTTTCCACACTTGTGCTGACAGTAAATTAATTCTCAAACATATTAGGCTCCCCAGAATTGCATAGAAATAGACAAGTATGTTGGCGTCAGAAAAAGTCCAGCCGAAGACAGCTAAAATTCCCCAGCTGCTGGTAACTACGTTAAAAAAAGCTCCAACCCTTAAGATCCAAGTCAAGAAAGTTTTCATTTCTGGCACTCGTCAAACTTTTTAGCAAAGTGATGAACAACAAGTCGGCCCTCTGAGAATCTATCAGCGGGCAGATGGCCTTGCGAAGCAGTAGAATCGTATCTAATGTAGCTTTTGTCGCCGGGGTGGGAGCGTTCCCAACCGATGCTATTGCGAATTTCGTCGTCAGTTGTTGAATCGTACCTGCCTTTTCTTGACTCAGGCCATAACTCCGCTTGAACGCTAAGTCCAAATTTTCCCTTGCTGTGGTTTAGCCACAGTTCATTTATTTTCAGAATATGCTTGCAGGGTAGCCGACTAATATCTCCTTTACCCAACCATTTCTTGTGGCCAACAAGTTGGCTGATTATTTCAGAGGTTTCTAAATCAGCTTTTTCCAGTTCTCCCGATGCAAGATTGTCGGTCAACTTTTCGTAGTCAATGTAAGGAGATAGTTTCCTCTGACTAAATCTCCCCAAGTTAGGGCTTATCATGTAGACAAGAAGACAAGAAATCAATATAGGAATAAAAAAAAGATTTTATTGTTCATTGTTTGTCTAATCATTGTCCAAAGATTTGTATAGCATAATGGGGCAAGAGGCTATTAATAATGATAGCATTATAATAATTAAAACAATACTAGGTCTTTCCGCTGTTGTTAGTACTTCTCCAATACCTATATTAGTAAATTGTTCTTTTATGCCAGGAAGCACTGCTCGTCCAGTGCCTACAAAAGAAGTCCACACATCGTACAACTTTGCCATTACCCAAGGATAAGTCGCGAAAGACTGAAGACGGGTATTTATGTCTAGTCCGTTGTCATCGCAGTCTTTAACAAACCATATGTCCATACCAATAACTGCGAACCCCAAAATAACAGCTGAGATGACAATTCCCAGAATATTATCCCCTTTTTGTTGGGCCGAGTGTAACCCTAATATGCTCAAGAAGCCCAGCATGCTTGTCACAAAATCCCAGATTGTCCCAGCTCCAACAATTATGATCCAAAAAATATGAAAAATGTAATTTAATTTTTTTTCCTTCATCATATTCCTAAGACAAATACTAGAATCAGTAAAATGGGAATGCTAATCAAAAAGAGAATTATCATTACCATTACGTTGTTTTTTATTACCTTTATGTTCCCTGGCCATTGAAAGCTGCCACTTTTTTGCTTGCCCTGTTTTTGAGGCGAATAGTTTGGTGGATGCCGACGGGCTTTTGGTATAGCGTTGTTACGTAATTCACTAAATATCAAGTCTAAGTATGAGTGAAATTCTTTGATTTCGTTTAGATTGGAAGTATCTCCGCAGCCGCTTAAAAGATAGAGGTATATAAATGTGCCGTTATCCCAATCATCTTCTAGGTGCCAAATATTTTCGCATGGAATACGCAATTTTAGCAATTTTTTTTCTCGTTTATAAACTTCTTGCCTAAATTCGTAGTAGAATGTGTTAAATATATTGATATCTGCAATTTGAATTCGAATTTCATGACCCCTGACCTCGCTATATTTTTTGTGCATATCAGACTTTTTTGCCTGAATGCTAGATTTCTTTCTAGCAAACAGTTTTTCCCCCTCGGAGGAGGACAGTACTCGAATAGGTTGAGGGGAGGTTTGAAGACTTGGATTTACCATAGTGTACAGTGAGTAATATTACTGTAAAAGAAATCAAATTCTTATGAGACGCGAATCATTTAGGAATCTTTTCCAACTAAGCTTGCTTGTCACAATATTCATTTGGCTTCTCCGAGGGTTTGGCATACTAGCTATTATACCAGGGGGAGTACTTTGGATCCTCATTTTAATCACTCTTATTCTGGGAGCGCTCCCAGAGCTATAATGTCCTTTGAATTAATATAGCATAGCCCATATTTCCTTTGCCACCCCCATTTTCCGGCGGTGGTTCCGACCCAAAGGCGATTCCAGATGTGGTGTCGGGGAACGAAACCCATCGAAACGCCTGCTCTTGTTGGGTTACGCTATAGCTAACCCAACCTACTAGCTTAAAATATAGCCTACCCAAACAAATTTTAAGCCCATGACCAATCTTGAAGCTGCTATCCTTAAACTCCAACAATTACCAGAGCCCGAGGTACGGCAAATCAATGATTTGCTCGATACTCTCCTGCAAAAATACAACTATAAACAAGAACACCAGAGTTCCCAGTCTCCAGAGTGGCTTGAGTTGGCAAATGCAGATTTATCTGACTATCTCTCTAATTTAGAGGATTATGAAGAACGTTTAGCTCGTGGAGAAATCCAGTGGTAACCGTTAGACGAGGCGATGTGGTTCTTTGTGATCTCAATCCAGTAGTTGGGACAGAACAATCGGGGATTAGACCTGTGGTAGTGGTGCAAATAGATCGGGCTAATATAGCTAGTCCCCATACAATCATTGTTTCTTTTACCTCGAAGATTCGACGGACTCTTTTACCTTCCCATGTACTCCTCTTGACGGGAATAGGTGGACTCAAACAGGATTCGGTTTTACTCTGCGAACAGATTCGAGTGATTGATAAATCCCGAATTATCCAGGTAATCGGTCACTTGAATGACAATTATATGCAACAAATTGTATTGGCCTTATCTAGGATTCTTGGCTTATGAGATAGGGAATGGAAATAAGAAGCGAATTACGTTTTAACCCAACCAATAACTCCAAGCTAAAGCCAAAATAACTGCCACCATAGCGCCTAGGAAAGTATTGAGGATATTCACCAACTCATTAGTGAGCCATTTCCATTTAGACTGTCCTGTAGCACCAATGAGACTTTCCAAATTAGTGGCTACAAAAGCGGCGATCGCACACCAACCCACTCCCAGCAAATCAATAGCTCCAAGTCCCCAACTGAAAAGAGCGATGACAACAGAAGCCAATATCCCCGCCAGAGTACCTTCCAAACTCACTGCTCCTTCTGTTCCCCGATCCACTGGTTGCCAAGTGGTAATCAAAAAAGTCCTTTTCCCGTAGGCTTTACCTATTTCGCTCGCCGCAGTATCGGAGAGTTTGGTACAGAAACTAGCCACGTAAGCGAGTAAGAGCAATTCTTGATAGGGAGACTCTACAAACAGAGTCAATATAGCACAAATAGCCCCAATAAGTGCGGAACCCCAGACATTTTCAGGCCCTCGCGCCCCCCCACGACCTTCCGCAATACCCAAACTTTCTTTTTGCGCCATACCCACCCTAGTGAGGGCAGAACCCACGAGGAAATAGAACATGACTACTGCATATCCCTGCCAACCCAAAGTACCCCAAATAAGAACTCCAAGAAACCAAGCGTGGAGATAGCCCAGAACAGTGAGTAGTTTTTTGGGGGTAAGAGAGGCGATCGCCAATAAAACCCCATTTAACCCCATTCCTATTAGCCAAAGATTATACCAATCTATAGTTGAGAAGATATCGTTCATTAAAAATACTCAAATTTGTCTTTCTTAATATTAAGTTGTTTTTCATTATATACTATAGTGGGACAATAAGCAAAGAAGCACCGAGTATTCAGTATGAGTCATTCACAAATTATCAACCAGCAATCTATTTTGCGCATAGAGACTCAGGTTCTGCCAGGTAACAAGCTAGAAATTAACTTACCTGTAGAAACCACTGGTAAAATTGTTGAAATGCTGGTTTTACTACCTGAGTCGAAAAAAAATCATCGTCGTTCCGTGATGGATATCTTGAGAGAAAGGCATATTCAATAATCCAGAAGAAGCCAATCAGCATCTCCAGAAGGAACGAAGTGAATGGGAGCTTTAAAACTAAAACCCAATAGTAAAATTTATGTTGACACTTCAATCAAATCCAACAGCGAATCCATCATATTGACGCATCACTGGTGCATGATAGGCTAACACAATATCCTGCTTTGGTATCCCAAATTCGACTAACTCATTGGCAACACCAATCTCCGTTCCATCATACTGAATCAAAATTTTACTATCAATAATGTCAATGTGAATCAGAGGTCCAAAAACACGACGATATTGTTGCCATCCTGCATGAAACACTTGATAATGATCTTCCTGTGTATCGAAAAATTTATAGACCTGGATGTTTTCATTGGCTAGCTTAACGAGACTGTGCTTTTCCAATATTTCCTGAATCCAACGACGATAACTAGCTACTTTATCCACTTCACAATTACCTCTTGCTCTGGATTATAAACCAATATGTGTGTTTGAGATTCTTGAATGGTTTGTTGTGCGAACTCCAGGTGCGACCCAGCTTGAATGCATTCAAGCTGGAAAGCGCACCTGAGACGAAAAAAATCATCGTAAGTGTATACTGGTACTGCTAGGTATAGTTTACGTTCTGGTTGTTGCGAACGCAATGCAATTCGATAGCTGAAACATTGCCCAACTGCCAAGTAAAACTGGTAGATAGTAGAAGCACCCAGAAAACTCTTCACCTCAACAGCAATTTTATCAAGACCTTGATCTGCTGCAATTAGTTGCTCTCCACCCAGATCTATTTGGATACGAGCATTATCAAAATCCAGGGATAGTGGATCGTGGGTAATAGTCCATCTATCCTTAATCAGAGCAACTTTGACAGCTTGATGAAAACGATATGGAGGCAGACATATTTTTCCTATTCAAGGAATTACGGGAACTTTTGGAAGAGTAAGAGCAGTTTACAGTTGATCCGTTTGCTCCGAGTTTGAGGACTCATAAGCTATACTGGTAACTGTTTACTGCTCACTGGTTACTGTTAAGATAGGTAGCCCAGTTGTTCCAGCTTGTTCAGAACCTTAGCCACGCTTTCCGATAGCTCTTCTAGATCCGTCCGACATTCTACTTCGGGATTTTCCGGCGGTTCGTAAGGGTCGTCAATACCAGTAAAGCCCTTAATTTCTCCTACTCGAGCGCGCTGATAAAGTCCTTTCACGTCTCGCCCTTCGCACACTGTCAAAGGCGCATTGACAAATACTTCCACAAAATCGCCAATTTTCTGCCTTACCTCTTCTCGAATTGCCCTGTAAGGCGAAATAGCCGAAACCAAGACAATGACGCCATTGCGAGTTAACAGGTGGGAAACAAAACCAATGCGGCGGATATTTTCATCTCGGTCTTCTTGAGAAAAACCCAACCCCTTGGTGAGATTTTGCCTTACTATATCCCCATCTAAGATTTCAAAATTTACTGCTCTTGCCACCAGTTCCTTGGCTAATGCTTGAGTGATAGTGGTTTTACCCGCACCACTGAAACCCGTAAACCAGATTGTTACCCCACGCTGCTTCATATCTATCCCGTCTTTTTTTGTCTTACTGCATAGTCTAATATAGCGCGGAAGGGCGGGTGTGGGGTAAAACCAATTCCCAAACTGTTTCAAGGCTTAATTAATTGGGATTCCCCTTGGCGATATTTGGCAATTAACCTACGTTGCTTGAATTGAGGATAAAGAAGCAGCAGCCCCATGGGGAGAATTGTCCCAGCCAGGGTTGCCATCATAAATGGTTCCAAAAAGCCTACTAGAGGAGCCATGGCCAAACTCATCCCTAATCCTGCCGCCAGCAACAAGAGCAGAAAGGCAAAACTTTGCTCATAGCCTCGACGGGCAAAATTCTTCATTCCAGCTGTTAGCAAAGCTTTTATCCCAGCACTGATTACTATCCCCACCACAACGTAAACTACAGTAACCCCGGCTGCAAGAACAAGATCCCAAAATGCGCCCACATAACCCAAGCTAAACTTAGCCACAGTTATAAGCAGAGCAACGATACCTGTTCCCACCAGAGCACCTAAAACCGCCATCTTGCCAAATAGAGCGCCGATTAAGGTTCCAGTGCCGAACATACCGACAATAAACCAATCCACCCAAGCTTTAGTCCAAGGAAAAGCCACCCCAAATACTACAGCAAAAGAAATTGCGAATAGTACTGCTGGATAAAAATAAGGCAGTTTTCCCGCCGCAATTAATCTCGGAGCAGTCTTGACTTTCACTGTTAAAGAACGAGTTTCCTCTCCGTACTCGCGAAACGGAGTCGCGAGATGAAATAAAATCTGACGCTCGTAGACCTTTCCCACCATCAATTTACTGGTATCTACCACAATTTGTAAGCGTTGGGCATTATCTACCAACCCACCTGGAGTCAAAGAAATCCAAGCATGAGCAGCGAGATTATGGGGGGGATCGCTCTCATGGGGTGCCACCTCCCACCTGCCTTCGGAACCCACCAGATTTTCCATGGCGATGGTCAGGGTCAGCTTTTCACCCCATCTAGTGGCTTCTAACTCCAAAATATTTTCACTCAATTTAACTTCCGAATCCATTGGCTAAATATTAATATTTATAGATTTATTGGTTAATTGTCTAATTTTTGTGATATAATATGCCAATTATATCACCTGACAGGGTTGCTAGGTTAACTACCATTAAAGCATTTATATTGGCAAACTTCAACCAGACAATTAAGAACATCACCAGCAAGCATGGACATTGTATCTTGACTGACTGAAGGCATGGATATCAGGAAATTGAAAATCATTTTATCATTAAAAGTAGCAATGGTAATTCATCTATATTTTGTTTCGCGCAAAGGCGCAAAGGCGCAAAGGGTTATTCTTCAATAATGTACTCGACTCGGTCGGGTATATTATCCAACTTGGGGGTGAGAACATTGGAAGCAGCTATAATCACCTTGGTAGCTCCTTGAGATAAAATACTTTCAATATATTCCCATAAAGACTGTCCTTCCATCACCCCCTCAATAATTAATTCTAAATTATCAGCCACCGTTACTTTTTGCTCTACTCGCTTCAGCACGTCATCAGCAAGCCCTCGGTATCCTGCTAACATGGAAGCTTGTAAATCGTGGAGAGTTGCTGCTCCGAGCCAACCAGTCTCTGCTATTTCATGAATTGTTCTCCCTAGAGACTCAGAACTAATAAAGAAAACTACCTGCAAAGACTCTTGCAATTCCTGCGCTTGAGAAATTGCCTTTTCCATTGCCCTATCGTAAGCATAGGGATTGGCGATCACAAGCCTTATAATCATAAATTTATACCCCCAAATCGAATAACGGCCAGTAAAATTTAGCCATGGCAATAAAAAGCAAAAATCCTATCAACTTCAACCACAAACCGCGACGAAAAGCTGTACTCGGAGAAACGTAACCGCTATTAATCACAATGGCGATGGTAGGGCTACTCACGGGAAGCATAAACGCCAAACCGGAAGGTAAAGTAACACTCAAAGTCATGGCCCGAGCATCCACCCCATATTGTTCTGCCAGCACGAGAGCAATAGGCATTAACACCGCCACCGCTGCCCCGTTACTCATACCTTCCGTTAAGAAGATAATAATGGTGACGATAGCCACAAAGCAAACCAGAGGAGAATTAATCCAATTGGCTAATAAATTGTTAGCCAAAGCGGAGGCTGCTCCGGTGTCCCGAAGAATGGCACTGAGGGCGATGGCGCTGCCGTACATTAAAAAAATACCCCAGTTTACATCTTCTTCCACTTCTTGCCAATCTGCCAAACCGAAGACAAAACTCAAAACTACCCCCAATAATGCTACTGTATCCAATCCCCAGGTGGTACCCTTAAAGATCCAGAGTACAATAGTCAATACCACTACTACTATGGTACCTGCTTCCCGCCCTCGAATTGGTCCTAATTGCCGTCCTTGAACCTCTAACACTTTCCGCGCGGAAGCTAGAGATACCGCAGTACCCTTACCGATTTGCAATAACAAACCATAGGCAACCAATAATAACAGTATCACCAAAGGTAAAGACCAAATCACCCACTGGGAGAAGGTAATATCCAATCCTGTGGTTCGCCGCAAAATCCCTAAAGCTAAAGCAGCTCTCGCCCCACCCAGGAGAGTAGCAATACCGCCAATACCCGCCCCCCAAGCCAAAGCCAAGAATGTCGCCTGCCCAAAACGTCCTCCAGGTTTAGCCCCAGCCGCCTGCACCACCTGCAAAACGACGGGAAAGAGCATAGCAGCCACAGCATGGGAGGACATGACAAAAGACATAGCCGCCGCCAGCCCTAAAATAGAACCGATGAGGGCATTCTGGTTATAACCAAACCGAAACACCACCGCCAAGGCTAGACGAGTACTCAGCCCTGAGCGCATAATGGGGCTGGCGAGAATAAAAGCCCCCAAGATAAAAAATACCGCCCGGTTGCCGAAGTAGCTATAGGTAGCGCTGTGATCCAGAGCACCGCTGACGGGAATGAGAAAAAGAACAATTAAACCTGTTACTGCTAGGGGTAAGGTACTGGTACCCCACAAGAAAGCCGTCACTCCAAATACTGCCAAAGACAGTTTCCCCTCAGGAGTAAACCCAGCCAGAGGAAGGGCGAGGATAAGTCCATAAATCCCTGCTGCTACCAGACACCAGAGCCAGCGGTATTTTGGTTGCCGTAAAGTTCGCCATTGAGCGCGAAGCTGTTTGGATATTTTCATTTATAATTTGGGTAAGAAAAGAAACTGATCTGACGTCTTGAGCATGAAGGACAAAATAATCTTCCATCTTGCTATTCCCATTAACGATATTAAACTTGCCAAAACTTTCTATTGTGTTGGTTTAGGGTGTGAAGTTGGGAGGGAGAACACCACTGCGATTATTTTCAACTTCTGGGATCATCAAGTGGTGGCTCACATGACATCAGAACCTTTAATTCCTCCTAAAAGCATCTATCCACGACATTTTGGTTTAATTTTCTCTGCATTATCTCAATGGGAAGCAATTCTAGCACGGGCGCAAGAGAGAAAATTGTCTTTTTACCAACAACCCAAGGTGCGCTTTCCGGATCAGTTAACAGAACATGGTACTTTTTTCTTACAAGATCCGTTTTACAATTTATTAGAGTTCAAGTGGTATCGTCATAGTGAAGCTATTTTTGGCGATAGCGAATTCACCGCTATTGGCGATACTTTAGTGTAGGGTGGGCAATGCCCACCTAGGTTAGTTGACTACAGAACAGGGAACAGCAACCGTATGTTATTTAATTAGCATACCACCATGATTCTGTAGTAATAAGTATGTATTACCGATGGCGCCCCGGGGCAATGCCCACCCTACCACTAAATATACTGCGACTCCCGACTCACCTTTCAGTTACCAGTGACCAGTAATCACGTAATAGGTTAAAAACATTTTTCATGCCATGTTAGCCAACTATATCGACCGAGCGATGGAACTAGCCGTCCATGAAATCGTAGAAGACGATGGCATCTATTGGGTCCAAATCCCTCCTCTACAAGGAGTATGGGCAAATCATCCCACTCTCGAAGGTTGTCGAATCGAATTAAAAGAAGCTCTCGGTGACTGGATTGCCCTACGCTTACGTTTAGGTCTGGATATTTCCATCATCGCAGACATCGATTTAAACCATCTCACCCAGTTAGTTTAACAATGTCTCGTTTATCTCCCGTTACTTGGAATCAGCTTGTTCGACGCTTACAATAACTTGGTGTGATCGGGCCTTTTTCTGGGGGAAAACATCCACAAATGCGACGAGGAGAGCTAACTGTTATTATTCCTAATCCCCATTGAGGACAAATTACTGTGGGACTCTTGACCCGGATTTTACGACAAGCAATTCGAAATGATATATCTAAGGTTGCACACTACCTAAGGTAGGTAGTATCCCTGTTCTGGAACTCTTCTCCAAGGCGCACCGCGCGATCGCCTCCGCCTAATATAAAAATAGTATGTTAATTATAATAAAACATCAATAAAATTACTATCTTGACTGATAGCCGATAACCAGGGGCGGCGCGTTCTTGGAGGAGGAGGGGAGATCGCTTACAATTAGATTAGTCGTATAAATAAGGGATAGCCCTATGGTGCAGGCACCCACAAAGCTGTTGACCCTGGAAGAGTTTCTGAAATTACCAGAGACAGAACCCGCCAGCGAATACATTGACGGAAGAACTATTCAAAAACCTATGCCCCAAGGAGAACACAGCACACTACAGGGTGATTTGGTCAGTGCTCTGAATGGCACTCTGAAGCCTCCCAAGGTTGGTCGTGCCTATCCAGAGTTACGCTGTACCTTTGGAGGAAGATCTATTGTACCGGATGTGTCTGTCTTTCAATGGGGAAGAATTCCGAGGCGAGCTGATGGGAGAGTTGAAAATACATTCAATATTGCACCAGATTGGATCATCGAAATTCTCTCTCCCAACCAAACTCAAACCAAAGTAATTCGTAACATTCTCCACGGCCTCGATCATGGCACTAAGATGGGCTGGCTGTTGGATTCAGAGGAATCTTACATATTTGTCTACCATAGGGACAAATCGGTACAAATATTTGAAGCAGCAGAAGTGGTGGTGCCAGTACCAGAGTTTGCTGAGGCAGTTCAGCTTACCATAGGCGAGATATTTGATTGGTTAAAGACATAGAGATCCATGTAGTGAAGCACGACTTACGCAAGGGAGAAGGGAATGATACAATAATATAGTTCATTGTGAACAAAGGCAAGGAGAAAATTGCAGCGCGCTCCTTTGGCACACTGAGAGCACAGCTCCGCTTCGCGAGCGCAAACCCATCTCCAGCAAAACCATCTCTCTGCTATAGTCTATGCCAGCTAGAGATCTATTCCACACAATCGTCAAACACGCCCTCGAAAAAGAGGGATGGACAATTACCCATGACCAAATGCTAATTAAAATTGGTACAATACAGATGTATGTAGATCTGGGTGCAGAACGAATTATTACAGCTAACAAAGACCAGGAGAAAATTGCAGTTGAAGTCAAAAGTTTTTTAAACGAATCAAGTATTACTGATTTCTATCCAGCTCTGGGACAGTTTATTTACTATCGTGCAGCGCTGGAAGAAGTAGAACCAGATCGCAAACTTTATTTAGCTTGTCCAGTAGAAACCTATTATACATTTCTTTCTCTACCATTTAATCAAAAGCTAATTCAACAACAAAAGATTATGCTTTTAATTTTTGATCCAGACAATGAGGTGATAGACAAATGAAAAAGGTAGAACAATATCGTCAATACCTTCAAGAAATATTATCTCAATACACTCAATATCAATCAAATGATGACATTGAAGTGCATCTAATTATCGATAAAGAACGTAATCATTATCAACTACTTCATATTGGTTGGAGAGATAAAATACGGATTTATGGCTGTGCAATTCATGTACAGATTAAAGAAGGTAAAATTTGGTTAGAACACAATAGTACAGAAATTAAAATTGCTGAAGAATTAGTTCAACAGGGTGTGAGTAAGCAAGATATTGTCTTAGGGATGCATTCCCCCTTTATGCGCCAGTTTACAGACTATGCTATTGATTAGATTCATCACCTTCTCAGACGCACTCGCGAAGTGGAGCTGTGCTCTCGCCTTCAAGGTACGTGCTTAACTGGTTCCGCAAGCGCTCTTGCTACGGTCTCTTTACTCTTCTTATCGCTCAACATCCATTTATGAACCAAAACCGGTAGTTTAACCTCCTTTCCCACAGACATGCGGGAACTAGAAGCGGGAATAATCATTAAATCCAATGGGGTCCATATAACAGTAAAGTTTATCCTAGACAGCAGTTGTGCTCCATCCCCATTTAAATCTTGCAGCAACTCACTGTTGGGACGCATCTGAACCACTCCCGGAAATGGTAAAGCGTAAGCCATTAAAGTACCGTGATTGGGTGCGGAAATGCTGATGTAGCGTTCTACCCGCTTTATACCCCCCAGTCGCTGCAAGTAGTAGCGGGTGACTATCCCCCCCATGCTAAAGCCAATCAAATCTATAGGTTGTTCCGTCCCAAAGGTATTGGCAATATAATCTGCCACCCGATGAGCTAATTCCTCTAAACCCACAGTACCGAAATTGGGGACGAGATTAAAGCTATGTACCTCCCAACCTCCCTCCGTCAGATACCCTGACATGTGCTCAAAAACAGCGGTGGTATCGAAAATGCCGTGAATCAGCAACACGGGATTGGGTTTGCTCATCTTGCTCCAGAAAAATGAGAGTTCTGTCAACTTATATTAACGAAATTGCGGTCCGACCCACCGCCTCATGGATGGGTTGCCTGGGTTGAAAGCGCACCAAGCAATGGTTTTTGGCCATTTCCGAGCCTCTCGCTCTTTTGTGTTAAGTTTTGTAACAAAAAGTTGCCAAATGTTTAACTCTCTGATTACATTAAGATAAGTAAACATTTTGTAACTTTCCTTTACACCATCTTGTTGGTGAAGAGACGGCATCTTCCCCAGGCATTAATCAATGGCGGGGAGAGATTAGTCCGGCAATCTTGTTTAAGAAAGAACAACAAATCGCTCTATTTTTCGGTAGCAATTATTACAATTAATGGAGGAATGAATGCTCAATTTATTCGGCGGTAAGAAAAAGAATGGCTACTACCTAGAACTAGATGAAAGCAACAAAAGTCAGCCGGAAGCTGCTCCTGTTGCTGAAACTGTAGTAGCACCAGTGAAAGAAGAAAAACCAGCACCTGCCCAAGCGCCACAAAAACCAGTTGCAGCTAAGTCCAGGAAAAAAGGCAAGGCTAAAAAATCCGTTAAAGCTACCTCTGTAAAGTCTGTACCAACTCAGTGGGAATCACCAGAATGGGTTAAAGCTATCAAAAATTATAGCGATAATGGCCAAGTTAAAGAAGAGCTATCAGAAGGGTTGTTTGCGAGCAAATATTTAATGCCAACTCCTACTAATTCGCGGCGAGTTCCCGGTCCAAGTATGAATAAGTTTCGGGATATGGCCCGCAAGACAGGGGGAAGAGGGTTACCAGTTAGTCAGTAACCTCGTACCATGAATGTTCTTCTTTGGGTCTGAGTCCCCCACCAAATTGCGGTGCGGTGCATTTTCTTGAATGGGATTCAAGGTGGAAAGCGCACCAAGACAAACGATAACTGCCTGACTGCCCCGGTTGGCATGAGCAGCCTGCTCAGACGCGGCGCTCTGCAGGGGTACGAGCACGGCATCGCGCCCTTTCATATCGGGCGCGCTCCTTCGCCCCCCTCCTGGGAGGGGGGTTGGGGGGGGTGGGTTCAACCCCCCATCATACGCCCAACTGTCATGGTACAAGGTCACTGATTGAGATAACCCTATTGGTTTGAACCAAAAATAATTTCCAAGTCGAGAACAAAACCTGGTAAGATATCCTCACCGGATAAATTGCCAGGATTATCTAACACTTCCTTTTCTCTTCCGGGGCGATAAACTTCTACCTGACCTTGTGGCGGATTAATCAACCAACCTAGCTTGACACCATTTTCTCGATATTCCTGCATTTTCTCCTGTGTCTCTTTTAAGCTATCACTGGGGGACATCAGCTCCAGAACAAAATCTGGGGCGATGGTGGGAAATTTTTCACGAATGGCTGGGGTTAATTCATCCCATCTTGCTTGTTTAACCCAGGAAACATCTGGAGAGCGATTTGCACCATTGGGGAGTCGGAAACAGGTAGAGGAGTCAAATACTTTGCCTAGCTTATTTTGCCGATTCCACAGCCAGAATTGTCCTGTTAAATCCGCATTGCGGTTACCTGTTTCTCCTCCTGTAGGGGACATGATGATTATTGCTCTTTGATGATTGCTTTCCAATTTGAGATCTGGATTTTGCCGACAAAGCTGATAAAACTTGTCTTCGTCCAACTGGAAAGTAGGCTCTAGTTTGATAGTATAAGCGTTCATTTGATTTGACCCTAAGTTTTGAGAATGGCGCTAATTTACATTTTACCTATTATGTTAATATAGTTTATAAATTTTGGAGACGAACCTATGAATGTACAACTGGTTTCCTCTCTTGTAGAAGTGATTTCAAAGCTTTCCCCTGAAGAGCAAGCACTTTTTCAAGAGAAGCTGAGCAGTAAGCATCTCAGTTTTAAAAACAGGAAGACTTTAACCTCACAAGAAAGATTGCTACTTTGGCAAGAGTGGATGGATATGGCCCCCAAAAGCTATGCCAATCTTTCTGATGAAGCCCTGAGTAGGGAACATATTTATGTCGTGTAGAACAACAGCAGGAGTTAAAACCCTAATTTCTGCAAAATTGGTCTCGTTGAAACCACATGACGTTCCAAACCCAGTTGTTTTGGTTTCAAATCCAAAGCTAAACCTACTAATTGGGGTAAATGCAGTACTGGTAAACCCAAAGAACGGGCGATCGCTTTCTCTATTTCTGGCTGTCGCGAATCCAGGTTAAGATGGCAAAGAGGACAAGGAGTTACTAGACAATCAGCCCCGGCTGCGATCGCCTCTTCTATCCGCGCCCCTGCCATTTTAAAAGATGCCGTTGCAGCATAGCTGGAAATGGGCCAACCGCAACACTGAGTCCGTCCCCCATAATAGATAGGAGTTGCTCCCACAGTGCGAAATACATTCTCCATGGACTCTGGGGCAAAAGGATCATCGTATGGTATCGTCGATTGCGCCCTGAGCAAATAACAGCCATAGAATGCAGCACAATTCAATCCCGTCAACTTGCGGGTTACCCGAATGGCGAGGGCATCCAGTCCGTAATCTGCTACTATGGCCCAAAGCAAGTGTTTGACTTCAGTGCTGCCCCGATAGGGAGAACAATGTTCTTTTGCTAAGAAGCTATTAACCTTCTGGAAGTAAGCCGGGTCATCTTCTTTGGCTTCTTTCAGCCGTTCGTCAACATGACCAATAACCCCTTGGCAAGTGCTACAGTGAGTTAAGAGAGGGAGATTGAGAGATTCTGCCAAAGCAATATTTCGGGCGTTAACGGTATCCTCCAACAGTTGAGAATCTTCTTTAAAAGTCCCGGAACCGCAGCAAGCAGCTTTTTTGAGTTCGATTAACTCAATACCCAGTGCTTCAGTTAACGCAGCAGTAGATAAATAAAGCTCGCGACAAGCTCCTTGAGCGACACAGCCGGGGAAATAAGCATAGCGAAGGGTTCGGTCGGTCATAGAAACTACCATTCTTGGTCTTGATTATATGGTATTTTGATTAATTGTCTCGCTAGTCGCCCTTTCCGATATTATAGGAATGCTGCTCACGCTTAGGGAGCAGATTGCGCAGTTTCCAACTGGGAGTAATTTTAGATGAACCAAGAAATCTTTTTAAGAGTCCAAAACATCGTCGTCGAACAACTAGACGTCACTGATGAGGAAGTAACTCCATCGGCTCACTTTCAGAATGACCTAGGAGCTGATTCCCTGGATACGGTAGAACTGGTAATGGCTTTAGAAGAGGAATTCGATGTTGAGATCCCAGACGAGGCAGCCGAAAAAATTGCCACCGTGGAAGCAGCGGTAGAATACATCAGCAAGAATTTAAAAGCTGCTGCTTAGATTTTCCGTCGCCAAACGGTTATTTGCTGCTTGGGGGCGTAATGGCCGCATTTTTACAAGGATAATGGTTTCTTTGCTTTCTAAACGGGTGGTGGTAACGGGTCTCGGCGCGATTACCCCCATAGGAAATACCCTCACTGAATATTGGGAAGGATTATTAAGCGGACGTAATGGCATTGGGCCGATTACTTTGTTCGACCCTTCTAAACATGCTTGTCGCTTTGCTGGGGAGGTGAAGGGGTTCGACCCCCATGACTATCTGCCACGGAAAGAAGCGAAACGGATGGATCGCTTTGCTCAGTTCGCTGTAGCAGCTAGTAAACAGGCAATTGCTGACGCTCAGTTTGAGATTAACGACCTGAATGCAGAACAAGTGGGGGTAATTATCGGTACTGGGGTGGGGGGACTCAAAGTGATGGAGGAACAGAATGAGGTTTTGCTCACTCGGGGTCCCAGTAGGTGCAGTCCATTTACTGTACCGATGATGATTGCCAATATGGCAGCAGGATTGACGGCAATTCACACGGGAGCTAAGGGTCCCAATAATTGTACGGTGACCGCCTGTGCTGCTGGCTCCAATGCCATTGGTGATGCTTTTCGCTTGATTCAGCAGGGCTATGCTCAAGCAATGGTCTGCGGTGGGACGGAATCTCCTATTACCCCCCTAGGTGTAGCAGGTTTTGCCTCCGCAAAGGCACTTTCCACCCGCAATGAAGACCCAAGTATTGCCAGTCGCCCATTTGACCGGGATCGGGATGGTTTTGTTATGGGGGAAGGAGCGGGAATTTTGTTACTGGAAGAACTAGAATCTGCTCTAAAGCGAGGGGCAAAAATTTATGGTGAAATCGTCGGCTACGGTATGACTTGCGATGCCTACCACATGACTAAACCAGTACCGGGAGGTATGGGGGCCATGAGAGCCATAGAGCTGGCTTTGAAGGATGGGAGGTTGGAACCAGATATGGTGAGTTATATCAATGCCCACGGCACCAGCACCCCTGCCAATGACCCTACAGAAACTCAGGCCATGAAAAAAGCTTTGGGGGATAGTGCGTATCAAGTGGCTATAAGTTCCACTAAGTCCATGACCGGACACCTTCTCGGCGGCTCCGGGGGCATTGAGGCAGTGGCAACAGTAATGGCGATCGCCAAGGATCGCGTTCCCCCCACAATTAATTTAACCAATCCAGATCCTGATTGCGATTTGGATTACGTGCCCAATCAAAGTCGCCCCCTCAAGGTAGAAGTAGCCCTCTCTAATTCCTTTGGATTTGGGGGTCACAATGTGACTTTAGCATTTAGAAAATACTCCCCATAAACTGATTGGGGGATTGGGTGATAGGGTGATAGGGGGATTGTTTTACAGAACTTCTCCTCATCTCCCCGTAATGGTTCATTGATAAAGTATTAACACACACTTACTCAAAAAATATGGTTGTAGCCACCCAGTCACTCGAAGAACTTTGCATTAATTCCATTCGTTTTCTAGCAATTGATGCTGTGGAAAAAGCCAATTCAGGTCATCCAGGGCTGCCTATGGGGGCTGCTCCCATGGCTTTTGTCCTCTGGGATCGCTTTATGCGGTACAACCCGAAAAATCCCAATTGGTTTAACCGCGATCGCTTTGTCCTATCCGCAGGTCACGGCTGTATGTTACACTACGCCTTGCTCCATTTGACAGGCTACGACTCGGTAACAATTGAGGATATTAAACAGTTCCGTCAGTGGGAGTCCAAAACCCCAGGTCATCCGGAAAACTTTGTCACACCAGGGGTTGAAGTCACCACCGGTCCTTTGGGACAAGGTATTGCTAATGCCGTGGGTTTGGCAATGGCAGAAGCACATTTGGCTGCCAAGTTTAACAAACCAGACTGCAAACTGGTAGATCACTACACCTACGTCATTCTCGGCGATGGCTGTAATATGGAAGGGGTATCCGGTGAAGCTTGTTCTCTGGGAGGACACCTGGGATTAGGGAAACTAATCGCTTTTTACGACGATAACCATATTTCCATTGACGGTTCTACGAAGATATCCTTTACTGAAGATGTAGGCAAGCGCTTTGAAGCTTACGGTTGGCATGTTCAGCATGTGGAAAACGGCAATGAAGATTTAGAAGCTATTGCCAAAGCCATTGAAGCAGCAAAAGCAGTCACCGATAAACCTTCTCTCATTAAGGTAACCACTACTATCGGTTTTGGTTCTCCCAATAAAGCCAATACCCACGGGGTCCACGGTGCTGCTCTCGGTGGGGCTGAAGTCCAGGCTACCAGGGATAATCTGAGTTGGGAATATGCCCCCTTTGAGGTTCCAGTAGATGCTCTGAACCATTTCCGCAAAGCAGTAGACAGGGGTGCAAGCTACGAAGCAGACTGGAATCAGCTTTTTGCTCAGTACAAAACCAAGTACCCGGAAGATGGTGCTCTCTTAGAACGGATGTTGAGTGGCAAATTGCCGGAAAATTGGGATTCTTGCTTACCCACTTATACCCCCGAATCCAAAAAGGATGCCACCCGGAATCAGTCGGGAGCAACCTTGAATGCCATCGCCCCAGTATTGCCCGAATTAATTGGTGGTTCCGCTGACTTAGCTCCCTCCAATAAAACCCTGCTCAAATGCTGTGGGGATTTCCAGCGGGGTAGCTACGAAAATCGCAACCTCCGCTTCGGGGTGCGGGAACACGGTATGGGAGCAATTTGTAACGGTATTGCCCTCCATAATTCCGGTTTGATTCCCTATGGCGCTACTTTCCTCGTGTTTACCGACTACATGCGGGGTGCCATTCGCCTTTCTGCCCTTTCTCAAGCCAAGGTTATTTGGGTCATGACTCATGACTCCGTCGCTCTGGGAGAAGATGGTCCTACTCACCAACCGGTCGAGCATATCCCTACTTTACGGGCGATTCCCAACTTAGTAGTAATTCGTCCCGCTGATGGGAACGAGACTTCTGGAGCATATAAGGCGGCGATCGAGCTGACTAAGACTCCTAGTCTTTTGGCATTGTCTCGCCAAGGTTTACCTAATTTAGCTGGTAGTAGCATTGAAGGAACCACAAAAGGAGCTTATATCCTTAGCGACAGCGAAGGAACTCCCGAACTGATTCTTATTGGTACTGGGAGCGAAACCCAACTTTGTGTTGCAGCTGGGGAAAAGTTGCGCTCTGAAGGGAAGAAGGTTCGGGTTGTTTCCATGCCTAGCTGGGAGTTATTTGAGATGCAGGATGAGGCTTATCAGGAGTCTGTGTTACCAAAAGCGGTAACCAAGCGGCTGGTTGTGGAAGCCGGTAGTAGCTTTGGCTGGTATCGCTATGTAGGTAGCGAAGGGGCGACTATTAGTATCGATCGCTTTGGGGTTTCTTCTCCTGGTGGTCTTGCTTTGGAGAAGTTCGGCTACACGGTAGATAACGTTTTAGCTAAGGCTAAGGAGTTATTGGGATAATTTTTCACGGGCGGGGTATTCCTGCCCCCCCCATGGGGATATTAAAGAGGAATGAACCGCAGAGGCGCAGAGGGCGCAGAGATAAGAAAAGGAGAGGTAGTTCGTAGGGTGGGCAATTTGGACAACGTTTAGTACCCCATAATGAGAGTAAATTTATTATTGCCCACCAAACCCTTAGAGGCACAAGGCTTGCGCCCGCGATATTAAAGAAGAATAAACCGCAGAGGCGCAGAGAACGCAGAGAGAAGAAACAGTAAGTATTCCAACTTAGTGCAAGTGCTTAGAGGAATTTCTTTCTCTTAGTGGTTTACTTAGATTTGGAGAACCATTTTTTGCAGCATTGTATGCTTCCTCAATAGCATTTGCTAAAGTTCTATAATCCCTCGGCCAGTCAATAATTAAATCCATATTAGGAATGTTATCCGATAACCTATCTGGAATCCAATGAGTTTTATTGGGAATTTTCACCCCTAATAGTCCGTTTCTCGCTTTTCCATCGGATTTTCTAAGACTATGGTAAATTTCCCAATCAACCCATTTTCTGCCATCTGTTTCTTTCCCGATAAGCACCACTGTTACAGAGCTATCTTTGATAAGTGAGCTTAATTTTGCTTTTATAGTTGACGCTTTCTTGTTACCGATATTTTTTCGGATTGACTTATCAATAAAAACATCACGTTTATTAGCAAATATTTTTTGAAAGTCATCTGCTGCTTGGTCATCTAATCTGTGTGAGTAACTGACGAATACCTTTCTTGCCATAAAATCTTGTTAAATTAACTGTTACTTGGTTTAATACTAGCACAAATTTCGGCGATTGAGAGTTAATATGATAAAAGAGTTTTATTGCTGCTCCAACTTAACCCCATGACGACTCAATATCATCCCTACTTTAGAATTTACCTCATTTGGCATCCCCAGTCTCCTACGGGACAACATTTGTCTGAGTACCTCTTTCAGCATATCTGTGCAGATCCAGAACATCCCCTGTTGCGAGGTCTTGGGATTCCGATTCATTTTCGTTCAGCACCCTTTCAACCAAAAACCGACAGTCCTAAACCTATTAATTTGAAGCACTCCCTCAACTCCGCCACGTTTGTCCTGATAGATGACCACATGGTGATCAGTGACAGTTGGGAGCAGTATATTGAATCCCTTTGGGATGCTGCCTCCCGGTTAGCCCCCCACCATCGCCTTTACCCTGTGGCACTGACTAAATCAGCCTATAACTTGAGTGATAAAATTGCCCACACTAACTTTATCAGAATCTACCAAATAGACAACACTGCTAACCAGCGGGACACTCTATTGAGAAAGGTACTACACTCCTGCTGCCGACAACTGCAACAGATTACATCAAAAGGGCAGGCAGAAGAGGGAAAAGCACCCCCTCCCGTTCAACTTTTCCTCAGTCATGCCAAACAAGACGGGCTTCAAATTGCTGAGGGGATTCGTGAATGGCTTCTGGAAGATAATACACTCGATAACTTTTTTGATACGAAGGACATAGCACCTGGTTATGATTTTAGAGAGGAAATAAAAGCTGGTCTTAAGGATTCTGCTCTGTTAATCTGCCAGACAGATGCCTATGCCACCCGCTATTTTTGCCGTTGGGAAATCTTAACCGCTAAGAAATATAGAGTTCCTATACTGCTAATCAATGCCCTCAACAGAGGAGAGGAACGTAGCTTTCCCTATTTGGGCAACACGCCAACATTGCCCTGGCAAGGGACTGAGACGATTCCCACTATTATTGCCAGGATTTTGCTTGAGGTGCTGCGGTATCGCTACTTCCCTGGCTATGTAGAAACCTTAAAAAAGATTGGAAGAATCCCAGAGCAAGCCAGAATTATCCCTTTCGCTCCTGAATTATTAAATCAAGTCCAATCTTGGCAAGGGGACAAACCACAACCATGTACTCTCTTAATTTATCCAGATCCCCCTTTAGGAGATGACGAGATGGAGGTACTCAACTCTCTGGATCCAGGAATTAAAGCTTGGACTCCTTTCCAGCTTATGCCCCAAGTGACAAGAAAACGAGAGCAAAAACCACTCTCTGGTAAAGTAATCGGGATTTCCATTTCTGATAGTCCCGATTTACAGCCACTTGGCTTTAGTGCTGTTCATCAACAAAGGGCACTCATTGAAATTAGTCGCCATCTTCTGGCTCAAGGAGCTAGTGTTGCTTATGGCGGGGATCTACGTCCTGGTGGTTTTACCCTAGATTTGATGGAAATGGTCAAGGCTTACAATGAGGACGCCACGGAACGAGGAGAGAAGATACAGAATTTCTTAGCCTGGCCTTTGCATCTTAGGGCAACCGTTGAGTGGCAGGCTAGCCATAAAAATGAAGTTTCAATTCGGGCGATTCCTCTACCTCAAGACCTTCAGCTCCCGCCTTTTAGCCTTGACGAAAATACTTATCTAGAGCCTAATAACACGGAGCATCGTTATATTTGGGCCCGTTGTCTGACTGCTATGCGAGAGGAAATGGCAAGGGGAATCGATGCTCGGATTATCCTTGGTGGGAAGGTTACAGACTATAAGGGGGCATTCCCTGGAATTGCTGAAGAAGCGGCACTGGCAATCGACCACCACAAGCCTTTGTTTGTTCTAGGTGCATTTGGTGGCTGTGCTAGAGCAGTTGGTGAAGCTATTATGGGCAATAATCCTGAGAGCCTGATACAGGATTATCAAATTTCCAGCAGTCAAGATTACGAAGATATGCTTAATTTCTACAACCAAAGAGCTAATTCAGATGCTCCTCATGAAGAAATTAATTACGACTTATTGGTAGCAACTTTTCAGAATACTGGTTTTCAAGGCATTAACAATGGATTGACAGAAGCAGAAAATCACCGTTTATTCACAACTGAAGATTTGGATGAAATGGTTTATCTAATTGGGAAAGCACTATGTTCGCCTATATCAGGGGCAGTCTAGCTCGAAATCTTTACCCCATGCTATACAAAAAAGAGATATAATGGATCTATATTTTATTAAAATGTCTATTGAACAAGAAACAAACAACCAATTGGTTTGAATACCCAATCAAAGCCCAACCCCATCATACCGACTATGCTGGTGTAGTTTGGCACGGAAATTATCTTACTTGGTTGGAAGAAGCACGAATAGAGCATTTGCGCACATTCGGCTTAGATTTCCACAATTTAGTCGCTCTCGGTTGTGACTTACCCGTGGTACAATTATCCCTACGGTACCACAAACCTATTTACCTCGGTATGTCCGCCTTGCTCAAAACGCGGTTAGCAGCTATAGAGAAAGTTCGCCTGAATTGGGATTATCGGTTAGAATCATTGAATGGAGATGAACTCTATCTAACTGCTCAAGTCACTCTGGTACCAGTTGACAGGGAAAAAGGCAAGATTATGCGCCGTTTACCCACCTTGTTAAAAGAGGTACTGGAGAAATTGATTTTGTCTGATGAGGATATTAAAGAAGAATGAACCGCAGAGACGCAGAGTACGCAGAGAGAAGAAAGGGAGAGGTATGATGTAATCAACTTCTTTCTTTGTGCCTTTGCGTCTTATGGAGATGAACTCTATCTAACTGCTCAAGTCACTCTGGTACCAGTTGACAGGGAAAAAGGCAAGATTATGCGCCGTTTACCCACCTTGTTAAAAGAGGTACTGGAGAAATTGATTTTGTCTGATGGGGATATTAAAGAAGAATGAACCGCAGAGGCGCAGAGGACGCAGAGAGAAGAAAGGGAGAGTGTAATCAACTTCTTTCTTTGCGCCTTTGCGTCTTTGCGCGAGACTTAGAAAAATCATGAATACTTATACTCTCAAATTAGAGCCACTGTTTCAGCTAGATAGTGAAAAATTTTACCAGTTTTGCCGCCAAAATCCAGATGTTAAATTAGAACGAAATGCTAAAGGAGAAATAATTATTGTGTCGCCAACAGGGGGAGAAACAGGCAAAAGAAACTTTAATCTTGCTCTGAAGATAGGAATTTGGAACGAACAAGCCAAACTAGGAGTTTGCTTTGATTCTTCCACCTGTTTCCGTCTCTCCAATGGTGCAGAGCGTTCTCCAGACGTTTCTTGGGTTAAACAAGCAAGATGGGATGAATTAACCCCAGAAGAAAAAACCAAATTTCCCCCTCTTGCACCGGATTTTGTTCTTGAACTCATGTCACCCAGCGATCGCTTAAAAGACACTCAAGAGAAAATGCAGGAATATAGCTCAAATGGAGTTAAACTAGGTTGGTTAATTAATCCGAAGCAACGTCAAGTTGAGATTTATCGTCTTGGGGAAGAAAAGGAAGTTTTAGATAACCCCCCTAGTTTATCAGGGGAAAATGTTTTACCAGGTTTCGTTTTAGATTTCAAGATTGTTTGGTAACTGCTATGGGTGGGTTGGGAGTTCCTAGTGCTATAATAAATAAGATGAACCGCTCCGGCGCAGAGCACGCAGAGAGTAATAAACTTCTTTCTTTGCGCCTTTGCGCCTTTGCGCGAGAAACAAGAAAATGGCTTATAGTGATTTTACTTTAAAAGCAGTCAAGGAAAAGTTTCAGCTCACTATTAATGAGAATCCCAATATTTTCCATGGTTTTTCCCAACAGCAACCAAATAAACTCTTAGTAGATACCCTGGAGTTTAATCTTCCTTTAGCTCTGGCAATCAATACAGCAAAATCTCGCTCGGAAATGATTATTGCCCCTATTTTACTAGAAATAAAGCGAAGAGCAAATTCACAAATCAGTTTGTTTTCTGGCAACGAATTTAATATTGATAAATCTCAAGGATTAAATGGGGATTTTGATTTCTTGATTAGTTTATCCCCTGAACAAATTTACATTCAAGCTCCAGTTCTGGCTATTGTAGAAGCTAAAAAAGAAAATCTTAATTTAGGTTTAGGTCAGTGTGGGGCACTAATGTTAGCAGCACAGTTATTCAATCAACAAGAGGGTAACGAGATACCCATCATTTATGGAGCAGTTACAACCGGGAATATTTGGAAATTTTTGCGCCTGCAAGATAGAAATCTAGATATTGATTTAACCGAATATTCTATTGATAATTTGAGCAAAATATTAGGCATTCTTGCTTTAGGAATACCAACCAAATATGACCATTATTTAACGTGTTAAACCTCAAGGAATTAACTTGTCTTGATTACAGAGACCAATAATTCGATTCACATTTGTTATAGTCTCTTTTACATTCTCCCAACCTAAAAATCTCCTTGATTCTTTCAGAAGGGGGGTTTGGTGGTTCACGGTTTCAGGAGCACCACTAGGGGCAGAGCGATTGTGTTTCGCTAAAGTTTGGATAGTTGACCAGTATGGCAGAAGCCATGCTTCAAAATCATGTAATGCTGTATGAGGATAGAATTTTGAATTATCTTCCACCCATCTCATCATCTTTTCCTTAGCATCAGTGGCATCTTGAAAATCTCTCGTTCCCGTATAAACGTCTGTAAGTGCGATTACAACATTATAACCATCGTTATTGAGTAGATTTTCAACTATACGCTTTAGTTGCTTAGCCTTAGGGATTCGACCGCCCTGAGGTTTGAAGTTCAGCCTTGGCAAATCTTTCTCTAAATGATTTTTGAGGAAGTCGCGAAGCTTTTCTTTAAACGCTACTGAGGTAGCCCCTTCCACTAAAATAGCAATTTTCATGGACGACCTCCCATTACATTCATTGCCCACACTTGGTCAAGACTGTAATCTTCTAACCATTTATCTAGATTAAGAGTATCAGCCCATGTCATTTTTGCTTCTCCTTCTTCAAGATCACAAATCAGAATCTCCCGTGGCTCAAGAAATCTGATCAGCCGATCTGAGTGGGTTGCAACTATTAGTTGTGTGTGTTTTGAAGCCTCTCTCATTAAAGGCACTAAGTGTCTTAAAAGTTCTGGATGCAAACTAACTTCCGGTTCATCTAGCAAAGTAACTGTTGTTAAACTTGGACTTTGAAGAAGAGTAACCAACCAGAGAAAGCGTAGAGTTCCCTCTGATAACTCATGTACATATATAGGCTGAGAAAAATTTCTATCTGTCCAAGTCATGGAGATAGTTCCTGCGGCAACTGGAGGAAAGTTTAGCCGCTCGAAATCTGGAAATGCGGCAGAAATAATATTTTCAACCATTTCAAAGCGATCTCGATCTGTTTCTCGAAGATTGTAAAGACAAGAAACTAGGTCTTCACCACTCGCTCCAGGCAACTTGGCAGGACCCATTGCTTGAGGTAGACGGATTGGGCTTTTCTCGGAAACATCAAGTGCCCCATAATATGTACAGGAAGCAAGGCTTTTTCTCAAGTTTTCTGGTGTACGATACATTTTAGGAACTTGAGAAAGTGACGTTTCAAGATAGTTGGGTTCCCAATTAGGTTTCAAGAGCCCGCTGCCTTCTTGAAAATATTTAATGTCTAACCCATGTGATTCAATATATTTGAATGGTTCAGGTCTATTTGGATTTCTCTGCTGGGTTAAAGTTTCATCTCTAACTTCATAGGATAAGCCTTTAGGGGATAGTGTCAAGCTATATTTCAGAGGTTCTTCCTTTGGCACTTTCATTGCAATTTTGATTGCAAGTTCTTGCGCTTTACCTCTAGTCAAGATTTCATTTAAGCCACCTTTGAGTTGCAACATATTGTGTAGATGTCCACTAGCTGAAGCGGCTAGGGTTGAAAGAACATCTAAAAAGGAAGTCTTTCCTGAGCCGTTTGCACCAATCATAACGATGAGATCTCTCATCTCAAGGTCAATATTTTGAAGACAGCGAAAACCCCTTACCGATATATTTTCAAATCTATCCCTACTACTAACCATGATGATAATTATTTATGATTAAACCACAGAGGCACAGAGGACACAGAGAAACTCCCCTCTCTGCGCCTCTGCCGCCGCCATTGATTAATGCCGGCGGTGAAACAAAATTACGACCCAGTTGCCAATCCCGGTTCCGTGCTACCGCGACTGCGACGGCGGGTGAGGCTATTGAAGACCATAATACCGATCGCCTTAATCAAGTTGCCCTCTAATTCCTGGAACATTTTCATATTCATGGCAAAAG
Organism: Prochloron sp.; assembly: GCA_965198675.1. GTDB lineage: Bacteria > Cyanobacteriota > Cyanobacteriia > Cyanobacteriales > Prochloraceae > Prochloron. The sequence goes on along the minus strand of OZ240666.1, from coordinate 3,117,316 downwards.
CATCGTTAGCTTCTGCTACAATTTCTTCTGCTGTTGCCATATCCACAGGCAGTTCGTTCATGGCTTGGCGGTATTGATTTTTGAATGCCTTTTCGTCGGGAATGTCTGGAAATTCGTAAAAAGCTGTTCCCCCTGCTTCCAAGTTCATGGCGTTTTGGGCGATTTTTTTCAGAATTTGTCCCCCGGATAAATCCCCCAGATAGCGGGTGTAGGAGTGGCTGACTAACAGTTCCGGTTTAGTTGCTGCTACTTCGTGAATTCTTTCCACGTAGGCAGATCCAGCACCAGAGAGTTTAATTTCTTGTTTCCAGTTGGCTCCATAGTAGAAGTATAAGTCTTTTTCCAGACTTTCCTTGCGCTTTAACTTAGAAAAGTAAATTTTGGAGACAATGGGATGGTCCTTCAGCTTTTCCATTTCCTCTTCCATCGCTGAATAGACGAAATAGAGGTTAGCAACCAACTTCCGGTAAGACTTCTTTTCCACAACCCCTTTGAGGAAGCACTTGACAAAACCAACGTTTTCTGCCATGGTGTGGGATTTTTTCGTTCCCTCGCGCAACATGGTTGCTAAATTAACGCTCATACTAAATCCTGTTTGTATCAATATTGGTGGATCAATCTTTAGTGACGCTCCTACACCAACCCACCCCTCGCTCCCCTCCCGGGAGGGGATGGGGTGGGTGGTGTAGGCTTCCCAGTCGCAAAGTTGCGAGGAGAACTTCCTTCGAGGTACTCGAAACTTTCCCTCTACGGCATTTTATAGTGAGGAACACGTCCCGCCGCCCCACTTTCAACTGTCTTGGTGCGCAATAAGCTGGAATCAGATTCCAGAAAACGCACCGCACCGCAACTATAAAGCGATGTACAGCTCACGCCATAATCTCTGACTAGCTAGAGTAAACCGATTTGATGAGCAATTATATTAAGAATTATGAAGTCTATTGGGTCTAAGGTACCAGTATTGCCCATTGCCATGGTTCATCATAGAGATATAGATACAAGAGAAGCACTATGAAACAGCCAATCCCGGTACTGCTCATCGCTTTAACTCTCTTATTCTCAACTACACCAGGGGTTGTAGCAGTTAACCCCAACTCTCCGGAGGTGGTAACAAAAGCAAAGGAAGAAGATAATGGGGAAACAGGGGAAACCACTACGGAGTCCAAGGATGAGGATCTAGCAGAGGAGGAAAAAATAACTCCTGCTAGACACGAGGAATATGAGCAATACATGGAAGCGGATCGACTGTACTTATCCGGAGATGTAGAATCTGCTGCTTCCTTATACCGCTCCCTCAAAGAACCCTTTGCAGCAGAAACAGAAGTAGAGAAACTCCCAGAAGCAATTTACGACCCCGAGGAATTGTCTCCCCAGGGGGCGGTTTACTGGCGCATATCTGGTCAGGGTTTAGAGCAGCAACTGGAGAGCAAAACTCTCGTACCGCTGCGATTTTTAGTTCAGCAGTATCCAGAATTTATTCCTGGTCATTTGCGCTATGGTCGCGCTTTAAAAGCCTATAACCAACCAGAGGAGGCTTTGGCAGTTTTAGACCGGGCTACAACTAAGTATCCAAACCAACCGGAGTTGCTGCGAGGGGCGATTGAGATTTATGAAGAGGAGGAACAATGGCTCGAAGCTTCTATTTTAGCCCGTCAGTTTGCTTTGCTTCACCCCGATCATCCCCAAGCTGAGGAATTTACCCAATTAGCTAATGGTCAGTTAGCACTGTACCAAAAGGATTTGCGGGAGCGATTGAGTGGCAATGCTATCGGTAGTTTTATTACGGGAATCTTCGGCTTGGCTCTGACTGGTAATTTATTCGGTACTCTTTCCGCAATTGAAACTACCACTTTGTTACTTCGGGGAGAGTCAGCAGTAGGGGAGGGCTTCTCTGAGCAGATTCAGCGACAAGTACCCATGATTGAAGATGAAGCAGTATTAACCTACGTGAGGGAAATGGGGGCGAAACTGGCTAGTTTTGGTGGTCGCAATGAATTTGAATATGAATTTCATCTCATTATGGACGACCAACTGAATGCTTTCGCACTTCCGGGAGGTAAAATATTTATCAATGGTGGGGCACTGATCCAAACTAAGTCAGAAGCTGAACTAGCGGGGTTATTGGCTCATGAAATATCCCATGCCGTCCTTTCTCATGGCTTTAAGTTGGTCACGGAGGGGAATTTAACGGCTAACTTGACCCAGTTTATCCCTTTTGGTGGTACTGTTGCCAATCTGGTGGTTCTCAAATACAGTAGGGACATGGAAAGAGAAGCGGATATTCTCGGTACGAAAATTCTGGCTGCTAGCGGTTATGCTGCCGATGGATTGCGCAACCTAACTGTTACTCTCAATCGAGAAGATCGTCCCCGTCCCCCTGCATGGCTGTCTACTCACCCTCATACAGAAGAAAGGGTGGGTTATTTAGAAAATATAATCCTTACTAATGGTTATAACCGGTATGGCTATGAAGGAGTTTCGCTCCATAGCGAGATTCAAGAAAAGGTAGCTCAATTGATGATAGAATATCGAGAGAGCGACGATTACGAGTTGCGGCGGAGCAAAAGAAGGTAATTGCTCCCCCTCAGCGGTTCAGCGGTTGGGTAAATAGGTACTGTATTTTTGATACAGTTCTAATCCGGGAATTTTCTGGCTAAATTCTTGGGGTTGCTTGTATTGGTCACTGTTGTATTCCTCGCGAATATCCAGGATTGTCTGATAGGAATTTTCCCAAATTGCCAAGATTTTGCTTAGTTCCTGAAACTGGGAGTACTCAGCTTGATACTCATGAGCGAGAGTAATGTATTGCAGAATACTAGCATAGGTTTCAGGTGTATTTTCTCCTGCTGGTATTTTGATAATCGAAGCAATTTGCTCGAAGAGTTTGTAGTTAGTCTTAACTAGTATAGTCAATGCTTTCAGGTTTTGGCGATATTCCGTCGGAATGCTCTGGACAATATCATTGATATGTTCCAAGATTGAATATTTAGTTAGCTCCTGTTGCTCCCATGAGGATATCAGCTGCAACACCGACTCTTGCTGGGCTAACTTGTCTAAAGCTTCTAGATAATGTTTTAAAGCATGGTTTCGATCTACATATCCTATTTGAGGTATTGCAGAAGTTAGTTGATTGCTTATCATGGTTAACGTCACATCTTTAGTTAAATTTTCCTTCAGTAGGTCAACCAGGAAGGAATTAAATTCTTCTGACTTTAAACCTATATAGTACAATTTCAATTGTTCGCTCACCTGGAAAAGTTGATTTACTTTTAACCCCGCGTCTAGCAGTTCAGCACTCTGATGTAAATCTTCTAAGTTATCCTGAATTGAACAAAACAGTAAAAATTCATGGTTATTGAATTCTTTCTTTTCTAGCAGTTCTGCTTGTTCAGTCAGCTCTCTTGCTTCCTCCAACACTTGATTGTGAAGCAAGATGGCTTTCTCTGGAACATCGGGTTTCCTCAGATCTGCAAATAGACTTCCTTCTCCCCAGAGAGGACGCTTCCACCAGGGTTGTACCTTTGGTTGATTCTCGACTGTGGCAAGTTGTATCATCATCTTACTTGGATCTCCTAGGAATAAATTGGTACCATTATATTACCCACGTATGAGACCAAAAACAGTGATTTATCCCAGGGCTATGGTGTGATATTGATCCAAGTAAGATGTTGTTTGTAAAGAAACGATACAGTAACCTTTCTGGAGTCAAGCTAACTTTACAAATACTTTACAAACAGTCTTAAACTCTCTAATATCAAATCCGCCTATTCACTGATAATGGTTTAACTGCATCCAGCCACCAATGGAATCCTGTAAGACCCCGAACAAACTCTTGACGATTCAGTAGCACCTGACACCGTTTTATCGTTGCCTCTTCAAGGTCATCCAATGACTCAAACCGACGGCAAAGTCAGCCAACAGCAGGTTCATTACTCGCCAGTTTAGTTTTGGTACCACCCACCAATAAGTTTCTCCACTGGCAGGCTCGACAAAACCCACCAGCCATAACCACTGATATCGCGGCTGCACCACCGCCATGGGGACATGACCCTTGGGCGCCGGTTGAAGTCCGATACGATGTTCATCGTAATTGTGACGTTGAGTCACAATTTCTGCCCAAACGGTCACTTCTGCATCGGGATGGTCACGGCAGACCTGCTCCACTGTAATTTTCTGAACCGCACCCTTGGCGGGAGCAGATTAACGCAGATGCGGAGGATATCTGTATCTATCCGCGTTCATCAGCGTTCATCTGTGGTTACTATTTTCAGTTTTTTTTCCCAGCTTCTTGCTCTACCGGGTCACTCTCCTTATGGACTGGACGAGGACGACACGGTAGGACATAGTAGAGAACTCCCTGATTTGACATACCTCTACTATTATCTCTCTATATGCGGATTTGATATAACAACTATTCCTACATATAGCTAACTGGAAACGACTTAGTGCGGTGTGACGAGGGAAACACTGGAACTGATTTAATAAATCACAAATCTTGGAGAAAGTAATTTTCGGGGAATTTTTCTGTTATCATGGTTATGGGCTGTCGTTGAGAATAAACTATATAGGTGCGGGAGAGGAGCTTATCTTCTGGGTCAATGGTAAAGTAATCAGCTAATACTCCAGCAGCTTCTTTTCCTGAATCAATTATTTCTTTAAAGGTTTCAATTTTGTTCTCCAACCACAGTCTACCCATGGGTTCTTTAGATTTAGTCAATCCGTATTTTAATTTCTCATCGAGTCTTTCTGGTACGAGAATGGACTCAGCATAAATAAAGTTTTTTATGCTTATCTTACCTTGAAGTAGAATTTTCCTATCTATTACCTCTGTTCCTACTTTGACTGCTAACGGGAGAATATCTTCTGTAAGCTTAAATATTTCTTCGGACAGTTTCACAATTTGAATTTTTTCCCATAAATAAGCTTCTAATATTTCCGTCAGGGTACCGTCAGTGGTCAATAAAATTCTTTGAAAAGTACTGAGTTGAGCTGGATTGATATGACTTTTTGTTAAACTTGCTTGTAAGTCTTTGCGCATCTAAGTGTAAATGGTATATAGTTGTTAAAGCTGTACCCGTGGTACTCTAATAGAAGACTGTCGGTGAGTAATGCCCACCCTACCGCTATAACTGGTGGTATCGTTAACACACCCTACGAACTGTTATTGAGGAATGGCACAAGCAGCAGCTTCAGTATCTTCTGCAAAGCTAAACAAAGAGAGCTGACGGGGATTTTCTCGTAGCAAGTGAGCTAGCAAAAATCCGGCAATGGTCCAAGTTTGATTCTTCCGGGCTGCTTTACCAATTAAGCGACCGTTTTTACCATCATAGTATTCTGGCCACTGATCCTCACTGATCCGAGTTTCGGCGATCGCCAATGCTTTATCCCCCAAATCCTTCCTACCGACAATCAGCGCCGCAGCCATCAAAAACCAAATTAACACAGGCCAACTGCCCCCATTATGATAAGACCAAGGGGTATTCTTGGGGTCGGAACCAGTAATAATTTGCCATGCTAAACCTTCCACTGGCGGGAAGCAAATTTTCATGGGCATTCTGCCCAACAAGTCCTCAGACCGTTCTTCAATTAAATCCATAATTCCCCGGGATTGTTCTTCGCTTGTCAAAGAGGCTATAATAGCCATCAAGTTACCCAAGGCAAAGAAGCGAAAATCCATTCGCCCCGGACCCAAATTCCCGGCAAGATAACCCCCGCGATCCGGTATCCATTCGGTTAACCAGTAAGGAATGGAGTCTGGATAAATGTTAAACTTATTCACCACATCTTCCCCAAACTCATCTCCCTTGTGACGATGAATTTGGTTCAATTGCTGGATATCTAACCAATAATAAAAGCGGATGTGAAAGACAAAACTGCCGAGGCGATTGTTTATTTTATTAATCCAACCTTTACCTTCTTCATTGGGTAGGAGTAATTCCCGAGCGGAGCGCATGGCAGCATAAAATAGGGCTTGAATTTCGATTGGATAGCCTTCAACCCCCATGCGACGGTCAATCATGCATGCACCGTCGGGAACTAATAGGGTGGGGAACATTTCAAATTGAGGTCCCAAGCAAATATCCAGGATAAAATGCAGTGCTGCTTGGAATTCTTCTTGATGAACTAAGGATAGTTCTCCGGTTGCTTTCACATAAGCCCGCAACAGAATCATCCACCACAAACAAGAATCAATGGGGGTAACTCTACCGATGGCCTGTTCACCAAAATCCGCATTCAAATACTCCTTATCTCCCATAGATTCTACTTTAAAACTGGCGGGCATCAAACCAGGAGGGGGTTGATAGCAATCGATGATTCTTTCCTGCTTCTGTAAAGCTACTGTTTCCACCAAAAAGTTGCGGACAATGTCTGTTTTCCCCTGGATTAAGAATACCAAAGCTGCTGGGACGAAATCCCTAACGAAGCACTGATCGTAATTCAGCGCTTCCTGTTCCGAGTCTTGGGCAGCAACAGTTCCCACGGGACGTTGTTGATAGTAAATAATGGATTCTTCTAATAACTTCTCAGCTGCTTTTACTAGTTGATCTCTTTTCATGTATACTTTACCCTTTATATTTACAATAACATGGAAACTGCTTTAATTACTGGGGCGTCCTCAGGAATTGGCGCCGCCTTTGCTCAAGAACTAGTCGCCCGTCAGACAAATTTGGTCTTAGTTGCTCGCTCAATCGCTAAGTTACAACAACTAGCATCAGATTTACAAGACCAATATAACTTACAAGTAGACGTCATTGTGCAAGACTTGACTGCATCGTAGGGGCACGGCAATGCCGTGCCCCTACTCGGTGTTTGCAGCAGTGCAGGAAAAAGGACTGACGGTGGATCTTTTAATCAACAATGCTGGTTTTGGGGATTATGGTCTTTTTCACGAGAGGAAGTTGTCCAAACAGATCCAAATGATTCAACTCAATACAGTTTAACAGTTACCAGTTACCAGTTACCAGTTACCAGTTACCAGTTACCAGTTACCAGTTACCAGTCCTGCTCATGCCAACCGGGGCAGTCAGGCAGTTACCAGTTACCAGTTACCAGTTACCAGTTACCAGTTACCAGTCCTGCTCATGCCAACCGGGGCAGTCAGGCAGTTACCAGTTACCAGTGATTAGTTATTTATCATTGGCAACTAGCTTTAGTTTTTAATATTATGTTAATCATTAATTTGCTTTTCACATAATATAAGTATTTCTATCAATGGATCGGGTTGTGGGCATTGCCAGTCAGTCGAATATTAAGTTTTGTTAAATCATCTTGCTATTGGATAGGTAGGATACTTCCTTGAACTTTGCGCTTTACCAATACCTACACTCAAACCGCAGGCACTCTCAACCTGAACGGCGGAACTCTCATCGCCAACACTCTCAATATCCAAAGTGGGAACCTCATAGGTAGTGGCACCATCACCGCCAACATCATTAACGGCGGCATTCTGACTCCTGGCACTCCCTACACCCAAACCGCGACTGGTATCCTCAACATCGAACTCGGTGGACTCACCCCAGGCGACGAATACGATCGCCTTTCAATCGACGGTAATGCCACCCTTGACGAAACCCTCAAAATAGACCTAGCCAACGACTTTACGAGGTGCAAAGCGTAAAGCCCCCGTATTTTAATCGGGGGATATAAGCGCAAGCTGAATTTATTCAGCCGTAGTATAATATCAAAAAGGTTGGGGTCTCAACCTAGTTGCTCAGCAATGTAAGACGGGGTTTCCCGAAGGGTTGCTGCTTAAATCCCGAATCCCCCGTGTTTTAACCGGGGGAGTGGATCAACAGATAGTAGGATGATAAATAACCTGTAGGGGCGCACACCGTGCGCCCACCCCCGCTATAACAGGGAACAACCACAACGCCACCCGGGACAAGGGTTGACCTAGAGGTATACGTCATATCATGGCAGGGAATGAGGTTTTAAATAATTTATTGAGATTATGGATAAATATATTATTTGCGCAAAATTAGCGCCACAGGATGGCAGGGGTGAATGGCAATGTAGGGCGATCCGCGCAGTGTAGGGGCAGCCGGACTATAGGGGCACCTATAGTCCTCATACGATATCGCTTACTCAGACGCCGAGGATTCGGAATGTAATCGAGCCACTTGTTCAACAGAAAGTCCCGTTACCTCAGAGACTTGCTCTATTGCCATCCCCATGCGGAGCATATTAGTAGCGACTCGTTCCGTAGTACGCTGTTCTCCGATGGTAATACCTTCTCGTTTTCCCCGTTGTTCGCCGATAGCGATACCCCGCTGTTCGCTCCTTTTTACCATCTCTCGATACAAGGGAGATTGTTCTAAAATTGCCATATCTAACCTCAGAATTTGCTTACCTACTTAGTGTCTAAGACGTAGGTAGCAAAGAACCCTAACATTGATTCTAGCTCCCTTGGTTGCTCTTGAAGTCTCAATTCTCTCAAAGCACGTCTCAATCAGTGAACAGTGATCAGTGACCAGTGACCAGGCACCCACCCCCAACCCCCTCCTGGGAGGGGGCGAAGGGGGTGGGTTGAACCCGCCATCAAAGCCTGACCCCATTTAACAATCAGTTGACAGTTTAAAGGATTCAGTTATCGTTTGTCTTGGTGCGCTTTCCACCTTGAATGGGATTCAAAAAAATGTGGGTGCGACCGCAATTTGGTGGGGGGGCTCAGACCCAAAGAATAACATTCATGGTACGAGGTTACTGCCTGACTGCCCCGGTTGGCATGAGCAGGACTGGTAACTGCTGATGACTTGTTTTAAAATGGGTACAAATGGTAGTAATGTAGATAAATTACGCTCAAAAACTATGTCTACATCTACTTCCCACAAATTTATGACTCGATAGTCTTGAATGGAACGTTTACCTGCAAATTTCTCATAAAAGGAACTAGAAATACTTTCATTTGAAGCTTCAAGCATATTTACCAACACTGGATAAACTGGCAGTTCATATTTCTCGCCAGCCAAAGTCGAGGTACTTTCTGATTATACCTCAATTGTAACTCATTGAGAATTAAAAACTCCCCTAAATCGGGACTATAGGCTTTGACTAAAACGTCTCCTTCTCGACTCACCCATTGAAACTCAGAAGAAATAATCTCTCGAACTTCTATTTGAGAGGTTTCCATGAGCCATTTTACCCATTCACCGGGTGCTAAACTTATGAGTCGCTTCGTGCTTATATCAGCTTTTTTCTTTGCCATTTGTGAGTACAGTGGAAATATTATATCCTCAATAAAAGTCAAGTTAAATAACAGCTAGGGAAAATGAGCGTGCCACCATTGAAAAGAGCTTTCCCCAACTTCCTGAAGCAGAGCATAAGCTTGCTGTGGCTCTGAATCAACAGGGGTGGATATGGTAACCCACAAACAACTCCAGTCTCTTAAGTCTTCTAACCCTATTAACCAAGGTAAAAAACGACTCAATAGCTCCTCTTTGTTATTCCTGAGGGCAGCATATTGTGGTTGAGTAAAAGTAGTTTGGGCGTTATCATTAATACAAGCACTTAAATAGGCACGTCCTTCGTGAGCAAACATCCCATAGTAGCCCACTCCTGACTTGTGGTTTACCTCTACAGCAGAGTCTGGTAATTCTAGTTCATTTACGGTTTTGAATAGGCGTATATTATTTCCCTTGTTGAGAGTGGGAAAGTAGCGCAGTTGGATATCCACAATTCCTGCGGGGGAGCTATATTGGTATAGTCTACCGAAGAATTGTTGTTCGGGGTGATCTAATACTTGAGATTCTACCAATTCCCATCCCGACAACGGGAAAGACTCGGGAATATTACCGGACTCCTTCTTAGGGTAGAATAGTTTGTAGCAGAGGCTCAAGATAAGTATAGCGCGTCTAAATCATTTGTGCAAATCGTGACTTTTGTGCTATGATGCCTTCAAACCAAACAAAAAGAGGATAAAATCATGTTAATGAATGATAAGAATCATCCTAACTTTACTAAAATACAGGAATTGAATGAGTTTATTCACAACACTAAGAATTTAAAAGAATGGAAAAGAGTACAAGCAGTAAAATTGAGATTATTGGGGTTAGATTATAAAAGTATTGAAGTAAGTTTAGGTGTTTCAACAAGCTTTATTGCCCAAACACAGAGAAAATATTTGCTACAAGGTGTATCGGGATTAAGCCTGGGACATCAAGGTTCAAGAAGTTACCTAACTAGGGAGCAAAAAAAAGAAATTATAAAATGGCTCCAGTCACCAGAAAGACGTAACATTTCTGAATTAGAAAGACATCTTATAGAAGAATATGATGTCCTATTTAGGTCAAAAGAGAGTTATTATCAAATCTTGCGAAACGCCAATTTAACATGGCAGAAAGGCAATAAAGAAAATCCCAGAAAAAATCCAGCTCGTATCAAAGAAAGAAATAAAGAATTAGCTGCTATATTACGCGATAGCCTCGATAAGATAAAAGCTGAAAAACTTGTGATATATGCTTTAGATGAGTGTCACCTTCAAGGCGATGAGATTTGTGGTTACCTTTGGGGAGACAAAAAAAAACGAGAAATTGTTAAGATTGATAATTATAGAGCTAGACAAACTTACTATGGTGCTTTAAACATTTGGAATAATGAATTTATTGTTTGTCCTTATCCCAGCGGCAATGGACAAAATACTGTGAAATTTGTTGAAGAGATAAAGAATCGTCATCCTAACCAACAAATTATGTTACTTTGGGATGGTGCGTCATATCATAAAGGAGAGGAAATGAAAAAAATCTTAGCCAAATATAATGATGGATTAGCCAAAGATGAATGGTTGATTACTTGTGAATTGTTTGCTCCTTATAGTCCGGAAGAAAATCCTGTAGAGGGAATTTGGTTACAAGCCAAGAATTTTTTGAGGCGTTTTTATTACAAATGTAAAAATTTTACAGTTGTGAAAAGATTGTTCAAGCTATTTTTGGCTCTCAAACTTTTCAATCCGGAGAGATTGGAACGATACGATGTGTTTGCACAAATCATTTAGGCTCGCTATATACCAAATACTGTCCTTAAAAGGAAATGTCTTGTTTTTTGCCATTGAATAATCATTTACTGTACCTCCTAGACTGGTTATTATCGCGCCAAGACGCCAAGACGCCAAGTTTCCCCTTAGGGTGGGCAATGAGGAGTATAAATACTACCTCCAAAATTAATTAATGGGAACATTGCCCATCCTACCACTATAACAGTTACCAGTGAGCGAGTACTATGACAATTATTTCCCCTCTTTGCCCATGCAGCGACTTTGCGCGAACCTATTTAGTCTAATATAGAAATGGGGAAAGTTTTGCTACCAAGAAAATGGACATGACCCACTTAACTCTCGACCTTCAATCCACTGAACTGACGGATGACCAATTTTATCAGCTTTGTATCCACAACCGGAATCTCAGATTTGAACGGAACCCTAGGGGAGATTTAATCATTATGTCACCAGTAGGGGGAGAAACTAGCAACCGCAATGGGAGAATAAGTCAGCAGTTGTTTAACTGGGCTGACGCTGATGGAACCGGAATCCCTTTTGATTCCTCCGCAGGATTTAAACTGCCAAATGGTGCAGATCGCTCTCCCGATGCTGCTTGGATCCCGTGGTCGCGCTGGAATGCTTTAAACTCAACACAAAAGCAGAAATTCTTGCCCCTCTGTCCTGATTTTGTGATTGAATTGCGTTCCCCTAGTGATACCTTAACAGCAACAAGACAGAAAATGTCCGAATATAGGGAGAATGGAACCCGGTTGGGTTGGTTAATTAACCGTCAAGAAAAGCAAGTAGAGATTTATCGCATTGGTAAAGAGGTAGAAGTGCTCAATTCTCCTACTACTATATCAGGGGAAGATGTTCTCCCAGGTTTTTGTCTCAATTTGGAACTGATTTGGTAACCGCTGTGTACGCAGATAATTGCGAAGCAAAACGCAAGCTTTGCGTAAGCTTTGCGAAGCAACCGCCCTTGGCGTCCCGCGTAAGCGTCCCGCCCTTGGCATCCCGCCCTTGGCGTCCGCAGATGAGTGTAGATAAGAACCCCTTTGCGACTTTGCGCCTTTGCGCGATTCAATCTTAAAGCTGATTTAAGCTTTGGAAGCCATAGCTGTTGTTACCCTAGTCATAGAAACTACTCACTGTCTGCCTATGGTAATTGATACGATTATTTCCCCCACCCTCCACCGAAGGAAACCTCAAGGACAAATGGTCAAATTGGGGATAATGGCTTCTGGTAGCGGTACGAATTTTGAGGCTGTTGCCCAAGCAATTGACTCTAGTCAGCTCAATGCTACCATTCCCGTCTTAATCTATAATAATCGGGAGGCCAAAGTGAAATCCCGAGCTGATCGCTGGAGAGTGCCTGCTGTATTAATAGAACATGGAAATTACCAGCACCGAGAAGATTTCGATAGCGCTATTGTGGAGGTATTGCAATCTTATGGGGTACAGTGGGTGATAATGGCAGGTTGGATGCGAGTCGTAACTCAGGTATTATTAGATGCATATCCTTCCCGAGTAATCAACATTCATCCCAGTTTATTGCCCAGTTTTCGGGGTATGAGAGCGGTGGAAAGAGCACTGAAAGCTGGGGTTAAAATTACTGGTTGTACAGCTCATTTAGTCAGTCTGGAGGTGGATAGCGGTCCTATTTTAATCCAAGCAGCTGTCCCGATTTTACCAGAGGATACTCCAGATAGTTTACACGGTCGTATTCAAGTGCAGGAACATCTTATTTTACCTGAGGCGATCGCTATGGTTTCACGCAGAGGCGCAGAGACGCAGAGAGGAGAGGGAGAATGAACAATTATCAATCTAATTATACCAGTGCGGACTTGGAAAAAGCAGCACTAAATCGCTTCCGCTCCCTCATGCATTTTCTCCCCAAGGACTGTAAGATAGGTCGGGAAAAGTGGGGTTCTTCTACTATCTTAGTACTGGATTTTGCCAATTGTCCTCATTTACTAGAAGCAACTAAACAACAATATTTTCTGTTGTTAATAGGTGCTAATTATCTTGGATTAACCAATTCTCTCCTCTTTCGAGTGGGAAGAAAGGTAATTGAATGGCAGACACTTAAATAATTTTGTTAAGGTATGTGTGAAGTGCTTTTTTGGCCCCTTCTATCCCCTATTCCCGGTTCCCGGTTCCGTCCTCCCTGTTCCCCAAGGGATAGAGACGTTGCTCCCGCCAAGTTTTGATTTGAGTTTGGGCTAAATTATAGGCAGAAGTGCCATAGGGAATCTTTTGGGCGATAGCAATAGCCCGCTGGAGAGAATATTGAGCTTCGTTTTGAGCCTTAATTAATAGTTGCTCGCTCCAACGATTCAGCAATTGAATCTGTCTGGTGCGAACGCTGGTGGAAGATGGTATCCTATAAGCAATGGCGATCGCTTCTTCCAGAGCAGCAACCGTTCCTTGTCGTCCAATGCGATCAGCTTTTTCCAGAGTTTCTCTTGCCCTAATTTCCCGCTCCCACTCAATAATTTTCCCCTGAGCTTCACTATAAAATGTCCTTCCCCGGGTAATTTGTGCTGCTGTCTCAATAGCGGCTGCAAAATCACCTGCATTCCCTAAAGCTATTGCCCTATCCAGAATAGGTTTATCTTGCTGTCGCTGAATGCTTCGGCGCCACTGGCGAATATAGTTTTGTGCCTCAGTGTAAAGAGGACGATTGGACTCAATGGAACTGGCTTGGCTAATTGCTGCTTGCAAACCTTCAATTGTCCCGCTAGCAGCCAATTCTCGCGCCCGTTCTAGAAAAGGCATATCTTCTCTGATAGCAATTTCCCGCTCCCATTTATTAATTTTCCTCTGAGCTTCTTGAAAACGAGGATTATTTGCAGGAATGGTCTCAGCCTTAGCTATAGCAGCCGTTAAACTGCCAATGGACCCTATCCGCGCCAATTCCTGCGCCTCTAACAGCAGCCCCACATCTGCCATTTCTCGCTCCCAGCGGTTCAGCAATGGCTGCACTGTATCGTAAATAGTGCTAGTGGGAGGGATACTTTTGGCTTGGAGAATGGCAGTTTCTAAACTAAAAACCATTCCTAACTGGGCATTGGTCCCAGCGCGAGCGAGTAATTTCCAATCATCCAATTGCTCCTGTAATGGCAGATTTGACGGAACCTTGTTAGCGAAGCGCAATAATTCCGACCAATTTTGCCTGTCAATCAGCCTTTGGGCCAATTTAACAATCTTTTTCTGAGCATCGGCAATGATATTTTGCGCATTACCATAGGCATAGCTTTCTTTACTAATTGCTTCTGCTTCGGAGATTGCTTGGAGAAGATTCTCAAAGCTCCCACGACGTAATGCTTTATAAGCGCTGTCTAGCTTCTTACTTTCTTCTCTGGCTAGTTGAATTGTATCAATTAGTTCTTGATATTTGGTTGTCGCCCAATAATCATTCTTTACATAGGACAACTTGACTGAATGGCGAAACGCTAGCAACCAGTTACCAGCTCGCAACTGCTTATCTGCCTCATTATAACTTTTAACTCCTGAAGACCAAATTGAGCGCCAACGTTCGATCCTATCTGCTACCAATTGATACGCTTCAGCTTTAACGGGAATGTTTTGGGCCATAGCGATCGCCTTATCTAGTTCTCCCCCCTGGAACTTTTGCTCTGCCAAGTTCAAGATATCTGTAGCCCATTCTTCCACATGGTCATTAATTTGGGGGCGCAGGGGATGATCCAGAGGCAATGCTTCTACCAAGGCGATCGCCCAGAGCAAACTAGCCGCTGTCTTTTTCTCGGCTTCTAACTGAGCGCAATATATCCGCATTGAAGCAGATGCAAATTGCCAAGAAACTTTCTCGCAGTTGGGCACTTCGGGCAACTTAAACAACCAGATCGTCGCCCCAAAGCCGATCCCGCTCGTAACCAGAATAAACAAAAAGACCCATAGTTGGAAAATAGGCCAACTCAGACCCCTGTTCGGCTTTTTTACAGGGTTAGATTTCTCTATCTGTTCAGCCCCAGCCCCCATTTTTCTGGCATCAGTATTGCTGTCCATAATCTGCTCCCAATGGCCTCAGAATTACTGGTCTTTGCAATATATCATAATTATATCATCTTATCCTTGTTCTTATAGTCTTTCTCATCTCCCTCTTATATGCCACTTGTCTCTTATTAATACAAGAATTAGTGATTAAATTATGTTTATTAGTTTTATGCAATCTAGATGGGCAATTAGGAGTTGTTCGTCATCTGAACGTGTCCCAACACGGGGGATTCTTTTCCTCGGCTCCTTTCTTGACCAGCACAGCTTAGAATTGCGGGCTAAAGGGGAAAGTCCTGAAACGAATCGCACTGATTTAATCCTTATTTTACATTATTATAGCAATGGAACCATAGGTTAGGACAAAACAAAACTACAGAAAGGACTACATGATGGTAGAATATGGGAGGGAAGCAGGTTTTTGGCTCTAAATTGACGTGTTGGTGGGCAATGCCCACTACTATAGATAATGACAACACCAACTGACGAATATGATAGCCCGTGAAAAGAGAGAGATAATTGAAACTTATTTTCAAGAATGTAGAGAATTTTTCTTTCCCTTAGCTGCTAATGAGATAAACTGGACTAAAGGCTATACTTTCCTCGACAAAGAACTACAGAAAACAGTTACCAGTTACCAGTTACCAGTTACCAGTTACCAGTTACCAGTGCTGCCCGTAGCAGCGCCGCCGGAAAAAAAAATTGGTGGGCAATGTTAGGGGTTTACGGGTAGGGTGGGCATTGCCCTACGGGGGCGGGAAGCGCTATACCTGAGCCTTTAAATCCTGAATCAATTCTAACAAATGATTGCTACCAGCCTGGTAAACTTCGCCGCAAAATTGGCAACTAGCTTCCGCACCGTCATCTTTTTCTATCATATCCTGCAATTCGGCTTCCCCCAACATTTTTAGAGCACCCAAAACCCGCTCGAAAGAGCAACCACAGTCAAAGCGTACCATTTGCACTTCCGGGAAAATAACTAAACCTAAGTCTCCCAGCAATTGCTTCAGTATCTCTGGTAAAGTTTTACCAGCTCGTAGCAAAGGAGTAAATCCCGTCAATTGACCTACCCGCTCCTCTAAAATTTCAATTAAGCTTTCATTTCTAGCTGCTTTGGGCAAAACTTGTAACAGCAGCCCTCCAGAAGCCCTAACCCCTTGTTCCCCCACAAACACACCTACTAACAATGCTGAGGGAGTTTGTTCGGAAGTAACCAAGTAACTAGCAATGTCCTCCCCAATTTCACCAGAAACTAGCTCCACTGTACTAGAATAAGGATAGCCATAGCCCACGTCTCTGATTACATAGAGGTAGCCTTCTTTACCTACAGCACCCCCCACATCTAGTTTTCCTTGAGCATTAGGTGGCCTTTCCACCCCGGGGTTTTCCACGTACCCCCTGACTGTACCATCAGGTCCAGCATCTACAAATACCACCCCTAGAGGTCCATTGCCTTTAATGCGAATATTTATCCTAGCCTGTTCCTCTTTCATATTAGAAGCCAGCAATAAACCAGAGGACATGGCACGTCCTAGGGCTGCTGTGGCTACATAGGATAGTTTATGCCGCATTCTGGCTTCTTCTGTGAGGCGGGTGGTAATGACCCCTACTGCTCTAATACCACCATCTGCTGCTGTAGCCCGGACTAGTCGATCTGCCATGAATTCTCTTACACTTATGGAACAATTTTTTCTATTCTAGTTATTGATTGTTCATAGCAGGGTTTTAAGATGATTGGCAAGTTTCAGCAAAGTAATCTCCGCATTGAAGTAGAAGGGTCGGCGATCGCCCTCCGTAAGAGTTTATTGTATCCCGAGCGCATGGGTAAATGGCTGTGGCCAATCCGCTTTTCTTCCGGACTACCGTCAAAGCTCTCCCAGGGAACCACCTATAGCAGTTGGACCGGACCGATAGAAATACAACACCGAGTGGAAGTCGCTAGTGACAACTGTTTGCGCTTGTTGTTGAGTCAAGGCATTGACGGCTATCATGAATGGTATTGGGGAGATGGTTGGGTGCAGTCTCGTCTGGAGGGTATCACTCTGTTACCTTTGAATTTAGGTCAAACTTTCAGTTTATTGCGACTGCGGCAATTTCTTACTACTATAGAGGATACAGAAAGTTAAAGCCAATTTAAACATCGTTACTCAACCAGGTTATAGCACTTCTGATCCAATCTTCCGCATTTTTGTTTTGCAGCAGGAGGTTATCTTTACTCAGAATTGAAATAGCCTGTTCAATTTCTTCGTTAGAATAGCCCAATGCTAACAGAGTCATTTCCACATCTTCTAAAATGGCCACTGGGGGAGTAGCAGCAGAAGGGGAAACCTTTACTCCAGCAAGTTTTCGCCATTGAGCGAGTTTTGTTTTCAGTTCTAAAGAAATTCTTTCAGCAGTTTTTTTACCCACACCAGGAGTTTTGACTAAAATACGGATATTACCCGTCACAATTGCCTGAATTAAATCTTCGATTCCCAGGGTATCAATGAGGGCGATCGCCAGTTGATTTCCAATACCACTCACTTGAATCAATTGGCGAAATAAATCCCTTTCCGCTGAGGAAGCAAAACCGTACAGTATTTGCTGCTCTTCCCTTATTTGCAAGTGGGTGAAGATTTGCACTACTTCCTCTATCTTTATCTCCTCAGCAAGACGTCCCGGAATGGAAATTTCATAGCCAATTTGGTTCACCTCCACAATGAGTATAATACGATTGCTGATGCTCTTGATAATGGCGATCGCCTGACCTTTAAGATAGCTAATCATTTTCTTTGTTATTGGTTATTCTTGTACCTCTTAAACCTTAATTATAGCACCTTTGCTCCAAAAACTCTCAGCGCCTCTGCGCCTCTGCGTGAAACTTTCCCAAAAATAAATATTAAACCAAATTATAGGGGCTATAATATAGATATATTATCAGCAATTGAGAGCCGAGCCATGACCGTCGCTCAAATTAAATCCAGAGTAACCCCGATGACCTATCAAGTCACCTGGGAGAAGCTTTCTGAAGATTATCCATTACCAGACTCGCCAGGGTCGAGTACAAGTCATCCCCTTTTAGCAGCAGCCCTGCGTGATAACCTGGAATTTATCGGCTTATTGACCACCGAGAGTTTGGTAGGTTCTAACCTGGGCATTTGCGCTACCGTTAATGGCCAAACCATCGTCAAAGCACCAGATTGGTTTTACGTTCCCAAAGTTTTTCCCCTAGATCCACCGCGAGCCAGAAGAAGCTATACTCCCGGTGTGGAAGGAGAAATTCCCGTTATTGTGATGGAGTTTTTGTCTGCAACCGACGGAGGAGAATATTCCTCCAGACCAATATATCCCTATGGTAAACTCTGGTTCTACGAACGAATTTTGCAAGTACCCATCTACGTTATCTTCGAGCCAGAAAGAGGTAATCTAGAAGTGCGGCAATTACGTTCCGGAAGTTATCAGATTCTTGATGCTAATACTGAAGAGCGCTACTGGATTGAATCTATCAATCTATATTTAGGGGTGTGGTACGGTACGAAAGCAGATCGGACTGGCTACTGGTTGCGATGGTGGGACACAAACGGTAATTTGCTATTATGGGGAGGTGAGTTATTAGAACAGGAACGCCAACGAATAGAAAAGTTAGAATCTTATCTTCGCTCTCAGGGCATTGACCCGGAGCAAATTGTCTAGTTGCGAGATTTGAATTGTATTGGAGTACAGGTGACGACATATGTCTATAAATACATGTATGAGCAAGAACTCGTGCCTATCCCTCCCAGATTAACCTGGGAATAAATTAGAGAAATTACATCAGATTACCCTTTTCAGTTACCTGTAGAAATTTGTGAACTTTATCAACGTGGTCACGGCTTATTGCCTATCGGCTTGGGGAATAAAGACTGGAAATCCTTCGACAACTATTTCGCATTCCCTGGAAACGACGGACCTTTCCTTTCGCTTGATGGCTCTATGTATATGTGCCAATGCATGTCATACGTACTTGATGGATGTAGACCTGTTCTGCTCATGTTTTCAATCATGAATTTTGAAGACTTATAGCAGTCGCCAAGGCGATTGATACACCCTGGGTGAGTTGGACTTTATGTTGGCGAGAAACGTTAGAACCCTTACCTGTCAGCAATTTTCCAAGCATCCTACCTGTCAAACTCATAACTGGTACGGGCACGGCACTGCCGTCCCCCTACACTGTCAAGGTACGTGCTATATTTGGTGGTATTATGGGGAGTGAAGAGCAGCAAGAATCTTCACAAATTTATTCTTTTTACGAGGAGTCTGAACCTGAAGTTGAATGGCCAAGTCTTACAAACATGATGTTAGCTAGGATCGAGATTAGAGAAAGAGATCTAGAATGGGATAAAGATATCAAAGAGATTGAGACTATTTTGGAGCAATATGGATATCAAGGTCTAATATCACCAAGGTTTTGGTAAAACAGTGACCAGTGACCAGTGACCAGTTATCATTTGCGTTAATGCTGAAGCTGCTCGTATCTTTGAGACAGTTTCCGAAGAACAGCGTCGTAAGTTGGAAGCATTTGTGTTACAGGTGTTGGGTTTCGTACCTCAACCCAACCTACGGCTGGAAGCAAAAGACCGTTAGAATTCGCGATGAGTGAGATTAGCCGGAATGCTCAGGCACGAGAACTAACCCCAGAGGCTTTGGATTCAATTTTGAGTGAGGAGTGATATGCGCTACATTAGTGACAACGGTAATAGGATTTCAAGGAAATTGCTTTATGCCAAACTCATGCCATGTTTCTCTCTTACTCAATGGACAAAATCAAATCCTAACAATTCCCCATGAATTTGCTCTATCCAGTACAGAAGTGTTGTTACTCAAACAAGGAAATCGATTAATTATCGAACCCATTCGCCCCGGTTCTCTCCTTTCCCTGCTGACTACATTGGAAGAAATCACAGAGGATTTTCCTGATGTGGATGAAGAACTACTGCCCCTAGATGACACTCTAGGATCTACATTTTACGCATAATTATAGGTTTTCTTAGCTATGACTTTCAGTGATATAATCGAAGCCGTCAAAAGTCTCTCTCCTGAAGAAAAGCAGGAAATTCAACTGCTGATTAACCATTGGAAGCGCGAAGAACGGCGTGACCAGATATTTGAGAATTTAAAGTCAGCACAAATCGAGCAACAAAAGGGAGATTTGAAGTTTTCCGACCATATTGATGAGCTAAGACAACTAATAGAGGAATAACAGTGGAAGTCAGTTTCAGTTCATCGTTCAAGCGAGCTTTCAAAAAGCGTATCAAAGGTAATGTAGATTTGGAGAAAAGATTTTGGCAGAAATTAGAAAAATTTACGATGGACCCATTTGCTCTGAGTTTAAAAACTCATAAACTGTCTGGAAAGCTCAAGGATCTGTGGAGTTTTAGCGTGGATTATGACGAGAGAATACTCTTTTACTTTACAGAAGATGAAAAGGCTGTGTTTTTAGATATTGGCAGCCATGACGAGGTGTATTGAGGCAATAATTCACATAATAAAGTCAAGTTAATTATATTCAATTATTACCTCCATCGCTCATAACCAATAATATTCCCTAAATTGTTTCTTCCTTAATTGCCAGTCGATAGAGCTTTTGAATCTCTTTGAGAACTTTATCTAAACCCCAAGGGAGAAGTTTATGAGCAGGATCGAGAAACTGCAAACGGTGCAGTAGTTTTGCTTCCTCGGTATCCACCACACCATCGCTGTAGATCAGGGCGCCGATCGCATTGAATAGTTCCTCATAATCTTCACCAGTAGGATTATTTCCTAAATAGCTTTCCAGCCAATCATAACATTCTTGAGAACTAACTTGCTTAACTTCCGTCAACAAAGATTTAATTTCTGGGTCTTGGGCAATCTCCTTATTTTTGGCCATCCGATGCAAATATACCCTTTCTTCTGGTTGAATGATGCCGTCGATCCAGGCAACACCGATGAGAATTTTGAATAATGCTTTGATTTTGCTCTGGTTATCCATACTTATAGTCCTTTTGTTAACTTAACCATAAAAAAAACTATCTATTTGCTGCTGGTGGGTATTTACTCGCAAGTCAATCTTGGGAGTTTCGTTGAAGTGAGCAAAGAGGCGATTGCTTTGTTCCGCACCAAGACGTTCGAGCCAGATTTTTACTATCCAGTATGCTCTCAAGATACCATTAACCACACCCCCCAGTTTGGGATACCCGTTTTCTTTAGTCAGTTCCACGCTACTATTCACAGCGGCGGAATCGAGAATTTGGTTGAGATAGCGCAGTTGGTATAAGCCGATCTGGAGGATGATGGGCAGCTTTCTTTTTACCCAACCAATTATCCCATCGAGGGAGCGCTGGCGGCGCACTATACCATAGACTAATTCGCAAGTTAAACCTCGGTGGAGATTGCTGATTTTAGCTGGGCGCAAAATGGGATCGAGGGCAATATTGGTATAAGCCCCCTTGTGATAAATTTCCCTCAGAGCAATTAAAGCAAGTTGACGGGGATTATCCATCCAGTAAGGTTGTCGGGTTCGTAAAAAATAATTTTCCCCCTATAAGTACTCTTATAGCACAAAAAAAAGGTATTCAGGATGAATACCCAACTGTGGTTTATCTGTCAATAACTGGTTACTGCACTAACTTAAAGAGACATGGCTGCGATCGTAGGTTTTGCGGAAGGTGGAATGTGGCTTACCTTGAATAACGCTCCAGTATCCGCTCTGGTCCACATCGAGACCAATTTCTGCTGCTGTACGATTGAGCATGGATTGTTGGCGATTCTTGATTGTTTGATGGTGGCGCATCATCAAAGCGCGAGCTTGTTGTTGAGTAGACATTTACCTTCCCTCCAATTTGCCTATACTCATATATTATCTAAATTTTGTAGCAAATTTTACAAAATCCCCAAAATTTAACAAAAATTCATATTTTCCGTCAAACTAGTTCCAATTGGTCGATGCGGAACCAAATGTTCGGGGTCGGCACGTAGAATTTAACCAGAGCGTATTCCTCCTTCAACTCCACAATTTCCCCCTTACTGTCAAAGATATAGGAGGGGAAGCGAGAATCGCTCGCTGTCGCCTCTAGGCTATTTTCTAGTTTTTCCCGTACTGCCCTAACTAAGGAGCCTTTTTTTATTTTCCCTGCCATAATTTCTAACTTAAGATATCTCAAAAGAGATTATATTATAAGAAGCCACGTCTAGATTGGCATTTTTGGGGGTGCTGTTTGCCACATGAGCTGCAATTCTGCTGGGGTTAAGCCATAAGATAGATTTACCAAGTCTGCTACCTGATGTTCTAACTGGAGGATTTCCTGTTTGCTCCTCTGAATTTGTAATCCATATTCATTGTACATTTCCTTGGCTTCTTTTTGGTCTTGCACTCCCAAGGAATGGCTTTTTTTCCCGGTTTTCGGTATGCGTCGTCTCACCTCATCCAGAAATTCCTCTTGACTTAGGTCAGCAAACCGTTCTAATTTTTGGCCCAGCTTTTTGATTTTAAACCGGGAGCATATCCATTCCAACACATCTCGATAATTTTGTTGATTGCTCTTGGTCAGTTGGATTAAACGGCTCACTTTCGGTTCTACTTGTTCCCGGATTTCATCTGTTGGGGGTGCGATGGGTAGGGTTTCAAACTGAAAACCCTTGGGGCGAATGGAGCCGGAGAGGCTTTTGGAGAAAATGCGATGGCTATACCACCAGATCAGGGGAGAATTGAGCCAGGGTAACAAACAGCTATCTCCTGGGGAAAGAATGAAGGTTGTGTCATTTCCATATAAACCCGAATCATCCCAACAATACCGGGGTAAAGTTTGAATATCTTGATAGATAATTTTGCTGGCTTCAAAAAGACTGTAATAGGAACAACTGTTCAATTCCCACCAATACTTCCCCTTATTCTTTCTTTGACACAATTTATCCTGAAAAGGCTTGAGATGTCTATAGATAGATGGAAATTCAGCGGCGAAAATTGCTTCTGCTGATTCGGTCGTATCTTCTTGACTCCAAGACCAATTATAGTTTCTGCTAGATTTGAGGAGAATTATCCAGCGATTGTCCCAATCTGGACTCCATCGCTTGATATCTTGACCTCGTAGATAGGGTTTAATGATTTGAGCAGATTTTCCATCTTCTCGCACTAACTTATTTTTCAGTTCTTCCTCAATGAGGAACCCTTGATTGAAACCTGTTTTGATTCCATACCAAGGTTTAAGATTATCTAACTGTTTCAGGGGAATGCCAGTTTGATGAATTTTCTCCATCAAAGCCTGTACTTCTGGAGGTTCCAAACTCCAAGCATCAGCATTAAAGCGAGACCAAGGGACATCATAACCTTCCTCCGTGTACAATTTATAGAGGTCAATTTCCGGTAACTTTTCCTTGGGAACACAGATCCGGACGGAAGATTTTTGCTGTTTTGTTTCTCCTTTACGCAGAACTACAATACAGGGAAAGGTATCTGCTTCGGGGAAAATAGGAGCATCCCCGAAATCCACAATTTCCGAGAAGACACTGTGGGTAGCAAAAAACTGCCGGAGAGGTTGGCCATAGCCTGCACGGAGCCATTTATTGGTGACAATATAAGATAGGTAACCGCCCTTTTTGAGGATGTTCAAACCTTGCTCGTAAAAATAAGTGTAAAGGTCAGTCACACCGTGATAGGATTGGTATGCAGCTTTCAAGAAGGGTTTTAATGCTTTCAATCCTTCTTGTCGTACATAGGGGGGATTTCCCACAACTGCATCAAATCCCGGATTATCTTTCCAGGAAGCATTTTCCAAATCGATAAACACCTCTGGAAACTCCAAATCCCAATGAAAGAGGCGTTTTGCTTCACCTAGTTTCAGGGCTGCATTCCACACTGCTGCATCGGCTTTTTTTAGCTTCTTTCCCCTAAAATTAATCCCGTCTGTTCCATGAACCCGCAGGAATTGTTGGGCACCTTTAATGCCAAAATATTGAGCTACATAGATATTCAAGAGTTGCTTATAAGGTTTGGCACACAAGTCAAACTCCCGAAACAGTCGTTCGCTTTGTTCTACTTCTGCAAAGGTGGTATCGCTGAGGGTACTTATGCCCCGCATGATTTCCGCTGCTTGCAATAACCCCACAAATGGTCCGGTTAATAACAGAAATTGACCGCTTTCTTCCTGACTCATGGCAGCTTCTGCTTCTTTGGCTCTCACTCCAACTAGGGAGTTTCCCCAGCGCAAGTGATGGTCTAAAAAACTCAGGGGAGCGCCAATGGTAAAGCCATGCAACCAGAGACTCACTTTGGCTAATTCTACTGCCATTTTATTCAGGTCAACCCCATAAATACAGCGTTTCATCACCACTCGATGCAATAAGTCTTCATCTGTCAATACTTCTGGGGCGATGCCAATACCTTGCTGTTGCAAATTCTGGCTAATTTCTCGGCGAATTTCCTCCACCATGGCTAACACGGGGTTATCTTCAAAAGCTGTTAAAATACTGGCAATTTCATCGGTAAGAAAGTCCACTGCTTCTACTAAAAAATGACCGCTTCCCATAGCTGGATCACAGATACGAATATCTAGCAAAGTGGAGATGGCAATAGGTTCCAGTTGCTTTAATTCTTTTTCCAGTCCTCGTAGACTTTGCTTTCCCTGGCGCTTATCTTTCATCTTATCTCGGCAAGAATTGATTTGGGCTATTAATTCCTGAAACCGTTTCACCCGTTCTGACAAAATAGGAGTCAGGGCTCTTTTGATGATATATTTAACGATATAATCGGGGGTATAATAAGAACCAGTGGCTTTCCGTTCCCCCTTATCACTTTCTAAGTGCACAACTCCTGCTTCTCTGTGGTCGATAACTAAGCGATATTCCAATAAACCCTCATAAATGGAACCCAGTTGACGCACTCCAAGAAAGCTATAATCCACAGCTTCCCCTTCAATGCGAGTTAGCTTATCTAACGCAGGAGCTAAGATTGCATCGGCAAGCTTATATTGCTGCAAAAACCTGTTTTCAGCATATTCTTCTTCTTGGCTTGGATCCAAATCAAAATGGAACAAACCGCCATTGTAACGAGGTACTTGCAAAGAGGGATCCCCCTTATCGATGATTTGGAATAATCCCAGGAGGCGATCGTACCATCCTGTCATAGTCTGGCTAAATACCTGAGAGCTATCCACCCGTGTTGCAATCTCCCGAGTCATGGACCTTAAACTATAATCCAAATAGTCCCCATGGACAGGGAGCAGATTCTTGCCTTCAGCATAGAGCAAGAACAAAATCTTGTACAAAAAGGATAAAGTCGCCGACATTACCTGATTTGCATCCAGGGTTTGTCCAAATCTTTCCCCATAAGCAACAAACCCCCCTGCCAAATCGGGAAACACTTGCTCAAAAACCAGTTGCTTTAATTGTCCCTCAACTGTTCTCCCGTAGGTAATGCTCCCGGATGCTACTGAGTTTAGAAAATTCTGACCTTGAGCATTGGAGACAAACCCATCTCGGCGGAAAAAGAGCCAGAAATACTTGAATTGCTCCAAATCTCCTGACTCCAGAATCTGCACCAAATCCACAGAGTAAAATTCTTTCGCTCTGGAGGATGCTTGACCATAATAGAGTCGCCATTCCCGCCCATTGGTGAGAATACCCCAGTCTACCCCGGTTCCCGTGAGGTAATTGACAATCTGAAATCCGGGGTTCTGATTGTGGAAAATATCCCGACTATCGTTTCTGGAAACTTGACTGAGAGGACGTTCCCAGTATTTTGCTTCAGCGATGGCTAGGGCGCGACCATAAAATGCTGTTTCATTCTGTTGCTGTGCAAATGCTGCCATTTTCTCCCCATCTGAAGCAAACAGGGCGTAGTCGGGACGTTGTACCTGTCCTTGACTGCGAGTCCTGACTTGGCTAATATAAGCAAAGCCAAGCATTTTGAGGATGGGTTGGATTACTTCTTCCTCCGTCTGGGATTCATTGAGTTGCCCTAGGATTGGCTTTTTCCTTTCATAGAGTGTCTTTAACTCTGTAAACGCAGTACTCACATCCTCCTGCCATTCTGAGAAGGAGTGAAGGCGATTGGAGAGAAAGTGTTAGGAAAAAAGAGGTTTACTCAGCTTTTGTTTTCCAGACATATAACGGACACAATAGAGATTATATTATAGTGCGTCTGAATCATTTGTACAAGTCCTAACGCTAGATCCCCCCTTGATCCCCCCTTGATAAGGGGGGTGACGGGAGGTGACGGGGGGTGACGGGGGGTGCCTGAAGGGCGGGGGTATCGGGCGGAGAGTTCAAATCATTGGGGCTGCGCTATATAACAAGTGAAACAACAGAATCAGAGTCTGACACAAACCCACAACAAAACCCAAAAAGCCACCTAAATTGACGATGGCCTGCAATTCATCCTTAACAATTCCTTGGATTGCCATTTCTAATTCCTCTGGGTTGGTAGCCTTGACTCGCTGGACAATTACCTGATCGATGGACAAAATCGGGATCGCTGAGGCGACAATTTTAGCTAAATTTTTCTCCAAATGCCGCTCTAAAATTAAAGCCAATTCTTCGCTAATGGTTTCCAGGGAGGTGGTAACACTGGTGGATGTTTTCAGCCTGTTAATAATTAAAACGGCCATTTTATCCCAATTGACAGATTCTCCTAATTCTTGGATGAATTCTGCTCCCTGAGTTTGAATGTAATTGCGAACCGTTTCCCGAATTGTTTGTCGTAATTGGGATAAAGTAGAGACGGGCAAATTCTGTAAAGAGAGAGTTTGCAGCCATTGACGTAAGCGGTTGCGCACCTCAAAAGAAAGGAGAAACTGCTGTAAGCGAGCATTAGCCATTTCCTTTTCCGTCAGACAAAAACTGCGCAAGCCGACTAAACTATTGCTCGCACCGAACAAGTTGGCTACCACCCAGTAAGTACCGCTGGTCTTTTCCCGCAAGCCTTCATCGATTAACTGAATATTGCGATCGGTGAGGAAGTCGATAATAGCTTGGCGCAAAATATCTGGGGAGAGAACTACTTGTAACAACCAATCCGTAACTTGTCGCGCTTGAGTTTCGCTCAATTGCAACTCCAGTAAAATGCGGTCGAAAACTTGGTCGATTGGCTCTTTGAGGAAATCAGACCGCCTTGCTCCCACCCGCAGGAGGCGCGGTAAAGATTCCCTGAACAAATCCTGGAGAATATCTGCTAAAATTGGGGCGGTTTTCTGCTCTCTATCTACCTGTACTTCCTTGAGAGCTTGCTGCAACAGCCAATGAATTGCATCAGTGACTCGTTCTGTTTCTAACAACCGCCCAGCCAGCTTTTGCAGTTCTGAAGGGGTTAGCAGGGAACCCATAATCGTATCGGCAACCCTTTGAGCAAGGCGTTCTTGGTTCCTGGGAATCAATCCGGGAGTAAATGGCAGTTTCCATCCTTTGATATAAATGGCTTTATAAGGACGAAAAAGCATGGTAATGGCTAAATCGTTGGTGAAATAGCCAATAACTGCTCCCGCTAAGGGGGGGATGAATAATATCCAGGTATCAGATAAAAACGACCGCATTTTCAAAGATAGAAGATGGAAATAATAAAGAGTAAGATTCAGCCCCCTATGATAACAAATTTAGAGTCTGAGTCATGGTTACAATTGCTGCGTCTTCACCGCGCCATCGCTGTTATTCGTTCCTATTCCCTGGAATTAAGTTTGGCTATGGCTCGTGCAGTGGCAGCTGGAAGTATGAGGATCATTGAAATTACTTGGAACAGCTCCGAACCTGCAACTATCATCCAACGGTTGCGCTCTGAATTACCCCATTGTACCATCGGTACGGGGACAATTTTAACCCAACAGCAACTGAGAGAGGCGATCGCTGCTGGAGCTGAATTTATCTTCTCTCCCCACGTCAACCCTGCTCTCATTGACGCTGCCATTAACGCTAATGTTAGCATCATACCAGGTGCCCTTTCCCCCACGGAAATAGTCACTGCTTGGCAAGCTGGAGCCACTTGCGTGAAGGTTTTTCCCGTCCAAGCTTTAGGGGGTGCCAGTTATATTAAAAATCTCCAAGGTCCCCTGGGTCAAATTCCCCTCATTCCCACAGGAGGGGTTACCCTAGAGAATGCTAGGGAGTTTATCGAAGCAGGGGCGATCGCTGTGGGTTTGTCTGGTGAATTATTTCCCCAACCATTAGTAGCAGAGAGAAATTGGGGGGCGATCGCCGAACGCGCTAAAACTCTTTGTCAATTACTTCAATAAAGAGCTAATAATTCTTCTCGGTATATAGGATTTGTTTCACCCAGAGGCGCAGAGGCGCTGAGAGGTTCAGCTATCCCCTGGGGTTACCTAGGTTTTATTCGTGGTTAAAAAACGAGCTAACAACTCTTCTCGGGATAATTGGAGCAGTAAGGGTGTAAATTCTTCGGGAGATAAGGCTATTATTGGCTCAATAATCCTTGACAATGGTTCGTCAATTGCCCCAAAGCGAATTCGTAGCAGGCTTTCAATAGTACGACGCTCCCGTGCTTGACTTTCCTGTTTTCCTTGCTGAATACCTTGCTGAATACCTTCTTCCCTTACATTTTGAAGTCTTTCTAGGTAAATGGTTGATAATTCCATAATCAACTCCTTTGCTTCTACGTCTAAATTTTGTTTTTGTCTTACTTCTAAAATAGCCAACATCTCGTAGACTAATTCTAGTACATTATTGTGCAGTTTACCCTCTCCCTGCAAAGATTTTAGTTCCCGAATCGCCTGTTTTTGCACTTTTCCCCTCCCTAAGATTCTCAACCAGAGAGTGTCTGGGGTTCGAGGTAATTGGTGAATAGCAATAATTCCTGTTTTTAAAACATTGGGCAGGAAATAGACACCTTCGAGCCAGTTTTCCCCTCTAGCATTTGCTCCACAGCTTGCTAGTAATTCAGTTGAAACCGTAGGAGATAGAATCCAGAGACGGGTTAAATCTGCTTCTGCTATTGTTTTCTTTTCTCGCTTTGCTTCCCTTTCTAGCTTAGCATGAGTGTCAAATAATTTACCGATGCAACTGCGAATTTGTTTTTGACTCACTGGGTTACGAAACGGTTCAAATAGCGCCGAAGTAGCAGCTAGTTTTCCTAATAAACCTATTTCTGGGACATTTTTTGGTGCATTTTTATCCCTTAAGAACAACAAATCAGCTTGTCGTACTTCTCCAGTAATGTC
Organism: Prochloron sp.; assembly: GCA_965198675.1. Lineage (GTDB taxonomy): Bacteria > Cyanobacteriota > Cyanobacteriia > Cyanobacteriales > Prochloraceae > Prochloron. Next base: position 3,088,171 of record OZ240666.1, on the reverse strand, counting down.
AACACTACTTTGAACTTCTCCCAACGGGGTTAAAAGTTCCGTGAGACATTTTTTGGCAAATTGGTCATGAATCGAGCGAGTCATATTAATGATAAATTATCAATGGTTGGGTTTCACGCAGCGGTGCGGTGCGTTCTTCTGGAATCTGATTCCAGCTTATTGCGCACCAAGTCTGCCTGTCCGCGGCATTGATTAATGGCGCGGGCGCGGCGCTCTGCCGGGGTGCTGAGAGGTTCAGCTATCCCCTGCGGTTACCTAGGGTTTTGGAGCGTGTGAAAAACGAGCTAACAACTCTTCTCGGGATAATTGGAGCAGTAAGGGTGTAAATTCTTCGGGAGATAAGGCTATTATTGGCTCAATAATTCTTTCCAGTGGTTCGTCAATTGCCCCAAAGCGAATTCGTAGCAGGCTTTCAATAGTACGACGCTCCCGTGCTTGACTTTTCTGTTTTCCTTGCTGGATACCTTGTTGGATACCTTGCTGAATACCTTGTTGGATACCTTGCTGGATACCTTGCTCAGTGGCATTTTGAAGTCTTTCTAGGTAAATGGTTGATAATTCCATAATCAACTCCTTTGCTTCTACGTCTAAATTTTGTTTTTGTCTTACTTCTAAAATAGCCAACATTTCGTAGACTAATTCTAGTACATTATTGTGCAGTTTACCCTCTCCCTGCAAAGATTTTAGTTCCCGAATCGCCTGTTTTTGCACTTTTCCCCTCCCTAAGATTCTCAACCAGAGAGTGTCTGGGGTTCGAGGTAATTGGTGAATAGCAATAATTCCTGTTTTTAAAACATTGGGCAGGAAATAGACACCTTCGAGCCAGTTTTCCCCTCCAGCATTTGCTCCACAGCTTGCTAGTAATTCAGTTGAAACCGTAGGAGATAGAATCCAGAGACGGGTTAAATCTGCTTCTGCTATTGTTTTCTTTTCTCGCTTTGCTTCCCTTTCTAGCTTAGCATGAGTGTCAAATAATTTACCGATGCAACTGCGAATTTGTTTTTGACTCACTGGGTTACGAAACGGTTCAAATAGCGCCGAAGTAGCAGCTAGTTTTCCTAATAAACCTATCTCTGGGACATTTTTTGGTGCATTTTTATCCCTTAAGAACAACAAATCAGCTTGTCGTACTTCTCCAGTAATGTCAACACTACTTTGAACTTCTCTCAACGGGATTAAAAGTTCCGTGAGACATTTTTTGGCAAATTGGTCATGAATCGAGCGAGTCATATTAATGATAAATTATCAATGGTTGGGTTTCACGCAGCGGTGCGGTGCGTTCTTCTGGAATCTGATTCCAGCTTATTGCGCACCAAGCCTGCCTGCCCGCGGCATTGATTAATGGCGCGGGCGCGGCGCTCTGCCGGGGTGCTGAGAGGTTCAGCTATCCCCTGCGATTACCTAGGGTTTTGGAGCGTGTGAAAAACGAGCTAACAACTCTTCTCGAGATAATTGGAGCAGTAAGGGTGTAAATTCTTCGGGAGATAAGGCTATTATTGGCTCAATAATTCTTTCCAGTGGTTCGTCAATTGCCTCAAAGCGAGTTTTGAGGATGCTTTCGATCGTTATACGACTACTTTGCTGGATACCTTGCTGGATACCTTGCTCAGTGGCATTTTGAAGTCTTTCTAGGTAAATGGTTGATAATTCCATAATCAACTCCTTTGCTTCTACGTCTAAATTTTGTTTTTGTCTTACTTCTAAAATAGCCAACATTTCGTAGACTAATTCTAGTACATTATTGTGCAGTTTACCCTCTCCCTGCAAAGATTTTAGTTCCCGAATCGCCTGTTTTTGCACTTTTCCCCTCCCTAAGATTCTCAACCAGAGAGTGTCTGGGGTTCGAGGTAATTGGTGAATAGCAATAATTCCTGTTTTTAAAACATTGGGCAGGAAATAGACACCTTCGAGCCAGTTTTCCCCTCCAGCATTTGCTCCACAGCTTGCTAGTAATTCAGTTGAAACCGTAGGAGATAGAATCCAGAGACGGGTTAAATCTGCTTCTGCTATTGTTTTCTTTTCTCGCTTTGCTTCCCTTTCTAGCTTAGCATGAGTGTCAAATAATTTACCGATGCAACTGCGAATTTGTTTTTGACTCACTGGGTTACGAAACGGTTCAAATAGCGCCGAAGTAGCAGCTAGTTTTCCTAATAAACCTATCTCTGGGACATTTTTTGGTGCATTTTTATCCCTTAAGAACAACAAATCAGCTTGTCGTACTTCTCCAGTAATGTCAACACTACTTTGAACTTCTCTCAACGGGGTTAAAAGTTCCGTGAGACATTTTTTGGCAAATTGGTCATGAATCGAGCGAGTCATATTAATGATAAATTATCAATGGTTGGGTTTCACGCAGCGGTGCGGTGCGTTCTTCTGGAATCTGATTCCAGCTTATTGCGCACCAAGCCTGCCTGCCCGCGGCATTGATTAATGGCGCGGGCGCGGCGCTCTGCCGGGGTGCTGAGAGGTTCAGCTATCCCCTGCGGTTACCTAGGGTTTTGGAGCGTGTGAAAAACGAGCTAACAACTCTTCTCGGGATAATTGGAGCAGTAAGGGTGTAAATTCTTCGGGAGATAAGGCTATTATTGGCTCAATAATTCTTTCCAGTGGTTCGTCAATTGCCCCAAAGCGAGTTTTGAGGATGCTTTCGATCGTTATACGACTACTTTGCTGAATACCTTGCTGAATACCTTGCTGAATACCTTCTTCCCTTACATTTTGAAGTCTTTCTAGGTAAATGGTTGATAATTCCATAATCAACTCCTTTGCTTCTACGTCTAAATTTTGTTTTTGTCTTACTTCTAAAATAGCCAACATCTCGTAGACTAATTCTAGTACATTATTGTGCAGTTTACCCTCTCCCTGCAAAGATTTTAGTTCCCGAATCGCCTGTTGTTGCATTTTTCCCCTCCCTAAGATTCTCAACCAGAGAGTGTCTGGGGTTCGAGGTAATTGGTGAATAGCAATAATTCCTGTTTTTAAAACATTGGGCAGGAAATAGACACCTTCGAGCCAGTTTTCCCCTCCAGCATTTGCTCCACAGCTTGCTAGTAATTCAGTTGAAACCGTAGGAGATAGAATCCAGAGACGGGTTACGTCTGCTTCTGCTATTGTTTTCTTTTCTCGCTTTGCTTCCCTTTCTAACTTAGCATGAGTGTCAAATAATTTACCGATGCAACTGCGAATTTGTTTTTGACTCACTGGGTTACGAAACGGTTCAAATAGCGCCGAAGTAGCAGCTAGTTTTCCTAATAAACCTATCTCTGGGACATTTTTTGGTGCATTTTTATCCCTTAAGAACAACAAATCAGCTTGTCGTACTTCTCCAGTAATGTCAACACTACTTTGAATTTCTCCCAACGGGGTTAAAAGTTCCGTGAGACATTTTTTGGCAAATTGGTCATGAATCGAGCGAGTCATTTTTCCATTCTCTAGTTATCAGCAAGCATCCCCATTTATCTGCTCCCGCCAAAGGCGGGACGCCAAGGGCGGAATCATCTGCGGTTACTTTTTTCCATTCCTCAAGTTCCTTCTCTATAGCATATTGTAAATCGATTTGCACCAATGATACTTCATTATTATCTTTAGAATCAACAAAAGCGTAGATAAATTGATTGCTCAAAGTAGGTGCACCTAAAACCAACTCATGAGTTTCACGTTCCAGTTTAATTATAACCTTAGCGAGAGGATTTTGCAAGCCATATTCCTGCTTTTTTTCTGGGGAGATAGTAAAGGAGCGTTCCTTCTTACCATTTACTAATAAGTTCAATAAAAAAGAGACAGTAGCATCGCTAGCAGGTACGTCTTCGGGCTGTTTCATTTGCCAAGGTTGCGAATTATTGTCAGTTCTGACAAACTCCAGAGTTTCTTCATCTTTCTGGATAATTATACCTTGAATATCTTCTTCTGCCAAGTCGAACATTCTCTTCCCTTTTGTTTCCTTTGCTGCTGGTTTTGGTGTCCACTGCACTTCAGAAACATAGACAACCCCTCCCAATATCAAAGCAGAAACTACCAAGATCCAAGTACTACGTTGCAATTTCATAATTTTCTTCCTCTTACTTTGCGTCTTTGCGCCTTTGCGCGAGTATCAACGACGTCGATACCAAGCTATAGCAGCAGTAATGAACCCCAGTAGAGGGACAATACGTAAAGCGGACCAGGAGAGGATTGCTCCTTGAATAGGAGTGAGATTGATGCGCCGATTTTGCTGTTCTTTAGGACGAATGGAAAGGACAGGACGCTCGCTCCTTCCTAACCAATTAATAGCATTGAGGAACATATCTCCATTTAAGAGTTGGGGTTGAGAAAACAAACCGTTAGTAGCAAAGGTAGAACTACCAAACACAACCATTCTCCCTTCTTCAGCACCTTTCCCTTTATTTAAGGCAATACCGAAATAAAGAGGACCACGAAGATCTTCTTCTGGGTTAAACTGCAATTCCTGAGATTCTAAATTCTGTTTTGCCCAAGTAAACTCGTTGCTGAGAATTAGTTCTACTGCTTCAATACTCGACCCTTCTTTGATTTGCAGTGGTCGAGTAAAAGGATATAATGAGTAACCGTTGGCAAAATCTTGGGTAATGGGATGATTTCCGTAAGAGTTAACTAGGGGCGTCAAAGGACTGCGAGGAGGAAGACTGCCCAGAGCAGATTCGTCAATGGCGATTCTTTCATCTAGTTCTACTCCCCACCCTGACAGCAATGGTGCTAAACCGGAGTTAATCTTGGGATCCACCATTAATAGCAGTCCACCGCCCCCTTCTAAGTACTGCTGCAATACTTCTACTTCTTCCGGGAATAAGGGGCGTTCTGGACCGGGTATAATGACTGCATTGGTGTTTTCTGGTATTTGTCCTACAGTGGCTAAGTTCAAGGAAGCGACGGTGTAACCTTGTTGTTCCAAACCGTTCACAGCTTCCGAGAGAGACCTTTCTGTTCCCTCTAGGGGTATTTCTCCATGTCCTTGGAGGAAATAAACGTTAAGAGGACCATCTTGTTGTATTTGTAGGATAGCGTTGGTGAGTTGGATCTCAGAAAGGCTTTCACCTCGATTCAGGGTTTGCACTAATTGTCGCTTTTCACCATATTCTAGATAAGCTGCTTCTTCTGTGGTAATACCAAATGCTTGCGCTTTGCCAATATCCACGTCTGGATCTACAAACTGATACTGGAAGTTAGCACTGTAACGACTATAATTGTCCAGTAGTTGGCGATCGCTCTGATTAGGTTCCCGCTGAAATACCCATATTTGTAAAGGTGACTGTAAATTCTCCACTATTTCCTGTGTCTGAGGGGAAAGGGTAAAGAGCTTATTTTCCGTTAAATCTAGGGGTACTCCATGACGAACCGCTACAAAGTTAATTAGTGCCATAATGGCTAATACTGCTAAAGTAGCAATTAAAGCATTGGTACCTGTTTGAGTGGAACGTCTGCTCCAAAAACCTTTAGCTTTACTGGCAAACCGGGAGATAATGAGAGCTATCCCCCCGAAGATTAGAGCTAAAGAAACTGGAGATAAGTTGCCAGTTATGAGCCAGACTACTATACCGGCAATCCAAAGAGCTAATCCTGGCCAAAATAGATGTTTTTTCATATATAGTAAACCCAAATGATTCAATCTCCCCAGGAGTGCCGTTAGGCGGGGGGATCAAAGCGTTAGAAAGCTTCTAAAAATGATGAACTGCTCCCTAAACCTGCTGAAAGTTGATGCTATTCCAACTTGGCACCCTCAAAGTTAGCATTCTTAGCACCCACCAAGTCAGCACCCCTCAAGTCGGCAAGCCCCAAGTCGGCAAGCCCCAAGTCGGCATCCTCCAAGTCGGCAAGCCCCAAGTCGGCACCCTCCAAGTTGGCACCCCTCAAGTCGGCACCCCTCAAGTCGGCACCCCTCAACTTGGTAACCCTCAACCCCAACCCGATACCCCCAAACTTGTCAGTCATGAAGTAGGCATCCCCCAAGATACTAGCCCTCAACTTGGCACCCACCAAGTTGGCACCCCTCAAATTGGCACCCTCCAAATTGGCACCCTCCAAATTGACACGCCACAAGTTGGCACCCCTCAAGTTGGCACCCCTCAAGTCGGCACCCCTCAAGTTGGCACCCCACAAGTTGGCACCCCTCAAGTCGGCACCCCTCAAGTTGGCACCCTCCAAGTTGGCACCCTCCAAGATGACACTCCACTTGGCACCCTTCAAGATGGCAGCCTCCAAACCCTCCAACTTGGCACCCTTCAAGTTGGCACCCTTCAAGTTGGCACCCACCAAGTCAGCACCCCTCAACTTGGCACCCCTCAAGTCGGCATCCCTCAAGTCGGCACCCTCCAAGTTGGCATTCTCCAAGTTGGCACCCCTCAACTTGGCAAGCCCCCCCCACTTGGCACCCCTCAACCTGGCACCCTCCAAGTTGGCACCCTCCAAGTTGGCAAACCCCCCCAACTTGGCACCCCCCAAATTGGCACCCTCCAAATTGGCATCCTCCAAATTGGCACCCTTCAAATGGGCAAACCCCAAATTGGCACCCTCCAAATTGGCATCCTCCAAATTGGCATCCTCCAAGTTGGCACCTCTCAAATTGGCACCCCTCAAATTGGCACCCCTCAAATTGGCACACCACAAGTTGGCATCCCACAAGCTGGCACCCTCCAAGTTGGCATCCATTAAATCAAAATCCGCCAACTCAGCTTTACGAAGATTTATCTTCTCAGATTTGTTAGCTTTCCTCCACTCATTCCAAGCTTCTACTCCCTGCTGTAATATCTCTATCTGGTTTTCATTAGCCATAACAGATCCTCCTCAAACAACAAACTAAACTATATAGCAATATTAGGGCGCACGTCTGGATCTATAAACTGATACTGGAAGTTAGCACTATAACGACTATAATTTTCTAGTAGTTGGGGCGCGCTCTGATTGGGTTCTCGCTGAAATATCCATAATCGTAAAGGTGACCGTAAGTTCTCCACTATTTCCTGAGTCTGAGGGGAAAGGGTAAAGAGCTTATTTTCCGTTAAGTCTAGGGGAACTCCATGACGAACGGCTACAAAGTTAATTAGTGCCATAATGACCAATACTGCTAGGGTAGCAATTAAAGCTCCAAAAACCTTCAGCTTTACTAGCAAACCGGGAGATAATGAGAGCTATACCCCCGAAGATTAGAGCTAAAGAGACTGGAGATAAGTTGCCAGTTATGAGCCAGACTACTATACCGGCAATCCAAAGAGCTAATCCTGGCCAAAATAGATGTTTTTTCATATATAGCAATCCTAAATGATTCGATCCCCCCTTGAGCAACCCTCTAAGTTGGCACCCTCCAAGTTGGCACCCTCCAAGTTGGTAAACCTCAAGTCGTCATTCTCCAAATTGGCATTCCTCAAGTGGGCACCCTCCAAGTGGGCACCCTCCAAGTGGGCACCCTCTAAGTGGGCATTTTCCAAGTTGGCATTCTCCAAGTGGGCAAACCTTAAATCGGCATCTTTTAAATAGGCATTCTCCAAGTTGGCATCTTCCAAGTGGGCAAACTTTAAGTCGGCATCTTTTAAGTTGGCACTCTTCAAGCTGGCACCCTTCAAGCTGGCACCCTCCAAGTTGGCACCCTTCAAGCTGGCACCCTTCAAGCTGGCACTCTCCAAGTTGGCATTCTCCAAGTCGGCACCCATCAAATAAACGTAACTAAGATTTATCTCCTCAAATGGGTTAGCTTCCCTCCACTCATTCCAAGCTTCCGCTCCCTGCTTTAATATCTCTACCTGCTTCTCATTAGCCATAACAGATCCTCCTCAAACAACAAACTAAACTATATAGCGCGTCTAAATCATTTGTGCAAATCGTGACTTTTGTGCTATGATGCTTTCAAACCAAACAAAAAGAGGATAAAATCATGTTAATGAATGATAAGAATCATCCTAACTTTACTAAAATACAGGAATTGAATGAGTTTATTCACAACACTAAGAATTTAAAAGAATGGAAAAGAGTACAAGCAGTAAAATTGAGATTATTGGGGTTGGATTATAAAAGTATTGAAGTAAGTTTAGGTGTTTCAACAAGCTTTATTGCCCAAACACAGAGAAAATATTTGCTACAAGGTGTATCGGGATTAAGCCTGGGACATCAAGGTTCAAGAAGTTACCTAACTAGGGAGCAAAAAAAAGAAATTATAAAATGGCTCCAGCCACCAGAAAGACGTAACATTTCTGAATTAGAAAGACATCTTATAGAAGAATATGATGTCCTATTTAGGTCAAAAGAGAGTTATTATCAAATCTTGCGAAACGCCAATTTAACATGGCAGAAAGGCAATAAAGAAAATCCCAGAAAAAATCCAGCTCGTATCAAAGAAAGAAATAAAGAATTAGCTGCTATATTACGCGATCCGGTGGTACACCGGATCCGCGCGGTAGCGCGGCCCGCCTCGATAAGATAAAAGCTGAAAAACTTGTGGTATATGCTTTAGATGAGTGTCACCTTCAAGGCGATGAGATTTGTGGTTACCTTTGGGGAGACAAAAAAAACGAGAAATTGTTAAGATTGATAATTATAGAGCTAGACAAACTTACTATGGTGCTTTAAACATTTGGAATAATGAATTTATTGTTTGTCCTTATCCCAGCGGCAATGGACAAAATACTGTGAAATTTGTTGAAGAGATAAAGAATCGTCATCCTAACCAACAAATTATGTTACTTTGGGATGGTGCGTCATATCATAAAGAAGAGGAAATGAAAAAAATCTTAGCCAAATATAATGATGGATTAGCCAAAGATGAATGGTTGATTACTTGTGAATTGTTTGCTCCTTATAGTCCAGAAGAAAATCCTGTAGAGGGAATTTGGTTACAAGCCAAGAATTTTTTGAGGCGTTTTTATTACAAATGTAAAAATTTTACAGTTGTGAAAAGATTGTTCAAGCTATTTTTGGCTCTCAAACTTTTCAATCCGGAGAGATTGGAACGATACGATGTGTTTGCACAAATCATTTAGGCTCGCTATATAGCAATATTAGGGCAATTGAGACAGGACACGTGACTTGGGTATATTCTAACCCACTGTCCGACTAAATAAACAAAGCATGGTACGTGCAATTAACGACTAGAGAAGCGAATGATTTCGATGGATTGAACAGTGAGGAATAGTCCCAGGAGAATATAACTGGCGAACAAGACTAAACTGCTGGGATCCAGGATTCCTTGAACGAGATTGTTGTAATGTTTGAGGAGAGAAAGATGGGACAAGACCTGCCCTATGGTACCATTTAACTTATCAGCCAGCAAGTCTATGATCCAGAGGAAGAGAACGAGAGCAAAAGTGAGAATGGCTGCGAGAATAGAGCTGTCGGTGAGGGAAGAAATAAACATCCCTAAAGAGAGCACCGCTCCTGCTAGTAAAAGAAGGCCGAGATGGGCTAGTAGGGGTACTTGTAAGGGTACCGACGTCGGGGTAGCAGCGCCGAAAACGATTACTTCATAGATAATCATAGGTGAGATAACGATGGAAAATAAGGCGATCGCCCCCAGGAGTTTCCCCGTTGCTACTGCCCAATTTGTAATAGGTGAAGTTGCTAGTAGTTCTAAGGTTCCGCGCTTCCTTTCTTCAGCATATAGTCCCATGGAGAGGACGGGTAAGATATATAATACTAGTAATCCTAGCACGGCGAAAAATTGCCCCATGAACTCGTAGGGGACATCAATAGGAGGTAGAGACACACCTAAGCTTTCGTAAGTAGCAATGCTTTCAATGGTTCGCTGGAGAATGTCTACAAATAAGGAACCCAACAAAAACCAAAAAACTGCTGCCACAATATAAGCTAAAGGGGAGACAAAATAGCTTTGCAATTCTTTGCGAAAAATAGCGCTGATATTACTTATAATTATCATTTTTGGTTGTTTGTTGTTGGATCTATAATTGTATCTTGAGTTGTGACTGCTAAGAAAACATCTTCTAAAGTAGCACTCCTGCGACGCATTTCAGCTAATCCCAGGGAGTTACTGACGATTATTCTAGCAATTTCTGGACCCGGTTCTGTAGGTCCAGCCCAGGTGATACTCAAAAAAAAGCGATCCCCCGAACCCTTGACTTGGACCCCCTCTACCCCCATAATTGCTTCTAATTGGGGTATTATCTGGGTTGCATTCCCTTCAATTTCGATTTCATACCGGTCACACATGGGGTTGGGAGATACATTAGTAGCTGCGATTTTTCCCCCATTGATAATGGTAACGTTATCACAAGTCATGGTCACTTCTGGCAAAATGTGAGTGGAAAGAATAATGGTGTGGTCTCCTGCGAGACTTTTAATTAAATTGCGCACTTCAATAATTTGACGGGGGTCTAGACCCACAGTGGGTTCGTCTAAGATAATAACAGGGGGGTCGTGAACTATAGCTTGAGCAATACCCACCCTTTGCTTATAGCCTTTAGACAGCTTGCGAATGGGTATATGGTGCTTTTCTGTCAGCTGACAGCGTTTAATTGCTTCAGTTATCTGGGCTGGGCGATCCCCTGCTGCTATCCCTTTAATTTGAGCTACAAAGTCTAAGAATTCTTCCACTGTCATATCTGGATAAAGAGGGGGTATTTCGGGTAAATAACCCATGCGTCTTCGCGCCTCCATCGACTGTTGGTGGACATCATAACCCCCCACCCTGGCGGTGCCCCCAGTTGCAGGTAAATAACCCGTCAAAATGCGCATAGTGGTGGTTTTCCCCGCCCCATTTGGTCCCAGGAAACCCATAATTTGTCCTGGTTCCACTCTAAAGGTGATATCTTCAATTGCGGTGGTGGAACCGTAGACTTTGCTTAAGCTTTCAACTTCAATCATTGCTTACTTCCTAGTTATTGTAGATAAATTTCCCCTATTGCTAAATGTAAGTGTTCCAGTCGTCTGGAACCAAAGGTAAATGTTATTCCCAGTTCCCACCCAAAGGGGCACCAGCAGCGATGCAGGGGTCTCACAGCTAGAGGATAATGTCTAATCTGTCTTCCAGCCTAAGGTCGGCAGAGGGCTAGGGGAAGTCCGGTAAGGTGAGCCATTTTGCGAATCTTGCAGCAACGTGATATATAGAGGAGTGGAATAAGGCTATATACACTCGTAAGAGTCTACCTATCACGACTATAAAAAGTATACATAAAATAGTTACATTCATAAATTAAATTGTCAGAATCTCTAATATTTTACGAATCGATAACTCCTATGATAAATTAGAGAAGCAATCGCTCCCGACTCTAGCAAAAACTTTAATTGATGGTACAATTGAGTCTAAGTTTTTTTTTGCTAGACGAAACCGTCTCCTCCTCTCACTCCCCAGTCCCAAAAGTCATGCGTTGTCTCAACTGCCACCAGGAAGAAATACCGCCCAAAACCGAAAACTGTCCGAGCTGTGGAATTCATCTACCCTCTTTGCTCCAAGACGTACTGTCAAATGGTACCTCATTACGTTCTGGCACCTATCAGCTCGAATATGCTTTGGGAAGGGGGGGTTTCGGCATTACCTACCGGGCGCGTCATACTATCTTAGAACAGTTAATAGCCATCAAAGAATTCTACCCGACCGAATATGCTCTGCGCCACAAAGTCAGCGGCACCTTGACCGTACCGACAACCCAGGAGGGAGATTACCAAAGGGGAAAAGAGCGGTTTATCCGAGAAGGACGGATTTTGGCACAGTTGAATCATCCTCATGTAGTCAGAGTATATGACTTGTTTGAGGAGAGAGATACTGCTTATCTGGTGATGGAATTAATTTTGGGGCAAAATCTGAAGCAGTCCTTAGAAGGACAACCAGAGAGGAAATTACCAGTTCCACGAGTTGAAAAACTGATGGAAGAACTGGTAGGAGCATTAACAGCAGTACATAAAGAGGGAATCTATCATCTCGACCTCAAACCGGAGAATATCTTGATTGCCCCCGAAGGGAAGTTAGTCTTGGTGGATTTTGGGGCTGCTAAGCAAGCAATAAGCGCAACAAAAAACATCGGTCGCAGTACTCGCTATTTTACCGAAGCTTACGCTGCACCAGAAATTATCGCCCGGGAAAAAGTGGGACCAGAGAGTGATATTTTTGAACTGGGGATGATCCTCTACGAAATGCTGACAGGAAAGCTCCCTCCCTCTGCTTTGAGTCGCTTGATGAAAAAAGATACTTGGGAACCGTCCGAGCTGGGAGAACCTTGGCAGAGTTTGGTCAAAACTGCTTTAGAGCTTGCTCGTGAGGAACGTCCCGGTACGGTGGCAGAATGGTGGCAAGGAAGAAAGCAGGTTAATTCTGGCAAAACTATCCCTGATGCTAACAAAATTGTCTTACCTGCCCTCAGGGAACAGGGAATGGGTCGGCGTCTGGGGCTAGGCATTATCACCTCCACCCTCCCCCAGTCTCAGGAGTTAGTAATAGTTTGCAGTACGGGGGGTGCAGCTCTATTTAATCTTGCTGACAAAGGCGCTCTGGTGTGGGAAATAGATTGCCCGGCAGTATGTGCCGCTACTCGCTGTGATGGCGCTTTCCTGGCATTGGGGGGTTGTGCTAATATTTATTTATGGGATTTAGCCAACCTGACACTGTACCAACAGCTTCAAGGACATACCGCAGAGGTAAAAAGTGTCGCCTTTAGTGCCGATGGGAAATTGGTGGTCTCCGGTAGCAAAGATAAAACTGTCCGTCTCTGGGATACTATGACAGGGAAACAGGTACAATTACTTCCAGGACATACCGCAGAAGTAAATAGGATCACCTTCAGTCCCCATGGTAAATTTGTGGCCTCCGGGAGCGCCGACAGGACTGTCCGTCTCTGAGATATCTCTACCGGAAAACAGGTACAATTACTCCAAGGACATAGGGATAGTGTCACCACCGTTACTTTCAGTCCTGATAGCAAGTTAGTTGTCTCCGGTAGCAAAGATAAAACCATCCGTCTCTGGGATGCCATGACAGGGAAGCAGGTACAATTACTGCAAGGACACAAGCAACAAATAAATTGGGTCGCCTTTTGTCCCGATGGCAAAAGGGTTCTTTCTGGTAGTTCGGACAAAACAGTACGGTTGTGGAACCCTGAGACCTGGGAACAGGTACAATTACTTGAAGGACACAAGAAACCAGTAAACAGCGTCGCCTTTTGTGCCGATGGCAAGTCTATTATCTCTGGTAGCGATGATAGAACAGTGCGGATATGGGACGGACAGACCAAACAGCAACTGCGACTCCTAGAAGAACACACCTCTTGGGTCAATAGCGTCGCTTTCAGTGCCGATAGCAAATTAGTAGCTACGGGGAATAGGGACAGGACGGTGGTACTGTGGGATCCTCTCAGTGGTGAACAGGTGGCCCGGTTATTTGGACACGGGAGTTCGGTGGAAAATGTCGTTTTTAGTCCCAATGGGAAGATACTCGCTTCTGCTAGTTTGGACAAGACAGTGCGGTTGTGGGATATTACTACCGGTGAAGAGACCCATAAGTTAGAAGGTCATACTGAATGGGTCAATAGTATTGCTTTTAGTCCCAATGGTCAATTGCTGGTCTCTGCTAGTCACGACAGTACAGTGCGGTTGTGGGATACTACCAGGGGCACTCAACTAAAACTGTTCCAAAGCTATAAAAATGCCGTCGTCAGCGTTGCTTTTTCTCCCCATGGCAAATTCATTCTCTCCGGGAGTACTAATAGAAACCTGCGGTTGTGGGATATTTCCACTGGGGAGCAGTTACAAGTATTCCAAGGACATAAAAGTGCGGTCTGCGCTGTGGCTTTTTCTTTTGATGGCAAATTCGTCGCTTCTGGGAGTTGGGATAAGACAGTAGGGTTGTGGGACATAATGAGGGGGGAACAGATACTGCTACTGGAAGGACACCGCGATCGGGTCAATAGTGTGGCTTTTAGTCCCCATGGCAAATGGATAGCATCTGGAAGTAGCGACGGTACGGTGCGGTTGTGGGGTAGGAGTGGGAAACAGTTACGGATCCTCCAAGGACATGTAGCAGACGTGTGTAGCGTCGCTTTTAGTTTTGATAGCCAGTTCTTAGCTTCTGGCAGTTACGACGGTACGGTGCGGTTGTGGCACCTGGACGGGTAATTTTATTTTCATAAAACCCTTGCATTTCCTTTTTCTATGTGATATAGCAGTGAGCGCTAGTATAGTTACAATATCTCAGGTACCTCTAAGATGGATATTAACGTCTGGCCAATTATAGCCCTTCGCACTGGTGTAGTTACAACTAAAATTGAGGAATTGTTGATAGGTCACATATCCAAGAAAAATCTGTAAATAGGCGAGCGCGAAGGGCTATAGAATCATTGTCATTGTCGTCATCAAGATCATCATTGCGCTAGCAATCGACCACGGCATAACCAACTTACTCACCTGTGTTGATACTCTAGAAAACAACTTTATTGTAGATGCTTTCCATCTTAAAAGCCAGAACCAATGGTATAATAAACAGGTGGCAAAACTCAAAAAAGATAAGCCTCAAGGTTTCTGGATCAGAAAAGTTAGCTAGCATCACGGAAAAGCGTAATCGTCAAATGCGGGATGGGATTAATAAGGCGGCTAGAATAGTGGTCAAACATTGCCTAAAGAATAAAAGAGGAAAAATAATTTTTGGGTGGAACGAGGAACAGAAACAAGAATGTAATTTAGGGAAGAATAATAACCAAAACTTCATCCAAATTCCCACAGCTCGGTTAAAAAGCAGAATGTCGCAACTATGCGAATTGTACGGGATAGAGTTTATTGAAGTAACAGAAAGCTACACGTCTAAAGCCAGTTTTCTAGATGGCGGAATCCATCAGGAACGCGGGTGAAAAGAGGCCTGTACCGCACAAAGGCTGGCTATTTGGTTAATGCTGATAGCAATGCTTGTGCCAATTTACTATCAAAAGTAAGCATAATGTTTAAGCTAAATTTAGACTTAAGCAGAGTGTCTAGGGGGTGTTTGACCGCCCCAGCCAGAATTAAAATCTGGCTAGCTAAAAAGAAAAAAACCGCTTAGAATCCCCGTTGATTTATCGCGGGGAGTGTCAATGACCTTGCTTCCACGTTCACACCTGTGATCCGCTTTGCTAAGACCAAGTTAGGGTTGGAAGCAGCGGGGGAACCGATAATATCCAGGAACTCAACCTGCCTCTGGCTGGGAACAAAGGTCCACAAATCCAATCCTTTTTTATCCCCAAAAGTTCCAGCACTATCTTTATAAATGCGATCGTCGTAAAATCCTGTGTTTGCGCCATGAATAAATTCCGTGGGATAAGTCGCCGTTGAGGGAGAGACTAGAGTAAGGAGGGGTCCACCGTTGGGATTATGTTCCACGTCAAAGAAGGGGAAATAATACTCCCCACCCCTAACTCTTACCTGGATAGGATAGTTTAAACCAGGGTTAAAAAAATTACCGTCGTTATCCCTGCCGTCCCATTGGACTCTTATTGTGTTACCACTTACAGTTACCCCTGACTGTTGAGTAGTGTCATTGAGAATCCCCCTGTAGGTACGATTTGTGCCTAAGCTAGGATCGAAAATAGAAATAGGGGTCTGATCAGTCCTATTAGGTCTTTCTGCACCACTGATGACAACCTCGAAATTGCCTTCCGTTATTTCGCGATTTGTGATTATTCCTCTGTCAGTATCAGTTGCTTCGTCTCCATCAATATCAGTATCAGTTACTCTATCCCCAAAAGCTAATCCATCGGTGTTATCAATAGGATTGTCAGCAGGATCGTTACTTTGGATTGTACCATTACCATTACACGTGAAACGAGGTGGATTAAGGAAAGTCTCATCCCCAACTCTATTCAAAGTAACATCACTTGAACGATAAACAACAATGTCCCCTTGGCGTTCCACAGCACTAGACCCCCTTCTCTCCTCCCTCCCTACATTTTAGAAGAAAACTTTCTTTTATAGTGCTCAACAACGTAAAATTTTTGGCTTATGATATAATTGGGGTGGAGTGTGCAAAAAAAAGGAAACCATTGTTGTACTATATAACAAATCAACTCTTCTCCCCCTTTGCGCTCTCTGCGAGTCTTTCGAGCGGCTACTTTGCGCTTTTGCGCGAGATCCCCACCGTAAACTAACCACTGTCAAGGTACGTGCTTGACAGATGAACCCATCATAGATTATAATGGTAGTTTGTGTGTACAGCAAGCAAAATCTAAACCCTTGGCTAACGTTATTGTCATCGGTGCCCAGTGGGGTGACGAAGGAAAAGGTAAAATAACTGACCTGCTCAGTCGGTCAGCAGACGTAGTGGTCCGCTCCCAAGGGGGAGTAAACGCGGGACATACGGTGGTAGTAGGAGACAGAACCTTTAAACTGCACTTAATTCCCTCCGGAATACTCGGACCAGAGACGGAGTGTATTATCGGTTCCGGGACGGTAATCGACCCCCAAGTGCTCCTGGAAGAAATAGACAGGCTAAAGGAACTAAACGTTTCCCTTCAGAACCTGTTTATTTCCCAAACAGCTCATGTAACTATGCCCTATCATCGTTTAATTGATAAGGCAGCAGAAGAAAGACGGGGGAAACACAAAATCGGCACCACCGGGAGGGGCATAGGTCCCACCTATGGGGATAAGTCGGAAAGAACCGGTATCCGCATGATTGATATTATCCATGAAGAAGACCTAAGAAAAAAACTAGAGTGGACCATTAACTATAAGAACGTCATTTTAGAAAAACTATATCACTTGCCTCCCTTAGAGCCAAAAGCAGTCATTGAGGAATATCTTATCTATGGAGACCGTCTCCGTCCCCACGTGGTGGACAGTTCCTTGAAAATTGCCACCGCAGTCCAGGAAAGGAAAAATATCCTCTTTGAAGGTGCCCAAGGCACTCTCCTAGACCTAGACCACGGCACTTATCCTTATGTTACCTCCTCCAACCCTATTGCGGGAGGAGCTTGTGTGGGAGCAGGGGTAGGACCTACCATTATCGACCGAGTCATTGGGGTAGCAAAAGCCTATACTACTAGAGTAGGAGAGGGACCATTTCCCACAGAACTCCATGAAGAAGTAGGGAAAATACTGGGAGAGCGGGGGGCTGAGTTCGGTACCACCACAGGACGTCGTCGTCGTTGCGGTTGGTTTGATGCAGTTATCGGTCGTTATGCAGCGCGGATCAACGGTATGGACTGCTTAGCTATTACCAAACTGGACGTCTTAGACGAACTGGAAGAAATAAAAGTCTGTGTTGCTTACGAAATCGACGGAGAAACCTGTAATCACTTCCCCAGCAACGGGAACCAATTTGCCCGAGCCCGACCAATTTACCAAACTCTCCCCGGTTGGCAACAGTCTACCGCAGACTGTCGTTCTTTAGAAGATTTACCCAAACAAGCTTTAAACTACCTCCATAGGCTGGCAGAATTAATGGAAGTACCCATTGCCATTGTATCTATTGGTGCCAGTCGTCACCAAACCATTATCGTAGAGGACCCGATCCACGGACCGAAGCGCGCTTTGCTAGACGCTAATGGTACCCCAGTGATCAGTTACCAGTGACCAGTTACCAGTTACCAGTTATGACTGGCGGTTGCTATAACACGTACAAAGTTAAAACAGTTAGATAGCAACAACTATGGCAATAACAGTTCAATGTCAAACCAGACAAGAAGATAGCAAACCGAGAGCACTGCGACGTCAGGGTTTAATTCCCGCCACTTTATACGGACACGACGGTGCAGCGTCTATTTCCCTCACCTTGGACGGGAAAGAAGCTCAAAATTTGCTCAAAAAAGCTTCCGTCAATAATACCCTGATCGACTTAAACATTGCCGAGATAGACTGGAACGGAAAAGCCCTCATAAGAGAAGTCCAAGCTCACCCTTGGAAAAGAACTCTCTACCACCTTAGCTTTTTCTCCGTCGCTGCTCAAAAGAAGATTAAAGTGGCTGTACAGCTAAAAATGGTAGGGCAAGCACTCGGGGTGAAACGGGGGAGTCTTATCGAACAGACCATCTCAGAAATTGAGGTAGAATGCTCTCCGGATAACATTCCCGAGTATATTGAGATGGATATGTCCCCGATGGATATCGGGACGAGATTACACGTAGGGGAGTTAGAATTGCCCCCAGGAGTATCTGCTTTAGGGGATCCGTCCACAACTATCTTCTCTGTCATAGCTCCTGCTAAAATGGCTCCCACTGAGACAGAAGCAGAGGAGTAGGGTCGCTGGGTCCAGAGGGAGATAGGGAGATAGGGAGAAGGTAGGGGCACACAGCTGTGCGCCCGTTATTGACCCAACTCCCCAACTCCCCATGCCCACCCTACACTGGGCGGAAAGACCCCGACCCTACGGGGAAAAGGAAACAAAAAACAAACAATTAATAACAAAAGTATGAGCAAAAAATACAATGTATATGGAATGGGCAACGCTTTATTAGATATGGAATTTGAAATATCTGCCCAGTTGCTCCAAGAATTAAAGCTGAATAAAGGGATAATGACCTTGGTAGACGAAGACCGCCAAGAATATTTAATGCGCTCTTTAAGTCACTTAACTTCTCGAAATAGCTGTGGGGGTTCTGCTGCCAATACTATGGTAGCATTGAGTCAACTAGGAGGGAAAGGTTTTTACTCTTGCAAAGTAGCTGAAGACGAAATTGGTTCTTTCTATTTAAAAGACCTGCTCTACTACGGACTAGACACTAATTTAACCCAAGATAATAAACCAATGGGAATTACAGGGAAATGCTTGGTATTGGTAACTCCCGACGCCGATCGCACCATGAATACTTTTTTAGGTATTAGTGCCGACTTTTCCCCAGAAGAATTAGTCCCAGAAGCGATCCGAGATTCAGAATATATTTACCTAGAAGGATACTTGATTTCTTCCCCCACTGCAAAAGCAGGAGCAATGAAAGCAAAAGAAATTGCTAAATTAGCCGGAGTAAAAACAGCCCTTTCCCTTTCCGACCCCAATATAGTACAATATTGTCGAGCAGGAATATTAGAAATAATAGGTTCAGGCTTAGATTTTATCTTTGCTAATGCTCGTGAAGCTTTAACCATGGTCCAAACCGAGGATTTAGCAGTAGCGATAGATTACTTTAAGACTATAGCCAAAGGTTTTGCCATTACCCGAGGGGGGGAAGGTTCACTAATTTTCGACGGTCAAGAATTAAGAGAAATTGCCCCCTCTCCCGTAGAAGCGATCGATACATTAGGTGCCGGAGATATGTACGCAGGAGCCTTTTTGTACGGCATTACCAATGGTATGAGTCCAACTAAAGCTGGTAATTTAGCCTCCTTAGCCTCTTCCCGGATTGTAACTCGTTTTGGACCCAGATTAGAGACTTCAGAACTGAAGTCTTTACTGGAGCTTGTATAATGAACAATAAAGAAATAAAGCAAACCGGGGAAAATGAGTAAAGATACTGACCAACGTTTTCATCTCCTTCTGACTGCTGCTGAACAAACCAATCAAAACGTCCAACAGCTTGTAACAATAATGGCGCAGACGGACAATAACGTCCAACAACTCGCCGCGAGAATGGAGCAGACGGACAATAACGTCCAACAACTCGCCGCGAGAATGGACCAGACGAATCAAAATATTAAGGAACTTGGTCACAAAGTAGACTCAGTAGCAAGAACTGCCCAGGCTCACTCTGACGCGATCGCAGCAGATCGGCGATCTCGTCAAGCTACAGACAGACAAGTAGCAGCATTGACTCGCGACATAGCCGACTATATTACTGCTTCCCTTCAAAATACATCAGCTTTAATTCAAGACAGAGCTACAATGTTTGAAATTTTACAAAGTCTCAATGAAGATCGGGTGACACTAGCTGACAATATGGCAACCCTGGCTTCTGCTCTCGTTAAATTAGCCGAAAAATAATTTATGAAAGTCGCAATAGTAAAATTGAGCTGTAGGTTGGGTAGAGCGCAAGCGTTACCTAACATGGTTTGGTCAATATATGTAAAAGAGGAACAATGAAATGAAGAATAAACTGAACACAACTAAATCAGAACAATCTATTAGTAATTTAACCTTGTCAGACTTAGAAAATATCATTGAAATTATTGTCAAACGAACCATCGAACAAGAGATGATGTTAACAAAACCTAATTTAGAACAATCTTTTCTTGCTACTTTGGGAGTGTGGCAAGAAGATGAGAAAAGTGATGAAGAAATCATCAAAAAAATTTATGAAAGTCGCAATACTCAAATTGCTCCGTAGGTTGGGTAGAGCGCAAGCGTTACCCAACATTATGGGTTTGTGCTGTTGGGTTTCGTGCCTCAACCCAACCTACAATTACGCTAATTTTTTTGATGAGTATTTAAAGCAATATATTTACTCAATCAACGTTATACAAAGCTTTCTGTAAATTCCTCTAACTAGTACTGGTAATTGATAACTGGTAACTGGTAACTGTTTCAACATCTTTGATAACGCATTCCCGGTAACTGAGACACCAAACCCAATAATTCCAATTGTATCAGAGCAGCAGAAATAGAATTAGCTGGCAAACCCGCCGACTGAACGATAGAATCAAAAGGAGTAGATTCGTAGGCGATCGCCTTAATTACCTCTGCTAATTCCGGAGAGAGGTTTGGCATTTGCTCAACTTTTTTATTAATAATAATTTTTGCTTCTAAATTAGGTATTACCCCCAACATAGACAACAACTCCTCCTCTTCCACAATCATTCCGGCACCGTTGCGCAACAATTTCAAACAGCCCCGATATTGCTCATTATCGGGAGAATGGGGTAAAGCGTAAACATCTCGACCAAAATCATTAGCATAGCGAGCAGTAATTAAAGCACCTGACCTTTTTGGCGCTTCCATAACCAAAACCGCACGACTCAAACCAGCAATAATACGATTGCGGGCGGGAAAATTGCTCCGATCCGGTCTTGTTCCCTGGGGATACTCACTCAATAATAGCCCCTGTTGGGAGATGGCCTCATAAAGCTGTTTATTGCACCGAGGATAAACCCGATCCAACCCTGTCCCCAAAACCCCTATGGTTCTTCCTCCTATCTCCAAACAGCCTTCATGGGCTTCTCCATCAATTCCTGCTGCCAACCCAGAAACAATGGTAAACCCAGACTTAGCTAGAATAGCGCTAATTCTCTGGGTCCAGCGCCGTCCGTGTTCTGTGGGTTTACGGGTACCCACAATCCCTATCATAGGAGTAATACCTTGATTTTCCTCAAGTTTAACCTCCCCTTGATAGTACAAAACAGGTGGGGGACTGGGAATTTCCAGCAACAACCGGGGATAGTTTTCATCTGCTGGGGTCCAGAAATGGGGGTTTTGGCGACTGTGTTCCTCTAGGAGTCCTTCTGGATTAATTTGCGATCGCCCTTGGGCTACTGCACTGATTAACTTCCTCCCGAACCCTTCCACTTCCCCTAAAGCTACTGCTGGGGCTGCCCAAGCTTCAGCTAAGGTGCCAAAATGCTGCTGCACTCGAAATAGCAGTACTGGTCCCACACCAGTAATTTTCGACCAAGCTAACCAGTAAGCCCGTTCTTTCACAATATAATACCTAGATAATACCAATTTAAGAGGACAGGGGGGAGCAACATTGTGATATGATATAAGATATTATCATGTTGAGATTAGTTTTGGATACAGATGTTATTGTCGCTGGATTGAGGAGTCCTCTTGGTGCATCGGCAGCTTTGCTCATGGAAGCGGATCGAAGCTCAGTACAGTTATTAGCTAGTATCCCTCTTGCCATTGAGTATGAGGCTAAATGTTCTGCTTCCGAACACTGGATAGCAGCAGGATTGACTAGAGAAGAAACATTAATTTTTGTAGATGCAATAATAGCTTTGGTAGAACCTGTAAAAACCTACTTTCTCTGGCGACCACAGTTAAATGACCCGGACGATGAAATGGTTTTAGAAGCAGCAGTTAATGGCAGAGCAGATGCAATTGTAACATTTAATCAACGAGATTTTGGCCATGGGCCACAACGATTTGGGATCGAGTTAATGAAACCAGGGACAGCAATAAGGAGGATTAGAAAATGAAGCAGCCCGAGGCTACATATCCTCTCAGTCTTCCTCAGTCTTTGAAAGAAGCAGTAGCGCAAGTTGCAAAAAGAGAAGGAACTAGCATTAACCAGTTTATTACTGTTGCTGTTGCCGAGAAGTTGTCAGCTCTTGAAACAGCAGCTTTTTTTGAAGAGCGCAAGAAACGGGCAGACCGGGAAATCTTTCGCCAGATTTTAAACCGTAAAGGTGGAGAACCACCTCGAGAAGGGGATGAAATGCCTTTTTAATAGAAAACACGGACCGGTCGGGGGCAAGCCTTGCGCCCCTACACCCTTTCTTATCTTTCTCTGTGTCCTCTGCGTCTCTGTGGTTTAATCTTATATATACTCAAAATTGTGTTTATAAATCAAATCACCTTTGTGGTTTAAATTGCTTTATAAATTCTGCTATTTTTGTCGCTGCATGAACCAGAACTGCTGGAGACTGTACTAAAGCAAACCTGATGTATCCTTCTCCAGCAGTGCCAAATCCAGCTCCTGGAGAAGCAGCAACTCCAGTTTGGGCTACCAATTCCTGACAGAATTGGACCGAGTTATTTTGCCAAGGATCAGGCAATTTAGCCCAGACATACATAGTAGCTTTGGGAGTAGTAACTTGCCAACCCAAGCGATTTAAAGCCTCAACAAAGACATCCCGTCGCTGAAGATAAGTAGCGACAGTATTTGCTACTATAGAATTATCTCCGGACAAAGCGGCGATCGCCCCATTTAAAATCCCCTCATACTGATTGAAATCCACTGCTGCTTTCACCCGTCGCAAAGCCATAATCAACTCCCGATTGCCAATAGCAAAACCAACCCGAAACCCTCCCATATTGTAGGATTTAGACAAGGTAAAAAACTCAATAGATAGGGATTTATTCCTGTCTGCTTGAAAAATCGAAGGAGGTGGTTCAGTGGGGGCAAAAAAGATATCAGCGTAGGGAAAATCGTGGACTAAAACTAAATTGTGGTGACGACAAAAAGATACTGCCTTCTCGAAGAAAGATAAAGGAGCGATCGCCGTGGTAGGATTATGAGGATAGCTCAAAATCATGAGCCGAGCCTTACTCAAAACAGACTCAGGGATATGTTCCAGAACAGGTAAAAAATTATTTTCTGCTAATAGAGGTAGAGGATAAACTTGTCCGCTGGCTAAATAAACTCCGCCATAATGGGAAGGATAGCCAGGATCGGGCACAAGAGCATAATCTCCGGGGTTGAGCAAGGCTAAAGGTAAATGAGCAGTTCCTTCCTGAGAACCAATCAGTTGCAGTACTTCCGAAGAGGGATCTACCTCAATGCCGAATTTTTGGCCATACCAATGAGCTGCTGCCCGACGAAAAGCACCTGTACCGTGATAGAGTAAATAGCCGTGAGTACTCCTGTTTTTTAAATTAGACTCAATCGCATCTGTAACCAAGTTTGATGCAGGTAAGTCAGAAGAACCCAAAGACAAGTCAATTATTTCCTGACCTGATCCTTTCGCAGCAGCTTTTGCCCGATCCATATCGACAAACACATTAGTCTTGAATGCTTGTAACCGTTTGGCAAATTGCATTTTTGTTGTGGGTGTTTGGTTGTTCGATTAATTACTAACAATCAATTACTCATTGAGATGATTATCTAGTAAGGTTTTTAATTTATCTTTGGTAATGGCTCCCTCATGAGAGGCAACAATTACTTCATTCTTAAATAGTCTTAGGGCTGGAACTCCTTCTACCTTACACTGAGCAACAGAGTCGGGATTGGAGTCTATTTCCAATTTAACCACCTTGAGGTCATCGCTGTAATTTTGCGCCACCCAGTCAATGGAGGGAGATACCAGACGACAGGGACCGCACCAGTTAGCCCAGAAATAAGCTAATACGGGTTGGTCGGATTTTAACACTTCATGCTTAAATTCCGCATCGGTAATGGAAATGACCCTGTTCATGAAAATGCTCCTCAAAACTCTTACGAACCGTGATTTGACTACTTCCCGGTCTAAAGACGCTGGGATTCCCCGGAGGGATTTCTGAACTTCCGATGACTCGGACTCATAGGCGAAGTCAAAGACGCCTCTATAGGTTGCCCGAAGGCTTCCTTTTACGTTGGTTTAACTGTTGGGGCTCATAAATTCTCTCGCCGATGGAACGACTTGGCTACCGACAGATATGTTGGCCCTCACGGGATGGATCGCCCCTTTTCAGTCGGGTCTACGAGTCTTGCGACTTCCTCTATTTTACTGCGGCTAAAGCCGCGTTGTCGCTTTTCCACCCCGCTCGCTTTGAGACGGGGCTACCAAGCTCTGGTGGTTGCGTGTACTAAAGGAATGGTTGGGGCATCAACTTTTGGATTAGACAATGTAAGACTGGCTCTGCCTGCTATTGCTGTCCTACCCTGCTCCCTCATTTTCTAAACGGGGGAGTATGTCAAGCTCTGTTGGTTATTTGACTATGGGAATCCGCCTATACCGGCGGACTCTACTGACATAATCTGGTTAAATTTTATTGAGTTGGGCCCGCAGAGCATCCAGTTCTGCATCCACTTTAGACTTTGGTTCGTCAGGAGGTGGGGAGTCAGAGGATGATTCAGCGGCGGGCAATGCCTGCTGAGAGGGGTCTGTCCCGGCGATTGCCACCTTCAGTGCCTCCAATTCATCTTCTACCTCGCTACCTCCTTCCAGCTGGGCAAATTGTTGTTCTACGCTTACTCCACCCAGTTCTCCCACAGCCTGAGAACGAGCTTCCATTTCCATCACCTTATCTTCCATGCGCTCAAAGGCAGCCATAGCACTGTCTGTATCGAGGTTGTCAATGGTGCTTTGTAGTTGTTCGTTAGCCCTGGCAGCAGTAGCTCGCGCTTTGAGCATTTCGTTTTTGGTCTTCGCTTCAGAAATCTTATTTTCTAAACTGATGAGATTGCGCTTGAGAGTTTCTACTTGAGTGCTTTGCTGATCCAGCTGCTGTTTGAGAGTATTAGCCGTGTTTGCACTGGTTTTTTTCCGGAGTAGAGCTTCCCGAGCCAGGTTTTCATCCCCTTTTTTCAGAGCCAGTTGGGCCCTTTGCTGCCAATTATTGGCCTCTGCCTGGTTTTTATGATGTTGTTGTTCCGTGCGTTTTTGGGTAGCGATCGCCCTGGCAACTGCTTGCCTTAGCTCTATCAGATCGGATTGCATATCAATAATGGCCTGATCCAGAATCTTTTCCGGATCTTCGGCTTTATTGATCAGATCGTTAACATTCCCGCGAACAATTCTACTAATACGTTCAAATAATCCCATGACCCTATGTATTCTAGCTGGATATTTATGTTCTAGTCTAAAACAATTGCCGTGGGTAGTGGGTGATTGGTGGTTATCTCCCCCTGAACCCGCCTAACTCCCTCAGGGCGGTGACTGGATCTCCCCCTGAGGCAATATACATATTCTTTTTCATTTTCACTGTTGCGATTTGGCTTTCCAGGACTCCTATGTCTTTTCTGAGCTTATTAATAATATCTCGTTGCTGATCTATTTGGGTTTGTAGGGTTTTAGCGATATTCAGATAGGGTTGACGGTGGTGCAGAGCTTCCCGCGCTAACATTTCATCTCCCTTGCGTAAAGCTAATTGAGCGCGACTATACCACTGGTTGGCGGCAGCTTGATTTTGATTTAATTGTCGCTCTGTGCGTTTAAGGCTGGCGATCGCTCCTGCTACACCTTGACGCAGGTTAATTAAATGCTGCTCCAGCTCCAGAATAGTTTGTTCCAGGATTTTTTCGGGATCCTCACCGCCATCGACAATCTTGTTAATGTTAGAAATACGCTCTAGCCAGCCCATATTAACACTCCTACCCTTATTCTATTTATAGCACAGCAACTGGGCGATTGAGACCCCCAAGTGAGTTCGATATAGTTGAATTATTATGTTCTAACCCGCTATAGTAGCTCATAAACTGGTAGCCCATAAACTGGTAACTAATAAGCGGACAGAAACTGATAGGGGGATAGGGTGATTGGGGGATAGGGTGATTGGGGGCAGTGTACGAAGCCAGCTCCCAGCTCCCCAGCTCCCCAGCTCCCCACTCAGTTTCTCATTTTATTTTGGGGGCGTGAGCGTTCCTCAGGAGCTGGTAACTGGTATGGTACGTGCCATATCATAGGTCATGGATAAACTGAGGCCAAAATACCTTTTTCTTTGAGTTGGGCGACAAAGAGCGCCGCATCGGCTCTTGTTTTGAAGGCTCCCATCTGAATCCACTTATCTTGAGCTAATTGGCGTATATAAGCATCCGGGACGATGGCCTTCGCCGATTCCAGGGAGCGTGACCCTGCATAAACAGTCAGCACATAATAGAAATTATCTCTTATGGAAGGAGGAAGTAGAGCGTCCGTCAAATTAGTAGCACCCACCGGATCGAGGGGGAGAGTGGGAGTTGGCTTGTCTCGATTATTAATGAGACTGGGGGTAGCTGGTGTCAATTTATCTCCTAATCTAGAGGAACCAGGACTGGGTTGAAGAGTAGCAAGACTAGCCAAGTCTAAATCCACAAATTCATCCCTTGCTAGGGACGCAAGCGGGACGCCAAGGGCGGTTGCTTCGCAAAGCTGCGCAAAAGGAGAGCCAATGGGAGGGCACTTTTCTAGTTTTCCTGGTGTCGTGGTCAAAGCATTTGGCTGGTTTTGATGGAAGGCTAGTTGTTCCAGCACCCAAGGACTCACAAAGGCAGAACCTACTAGGGCACTGGCAACCAGAAACATTAACATGGAAGTAATACTCAGGGGGGTGAGTCCCCCAGGGAGTAATGGATCCGAAGCTGGGATTAATATTTCATCTTCTCCCAGAGTCTCCAGCAGTCGAGCGGAGGATTCGAGATAGTCATCCGCGCTCGAAGAATTAGCTCGTCTTCGAGGCGGATAAATCAAGCTAGCGCTGAGAGTATTAGCAGGGATCATCTCTTGGGGTAGATAACTTTTAGCTAAAGCGACTTGTTTGACCCCTCTCAAACGCCGATATCGAGCTAATTCAGCTGTCTCTTGCAAATCTAGATTCCCCAAAGCCTTGAGTAAAACTGGATTGACTGTCAAGGGATGGGTAAAATAAACCTCGGTATTTTTGCTCATGAGTTATACTTTCCTAGAATCAGTAACTACATATAGCACGTACCAGTTACAACAATATCTAGGTTGATTATATGTCTTTCAATTCCATACAACAAATTTTAGCAGCAATTGAAAAGCAGCCAAGTTGGAAAAGACAACAGCAATATCGCCATTTGCTTCAATGTTGGGAGAAAGTAGTTTCCACAAAAATTGCCAGCCATACTCGTCCCCTTTATATTGCCCGCAAGGTTCTCCTCGTTGCTACTTCGAGCGCTGTGTGGGCACAAACTCTTTCCTTCCAGCGCTATCAACTCTTGAAAAAGCTGAATACCCTCTTACCCGAGAACCTTTCTGATATTCGTTTTTCTCCTACTTTACAAGCAATCAAAAACCACTCTCAATCTCGCCTCGAAAACCATCTCTCTAAGGTAGAGAGGAACCTGCCCCTTCCCCTTTGTCCGAGCTGTAACGCTCCCACGACCCCCGGGGAACTCCAGCGTTGGCAGCTCTGTTGTCATTGTGCCGCAAAACAATGGCAAGATAATTAATATTTAATAAAAATTTATTCCATTTTTGTTTTTATTGCTTTTGAGTCGATCCTCTTCTATTTTTTGCTTCATCTTGCCCATTGTCTAGTTTGGTTAAGCTATTTTGTATATATGTAAAGCAAATATTAAACAAATATAAAGAATGAGATAGGGCTGGGGATCGGTCAAACCTATATAGAATCATGGCTAGAAACGATTATCTCTAGATAAGATTTGTTGCTAAAATAAATATTAATAGTCAGATTTTGACGCTCTTTTAAAAAAAGTCCCATGAAAAAAGCAAATTTTTTAACCTCTGCTTGTCGATGCTGCCGTAACTATACTCCGGAAGGGAGACGAGGCGGAACCTGCGAGCTGCTAGGCGCGCCAGTAAAAGCTGGCTGGAAAGCTTGCGTCTATGCTTGCCCTCCCTTTGCTGGTACTTGGGATAGTTTGGAAGAAATAGTCCATTTAGAGAATTCACTCTCCTTAGATTACGGACCTATTGAGCCTGCTGCATCGGTAGAAGCAAGAGAAGAAAAAGAAGTAGCTACTGCCTAGCAGCTCAATTTTCCTATATAAAGCGCCAAATTTAACAAAAAAATTTTCATTTGGAGTCGCACCTTGTCTCAGGCAGGGTGCGATTTCAGCTTTATGGTAACCAAGGATACTGGCGAAAATTGGGAGGACGTTTTTCCAGAAATGCCTTGTGTCCTTCTGCTCCTTCTTCAGTCATGTAATAGAGCAAAGTGGCATTCCCTGCCAGTTCCTGCAAACCAGCTTGGCCGTCACAGTCGGCATTGAAAGCAGCTTTTAAACAACGGATAGCAATGGGACTATGAAGGAGAATTTCTCTGGCCCATTTAATTCCTTCTGCTGACAACTGTTCCACCGGGACCACCGAATTAACCAGTCCCATTTCTTGGGCTTCGGTTGCGGTGTACTGACGACAGAGAAACCAAATTTCCCTAGCCTTTTTTTGCCCCACAATGCGAGCGAGATAACTAGCCCCAAATCCTCCGTCAAAACTGCCCACCTTAGGTCCTGTTTGGCCAAAAATGCCATTATCAGCTGCGATAGTCAGGTCGCAGATCAGGTGCAGCACGTGACCGCCACCAATGGCATAACCTGCCACGAGGGCAATGACTACTTTGGGTAGGGACCGAATCAACCGTTGCAGATCCAGGACGTTCAAGCGGGGTACCCCGTCATCTCCGATATAGCCTGCTTTCCCCCGCACGCTTTGATCGCCGCCGGAACAAAAGGCATATTTTCCATCGGTGTGAGGACCGGCACCAGTGAAGAGAACAACGCCGATTTGGTTGTCTTCCCGAACATCCACAAAGGCATCATACAGTTCAAATACTGTCTTCGGACGGAAGGCATTTCGTTTGTGAGGACGGTTGATGGTAATTTTGGCGATCCCTTCATCACATTTGTGATAGAGGATGTCTGAGTAGGTTTTGGCAATTTGCCATTCTACTTCTTTCATAGATTTTGCTGGAGATTCCATAGGGTGTAGTATAAAATGAACCGCAGAGGCGCAGAGAGCACAAAGGAAGAAAAGAGAGCGTCTTACTTCACTTACATAATACATTTAGCAAACTTTATGTAGGGAACACTCTGCCGGGAGCGCTCTAAGTTCGAGCTGCTCGCAGTTGACCACAAGCGGCATCTGCTCCTAACCCCCGGGAGTAGCGGACGCTAACTGCCTTTCCCTGACTCTGGAGGGATTGGGTGAAGGCTTGAATGCGCTGTTTGCTGGGACGCTGATAATCCGCGTCGCGTATGGGATTGTAAGGAATCAGGTTGACGTGACTCTGGAATCCGTGCAGGTGGGTTGCCAGTTGTTGAGCGTGTTCTGGTAAGTCGTTCACTTCCGCTAACAGGACATATTCAAAGGTAACTCGCCTTCTGGTGATGCGAACGTATTCTTGACATTCATCTAAAAGGGCGTGGAGGGGGTAAGATTTGGCACTGGGGATGAGTTGTTGCCGCAGTTGCTGGTTGGGGGCATGGAGACTGACAGCAAGGGTGACTTGGAGGCGAGACTTGGCTAATTGGCTAATTTTGCCTGGCAGTCCCACGGTGGAAATGGTTAGGGAGCGCTGCCCAATTCCTACATCTTGATTCAAGGTTTTGACAGCAGCTACTACTTCATTTAAGTTGAGGAGAGGTTCTCCCATACCCATAAAGACTACATGGCTGACCCGTCTCCCAAAGTCTTCTTGGACGGTGAGAACCTGATCCACAATTTCGTAGGATTTGAGATTACGAGCGAATAGGACTTTACCTGTAGCGCAAAAATCGCAAGCCATGGGACACCCCACTTGGGAAGAAACGCAAACCGTGAGGCGTTTTTTGGTGGGGATACCGACGGTTTCAATGGTTAAACCATCCCGGAGACGGAGTAGGTATTTGCGGGTGCCATCGGTGGCGGTCGTGCAATAATCCATGGTGGAGCGACCAATAGGATACTGGGTCAGGCTTTCCCGCCACTTTTTGGAGAAGACGGAGATGTCTGACAGGGAGCGGACCCCAAATTGATACAACCATTGATGGAGTTGTTTACCCCGATAAGAGGGTTGTCCTTGTTCCTGTACCCAGTGGGTTAACTGGGTTAAAGATTTGCCTAGTAAAGGTTCCATAGTGTAGGGTGGGCATTGCCCACCAGAAGGTGTAGGGTGGGCATTGCCCACCAGAAGATCCGACAGGATAAATATAGCTCATATTCCCGGTCCGGCCCACGCCGTGCTCCCCTACTGGTGCGTCTAACTGAGTGTGTTACTCTATGCGCGAGAATTTGATCGCCGCCGGAACCAAAGGCATATTTTCTATGATTTTGTTGGAGATTCTAATTTGGTACAAAATGAACCGCAGAGGCGCAGAGGGCACAGAGGAAGAGAAGAGAGAGGGTTGAATGGCTTTAAAAATTTAGTTATGATAAATCATTAAAGGTAACTGATGAGAGTGGGTTCTTTCGTGCCAAAGGAACTGCTTGGTGCTCTAATTCGACTGCTATACCATTAATTGAGAAATTGCGGGTCTGTTTTGGGAACTTATCTTAGGTCCCCCAGTGTTGCCCGCCTACACCTTGGACGGAAACCCACCGCAGTGTAGCATATAAAAACAAATTTGTTGAGGGAAATTGAGAATTTTGAGATAAAAGTTGACAAAAATTAATACACAGTGAAGGAAAGATGAGTTATCTTAGTTATTGTTCGGAACTGAAGGAAAGAAGCAATGACGACAATTTCTGCCTTAAATGCAATAAGAACAGGGGATTTGAGCACTGAAGACATGAACAATCCTATTTGGAATGGTAGGTTTAGGGATGACTACACCCTCACGAATTTATCCTCCGGGCAATTTCTTACCCTCGACTTAGCGTCGAGTGAGTTTGATACTTATCTCCAACTGATTAATGCCGATACTGGGAATGTGATTACATCTGATGATGATGGTGGTGCAGGAGTGAACTCCCGGTTGAGTTTCACCGCCGAAAATGGCATCAACTATCTAGTGCGGGTTACCAGTTATGGCTCAGGTGCCACAGGAGAGTACACTTTGAGTACTATTACTGCCTCAAACTTGGTGGTATCAGCTGCCCAAACGACGGATTTATCCGATAATGCCATTTCTAGGGTGGTTGTAGGGGAAACAATTAAGTTGAGTTGGACAGTTGAAAACACTGGTACAGGAAGGACAACGAGTGATTCCTGGAACGACTATTTCTACCTATCTGACGACGAATTTTATGACAGTTCGGACACTTTTATATCCCGATTTGTTACTCCTACCATCCCTCTGGGAGCTGGAGAAACTTATAACCCGACCCAAAATATTACTATACCCAGTTCAGCAGCAGGGGGGAATCGTTTTCTCTTGGTTTGGACAGATAGGAATAATAATCAGGGAGAAAGTAATAATGATGACAACATTTTAGCTGTTCCCTTAGAGGTTTTGGTGCCGAACCTGGAAGTATCAACAGCTCAGGTGACTGATACCGCTGGTACCGTGAGGAACCAAGTTACCTTAGGTGAGATGGTTAATCTTTCCTGGACAGTTATTAACAGCAGCAGCACCGTAAATGCTTGGGGAAATTGGGTTGACATGGTCTATATTTCAGATGATGAGACACTTGACGGTTCTGATACTTTCCTAGTGTCTCATTCTACTGGGAGTTTTACACCCCTAGCTCCGGGAGACGACTATACTATCAGCCGCAACAACATTGTTATTCCTGTAACAGGAACCGGGGAGCGATTCTTGCTTTTTGTTGCCGATAGCGGCGATATACAGGGAGAAACCGCTGAAAACGATAACATTGTAGCCATTCCTATTACTGTCAACGCTCCTCCTGTTGTGGGGACTATATCCGGTGATAATGGCGCAACAACGGGAAATTTGAGTAGCAGCGATAGCAACAATCCCACTTATTCAGGGCGCTATAGTGATGACTATGAGTTAGTTGACTACAACCCAGGTGAGCTGGTAACAATAGAGCTGACTTCTGATGATTATAACACCTATCTCCAGATTGTTAACGCTGACACTGGGCGAGTTATCTTCCAAGATGACGATGCTGGGCAAGGCACTGATGCTCGGCTCAATT
The DNA here is from genome assembly GCA_965198675.1 of Prochloron sp. Lineage (GTDB taxonomy): Bacteria > Cyanobacteriota > Cyanobacteriia > Cyanobacteriales > Prochloraceae > Prochloron. The sequence goes on along the minus strand of OZ240666.1, from coordinate 3,055,990 downwards.
TTATTGCCCAAAATGGTATCAACTATATAGTGCGGGCTACCAGTAATTTTAGTAATCAAACGGGTAATTACAATTTAGCGGCTAATGCTGTTCCCGCTATTTCCTTACCTACTAATTTATCCGATGGGGATGGGTTTGTTTGGGATATTCAACAGAATGGTAGCATTAATAATGGTACAAGGGATTCCTATGATGGAGGTTTATTTTTGAGTGGTTTCCCCAGTTTTCCAGGAGCACAAACTGAAGAAAATGGCAGGGAGGTGGTGCTGGGTTCTTCAGCTCATAGCTCGGGATTAGAAATTACCCGGAAGATTTATGTACCAGAAGACCAGTCTTGGGCAAGATTTTTGGAGATTGTTACTAATGTTAGTGACGTCCCTATCAATTATACGGTTGATATCGAAACTAACTTGGGTTCTAACAGCAGTACAGTAGTTGTTGCTACTTCCTCGGGAGATACAAACTTTACTCCTGATGACCTCTGGATTGTGACGGATGATAGCAGTGATAGTGGGGGGGATCCAACCCTATTGCACGTAATAGCTGGTTTAGGGGGAGAGAGTGCCACCAGAACGTCTTTAAACTCGGATAGGCTGAGTTACGAATACGACTTGACTCTTGCTCCGGGGGAAACCCAAATCGTCATGCACTTGGCTGCTCAAAATCAGAATCGGGCTGATGCACGGGCTAAGGCTAGGAATTTGGATTTGTTTGCTGGTATGAGTGCTTCAGAACAGCAGCAGCTGGTGAACTTCGCAACTGAGGGTTTCATTATTGATGATGTTACTATTGTTGAAGGGGATAATGGGAATATCACTGCCCTATTTACCGTCACCCTGCTGAATGAAATAACGGAAACTGTGACGGTTGATTACGAAACTGTAGCGGAAACTGCTGAGGCAAATGTAGATTACGTCACTACTAATGGTACTCTCACTTTCCTACCAGGAGGAGATAACAGCCAAACCATCTCCGTGGAAATTATTGGGGATACTATGGTGGAGATTGATGAAACCTTCCGGGTTAATTTAACTAATGCCAATGGTGCCGTTATTGTTGATGAAACAGGAGTGGGTATTATCGATAATGATGACCTCATACCCGTGGATTTGGAACTGTCTCTGTTAGTGGATGTTTCCGGAAGTGTGAATAATAGCGAGTATAATTTGCAGATAAGTGGTTATGCCAACGTCTTCGACAATTCTACCATCTATAATAACCTCATTGCCCGGGGAATTGAAGGCAGTGTGGCAGTCAATTTGATTCTTTGGTCTAGTTCAAACCGACAGCAAGAGTCAATTACCTGGACTTTAATCGATAGTGTGGAGTCTTCCCAAGCCTTTGCTCAAAATATCAGGGAAACATTATTACCTGCATTTGGAGGTGCTCGTCCTTTTTCAGGAGGTACAGATCCAGGTCCCGCCATTGATTTTGCCACTCCTCTCTTCTTTAACAATGATTTTGACAGCAGACGACAGACTATTGACGTTTCTGGAGATGGAAGTGGTAACAGCAGTGCTACCGCAACAGCGCGAGATAATGCTTTAGCAGCTGGCATTGATACCATTAATGGTATCGTTATTGGCGGTGGTAGCAGTGTTGTCAACTTCTACCAAAACAGTTTAATTGGAGGGGTTAATGCAGATGGTAGTGCCGCCCTTGTTTTTCAGGCTAATAGCTTCAGTCAGTTCCAGGAGGTGGTACAAGAACAACTTACCTTTGAATTTACCCCACCACCGCAAATTTCCATTGAAAGTTTGGCCCAGTTTGAGGGAAATTCTGGTGGAACCACTCAGTTTGTAGTTACACTCAGGTTAGACCGTGCCAACAACGACGAAGCCGTAACAGTAGATTATGTCACCGTGGAGGATACCGCAACAGCAGGAGAAGATTACACTGCTGCTACGGGAACGGTTACCTTTGCAGTCGGGGAAACCCTTAAAACTGTGATAATTGAAGTAACTGGGGATAGGGTGTTGGAAGGAGACGAGACTTTCAATCTTATTCTGAGTAATGCTGTCAATGGGGACATTTTAGCAGGTGAGGGAGTCATTACCATTCTGAATGATGACAAACCAGATTTAACTATTACAGGAGCTACCGCAAATTCGGTGGTGGTGAGCCCCGGTGAAACAGTCCAAACAAATTGGACCGTTAGTAATATGGGGGTTATAGAGAGCGCGGGAAGTTGGGTAGATGCAGTTTATTACTCAGAAGATGGTATTCTGACAGCAGGAGACCCTCGTTTAGGAGACCTCCCAGGGGACTCTCTAGGGGTGGGAGATAGCTATAATCGCGACCCTAATGTGACCATTCCCTTCAACGTGACACCAGGGGACCATTTCTTATTGGTACAGACTGATATTCAAAACCAGGAGTCGGAATTAAATGAAAACAATAATGTTACCCTAATTCCTATTGAAGTAGTGCTACCTGACCTGGTTGTTAACTCGGTGACAGCTAATGGAACAGCGAATTTTGGGGATACTATTGCCATTAATTGGGAAATTGCCAACAACGGAACGGGTTCGGCTTTGGGAACATGGCGAGATAGGCTCTACTTATCTACCGATACAACTATTAGTGAGGATGACCTTATTTTGGTCACCAATTCTGCTCCTTCAACTCTTGTTTCCACGTCAACATATAATCAATCCGCGTTCGTTACCCTACCCTTGAATAGCTCTATTACTGCGGGTACCTACTACATTCTCGCTCAAACCGATAATTTGGGACAACAGGTAGAGTCGGAGGAGAATAACAACCTAAATTTCATGCAAATTGAGCTAGTTGTTCCTCCCTTACCTGATATAATTGTCAGTGATATTACTGCTCCCGTGGAAGCCTTCTCAGAACAGGAGATAATCCTTTCTTGGACTCTGACCAACCAGGGGGATGGAGATGCCACCGGGACTTGGATTGACCGTGTTTTCCTCTCTGACGACCTAAATATTGGCGGCGACCAGTTGCTGGATTCCTTTACCTTTACTGATACCCTAGAAGCAGGGGAGTCTATTACCAGACAGCAGGTGATTACTCTACCAATAGATTTGGAAGGGAATCGTTATGTGGTGGTTAGTACCGATACAAATAACCAAATTTTCGAGTACCGCAGTGAAGACAATAACACCACTATAAATAGCCAGGTGCTGGAAGTAAAGTTGTCACCGTTTCCCAATTTACAGGTAGAAGAAGTTATTGCTCCCCCCACAGCTTTCTCGGGTCAGAAAACTGTAGTAGAGTGGATTGTCACAAACAACGGCACTGGTGCTACTAGTAGTCCCACTTGGCTAGACAGAGTGTGGCTATCATTGGACCAGACCTTAGATAGTACCGATACTTTCCTGGGGCAAGCTAGTAATATTAGTTATCTGGGGGTAGGAGATAGCTATCGTAACAGGGTAACAGTTACTTTACCCCGAGGTATCGACGGAAACTACTACTTCTTAGTGCAAACAGACGTTTATAACCAAGTATTGGAATTAAACGGAGAGGGAGATAATGTCGGAATAGGGAGTGTCACCGATGTAGAATTGACACCACCCCCAAACTTACAAGTCACCGCTGTTTCCGCCCCTTCCCAAGGATTTTCCGGGGAAAATCTCTCTTTAAATTGGACTGTGACAAACTCGGGAGAAGGTGTAACCGCAGAAAATCGTTGGGTAGACCTAGTTTATATGTCTACCGATGAAACTTTATCTGACGATGATGTGGTTTTGGGTACCGCTAATCGCTTTGGTAAACTCAATGCAGGGGATAGTTATACTGTAACCCGAAACTTTGCTCTCCCGGTGGGAGTGAGTGGGGAATTTTACTTGATAGTGCTTACCGACGCAAATAACCAGGTGTTTGAACATGCATTTGATAGTAATAATACCGGATTTGATGCTACTCCCACCACAATTAATTTGACTCCGCCCCCAGATTTGGAAGTAGAATTGGTTTCAGCACCTACAACCGCTTCTCGGAATTTGACGATTGCCTATAGGGTAGCTAATTTAGGTGCTACTGCAACCCCTAATACTCGGTGGTGGGATTCCTTCTATCTTTCCACAGATTCCGAATTAGATTTGGGAGAAGATTTATTCCTGGGGAACCGAAATCATTTCGGTTCCTTGAATATTGGTTCCACTTACGAGCCAACTGCAACTTTTACCCTTCCCCATGGATTGACGGGAGAATTCCATGTTTTTGTAGTCACGGATAGTCGGGGTGAAGTATTTGAACTGGATAAGTCCAATAATATCCGGGTTAGTGCAGAAACGGTGACGATTTCTCCTCTCACTGCCGATTTGGCGGTCTCCAGTGCCAGTATACCTGCCACAGCAGAAGCAGGAAAGGGTATTTTGGTAGAGTGGAGTGTTGCTAATTCTGGGATTGGGGATACGGGGGTGGAAACTTGGACGGACCGAGTTATTGCTTCTGGGGATGCTATTCTGGGGAACGGGGATGATATTCACCTAGGCAATTTTGCTCACCGGGGTCGGTTGGCTGTGGGTGAAAGTTATGCCAGGAGGGAGATTGTGGCAATTCCCTTCAGTTTGTCCGGTTCTTACAACCTGTTTGTGGTAACGGATTCTAGGAACCAGGTGTATGAGGGGTCTGAGGAAAATAATAACAGTTCTGAGGTATTACCCCTTGAGGTGACCCGCTCGACGCCAGATTTGCAGGTAACAGCTGTTTCTGCTCCTCTGACGGGGTCTTCAGGGGAGTTGTTCACGGTTAGTTATACTGTAAGTAACTTAGGCACTGGGGCTCTTCATAATAATGTATGGTATGATGAGGTTTTCCTGTCCGATGGGGATGGGAATTCTGTATTTTTGGGTCGGGTATACCACTCCGGAGTCCTTTCCCCAGGGGCGTCCTATGAGGTGACCAGGAGTTTTCGGTTGCCTCGTGACTTGACTGGAGAGTATTATGTAACTGTTGTTATTGATACTAATAGTAGGGTGATTGAGGAGGTAGAAGATAATAATCAGGGGGTAGCAGGAAACAGGAGTAATATTACTTTAAGTCCTGTGGCAGATTTAGTAGTAGAAACGGTGGCTGCACCTACTTCTGCCATTAGTGGTCAGTTGTTTGATGTAACTTGGACGGTGCGTAATGCTGGGGCGGCTGCGGGTTCTGGGGGATGGCGGGATGTGTTCTATCTCTCTCGGGACCAGATTTTTGACCCCCAAAACGACGTTTATGTGGGTTTTGTGAACCACTGGTCGGGTTTAAGTGCCGAGTCTTCTTACACTAAAACCACTTCCCTATCTATTCCGACGGGGTTATCCGGTCCATTTTACGTCTTTGTGAGGACGGATAGTGGAAATGGGGTTTATGAACGGGGCGCCAAGTCCAATAATCTGGGCTATGATGGCAATTCTGTATCGGTTATTCTACCAGAACCAGTGGATTTGGTGGGGGGAAATGTTGTCATTCATAACATGGGGGTTCAGAATTTGGGGGTTCCGGGAGGAAGTATAAGCTTTAATTATACCGTAACCAATTCTAGCAGTGAGGATGCATCGGGACGTTGGCATGATTCTATCTACATTTCAGCGGATGGGGTATGGGATATTTCGGACCGATTATTGGCGCGGTTACCTATTTCTGGGGGCGTTTTAGCTGGGGATAGTTATACTCGTAGTGTGCTTGTCCCTATTCCAGGATTGGTTCCTGGGGATTATCATCTCATCGTTCGCAGTGATATTGGTAATGTGGTGCCGGAAACGGATGAGGAAAATAATCTGACTGTTTCCGGAGAGCAGATTACTATTGATGTGGGAACGCTTCCTTTAAATGGTACGGTGTCGGGGATTCTTTATGAGAATACTTCTGTCTATTACCGGGTGGAAGTGGAAGCGGGGGAGACGTTGCGTTTCAGCTTGGATAGCGATTCTGAGGTGGCAGCAAATGAGCTGTATGTGCGCTATGGGGATGTTCCCAGTCGCAGTGAGTTCGATTTTGGTTTTAACAACGCTTTTGCCCCAGACCAGGAGGTGGTGGTTCCTTTCACCCAGGAGGGTACCTATTATATTCTGGCTCGGGGAGAAGGTACACCCTTAACAAGCCAGAATTATACCCTGTCGGCGGAAACCGTTGATTTTGAGATTACTTCCCTATCCAGAAATAGCGGTGGGAACGCTGGAAGTGTGACGGTGGAGATATTGGGGGCTAAATTTGACGGTTTGACGGAGGTTAGCCTGGAAGATAATGGTGTGAAGGTGATTGCTAGTCGTTTAGATTGGCTGGATCCTTCCCGATTGTTTGCTACTTTTGACCTGACTAGTTTATCAGAGGGTGTGTATGATGTGGTAGCGAACAGGGGTACGGGGGAAAGGGCTGTTTTAGAGGATGGTTTTACGGTGGTGACCGGGGGAAGGGCTGATTTGGTGGTGGATGTGTCTTACCCTGCGGCTACGAGACCCGGTACTATTGTTCCCATGGTAATTGAGTATGGGAATGAGGGGAATATTGATATTGCCAGTCCTCTAGCTCTGTTGGTTTCTCAGTCGGGAGCACCTTTGGCTTTGAGCCCTGGGGAATTGGGGGATGAAACTAGTTTAGAGTTGTTGTTGCAGGATTCTGGGGAGGTTTTTGGGGTTTTGCCTCCAGGGGCTACGGGTTCGATTACGGTTTATACTCAGGCTACTGGTGGTTTGGATTTTAGTTTGAGCACTTTTGGGGAACCAGATACTCCTTTGAATTGGGATGGCTATCTTGCTGCACAAGGAGAGGGGTTTGAAAAGAAGTATGGGGAAGTTTTTCGGCAAGTTGTGGGTGAGACTGTGGGAGAGTTACAGTCTAATTTGGTGGATGCGCAACAGGGGTGGTTGCAGTTGCAGGAATCGGAGTTGAGGCGATCTGGTAATACTCCTTCTCAGGAGGATTATTTGTCTTTTTCTGTGGATGATTTGTTGGGGGCTGCTGCTTTTGCTGCTGTTTCTGCTGGGGATGAGTCGGAACCGGAGATTGTGGGGATTGCTCCTACTTTTGGTCAAGGGGAGCCTTATTCTTTTTCTGGCGGCTTATACGAAGGTTTTTTGAAACGAGGAAGTGTGGTTGGGCATATACTGACACGAGGAGCCGGGCCAAATCATGATCCGTCTGACCCATGGAGGCTAATACACAATCCTGATCCTGATAATCTTGGTAATATTTTTGAAATCCAAAATGGTAATAAGTTGGTTTTGGCACGGCCGCTCAATCTGGATTATGAGGATGAAAATCGGCCTTCTTATACTATTGTCTTAGATCGAACCGATACCGAGGAGGTTGAAAATTTCCAAATCACAATACCCGTTCAAGACGTGAAAGTTGATTTCCTGGTTCTGTCTAATAACGGAGAGATAAATCCAGGGGTGCCTACATATCTAGTTACTCACGGCTTTACTAGCAATGCTGAAAAGCCTGGAGTAAGAAGGGTAACCGAAGAAATCCTCTCAAATGGCCAAATCGGTAGTAATGTGAATGTAGTGGCTATTGACTGGCGAGAAGGTGCAGACTCTCATGCTGTGAGTTATCATAATTTTTTAGCCCGAAGGTTTTATAACAGTGCGGCTCTAAATACACTACGGGTTGGAGATGAAGTTGCACAATGGCTCCAGGAGCAAAATTTGACGGGTCCAATAACCTTGATAGGTCACAGTCTTGGCTCACATCTTTTCGGGGATGCAGCTACAGAATATCGACGACTCACAGGTAAAACGGTTAATACAATCATTGGTCTAGATTCTGCCCGTCTGTTCTTTGAAGGTACGAGGGATCATATACGATTGGATAAGAATGATGCTGACAAGGTTATTGTTGTTCACACATCTACTTTCTACGGGGATCCATCGCCTCATGGAGACTTAGATTTATATGTCAATAATGTACGCGGACAATATGGTATGTTTTTTGCTCACCCTGGTGGCCCGTTGACTTTGGGATCTGAGGTGCTAAATAATTTTAATCACTCTTATGCCCATATGTTTCTAACCAGGGTATTAAGTTCGGAAGAAGTCTATGACTATAATAATTGCCTCCCAGAAGACAATGATTGCCACGATGAAATAATTGTAGATTGGAACGCTCTCAACAATCCACGCTTATATCAAGATTATATAGCTGGCCACAAGAGCTGGGATGTACACGAATTTAAAGTTACCCTGTCGTCCGCTTCGGTTGAGGAAAACAGTTCGGAATACACTGTCGTGGGAACGTTTTCGGTTAATCAATCCGGCGACTATTTATTTGAACTGTTGGATAATGCTAACGGGCGCTTCCGGGTCATGAATGGTCAACTGATTGTTGCTAACGGTCGTAAACTTGACTACGAAACAAATGACAGCCACACAATAAAAGTCAAAATAGAAAGTAGTAAGCCCCCTGGCCGTACAATACTATCAGAGTATTTATTTGAAATAAACATTGAAGATGTCTGTGATGAACCCGACGAGATGCCCTGCGACGACGACAATGATGACGACAATTTATTGCCTCCCAAAAAACCTAGCAATAACGACTGGTCAATTCCCATTATCACCTCCCTAGACCCCAATGATATTATTGGACCTGGGGGATTTGGCTCCGAAAACTGGATAAACGCTAATAGCCCTCTTTCCTACACAATCCGCTTTGAGAACGACCCCGTCTTCGCCACTGCTCCCGCTCAGGTAGTTCGCATTACCCAGCAATTGGATAGTGACCTGGATTTTCGTACCTTCCGAGTAGGAGATTTTGGCTTTGGGGACACCTTTATAGATGTCCCGGAAAATCGCGCTTTCTATCAGACACGCTTGGATCTGACAGAAGATTTCAACATCTTAGTGGATGTAGTCGCCGGAATTGATATCCTGACAGGGGAGGCATTCTGGGAGTTCACTTCCGTGGATCCGGCAACTGGGGAACTACCTATTGATGCTTTCGCGGGTTTCTTACCCCCCAATATTACTGCACCGGAAGGAGATGGTTTTGTTACTTATTCTGTCCGTCCTAAATCTACGATTGTTACTGGGACTGTGATTGATGCCGAAGCTACTATTGTCTTCGATATTAACGAACCCATTGATACTCCACCCATCTTCAATACTCTAGACGCAGTAGCACCAACAAGTACCGTTGCTGCACTACCTGTTTCCACCGAAACGGAACAATTCCAAGTGACTTGGTCTGGTAACGACGATGAAGGTGGTTCAGCCATTGCCAGTTATATTATCTATGTATCTGATAATGGCAGTGCTTTTACTCCTTGGTTAGAAGAGACAACTCTCACCGAAGCCACTTTTGTGGGAGAACCAGGTCATACCTACCAATTCTACAGTGTGGCTCGTGACAATGCTGGCAACGTCGAAGCCATACCCACAGTAGCACAAGCTTCCACCCAAATAGCTGGAGGTAACACCCCACCAGAATTGGTTAATCCTATTGGTGACCAAATAGCTATAAAAGGTGCTGCTTTTAGCTATACTTTTCCGGAAGATACCTTCTCAGATGCTGATATAGGGGACACTTTGACCTACTCTGCTACTTTAGAAGATGGTAGTCCATTACCTTCATGGCTCAGTTTTGATGGAGATACTCGCACTTTCAGCGGTACTCCCATCAATGAGGATATTGGTAATCTGAGCATTACCATTATTGCTACAGATAACGAGGGAGCCACTGCTACGGAGACCTTCGACCTCCTGACAGTAGAGGAAGTTGACCCCGTTATTATTGGTGAAGTTGGTACTGTAACAGACTTTGACCATATCAGCCAAACAATCAACTTCAGCCAAACCTACAATAACCCAGTGGTCATAGCTGGACCTCTATCCTATAATGGCTATCATACAGCCATAGTTCGTATTGAAGAAGTAACTGGTAACAGCTTTACCGCTTTTATCCAAGAACCCAGCAACCTAAACGGCGTACACACCTCCCGGGAAATCTTCTCCTATCTTGTCCTAGAAGCAGGAACTTGGCGGTCAGATGGTACTTTGGTAGAAGTGGGAGCCATTGACACCAATACTACCTTAAGGCACAATTGGGAAACCATCGATTTTGAGACCAACTTCGTCCAAACTCCAACTATCTTCAGTCATGTCCAGTCCTATAATGATGGTGACTTCGTTCGCACTCGTCAACGAGAGGATAGTGCTGATGGTTTTCAATTATCCCTGGAAGAGGAGGAAGGAAAGCTATCAGGGGAACACCTTATAGAAACTGTGGGCTATGTAGCTATCACCCCGGGGTCTGGTACAATCAATGGACTGAACTATACTGTGGGTTCTACACCAGATGCGGTGAACCACCGTTGGTATAATCTCGACTTCGATGCTAGTTTCGCTCACCCACCCAACTTCTTAGCACAATTAGCCAGTTATGATGGTCCTAACTCAGCAGGATTGCGCTATCGTAACCTCACGGGTGACGGAGTACAGGTATTTGTAGAGGAGGACACCAGTCAGGATAGCGAAACGTGGCACAAGAAGGAATTGGTGAATTTCCTGGCTATTGAGGGGGGTGTTCTTTCTGGAAATGGTTACGACCCCATAACTGGAATGGCACTTATCAATGGTACTGACCGAGACGAGATTTTGGTCGGCACTACAGGGGATGACTTGATTTCAGGTGGTTCAGGGAGCGATGTTTTTGTCCTTGGTGAAGGAAACGATATTGTCTCTGATTTTACTGACGGTGTGGACAAGATTGGACTAACAGTGGAGTTTGAGGAGTTGACTGTTAACCAGGTTGGGGGTGATAGTGTCATTAGCTTGGGGGCTGATTCCTTGACTCTAACTGGTTTTGATTCTGGTTTATTGACAGGGGAGGATTTTGTTTCTGTGGTGATTTAGGAGGATTTGGTAAGGAAATGAGGATTTGAGTTATGGAGTTTAATAAAAATGAATCGCGTTTTATCCGTCGATGGACGGTAGCAAATGCTGTAGGTTTTACCTTGGGAAATTTGTTGACTCTACCAGTTCTTTTTTTTGTTGGCTTCGCACTATCAGATGGTGGTTCACTTTCTACTTCAACTTCTATCGGATTCTTTATCCTGGTAGGCTTGATAATTGCAAGTCCAATTGGTTTTTGCCAAAAACTTGCTTTGATTGGGGAAGTTGACGATATTTGGTGGACACGAGCGAGTATCTTAGGTGGAGTTTTATGGGGTTGTTTTATGTTTGGTTGTTTTTGGATTGGTAACTTGAAAATGTCCTCTGATTTTATTTTGATTTTTAGCTACCCCACCTTCGGAACTATCATTGGTATTTTACAAAGGTTTGTCTTAATGAAATCCTTGAATAAAGCTCCTTGGTGGATATTTAACAACCTAACTGTTTGGACTGTAGTAGGGTTTTTGTTAGTTGGTTTTTTATTCTCGTCCAACTTAATATTAATTTTAGTTATGTTGCCATTTCTTGGAGCTATAATTGGATTATTTACAGGAATTCATCTGAACTGGTTGTTGAATAATTTTTAGAAAAATCACTGGTTCTGTGTTTGGGGTAGCTATAATTGAATTAATTACAGGAATTAATCTTGCCTGGTTGTTGAGAAACTTCAAGAAAGAATAAGGGGTCCGATTTTGTTTCCGTGGTGATTTAGGAGGATTTGGCAAAAGCATGAGATTTAACAGGAAGGAATGGCTTTTTATACTCCGATGGACGATAGTAACTGCTGTAGGATTTACCTTAGCCAGTCGGTTTATTCTCGAAGTTATTTTTACTATTGGCATGGGTGGGGGCTTTGAAAATATTTCAACTCATATTGGAATATTTGTCCAAATAGGCTTGATAATTGGAACTCTAATTGGTTTTGGCCAAACACTTGTTTTGATTGGTCAAGCGAAACAACTTATTTTGTGGATACCAGCCAGTATCTTAGGTGGGATCTTAGGAAGTTTGATAGTTAGTAGCTTAGGCGAGCCAGCCTTGATTTTTAGCGCAGCTATACCAGGAATTCTAGTTGGGACTGCCCAACGGTTTGTTTTAATAAAGTCATTGAAAAAAGCTCCGGGGTGGATACTTGCCAATATAATTGGTTGGACTGTGGGACAGATTGTGTTTTTTGTTGGCATTTTTGCTTCGGGCGACCCCAATAGAATATTAAAAATAATTGACGGTCGGTTATCATTTAACCTATTTCCTGAGCTAATTATACTCTTGGCCAGTGGTGCTATGCCAGGATTAATTACAGGTATTCATCTTGCCTGGTCGTTGAGAAACTTCAAGAAAGAATAAGGTGTCCAATTTGGTTTTCATTCCTGTTGCACCCACAAGTACGGTTGCTCCATTACCTGTTTCCACCGAAACGGAGCAATTCCAGGTGACTTGGTCTGGTAACATAGAAGCAATACCCGTAACAGCACAAGCTTCCACCCGAATACCAGGAGGTAACACCCCACCGGAATTAGTTAATCCTATTTCTGACCAGGTGGCTATCAAAGGTGCTGCTTTTAGCTTTACTTTCTCAGAAGATACCTTCTCCGATGCTGATATAGACGACAGTCTCACCTACTCAGCCACCTTAGAAGATGGTAGTCCATTACCTTCATGGCTCAGTTTTGATGGAGATACTCGCACTTTCAGCGGTACTCCCATCAACGAGGATATTGGTAATCTGAGCATTACCATTATTGCTACGGATAACCAGGGAGCCACTGCTACGGAGACCTTCGACCTCCTGACAGTAGAGGAAGTTGACCCCGTTATTATTGGTGAAGTTGGTACTGTCACAGACTTTGACCATATCAGCCAAACAATCAACTTCAGCCAAACCTACAATAACCCAGTGGTCATAGCTGGACCTCTCTCCTATAATGGCTATCATACAGCCATAGTTCGTATTGAAGAAGTAACTGGTAACAGCTTTACCGCCTTTATCCAAGAACCCAGCAACCTAAACGGCGTACACACCTCCCGGGAAATCTTCTCCTATCTTGTCCTAGAAGCAGGAACTTGGCGATGGGAAAATGGTACCCTACTAGAAGTGGGAGCCATTGACACCAATACTACCTTAAGGCACAATTGGGAAACCATCGATTTTGAGACCAACTTCGTCCAAACTCCAACTATCTTCAGTCATGTCCAGTCCTATAATGATGGTGACTTCGTTCGCACTCGTCAACGAGAGGATAGTGCTGATGGTTTTCAATTATCCCTGGAAGAGGAGGAAGGAAAGCTATCAGGGGAACACCTTATAGAAACTGTGGGCTATGTAGCTATCACCCCAGGGTCTGGTACAATAAATGGACTGGACTATACTGTGGGTTCTACACCAGATGCGGTGGACCACCGTTGGTATAATCTGGACTTCGATACAGATTTCCAACAGTCTCCCAACTTCTTAGCACAATTAGCAAGCTATGATGGTCGTAACTCAGCAGGATTGCGCTATCGTAACCTCACGGGTGAAGGGGTACAGATATTTGTAGAGGAGGACACCAGTCAGGATAGCGAAACGTGGCACAAGAAGGAATTGGTGAATTTTCTTGCTATTGAAGGGGGTGTTCTCTCTGGAAATAGTTACGACCCCATAACTGGAATGGCACTTATCAATGGTACTGACAGTGCAGAGATTTTGGTCGGTACTATGGGGGATGACCTAATTTCAGGTGGTTCAGGGAGCGATGTTTTTGTTCTTGGTTCGGGCGAAGATGTTGTTTCTGATTTTGCTGACGGTGTAGACAAAATTGGATTGACAATGGAGTTTGAGGAGTTGACTATTACCCAGGTTGGTGGTGATAGTGTCATTAGCTTTGGAGCTGATTCTCTGACTCTAACTGGTATTGATTCTGGTTTATTGACAGGGGAGGATTTTGTTTCCGTGGTGATTTAGAAGGATTTGGCAAAAGCATGAGATTTAACAGGAAGGAATGGCTTTTTATACTCCGATGGACGATAGCAACTGCTATCGGTTTTAATTTAGGAAGTCCGTTTAGTTTCGGAGTTATTTTTACTAATGGTATGGGTGGTGGCTTTGAAAATGCTTCAACTTATATTGGATTATTTACCCTGGCAGGTATGATATTTGGAACCTCAATTGGTTTTTGCCAAACATTTGCTTTGATTGGACAAGTTAAACAACTGATTTTGTGGCTATCAGCGAGTATCTTAGGTGGAACTTTGGGAGGCTTGATAGTTGGTAGTTTGGGCGAAACAACCATTAGTTTGAGCGTATTTATGTCAGGATTTTTTACTGGGATTGCCCAACAATTTGTCTTAAGGAAGTCCTTGAAAAAATTCCGTTGTGAGTGGATACCTGTCAATATAATTGCTTGGATTGTGGGGCAGGTTCTATTTCTGGTTAACTTTGTAGTTTTTGTTCACAGCTTTGTAGCTTTTCAGTTAAATCCAGTTCCAACTTTATTTGTCTTGCTATTTTTTGGTGCTATACCTGGATTAATTACAGGTATTTATCTTACCTGGTTGTTGAAGAACTTCAAGAAAGAATAACGGGTCCGATTTTGTTTCCGTAGTGATTTAGAAGGATTTGGTAAAAGCATGAGATTTAGTAAGAAGGAATGGCTTTTCGTACTCCAATGGACGGTAGCAACTGCTATCGGTTTGACTTTAGGAAGTCCGTTTACTTTCGGAGTTATTTTTACTAATGGTATGGGTGGTGGCTTTGAAAATGCTTCAACTTATATTGGATTATTTACCCTGGCAGGTATGATATTTGGAACCTCAATTGGTTTTTGCCAAACATTTGCTTTGATTGGACAAGTTAAACAACTGATTTTGTGGATACCAGCGAGTATCTTAGGCGGAACTTTGGGAGGTTTGATAGTTGGTAGCTTGGGCGAAACAGCCATGATGTTGAGCGTAGTTATGTCAGGATCTTTTATTGGGATTGCCCAACAATTTGTCTTAAGGAAGTTCTTGAAAAAATTCCGTTGTGGGTGGATACCTGTCAATATAATTGCTTGGATTGTGGCACAGGTTCTATTTCTGGCTGGCTTTGTAGTTTTTATTAGCACTGGCTTTGTAGCTTTTCAGTTAAATCCAGTTCCAGCTTTATTTGCCTTGCTATTTCCTGGTGCTATACCTGGATTAATTACAGGTATTTATCTCACCTGGTTGTTGAAAAACTTCAAGAAAGAATAAGGTGTTCAATTTGGTTTTCATTCCTGTTGCCCCAACAAGTACGGTTGCTCCATTACCTGTTTCCACCGAAACGGAGCAATTCCAGGTGACTTGGTCTGGTAACATAGAAGCAATACCCGTAACAGCACAAGCTTCCACCCAAATACCAGAAGGTAACACCCCACCGGAATTAGTTAATCCTATTTCCGACCAAATAGCCATAAAAGGTGCTGCTTTTAGCTATACTTTCCCAGAAAATACCTTCTCTGATGCTGATATAGACGACAGTCCAACCTACTCAGCTACTTTGTATTTCTTATCTGAGCCAAATTAGTGTTACGTTAGAGAATTTGAGTATATGTACTTAGAAAAAATAAGCTTTACAATTCTTAACAATTAACGGCAGAATGGGGGAAGACATCGGTCAAATTTGGGTGTTAGGATGGAGTCATTGAGAAGTGGGCTACCTGTGTCTAAAAAAAAGCGGGTTAATCAGGGCGATCCCCTTGTTCTCCCCTCCCTCTCTAAATTCTAGCATAAAACTTTCAAAATAGAGGTTGACATCGGTGTAATTTTGTGGTTATGATACAATTGGGAGGCAGTCTGCCCAAAAAAAGGAAACTATTCTCCCCCCTTTGCGCTCTCTGCGAGTCTTTCGAGCGGCTACTTTGCGCGAGACCTCTACCAAACTACCAAACTACCAAACGGGTGTGGTCAAAAGCAGTTGATAGAGTAGAGAATAAATTTTGATTGCGACACCGATTGGTAAACCTAACTCGATAAATCGGTGGTAATCAACGCAATCAGAAAACCGTTGAAGATAATTACACAAACGGGATAAACGAGCCGAACCTCTTGAGGTGATATCAGCGGAACCGCGTCCCAAATATGTCTTGAGATTTAGCAACAGTTGTTGTACTTTTCCCCCATCAATTAGCTTAATGCGGGTAGGACCAAATTGTGCTTTTTGTTTTCCGATAGCCCCAGGGCTTCAGCCGTTTCATAAAGATGTTGTTTGAGATGGCAACGGTCCAAGATAAATTGTAAGTTTTTAAATTGAGACTGAAGTTCTGAGCATAGCCCATTCCCACCATCTCCCACTGCATAGACATCAGAACGTAGCGACATCCCTTGATCTATTGCTGCACTTACCAATAAACGTACCACCTCTAGATATTTGCTCATTAAAGCTACAAAGGTACGTTGTTCTTTGTTCTCAAGTGGACGCGCTAAACCAACTCTGATTTCACGCCACTCTCTTGTTCGCTCCTTTTTCGGAAGTTGCCGTTTTTTTGTTAACTGTTGAGTTTGAGCTAATTGGAAGATCCCAGTGGGAATATGACAACCATCAAGTTCCACCAAAATTTGTTTTTCTCCTGGTCTCACATCAAGGGGTTTGTTATATTCATCTCTTGAACGCTCTAGTCTTTGGTCAACATACTCCTGCGCTTGTGGAGCTATTTTAACTACCGCTCTTCTGACTCGATGGCGATCTATATTCCATCCATAGTGTTGTTCAAATTGTTTAGCCGCTTGTGGATAAGATTGACGGATTCCTAAATCTACCAAAGCTTGTTCTAACCCTAGAGAACGGCCTCCATGAGTAATGCCTAATTTGTTTTTAACCGGACGTGATCCATGTTTTGTGTCGCGGTTCCACAGATAGGGTGATTCTACTTCTATCGGACCAAACAGCACGAAATATTTTACTCGTGGGCGACGATGAACCTTATATCCTTTTTCCAAGTCATCTGTCATTACCCGATAACTTAAGTGGCTCAAAATCATCGACATTAGTTGCAAGCAAATCTTGCGTAATAGTTTGAAAATTTCTCCGTCTAAGCTCTGTACCTTATCCACTAGATTTGATTCTCGGGAACAAATCGCATTGAACAACAATTCACAGACTTCTGTGATAACATCTGTGTAGTCTTTATTCATGGTAGTGAAGACATAAAATTTCATCTTTATTCTCAACACTACCATATTTTTTCCCAGAATGCAAGCACCGATATTACGAAAAAATCTCCCACCCACTTGACATTATATACTATCTAATCATATATGTCAAGCGATATCTTGTTACCAGGTCATCAAAAATGACAAGAATTATCAATAGTTCGGGCCGCGATAAAATTTATTCTCTGCTCTATCAACTACTTTTGACCACACCCCTACCAAACTCTTTCCTGACAAATTTGACGAGCCATAGCATTCTCTTCTATTTCCGTATGGCCCATAATATCCTTTTCTATTTCCGTATGGACTAACATTGGATGGAAACGCAGTTGGTTACAGCCTATAGTTAAGAGATCGCGCCAATTTTCTAACTTCCATTCTTGCAAGGTATGATCCCCACTACCACTAATGATATATTTTCCATCGGCACTAACAGCGATGGCATTAACTGTATTCTCGTGACGGGCAAATGGTTTACCAACGAGTTCACCCTCTAAGGTCCACAACCGCACTGTTTTATCCCAACTGCCACTGACAATATACATCCATTCCTCTAACTGGCCAAAAGCTACCTGGTTCACTAAACTTTTATGTCCGGTAAAAGGGTGACTTACCTGCTTTCCTTCCCGGGTCCACAACCGCAAAGTATTATCGGCACTGGCACTGACAATATACTCCCCATCGGGACTAAAGGCAACGGCAGTGACGGCACGCTGATGTCCCACAAAAGGCTTGCCTATGGCCTGACCGTTCTTATCCCACAACCGCAAAGTATGATCTCTACTACCACTCACAATATACTTCCCATCGGGACTAAAGGCAACTCCATAGACTATCTTCTCATGTCCCACAAAAGGCTTGCCGATGGCCTGACCGTTTTTATCCCACAACCGCAAGGTCCTATCCTCACTACCACTCACAATATACTCCCCATCGGGACTAAAGGCAACTCCATAGACGGCACGCTGATGTCCAAGAAAAGGCTTGCCGATTGCTTGACCGTTCTTATCCCACAACCGCAAAGTATTATCGGCACTAGCACTGACAATATACTCCCCATCGGGACTAAAGGCAACTCCATGGACGGCATGCTCATGTCCAAGAAAAGGCTTGCCGATGGTCTGACCATTCTTATCCCACAACCGCAAGGTCCTATCCTCACTACCACTCACAATATACTCCCCATCGGGACTAATAGCAACCCCTCTCACTGGGCCTTGGTGTCCGACAAAGGAAGGACCGACTAAGTGCCCGTCCAGTTTCCACAACCGCAGGGTATCGTCGTCACTAGCACTAATGATGTCATTGGAGGGAGTAACGGCGATCCCTGTGATCCAACCCTCATGACCTATCAAAGGGGGACCAATCTGATTCCCATCTCGATCCCACCAACGCACTGTCCTATCTAAACTAGCGCTAAATATATGCTCTCCGTCTCTACTGAAAGCCACTGTGGAAACGGATGCTTCATGTCCCTGAAAGGGTTTACTCACAGCTTTGCCGGATCTATCCCACAAGCGCAAGGTATCATCTCCACTACCACTCACTATATACTCTCCGTCGGGACTAACAGCAATAGCAAGGATAAAACCATCGTGACCCTCTAATATCTTACCTCTTTGGTTCCCCTGGAGGTCCCACAACCGGATAGTATTGTCCCAACTACCGCTAATAATAGATTGACCATCGGGAGTGAAAGTGACAGCGGAGACATAATCTGTGTGTCCAGTAAAGGGTTTCCCCACCGGGTTCCCTTCCCGGGTCCACAAGCGAATCGTTTTATCTTGACTACCGCTAACAAGATAGCGTCCGTCTGGACTGAATGCCACGGCTAACACGTCATCTTCATGTTCTCCCAAAACCTTGCTGTTACCCTGGAGATCCCACAACCGCACCTTATTATCGTACCCACCACTGGCAATATAATCCCCCTCAGGAGCGATGGCAACTGCTGAAATCCCCTCTTCACCTCCCACCCAAGACTGATTCAACTGTTTTCCATTCAGATCCCACAATCTAATGGTGCTGTCTCTCCCACCACTAACAAGATAATCCCCAGTGGGAGCCATAGCCACTGACAGTACCCCAGTTTCATGTCCGATAAAGCGGTCTTTTTCCCGAATCACCTGCACTGCTGCAAACAAACTGTTGTGCACCTCCGGCAAAATCTTCCCAAACTTCTTCTCACTCTCCGCTGCTAGCACAATAGCTAGAGTTAAACCCTCCACTGGCTTAGTGGCGAGTAGAGAATCTGCTCGCCTCGCTTTTTCAATCAATGTAGCTCGTTCCGTTTCTTGCTGTGCTCGTTCGGCTACAATGGCAAAACCAGTAGAAACCATGGTGGCAATTACCAGAACCCCTACAAAAGCTGCCCCGGTAATTAGCTTGACCAAGTGGTTACGACGCTGACGTTGACGGCTACGGGCGATAAATTCCTGACCCAGACTTGAGAGCAACCCCAATTCCCTGTAATTTTGGAGGTAATTCTCTGCTTCTAGCAGTCGCGCTCCCGTCAATAAGTAACTCTCTGTCCGGGCATTCCTAGACCACTCCTCTGCCCCAGCCTCAATTTTGCGCTCCATTCTAATGGCTTCCCGATTTTCGCTTATCCAAGACTGCAATTGAGGCCAGTGGCGAATCAAAGCTTCGTGGGCTACCTCCACTGCTGTTACCGTCTCCTGTCCTTCACTTCCTCGTCCTTGCAGTTGGGAAGTAACTACCAATCTGGCAGCGGCCAATTTCTGCAATAATAAGTCTACCAACTGAGTCGATTGCTGCTCATGAACTAAGTCCTCTTTTAGTACCTGTCTTTTAGTATCTTCAGTTCCCTCACCCAATTGAGTTAAGTTCAAGAAAACCCGCTTCGCCAACCTCTGTTCGGAGGGGGTCAGTTCCCCATAGACCTCATCTGCTCGACGTCGCAGGGACCCATTTATCCCTCCCAATTTAGCATATTCAGCCAGGGTTAAGCGATTTACCTGACGATTATTCCATAACTGAGTTAGGGTATATTGGAGTAGGGGTAAACTGGCAGGGCCTTGGACATCATCTAACATCACCTGCACCAACTCCCGCTCCACCTCCAACCCTACTTTGTGGGCTGGTTCCATGATGGCCTCTGCTAACTCTTCGGGAGTCATGGGGGTCACGGGAACCAAGTTATCCTTAATTTTTTGCGCCAACCCGCTGTATTCCCGTTCCCCGCACTTACCAAAGAAATCTGCTCGCATAGTTAAGATGAGACAAAGCTTATCTTTAGTTAACTCCAAACCTCCCAGAAGACATTGAAAAAATCTCTTCCTTTCCTTCTCATCTTGCGTTAAAGTAAATATTTCCTCAAATTGGTCCACCACCAACACCAGCCGACTCTCTTTCACCTTGTTAATTAACTCTACCAACCCTTGGGCACCTTTTGCCAATAAAAAAATACCATCGGTGGTAAATACTTGAGCTAAATTAAAGAAAGGACGTTCCCCCGGTCGAAAGATAGCGATGCGCCAATTCTCACTACCCCCCAACCGCTTGCCTAATTGTAACTGATAGAGCAAACCTGCCTTGACTAAAGAAGATTTACCACTACCAGAGGATCCCACTACTGCCAGAAAATTACTACAGCGCACTCTTTCCAGCAATTCGTCAGTTAGAGCCGTCCTACCGTAGAAATATTGGGCATCTTCAGAGTTAAAATCAAAAGATTCCAACCCCTTATAAGGACAGATCCCAGCCATTAAAACTGCCCGCTTTATTTTCTCCCGTTCCCCAGTGAGGAGAATTTCCCCCCCAGTATTGTGAAAGAGGGGACGCTGACGCTCATGTTGTAAGAGATTATGGATATAATCCACCAAGCTGTAATTTGTCACCCAACTAGAAGAGTGATTGGCGGGGTTTAGTCCTGGTAATAAAGCGCTAGTGAGCACCCCATGGGCCTGTCCTAGTCGTTCGTAGGCTACCTCAAAATCCCGAGCAGCGGTGATAAAACAGCGATCCTGTGCCTTCCCTACTACACCCGGATCTGCATCGGTAAAATTCAATAAAGCACCACTGTGACAGCAGTCCAACCAGATAATTTGTTGACGCACCGGAGACTCTTGTAATAACTGACGCAACCAATGAAGGGATATCCCCCAATTATTTTTCCCAGGGTTAGTATCACTAGCAGCTAAGAATCCTTCCCGCACCCCTCCCTCCTCGTCCAGTAAACCATGTCCAGCGAAAAAGAGTAAAGCGGTATCGGGAACACTGGTGGGGGGATTGAAGAGTTGGATGATGGCCTTTTTCAGTTGGTTCGCTTGAGGTAGTTTCCGGGTTGCTGGGTTGGGATCTACCTCCCATGTACCATCTCTATGGACCGCTGGAAAGCGCTGCACCCGGAAATTACCTAATTCTTCCAGAACCTGGGCGATGGCCTCGGCGTCTGTTGCTGGTTTCATTAGGTGTCGCGACCTCCCCCCTACTTTATCTTTCAGTAAGGGGTAGCGGTTTATCCCGATCACTAAAGCTTCTCTACTCATAGCATTTATATGGGTATGGGGTGTGAGATGTGGGGGACAGGGTAAATATACAGCCCCCTACCTAGCCATCCTTTTTGGATTTATCTGCTATAATCATGTTACTCTAAGAATAAGTGTAAAACAAATAACTGTCATGGATCGGATTACTAACAAAACCTTGCTGGCCCTCATGCTGGCCCTGAGAGACTTGGAAACCCCCTTAAATGAATTGGAGAGGTCTGCATTAGCAGAAGCAGCGGACCAACTCTCCCTGGATCCGGAGCTCTGGTCTGAAGATATCGAACCCAACTTAATTGCTACTATTGAAGCTAATGGTGGCCTCAACTCCCTCTTTCAAAAGAGGAAATCTCAACTAGAAGCGGTTTCCGGGAATATTCCCGCCGATTTATTGCCTACTGCAACAGAGTTAGAAGCAGTGTTGCCCCAGGAAGAGGCAGTGATGACCAGGGGTTTTGATCCGGAATTAGAGGAAGGGGAGGAAGATACGGACGAAATCAATAATATGGCTATTAGCATTATGGCAACAACGGATCCTGCTGCAACTGCTAAGCAACTCAGTAGCTTCGATCGCCTCAAAAATTTCCTCTCTTCCTAAAAATGAGCCATAAGCAACCCCAAATAATCTATCCGACCCTAGACCTCTTTCTCTACGATTTGAGAAGTGGATTGGGAGGAACAGCGGCAGAAATTGAGCTATCCCGAACCTCTTTTGGGCAAAAATTTCCCGCGGAAATGCGGTCGGATTTATTTAAACAAGATAGCACCTTTGATGTAGAATATTCAGAACTGTTAAAACCTGCTAACAAGAGATTTAAAGCTTCCAGAGACTCCTATTCCCTGGAAGGGTATCACTATCCCGTGCGCTTAGGGGATAGTTACGGACTGCTGTTAGACTGTTCCGTAGATAATCTCACGGTACCACAACCTGTGGCAGCTTTTTCGGTGCTGAAACAAGAAATTGCAGCCCAACTGAATCAACAACATGCTACCCTAGGACAAAGTTGGATAATTTCTGCTATTGTACCAGATTCAGAACCACAAAAGTTAGAAAAAATTGCTCAATCTTGCTATGAAGCACTGGTACCAGAAGGAAATTGGACCCAAGACTTAGGGGAAAGACAAGGGCAATTTTTAGCAGGGGCTATTTTTGAGACTCAACGTTATCGTCTTGTTATGAAAGAAGGAACTACTGAGGTTGAAAACATTGAAGACATTCAAGATAGCCAACATGTACTTATTATACTGTATCCTAACGAAGTTGCCGCGAGAAAAGCAGCTATATTTTATGGAGACTGGCTGCGATTATTTTACTATCGTCACAAAATCCTGTGGTGTTACGGACAGAGTAGACTGTTAAAGAGTCGTCTGAGCAATTATTTTATTAATATTCAAGCTAGTCTGAAATTGCTCCGCCAAGAAGGTTCCCAAAATCTGGACTTGCAACAATTACAAGGAACTTTGGGGAAGGTACAAGATACCTTAACCCCTTATACCATTGATTTGAGCTTATTGGATTTTCAAAGCCAAACCATTGAAACTAATTTAGGCAACTATCAAAAACGACTGCAACGCATAGTTAAAAAGGCAGGGGAAGGAAGTGATTTAGCCTTTTTAGAGGAATTGAGCGCTGCGACGACGGATAATTACCTGCTCCAAATTCAACAAGACCGGGAAAAACTGGCTCAGGGTTTGGAGTTATTAGATACCTCCATTAGAACCCTGGGAAGTCGGGTGGAGGTGGAAAAAGCCAAGAACGAGAAAATCTTTCAAACCCTAGTTTCTTTTTGGGGTTTGACCGTGACTGTCTATGGAACTTCTTCTCATTGGTTAGAGCGATTGTTTGCTTTACAAGGACCAGAGCAGATGTTTTGGTCTGTTGGAACTACGGCGATCGCCATGTTTATAGCTACGGTGGGATTTATTTGGTG
Organism: Prochloron sp.; assembly: GCA_965198675.1. Lineage (GTDB taxonomy): Bacteria > Cyanobacteriota > Cyanobacteriia > Cyanobacteriales > Prochloraceae > Prochloron. The sequence continues at coordinate 3,032,554 of OZ240666.1, read as the reverse complement.
GCGCAAACGCTTTTGAAACAGTTACCAGTGACCAGTTACCAGTTACCAGTCCTTAATTATTTCGGATAAACCCTTTGACACAGCCCGTCACTCTCTCTTCCCTTTCTCTGCGCCCTCTGCGCCTCTGCGGTTTATATAGCCCGGGGAAAAACAAGATACAATAATTGGATAATTTCACACAGAGGCGCAGAGGCACAGAGAGGTTTGATGATGAGTAACTCTATACAGGTTTCCTATTGTTTCAATCTATCTTGTGAGGAGCCAGAAAACTCCCGGGATGCTCTTGTTTGCGAAAGTTGCGGCTCCAATTTACTGCTTCAAGATAAGTATAGAGCCATCTCTGAACTGGGACGGGGGGGGTTTTGGCAGAACTTTTAAAGCCATCGACGAGTCGGAACCATCCCAACCTTACTGTGCTCTCAAGCAGTTTTTCCCCCAACAAATAAATAATGCCACCAAGGCAGCAGAGTTATTTAACAAGGAAGCGCAACGGTTGGGGAAACTGGGTCATCACCCCCAAATACCCACCCTGAAAGAATATTTTACCTCAGGAGATAGCCAATATTTAGTTCAAGAATATATCCACGGTACCAACCTGGGGTCGGAATTAGTTGCTTCCGGACCTTGGAATGAAACAGAAATTCGCAAGTTATTACAAGATTTATTACCTATCCTCCAGTCTGTCCATGGGGAGAGGGTTATTCACCGGGACATCAAACCGGAAAATATCCTTCGTCGTCCTGGATCCCATGGTACAGTGGATTTTGTCTTAGTAGATTTTGGCGCTGCTAAATATGTGACCGCAACTACTTTAGGCAAAACAGGAACTGTAATCGGTTCAGCTGCCTATACTGCCCCGGAACAGGTGAGGGGTAAAGCAGTTTTTGCCAGCGATATCTACAGTTTAGGGGTGACTTGCGTTCACCTCCTCACCGGTGTGTCTCCTTTCGATTTATTTGATAGCAGTGAGGATGCTTGGGTTTGGCGCAATTATCTGGGTTCTAATACAGTGAGCAAGTCTTTGGGGGAAATTCTGGATAAAATGCTGGCTAATGCTACCAAGCGTCGCTATGAGAGGGCTGATGAAGTAATCAAGGACTTATATGCTCCTACCCATACCCCAACTCCAGGGTTTAAACCTGTCAAAGTGCTAGTAGCTAGCGGTATTTTGGTCTTTGCTCTCCTGGGGGTTCGCTCTTTGGTCACTCCTGTGAGAAGGCAAGTCTCCACTCCCTATTCTCCTAAAGTGAATACCCAACCACAACGAGGAGCTACACCTCCTGGGGGTGGCGGTTTGTTCACCACTGTAGAGGGAGAGTGGCAGGTTTTCCCCCTACAGCATACAGCAGTGGCAGCTAAAATTGCTGGAAATATCTCCAGGGTGGAAGTAACTCAGACTTTTGCCAATCCCTACAATAAACCCTTAGAAGCAGTTTATAAGTTTCCTCTGCCCGATGAAGCAGCAGTGGATGATATGGAAATCAGAATCGGCGATCGCCTAATCAAGGGTATGATTGAAAAACGGGACACAGCGCGGCAAATTTACGAGGAAGCGAAACAAGAAGGGCGAACAGCTGGTTTACTAGAACAAGAACGAGCTAATATCTTTACCCAGTCCTTGGCTAATATTCTACCAGGAGAACAAATCCACGTTACCATTCGCTATACTAACAGTCTCAAGTTTGAAGGGGGAGACTATGAGTTTGTTTTCCCTATGGTAGTGGCACCAAGGTACATGGGGGATACCTCCGAACAATCCGATTCTGCTCAACTCAATCCTCCCCTACTTCTCGCCGACAGACCAGGTCAGGATATTGAAGTAGGGGTGGAAATTGATGCTGGGGTACCTGTGTCTATGGTACATTCCCCCACCCATGAGGTGGCTGTCACACGAGCCAGTTCTACCGTCAGGGTACAATTAGCAAATAAAAATACTATCCCCAACAAAGACCTAATTCTCCGCTATCGGGTTGCTAGTGCTGCTACCCAAGCAACAGTTTTGACTCAAGGTAATGATCAAGGAGGTCACTTCGCTACCTATTTAATTCCCGCCATTGAGTATGATAGTTCAGAAATTGTCCCGAAAGATGTAGTCTTCCTGGTGGACACTTCTGGATCTCAAGCAGGGGCTGCCATCGAACAATCCAAAGAATTAATGCGCCAGTTTATCAATGGCTTGAACCCCCAGGATACCTTTACCATTATCGATTTTGCCAGTACAGCGAAGAAACTATCTGAGCAACCATTAGCCAATACCCCAGCGAATCGTGAAAAAGCCATGGACTATGTAAATAGTTTACAAACTAATGGGGGTACGGAATTAATGAATGGTATTAATACAGTCTTGAATTTCCCTCCTGCACCTGAGGGGAGGTTGCGCAGCTTAGTCTTGCTCACTGACGGATTAATTGGCAATGATCAGCAAGTGCTCGGTGCAGTGCAAGAACGTTTGCAGCGAGGTAATCGAGTCTATACTTTCGGTGTGGGTTCCTCTACCAATCGCTTCTTAATTAATCGTCTCGCCGAAATAGGCAGGGGAACAGCGGAAGTTCTCCCTCCCTCGGAACCTGCCCAGAAGGTAGCCACAGAGTTCTTCCAGGAGATAAACAACCCGGTTTTGACCAATGTAGAAATAAGTTGGCTCGGAAATGGGACAGAACCGGAAATATATCCCCTGGCAGCACCGGATTTATTTGCCAATCAGCCTTTGGTGCTCTATGGGAAGAAGGAAGACGGTATGGGGGGGAAACTGTGCATTACGGGAACTGTTGCTGGAGGTAAGGGATACGAGAAGATTTTACCTGTGAATTTTAACCAGGTAAGCGATCAAAGCCCTGTTGCTCAATTATGGGGTCGAGCACGGATTAAGGATTTGATGAATCAGATTCATTTTGGGGAAACCCCAGATTTGGTGAAAGCGGTGACGGATACAGCATTGACTTATAGACTGTTATCGGAATACACTGCCTTTGTAGCGGTTACTGAGGAAGTGCGAACTAATGGGCAGCAGAACAGTTTCCGGGAAGAAGTTGCTGTGGAGTTACCAGAAGGAATGAGTCGGGACGTAGCCCAACCAACCGCTCAAACTCCCCAGAAAGCCTCTTCTCAAGTCCACACAGCCTCCAAATCTACATCAAGCCAGAAGAGTAGTAAAGACGTACCGGAACCGGGTCAAATATGGGGCAACTTTTTAGCACTGCTATCTCTGATATTATTCTTCTTTTGGAAGGGTTCTCGGAATAAGAAAAGGTAAATCTATATTCATCCGCTCCCGCCAAGGGCGAGACGCCAAAGGCGGGACGCCAAGGGCGGTTGCTTGCGCAAAGCTTCGCAAAGCTTACGCAAAGCTTCGCAATTATCTGCGGTTATGAAACAGATTAATCGGGAAAATTAGCGCTCCACCACCTATACCAATCATACCACGTCTTCTCCAAGATGAGGTAGGTGTCTTTTGATGGAGAATTGTTAAACGGTATGGACAAATGTGCCCAAAGACAGCGGTTGTCCCAAAGTGTCTTTTTACCCCTCAACCATCCACTAATTTCCCTTAAATTGAGGTCATAAAGATAACGATTGCGCTTAAACATATCTGCGGTCACAGTACTCCCACCGCGCGGGTTAATACAAGCAGTTAAATAAGCCCTTCCGTTGTTTACAAACATGCTGTAAGCGCCAATATTTTTTTCCTCGTATAGCACAGTAGCTAGTTTACCTGTATAGGTTTTAATCAAACCTTTGAGGTTTCCATTGGTATGGACTATGTAGCGCATTTGTATTTCGATTTCTAAAGATAAATTTTGGTGACTATAGTTATAATACTGACCGGCAACATATTCACCTTGGATATAGTCAGGAGCTTTGACTAGTTGACTTCTCACAGCTCCCGTTGTAACTAAATCCCATTCTGGTAAAGGAACTTGCTTAGGAAAAGTAAAAGCAGGAATTTTATTGTTATTTTTGAAAGAAGGTGATATGATAGATTTGAAGAGAACCAATATAATGATAGTACATTGCAATGCTAGAATAGTGATTCGTGTTTTATGAGGCATTTTTTTGATGAAACCACAAAACGGTCACTCTTATTTTAACACAAATCCAGCCGAAAATAAGTACTGAGCAGAGAGAAAAGACCAGAGAACCATCTCCCAGGTGCCAATAGGCAAAAGCTGCTTCATTTCCCAATGCTACCAGTACAGCCATAAAGGCAACCCGCAGGGCATTGAGAGTAAAACCCAATATAATAGCCAGGAGAAAAAGCAGTGCTTTGGTACTTTTCGGTGGGTTAAACATGACCGCAAAAATCAAAGCTATACCTAAAAGTTGGGCGATCACCCTTATTCCCGAGCAACCAGCATATACTTCAATGGAACCTGTGGGCAGGATAACTAACACTCCTTCACGAGATACAGGAAACCCTAATATCCAAAGAAGAGCAGTGGCAAATTTAGCTGTGAGGAGAGAGAGATTCAAAAACAGGTCAATCAGTCGCCAAGGAACCAGGAGAAAAGTAAATAAGAGCAGCCCTCCCCCATATTGTTTTAATCCCTGCCACCCAGAAGCGAGCAAACCTAGACCTAACCAAGAAATCAGCGGTGACAACCGGAGAAAAGGATCCTCCTCAAATAGGTGTAAACTCTTGAAGAGGACTAAATTAATCAGGGATAAGCCCAATAAAGCAGAGACAAAATCGCTTTTTATAATTAGGCGATCGCTTTTGGACCAAATTAGATAAGTTCCTGCAACCCAAAATAAGAGACTGCCGCTAAATAAGTCATTATCGCCACTGTGAGCAGCTAAATTGAGATGCAGAATAGTTAACCCGGCTCCTATTCCCACTAATAAATATGGTACCTTTTTCATATTGAACTGCTAATAGAGTGATTCTTGTTTGATTAAACCACAGAGACACTCTTGACACAGAGAGAGGGAAACGAGAATGTACGGTGAGCAATTCCTTACTTTAAATAAAGTAAGTAATATTTACACTACTTTTAGTTTGCTAACTGTTAACTGCTAACTGGTCACTGTCATGGTACGAGGTCACTGGTCACTGTCATGGTACGAGGTCACTGGTCACTGTCATGGTACGAGGTCACTGGTCACTGTCATGGTACGAGGTCACTGTCATGGTACGAGGTCACTGTCATGGTACGAGGTCACTGGTTAGAAGAAGCTCCCGAGGCCAATATGTTAAAAAATATTAAGATTCACCCCAGAGAGAACTAGAGGTGGTATTGTGGAATAGGTGTAAAATCTTGATAGCTGGTCATAAGACCCTGCCGGACCCAAGACAACCAGTAACTATTTTATGAGGTACGAAGACATGTCTAATCCTTATGTCCACATCACCAGAACCCAGTCAGGCAGGGAAGATAACCTCATACATACTATCTTCACCTTAACCCGCACGGAGAACCTGAGTTCTGAGCTGACAGTAAACTTATTGCTCCAGGGCACAGCTAAGGCCGGGTCCGACTACACTGCTCCAGCTAATCTGGGGGCGAACAATACCCTCATCGTCACCTTTGCTGCTGGCAGCGCCACGGCTACCCTCAGTCTCCCCACTCTAGCAGACAACGTGGTAGACCCCTATGATAACATTGTGGCCATCCTCCAACCGGGCAACGGTTACAGTATTACTTCAGGTTCAGATCGGGCTGAGGTGATTATCCAGGCTGAGGGAGTGACAGCTGTTCCTAACCGTCGTTCCTATCCGGGCCACAGTGGCGGTGAGCACAGAAATTACCATGCCTTTGCGGCCCTGAAGAAAGATGGCTCTGTTGTTACCTGGGGCGAAAGCTCCTCCGGTGGTGACAGCAGCTCCGTAGCTGACCAGCTCTCACAAGTTACCCAAATATTCTCCACAGGGAGTGCTTTTGCAGCCCTGAAAGCCGATGGCTCTGTTGTTACTTGGGGTCACAGCGACCACGGTGGTAACAGCAGCACCGTAGCTGACAAGCTCTCACAAGTTACCCAGATATTCTCCACCGGGAGAGCCTTTGCAGCCCTGAAAGCCGATGGCTCAGTTGTTACCTGGGGTGACAGCGACTACGGTGGTAACAGCAGCACCGTAGCCAGCCAGCTCTCACAAGTTACCCAGATATTCTCCACATTTAGAGCCTTTGCGGCCCTGAAAGCCGATGGCTCTGTTGTTGCCTGGGGTGACAGGGACTGGGGTGGTGACAGCAGCTCCGTAGCCAGCCAGCTCTCACAAGTTACCCAGATATTCTCCACATGGAGAGCCTTTGCAGCTCTGAAAGCCGATGGCTCAGTTGTAACCTGGGGTGACAGCGACCGGGGTGGTGACAGCAGCACCGTAGCCAGCCAGCTCTCACAAGTTACCCAGATATTCTCCACCTCTTATGCCTTTGCAGCCCTGAAAGCCGATGGCTCTGTTGTAACCTGGGGTCACAGCTACTCCGGTGGTGACAGCAGCACCGTAGCCACCCAGCTCTCTTCTGGTGTAGTAGGTTTTGCCACTCCCTATATAGATGATTCTTTCAATCATGCTCCCACCTTCAACAACCAAACCTTTATCCTTGCGGAAAACAGCACTAACAATATTCTCATCGGCACCCTGGTTGCCACAGATCCTGAGGAAGATAACTTCACCTACAGCATTACCAACAACCCAGACCCTAATAACAACGACACACCTGCCTTCCTGCTCCAAGACAACCGACTCCTAGTGAACGACCAGGAGGACCTAAACTACGAAACCAACCCCACCCTCTCTATAACAGCCCAGGCAAGTGACGGGTCAGGAACCGATGATGCTACTATTGGAACCAATGATGCTACTATTACAGTAAATCTCACCGATGTCAATGAAAAGCCCATCATCATCTCCCCCAACACTGTTAACGTACCAGAGAACACCAAAGAAGTTCTCACAGTACAAGCAACCGACCCCGAGGGAGATAGCCTCACCTTCTCTATTATTGGTGGAGCAGACGCCGATTCATTCCAGATTAACCCCCATACTGGTAACCTGAGTTTCAAAACAGCTCCTGATTTTGAAAACCTAGCCAGTGCAGCAAACACCAACACTTATCAAGTGCAGGTGGAAGTCATCGATAATGGTAAACTAACAGCTGTACAACTTATCAGTGTTACTGTTACAGATGTGAATGAAGCTCCCACCTTCAACAACCAAACCTTTACCCTGCTGGAAAACAGTACTAACAATACTCTCATCGGCACCCTCAGTGCCATAGATCCTGAGGGAGCTACCCTCACCTACAGTATTACCAACAACTCAGACCCCAATAACAACGGCACACCTGCCTTCCTGCTCCAAGGCAACCGACTCCTAGTGAACGACCAGGAGGACCTAAACTACGAAACCAACCCCACCCTCTCTATAACAGCCCAGGCAAGTGACGGTTCAGAAACCAATGATGCTACTATTACAATAAACCTCACCGATGTTATCGGCGAGTACGGAACCCTCAACAACCTGAATCATCTATGGCAAACTATCACCCTTAATGAGTCCTACACCAACCCTGTAATAATCGTTGGCGATCCCACCTTTAACAGTTCAGATCCTGTGGTCTCCCGCCTTCAGAACGTTGGCTCCAACACCTTCCAGCTCCGCCTTCAGGAACCTAACTACCTTGACAACTTGCACGTTAACGAATCCGTCTCCTACTTAGTCATGGAAGCGGGAAACTGGACCCTTGCCGATGGTACCCGCATATCAGCAGGCACACACAGCTCCAATCGCCTTACCTCCCAAGGCTTTGATACCATCAACCTGACGGGCTTTGACAGCACCCCCACAGTGCTCTCCCAAGTGCAAACTTTTAATGAGAGTGATTGGGTCACCACCCGCACCCAAGGGCAATCCTCTAGCAGCTTCCAGGTAGCCATGCAGGAGGAAGAAGCCCGTAATAGTGGTAGTCATGCTACGGAAACTATCGGCTGGCTTGCCATCAAGCAGAGGGTCCCCTTTTTCCGTGACCCCCTCCTGGAAGAGGGCACCACTAGCCGTGCCCACACTCACACCCCCTCCACCGTTAGCTTCTCCCAATCCTTCGACTCTCCTCCTTCTGTGATTGCCAAGCTAGGCTCCTACTACGAAGGAGACACCGCTAATCTCCGTCTGGGCAGTATCACCAGCACTGGGTTCGAGGTGCGGGTTCACGAGGAGCAGTCCCCCCTAAATCACACCACCGAATCCATCTCTTTCCTTGCCCTAGAAGGTTCCTCAGGTTTATTATGGTAGTTAATGCTTATGCTAAAAAAGTAGCCAAAAAAGTAGGGTGGGCATTGCCCACCAAAATTTGATTAAACCACAGAGACGCAGAGGACGCAGAGAGAGGGTTCAAACCAAAGCTTCTTCCTTAACTAACTTATCCCAGCCCAAATCTTTAAGATTGTTGTTGCGACGCAAGGGACGAGTTACCAACTCCAGAATATCCCGGGCATTGGTAAAGCCATGCATTTGAGCAAAAGTAAACTCTACGGACCACTTGGTATTGATACCCCGAGCTTCCAAGGGGTTAGCATGAGCCATACCAGTAATCACCAAATCCGGCTTTAGTTCATATATGCGCTGAATTTGGTTGTAGTTGTCAGGTTTCTCCACAATGGTAGGGGTCCGAACCCCCATTTCCTCACAAGTTTTCCCCAGCAAATCTAACTCTGCCTTTTGATAGCGCTTATCCAGATAGGGAATACCTACTTCTAGTACAGTCATACCACAACGGGCTAAAAAGCGAGCCAAAGACACTTCCAGCAGGTTATCCCCCATAAAGAAGACGGACTTACCCCGAATAAGCTGGAGATAGTCTTCCATACTGGCCCAAATTTTCTCTTCCCTTTCTGCCAAACCCTTGGGTTTAATACCTAATACGGAGCATATTTTCTCAATCCAGAGCCTTGTACCGTCAGGACCAATAGGGAAGGGAGCGCCAATAAGCTTACACTTCCGTCGTCGCATGAGGGTAGTAGCAGTGCGGCTGAGGAAAGGGTTCACCCCCGCCACATAGTATCCTTCCTCAATAACCGGTAATTCTGTATACCGTTTAGCCGGGAGCCAACCAGATATCTTCACCCCTTGTTTCTTCAATTCTAGGGTGAGATTAGTAGCTACTGGGTCCGGTAAAGAGCCGAACAGCACTAAGGGAGTGTGGTCCACATATTCCGACTCCGACTCGGTCACCTCTTCTTTCTTCCGTCCGAAGTTGAGCAGTTTAGAGATAGGGTTACGCTCTTCTTTCTCCTGTTCCACACCTTTCTTGGGACATTTATGAGCCATAGCTGCTAAGACAGTATCTTCCCCTTGGGTAAAGGCGTAGTCCAAACCGTTAGCCCGAGCTGTCACAATAGGAATACCAATTTCCCCTTCTAACTTGGGAGCCATACCTTCCAAGTCCATTTTGATGATTTCCGTAGTGCAGGTGCCGATCCAAACAATCACACTGGGGTTGCGATCGCGCTTAATTTGCAAGCACAACCGTTTTAGTTCTTCATAGTCATTCAACTTAGCGGAAATATCTCCCTCCTCCAATTCTGCCATAGCGTAACGGGGTTCGGCAAAAATCATCACCCCCATAGCGTTTTGCAGGAAGTAACCGCAGGTTTTGGTACCGATAACCAGGAAAAAGCTATCTTCTATCTTCTGATATAACCATGAAACGCAGCTAATGGGGCAAAATGTGTGGTAATTGCCAGTTTCGCACTCAAAGTTCAGTGCTGTGGGTTGTTGAGTAACGGTCATTGTCAGTTCTCCTTCTTGTTTGTTGTGAGGATCCCCCCGCCTTATGGTGGGTTGGTGGGCAATGCCCACCCTACGCCCGGGCTACACCATCATTAGTTCCGGCTCTTCTTCCTTAGCCTTGGGTTGTTGAGGGTTGAGATAGAAGTCCGACAGTAAAGAGAACAACTCTCGGTCTTGAGCGTCTTGAGGTACCACTCCTTCCGGTAGAGACAGGAGCTGGTCTGCAATATTTAAATAGTAGTCGCAGACATAGTTCAAACAAGGATCTGTTTCTGCCATTTCAAACAAGGTCTTACCCTTTACCCGAGAGACCCGGATATCCTCAATTAAAGGTAAAATCTCCAATACTGGCATAGGTACTGCTTCCACGTATTTATCAATTAAGTCTCGCTTGGAAGTGCGGTTCCCAATTAAACCAGCTAGACGCAGGGTGTGAGTCCGGGCTTTTTCCCGCACAGAAGCAGCAATGCGGTTAGCAGCAAATAAAGCGTCAAAACCGTTGTCAGTAATGATAAGGCAGTAGTCGGAATAGTTCAGTGGTGCAGCAAAACCCCCGCAGACTACGTCCCCGAGAACATCGAAGAGAATCACGTCATACTCGTCGAAAGCGTTCAGTTCTTTCAGCAGTTTAACCGTTTCCCCCACCACATAGCCGCCGCAACCCGCACCTGCTGGAGGTCCACCAGCTTCCACACAGTCTACCCCACCATAGCCCTTATAAATGACATCTTCTGGCCAAATGTCTTCGTAGTGAAAGTCTTTTTCTTGCAGGGTGTCGATAATAGTGGGAATAAGGAACCCTGTCAAGGTGAAAGTGCTGTCATGCTTGGGATCGCAACCAATTTGCAGCACTTTCTTACCCCGCTTCGCCAGGGCTACTGAGATATTACAGCTTGTCGTGGATTTGCCGATGCCGCCTTTTCCGTAAACTGATAGTTTCACTTTGAGTCCTCTTTATTCCATGCCATGTCACTGCATTATTCACCAACTTTCCCGGAATGGAAAGGGTTCTTTAGATTGAAATAAGATTTAAAACCAATTATTTTAGCTCAAACTTGCTTTCTAGATTAGCTAATGATCTCTCAACCTTATCCAGAGTCTCTGAGAGCCTTTAATCACAGTTTACACCTTTGTTTACTATAATTAAAGACAAAAGAAAAATTTTTTGACCTTCCCCCTGTCCCACTGGGGCGCAAGTCATGCGGGCCCATGCCATGGGCCCCTACAGGGCTATGGGCAGTCCTGTGGATCTACTCCTCAGGCTAGTGTGTAAAAAATAATTAAATTTATCTGTGGACTGGCGATCGCCACCATAGGCATACTAATATCACATCCGGTAACCAGACCAAAATAATCGTAGGTTGGGTAGAGCGCAAGCGAAACCCAACAGCGCCAATTCATGTTGGGTTTCGTCCCTCAACCCAACCTACAGTAGCACTATTTAATCTCCAACTCGAAGAACAAGGCAGTTTCCTCTGGTTCGGAACACCTATAGAGCGATCGCCGCTTCTGGGATATATTTAATTTTGCCAAAAGGTGTCACATTTTTGCTCAAAAACGCATACTTATATAGAGCGTGCATTATCTAGAGTACCGATTTGTCCATCGGTGAAACTAGGTTTTTCACCAAGATTATATCAAATTAACGTAAAAATATGTGCCAAGCTATGTTGTCCCGAAATTTGATGATTCTTGAGATTCTGCTTGTTGGTCTGGGAAATGTGAGGACCCTCTAGCGGACCCACAAACAAATGCTGATATTAGTAGCACTGGAACACAGTTACGCTAGTAATGGCATTGGTTTGAAGGACTGCAATGTCTTTCACAATATAAAACCCCATGAGAAAGAATCTGGATTCCAAAAAGTCTCTAGATAAAGCATCTGAGTTGGTGAGCTGCCCTAAATTACTCAAGCAAATTGGGTATAAATACAGTTCTGCTCTAAGTGACTCCTACGAAGCGCGCGATGTAATCCACGACATCTACCTAAAAATTCACGAGACAATCGAAAAAGGGAAAGAAATTTCCCATGTAGAACCCTGGATACGAACGACTATTCGAAATCTCAGTCTCACACACAGTCGCGAGAAAGAGAAGGAGCAAAAAAATATCTCTCTTGATTCTCGATTGCGTGATTCTGATGGGTGTGATTCGTTACGGCGAGAAGAAACAATTCCGTTTGATAAGCATATTACCAGTATCGATGCTTTAGTAGAGGCTGAGGAAAAAGAAGAACAGCTCAAGTGTCTTAAACAAGCACTTAAAGCGTTAAAGGAGGGAGAACGGAAACTACTGAAATTACGAATCATCCACGAAATATTTTGGAAAGAAATTGCTGAGTGTCCTGACTTCAAGGAAAATCAAAGTACCTTACGATAATAAGGACGCCGCGCTTTAAACAAGTTCAGGAAAGAGTACAAAAAACTAGCTGCTCAAAACAGCAACTAAAATTTTGAACTAGAAAGCAGGATAGGCTATTTTTAGATAGTCTATTTCTTACTTGTTAAGTATGTTAAGTTTTTAATGCTAGTATTTTACAAGCAATAACATCAACTACGATATTTAGATGAACAATGAACTAAAACAGTTATCATACGACGACGAATTTCCAAGAGCACAAATTACCGAGCTAGTCTGCTCAAATGAAGATTCCAGTAGCATTGACTGCAACAATCACCAGTTAACAGAAAAGGTAAATGATCAGGAGACAGAAAATGAAGATGATTCATTCTCTCCCCAAGAGCTTCTAAAACTACTCGAATTCTTGCAAATGAACGAATCAGAAGCAGATCAGCTTTTCGATGAACGAAATGGCTATGAGGGAAGTCTTTAATGCTGCTGTAGGGGCGCATGGCATGCGCCCTCCCAGGTGTAAGATTTATTTAGGTTAGCTATAAATGTCACATTTAGTCTCTTTATTCATTTAATAGTAAAGAGAAAAATATAGTTGATAAGCCCATAAATCAAGTATAAACTATATTGCTCAGGAGGTTCATCTTGAAAAAAGCAAATTCTTCCATGGAACTAATTCGCCAGATAGCGACTATCCTATCAGCAGTACTTGTTGGTACTAATGCTGGCGTTCAATTATGGTATAATCTGGGCACAAGTGCTCAGTTGCAGCAGTTGGAAGAGATGATCCACCATGCAATAATCTCGTAAGCTTTCCTCCTATCCCAAAGCACGGTAACACAGCGATCGCTTCTTTCTATCTAAGGTACCCACCACCTACAATCTACCATGGCTTATCTATTTTGGATTTTTCTACCTATTGGCGTCCTGCTCTATATCCTGAGAGGCTTAGAGATTCTTACCAATATCCCAGGCTCGCTGATTATAGTTCCGATCGCGATCGCCATCTTTTCAGGTATTATTGCCGGTATTAACAAGACCAGGTGTTTTTAAGAGAAAAGAGACTCCGGAACTGGGAATATAGTCTACTTGCGAGGGCGAATCGTTCACTCCTACTTACTTTTGCATAACGATGTTATCTTTTAAATTGGTGAACATTCCCAATTGACTTAACTAATTAATGTTAACTGGTAACTGGTAACTGGTAACTGGTAACTGGTAACTGGTAACTGCTAACTGCTAACTGCTAACTGCTAACTGGTAACTGGTAACTGCTAACTGGTCACTGGTCACTGGTCACTGGTCACTGGTAACTGCTCACTGTCATGGTACTGTTTTAAGGGAGATGATAAAAGTAGATCCGGGGCAAACCTTGCTCACCCCATTAGGACTAATTAATTCAATTTTGCCCTGCATTTGTTCCAGCAGTTTCTTGGCGATCGTCAGTCCCAAACCGCTACCGGAAATATTCCCAGAAGCTTGAACTCCCCGGTAATGACGATGGAAAATGCGGGGTTGATCAGCAAAGGGAATGCCGTAACCGGTGTCTCGAATAACAATAGATTGCCAATTAGACAATTCATCCCTAGCTTCAATCTCAACTATACCACCAGAGTCCGTATATTTCAAGGCATTGTCAATTAAATTGCTCAAGACTTCCCGCAATGCCTTGCCATTAGCCCTAACTTTGGGTAAGTTACCATCTATTTGCACCTTTAAATCAATTCCTCTGTCCTCAGCAATCTCTTCAGCCCCAGGTAGCAATGGGGCTAAAACTTCCCTAACTGCTACTGGTTCTAAACTCGAAGAATTACCAGAGAGAAGAAACTGACCGGAATTGCTATTTGGGGCTGCACCCAGCATAGGAGAGTCTGTTGGTAAGGACTCTTCAAATTGCGCCAATAATTCTTGCAGGCGATCGCTTTCCTGGAGAATGCTCTGAGCCACTTTTTGATTCCTATCCCCTGGTAAGAGACGCTTAAGGAGCAGTTTACCAAAGGTGCGCAGAGCAGTCAAAGGATTGCGCAATTGATGGATTAGGTCATTGAGTCGATGACCTTCGATGAGACGCATTTTTTGGGAAGACTCAAATTGCTGTTGATACCAGGTCTTCCCTCGATCTAAAAGGCAAGCGATCGCCAAGGTGCGAGCAATTTTTTCAATATGGGCTATCTCTCCCTCATTCCATTCCCGATCCGAACGACCCGTTACCAGTAAACCCACCACCATTTCTTCATGGATCAGAGGTAAGACAACTTGCTGTTGTCCATTAGTATATTCTTCTTGCCACTCTTGAGAGACTGTTTCAACGGGAGTCACTTCTGGAGATCCTACTAGTAAACGGGGCGATAAGTTCATAGTAGGCAATATAGTCAAAGACCGTGCCCGCTGCCAGACTGTAGATTGGGACGGATAGACTAACACTGGAGTCAGTTTGGCATCAGTCCCTTGTGCCAATCTTTCAGTTAAATATACAGCACTCCAGGCAGCACCGAGTCCTTGAGTCAACAAAGCTACCTGTGACTGACACAGGGCGATAAATTCTGAACTAGCAGCGAGATAGATTTGGTCGGGATAGGACATTAGATTTGGGAGATGGTGTGCTCCGAATACAAGGGGGATAAAGGGGGATCCCCTGAAGAAGAGTGTAGCGCTATAATTCCCTATTTTAACATTTTTTAATCTTTTGACTACCGACTTGCCCTTTATTTCAATTGGCCCAGATTGCTTTGATAGCAAGAGGTTTCAATTAATTTATGTTCCTCAAATAATTGAGGTAATACCAGTTGATTTTTTAACGATTGGCAGATATAATAGGCTTGGCTTTTGTAAACAAGATTACAGCTCGCTGTGGAAAAAGGAGGTAATAGGGTTGGCTAGAAAACGCAAGCGCAAAAGTCGCCGCCGCCTAGAAGGACGTAAGATTTTGGAACTCATTCCCCACTATAACCTTGAAAGTGGTGAAGATAAACCAGTAACAGCAGCGCGGAAATATATTTCTGCCCAAGGAATAGGGCCGCCAGCTTTGTTAATTGTTAAAAAGAACGAACATACCACAGATAGATATTTCTGGGCGGAAAAGGGATTATTTGGCGCTCAGTATGTGGAGGAAAATCATTTTCTCTTTCCCAGTCTGCGAGAGTTTATCCCTCTGAAAAATAGTACAGGAACTGCTCCTGTTATATCAAATCCGCATATTCACTGATAATTGTTCAACTGCATCCAGTCACCAATGGAATCCTGTTAGACCCTGAACAAACTCCAGGCGATTTAGCAGCACCCGGTACCGTTTCACAGTTGCCTCTTCAAGGTCATCCAATGACTCAAACCGACGGTTGACAATGGCTTCATTGGTTGCAAGCCACAGGCGCTCCGCTGGTTGTAACTCTGGCGAGCGAGATTGTGACTCAGCAATAACAGATGTCTGGTGGTGTGAAACGAAGCTTGATCCATCACCAATACTACCCGACGCCTAGAACCCAGCTCAAAATGCAGAAGCTTTGTCAGCCAACAGCTGGTTTATTACTCGCCGTAGCGACGTACCAGTTAAGAGACCCAATTGCGCCCATAGCCTGTCACAGAGGCAACTTCGGCGGCACTGTAACTCCGCTTCTCCCTATCTTACCATTATTCGGCCTCGCCTATTTTATCATCAGTAGGCTTCAATGGCAATAATCTTTGGAGTTCGAGCAGTTCATCTCGATGAGCAGTGACAGTCAAGAGGCGAAAAGAAGTACCGCACCGATCCACAAGAGTTTCAACCTTGAGCAATACCTGTTCTAAGCGCCCTGCTTTCTGCCAATAAAAAACTCCCGCTGCTGGGGAAAGCAGTATCAGTGAGAAAAAAAGATTGCTGGGGTATCGATAGAGCAAAGACAAAACTAGAGCAAAACAAAGCAAGCCTAAAGCTGCCAAGCAAGTCAAAAAAATAGCCATAAACCAGCTAGGGCGAACGTTACCTTGCCAGGTGACCTGATTTAGACCTTTATCTATGGTAGCAACTCGGTAAGCACGTTGGTGGAAATATGCTTGCAAATGACTGAACAGGGACTCTTCAGATTCTTGGCTCATTAGTTTTACCTCAGTGGTTCTGTCTTTAACCGAGGCACGGATAAAGAAGAAAAGACCCACCATTAATAAGATGGTCAACAGCAAAGTAGAGGCAAGAATTGGATTATTCACCATCATTACCTTACCTCAGATGATACCCAGAAGTGTTGATGTTCTCTGACCTTGCCTTTGTTGTGGCCATTGTAATACTTGTGGTAATCTCTGTGATTATAATAAGAGCCTTTGCTGGCATTGCTCACTTTATTGGCCACCAAACCCAAAATAGACACGCGAGACATTTTTAATTCATTTATTGTCTCTCTGAGTGCATAGCGATTAGTTTTGTGCATACTCGCCACCATTATCACTCCCCTAGTAGATAAGCCCAAAATCTTCGCCTCGGCAAACAAGAGCACAGGAGGGGTATCGTAAATAATCAAGTCGTAATTATCGTCTTTGTCCAAGGAGTCTCTCAATCGTTCCATTCCTTGAGAACTCAGTAATCTAAGAGGATCGGGAGGCTTTGACCCAGCCGTCAACACTGACAGGGTCTCCAATTTATATTCATCGGGTTTTTGGATTAATTTCCCTAACTTTAAACTCTGGTCGCTGAGGAAACCACTCAGTCCTGCATTATTAGTTAATTCGAGTTGTTCATGAACTTTAGGCAAGCGCATATCCGCATCTACTAACAAGACTCGCTTTCCGATGGCTGCCGCTGCTTTAGCTAAATTGACGGAGACGGTGGACTTCCCTTCGGACGGGACGGAAGAAGTGATAACCAAAGATTGGCTGCCACTATCAGAACCAAGTAACCGGATATTGGCATTGAGGGAGCGGAATGCCTCGTCAAATTCCAAGCCGTTATGGCCATAGTACCCCTTTTTGGTACTTTTGTTGGCCTTTTTGGCTTGTCCGGGCACTATTTTGAGTAAAGGGAAAGGCTTTTCCTGATCTTTCTCATCTTGACTTTTGTCATAGGGAACAGAGGCAAGGAGGGGTATGGAAAAGCTCTCCTTGAGTTCTGCAAGGTCGTGTAACTTAGAATCCAGGCGATCGCGCAATAATGCAGCTCCCACTCCCAAAAGCAACCCGACAAATGTTCCTTTAGCTAAATTCAAAGGAATCTTGGGATAAAAGGGAGATTTTGGTTGTTGAGCATGGGAGATAACCTTCCAAGGCTTAGCTTGCTGGGCTATTTTCAATTGGAGTTCTTGCTGCGCCCTCAACAAACGAATCAAGCTCTCCGTAGCGATCTTCAATTCCTGCTGCAATTCGCTGTATTGACGGGCAATTGAAGGGATTTGGCTGATTTGCTCCTTTAAGAGTTGTTTCCCTTGCTCCAATGCCAAGCGGCGAATCTCCAAAATTTCGATTTGGTTAGCTGTTTGAATAAATTGTCGATTTAATCCCAAACGCAGGGAACTAGAAGAAGCTAAAGAGGGAGAGGCGACAACGCTTTCGATCAAGTTATTCCCCAGAACTGTTTGGGCCTCAGTACGCAAGAGAGGGAGCAAATTTTGTTGTTGCTCTTTCAGAGTTTGAATTGTGGGACTATTCTCCAGAAACCGAGCCGATTCTTGCGCTAGCTGAATTTCCACCTGTTGGAGCTGATTTAATAAATTTTGATAGCGAGGCGACTGGCTCAGATAGCTGGCAGCAAGGGCTTCCTCTGGTTGCAGTCCAATCTCACCTTGGAGGATAGCGTACAGGGATTGAGCCTCCTTCAGTTGCAGCTGGGTATCGAAATATTGAGTCTCCAGTCGCCCCAACTGTCCCGACAATTGATTTGAATGATTTGCCGGCTCCAAGAGGTTATGCTTTTGTCGAAACTGTTGCAGTTTCAATTGCAGTTGGTCTACCCGCTCTTTCAAATTAGCCGACTGATCGACAGCAAAATTAATTCCCTGGTTTAATTCCGTTTGTCGTTCCTGAAGGCTATAATCCAGATAAGCGTCAGCAAGATGGTCGAGAACCAATTTAACTTTAACTTTATCCGTATCTTGATAGGATATTACTAAGATTGTTGTTTTATTCAATTGCTGAATTGTCAGAGATTGCCGCAGAACGAGACTGGGGTAATCGATTTCTATTTCCGGATCTTCCTCCTTTATCTTCTCGATAATCGGTTCCAGAACTGTGGGACTGAGCAATACCTCGATTTTGGTTGCGTAATCGATTTTTCCTGCTCCCATTCCTTGAAGGGATAGGGGATTGATTGTGTTTTGTGCCGAGGGGGGCTCAATCAAAAGGTGAAACTTACTTTGATAAATAGGAGTCTGCCGGAAAGTCCAAGCAGCCACGGCACCAAAAACCATGACTCCCACACCCGCAATAGTCAACCAACGGCGTTTTAGTGCCTTAAATAACTGACGCAGATCGATTTCTTCGTTTTCGACCCTCAGACTAGCCCTCGATGGCCACGATTCCATCCGAGAGTCATTGCCGCCATTGTGGTAAATGTAGTCATAAGGGAATGGGTCATCAGTAGAGCTTCTCTGGGGCATTATTATTCCTGTTCGCTTGTTGCTTAGTGTTTAATTGTATCTGAACCATATGAGACTGAAGGCAGCTCTAATTGTTAAAAATACGAAAGAAATTAAACAGGGAGAAAAAACTGCCTATGGGATTCAAAACCGTGGAGAGGGTATCAGAAACGCTAGTGAGAGTGGAACGTTTCACCACAATTACATCATTATTCCGCAGAGTCGGATTATTTTCCTCATTAATGCCCGCCGTAAAATCGATTTTAATTGGACGTCTGGTAACAGTACCATTGGGATTGAGCCGAATTAACTCCACCGAACTTTTCTTTGCCCGTCGCCGATTGAAGCCACCTGCACTTAGCAGAGCTTGATTCAAAGGTGTATTAGAGGCAACTTGCACCCTACCAGGATTTCTCACTTCCCCCACTACATTCACGTTAATATTAGCAGGAGAAAAGTTAGCTTCAGCCAGAGATACTGCCTCTTCCGAGTCCAGATCTTCAGCAGTAGCAATGAAAATCCGATCCCCATCTTGCAAGATTAAATCTTGATTGATATCTCCCTGCTGCAACAGTTGCCATAGGGAAACATCTACTGTTTTTTCTTCCCCACTACTGGCCACCCGGGTGACTTTGATATTCCGAATATTCGCCAAAGGCTTGATTCCTCCTGCGGTGGCAATCGCCTGAGTTAGTCGGGGGAGTCGCCCACCAACATTATTATTATTACCTCCCGCCCCACTGATTCCGCTAACTTGGTAGGAACCGGGACGAAAAACTTCACCTGTTACCAGGATATTGATGGATTGAGCCTGGATCCCGATGGTGGGATCAGTTAAGATGCGAGTGTCGGCGACGGCAAAATTTTCGTTGGTGGGCACTACAATAGTGTCCCCATCCTGTAAAATTAAATCCCGATCTAAATCTCCCTCTTGGATAAGTTCCGACAAATCTATCTGGATAGTTTCTTTCAAGCCACTGCGAGTTTTGCGGCGCACTTGAACCCTGGCAATATTAGCTAAAGGTTTGATTCCCCCTGCGGTAGAAATTGCGTCAGTCAACCGGGGTGGTTGTGCTCCCCCGTTGCTCCCAGCACCTTGTGGAGCAATTCTGTAGGATCCCGGACGCAAAATTTCACCCACTACTGCTATATTGAGAATCTGGTTTGCCTGGATACCTGGGCTGGTCTTAGTAAGGAAGTCTACTTCGGACCTATCCAGATTTGTTTTAGTGGGAATGTAAATTCTGTCTCTGTCCCTAAGGGTAATATCTTGACTCAGGTTGCCAGACCGCACCAATGACAAGAAATCCACCGTAAAAACTCGTTCCTCTCCCTGGAGGTTACGACGGATTTGAATCTGGGAAGTATCCGCTACTGTAGTGAACCCACCGGATAATCTAATTAAATCGCTCACTGATGGGTATTGCTGTTGGGTACCCAGGTTAACTGTGTAAGTACCCGGACTATTAATTTCCCCTGCAATAGCGATTTTGAGAGAACGGGGCGCCACAATGCGTACCGACGTGATGGGACGTCTAATATATTCCCCGTAAGCTCGTGAAATGAATTGAGTGAGTTCTGTGATAGTTAGCCCCACTACTTGAATGCTTCCCAGGATTGGTAAGGTGAGGGTTCCATCCACCAAGACTACATAGTCGCCACTATACTCAGGGACATTAAAAATGTCAATCCGCAGGCGATCCCCCGGACCTAGGGTATAAGTTGTTTCTACTGCTGCTAGGTAAAAATCTCCACTCTTGGAAAGCTTTCCAGAAGAGGGTTCAGCAGAAACGGACGACCCTGCCATTCCCCATAACAATAACCCTGCCATGCTAATGCCAGCAAAGCTCTTACCATAATGCCTTTGACTCAACCAACCATTCATTATTTTTTAGTTGTTACAATAGAGATCATTGTATAACAATTTCCATCTTGAAGTCAAAATAAAGATAAATGGGTCTTTGCAGAAATGGTTGCCTCCGTGGATCCTACGATCCGCTTTTGGATTAATGCCCGACAGCTCAAAGACCAAAATATCTGGCAAGCTGGGTGGAGAAGTTTAGAATCAATAAATCTTCCCAGCGGTAATATTAAAAACCTACTCCGAAGCAAGGGCACCCGCCATTGATGATACCGGGTGCCCCTGATAACTGCTAACTGGTAGCTGGTAACTGGTAACTGGTAACTGGTAACTGGTTCCTAGCCCCCTTCGGCAAAGGTTACCATAATCAGTACGGAAAGTAAAATACCGGGAATTAGTAAAACTACTAACATTAATAGTTCATTGCTCGCCATAGTCCTGACTTTTATCTTTCTAAACACTATATTCTCTATACTAACTCGTGATTGCTTGGATAGGGATAAAATAAAGAATTTATTTGTAATTCCGGAAATCATCCCTAACAACCCAATTTTATTCGTTCATATTTTTGTAAGTTGCCACAGCGGAAGGAGAAATGCGGTTGAGATAGCGGAATATCCAATATTTTAACACGGTATCCAAAATCACCGGAAATGTAGCGATAAAGATAAAATTAAACTCTCTACTCGACCGTATTCCCAAGTGTCTAGCAATCCCTTCCAGAATGACTTCCCAGCCGTGAGGAGAGTGATATCCCACAAAAATATCGGTGAACAGAATAATCAGAAATGCTTTTGCTGAGTCGCTGAGACCGTAAATAATCTCGTCTATAAAAGACTTGAAAACGACAATCTCTCTCTTACTCACCACTATTACCCCAGCAAAAGCTATGAGGGAAAAGACATCGGCAAAAACATTGGCTAGGGCATTTTGACTGTTATGACGAGCGAATTCCACAACTTCTTTAGCTTTCTCTTTCAGCTGGATCTCTATGTCTTCTTCTTCACCTGAGGGGTGCAATCCCATTAATGTCTCTAGCTTGATTTTTTTTTCCCATTTCTCCAATTCCATTAAAGCTTCTTCTTCTATATCTCGGTTGAGAAATATATTCTCCGTCTCTTCAGTATAAAAATATCTTTCCACAACGGGAGTTACGATGAAAGTTTTGCTCAGTTGATGAGTTAAAAGGGGCAGGATAATTAAAAGTAGTAAAAAACGGATTGAAATTGCCGTCTTATTCCGTGATCTGCGAAATTTATTTATAATTTCATCTTCCTCTCGATTCATTTCTTGCTTAATGCGACCAAAAGTTTTAAAAATAGACCGGGGTAATAAACTAGTCTTATCGGAAACAGTTTCTAATTCAGTTACTTGAGTCTTTAGATCTCGTGCTACAATTGCATTTTTTTTCAGCTTAATTTTGTTGCTTATTAGAGTCAAATTATCTTGTTTGGGGTTTCGATACTTAGAAGCTACTGCATCAATAAAACTCAGCTTTTCAAGCGCCGACGCTGTTTGATTCTCTCGGACTCCATCTTGATTTAAGCGTTCTGTCAATAGTTCATAACTTGATACAATATAATTGCTGGCCTTTAATTCGATTAGGCTAACTTTTATAGTAGTTAAGTATTGATTAACTTGGGTTTGGAAATAAGCGATCGCACTCTCAGAGTACAATCCAGATTCAATTGAGACTTTTTGGCCCTGAAAATGCTTTTCTTCAATAGATTGAATTTCTAAAGCTGCCTTATGAGCACGCTCTAGAGAGCGATTTGGAGTTTTTAATAACCAATTGTTTGCTCGCAGCAAGATAGTTGTAAGTTTCATCAAAACAGTTAATTGAAAAGGTAACAAGTAAGGGTTAATAGGGTAGGGGCCGCCCTTATTTAGAGAACAGTCGAAAAGGTAATAGGGGAACAGTTTAGATAATTGATTGTACTAGGTTTAACAGAGCTTCTTCCCTATTGCAACACCCACACCCCACACCCGCGCTATATGTGATATATTAACAGATAAGTCCCAAATAAGATTATGTTATCGATTTGGATCACGGGAGGGAGTCGCAGCGGCAAAACCACTCGCTTGGTTCTTGAGTTTCGTCAGTGGGTCCAGGAGTTCGGCGCCGATTCCGATCCAGGGGAAATTCTGGTCTTTGCTGCTAATGAGAATAATCGTCGCGATTTAAACGATCTACTCTCAGCTGCAATTTTAGGCAGTTATCCAGTCATTTGCAAAACTCCTCTGGGCTTTATGTCGGATCAAGTAGTCCTGTTTTGGCCCCTTCTCAGGGAGAGACTCAACCTCAAGGCACAGTTTTCCCTGCGACTGCGTCCGGAAACAGAACAAGAGTGGGCAACACGTCTCTGGCGTCCCCAGTTGAACCCAGAAGATTTGCAACTTTTTGCAGACCAGGAGTATCGCTTCGTCCGACGCACTTTAGATTTATTGCAGTTAGCTGGAGCTGGTGGGGTCAAGATAGAGGATATTCCCAGTATGATAGCTGCGGGTTTCCCAGAGAAGGGGGATAGAGTGTCTCAACGCATGGGAAAATTGCTGCTGGACTGGCACCAGTGGTGTTTGGCGAGAGGATTGTTGACCTATGGTATTATTTACGAACTGTATTGGCGCTATCTGCTGCCGGACCCTACTTATCAGTATCATTTAACCCATCGCTGTCGGGCTGTCTTTGCGGACGATACGGACGATTATCCGGGGATAGGGAGGGATTTATTTGAGTTTCTCCTCTCAGGGGGTGCTTTTGGGGTCTTTACTTATAACCCCGACGGTCAAGTGCGCTTGGGTTTGAATGCAGATCCCAATTATTTAGCTGGGTTGGCTGATTTCTGTCGGGTAGAAGAGTTATTTAGGGATACTGGACTAGGGGTTGAGGTGCAGTCAGAGGTGATGGAATTAGTTCAAGGACAAACTTATATGACCAGTTTACCAGAAGAGGTGCAGTCGATTCAAACTAGATCTCGGGGGACATTATTGCGGCAAACAGCAGAAACCATCGCTACAGCAGTACAACGGGGAGAGGTTCCACCAGAAGAAATTGCCATTATCGCCCCCGGTTTGGACGAAATTGCCCGCTATAGTTTTATGGAAATCCTTTCCAGGAGAGGTATTCCTGTCCAGCCACTCAACGAACAGCGTCCTCTGATTGCTCACCCCATGATTCGGGCTTTGTTAACCTTGCTGGGGCTGGTTTATCCCGGTTTGGGACGGTTGGTAGATAGGGATGGGATCGCAGAAATGCTGGTGGTTCTCAGTAACAAAGAAATTGACCCAGTGCGGGGGGGTTTGCTGGCGGATTACTGTTATAATTTAGATCCAGCAGAGGAGGTGCATTTATTATCTGTGGAGTCTTTTCCTCGTTGGGATAGGTTGGGTTATAAGGCTACAAATGCTTATAATCAGATTAAAGCCTGGATTGAGGAGGCTAAATCACTAAGGATAAGTATAGATGTTGGTATTGGTTCGGTCAATCCCAATCTTATCGCTCTTCTACACCGGGCAATTGAGCATTTCTTTTCTGATTGTAGCAGTTATGACCGACTGGCTGCCCTGCGAGAACTGATGGAAACTGCTCAACACTACTGGGAGGTAGAGCAGCGTTTGGGGCACAATGAATCTACTGCTACGGTAGTGGAGTTTATTAGACTCTTGCGTGGGGGGACCATTACTGCGGATCCCCGTCCCCTGCCCATTTTGCAGGATTCTGAAGGTGCGGTTACTTTGGCGACAATTTTCCAGTACCGTTCTTTGCGTAGTTCTCACCGCTGGCATTTTTGGCTGGATCCCGCTTCTATGCTTTGGGATAGAGGGGGTGCCCAAACTTTATTTGGCTCTCCTTTATTTCTCAAGGAGTGGTCGGGAAGTCCTTGGACACCGGAAGATGAAATTGAGGCGGGAAAACAGCGCTTGCAGCGCATTATTGCAGATTTGCTGGCCAGGGTCAAATCCAGGCTTTATCTCTGTCACAGCGATATGTCTGTCAACGGTAGGGAGCAAATCGGTCCCCTGTTAACTTTGGTAAGGGCTGCGAAGGAATCACGTACCATGACAGTAATGTAGTGGTGCGTCTGGACTCCTGATATGCATAGGCTCGCTACGAACTTGGCATTCAGAAAAAAGAAACTGTCCAACTGGCGATCGCGCCGCGCCACTCGAAGTTTCCGCCGTGCCTTAGGGTGTGTCATCAATTAGGGGGAAAGATAATTTTTCAAGGTATTTTTGCGAAATACAAGGAGAAAAATGTTCTTTATAGCAGAGCTATATAGGTTATTTTTCGACATTTCTGTTCCAAGAATTAAAACAAAAATTACAGGCATGATTTCCCCAAAATTAGAATCTTAGTCATGTTTGTAAACTTTTCTTAACTGATTAACCACTTCTCACCCAGAAGGTGTTGACTTGTTGCTCTCTCGGTGGCCAAGGGTCTCCTGGAATTTTAATGGGAATCAAATAGGAAGATTTGCCCACCCTACCCCTAGATGGTAATATATGCATTGATGTTGATCCGCTCCCTAGATGCGGTTCTATTTTCTACCTATATGTCCCCCATACCCTACACCCTATGCTTAGTCGTGTTCAAACCCTCAACTACCGCCGTCGTCGATCCCTTGACTACCCTTTACTACCCTTTGAAATTCTGATGGGTTCCGATGGTTCTGGGAAAAGTTCTTTTCTGGACGTGGTCACTTTCCTAGGGAACTACGTGAGAGATGGACTGGATCTGGCTTTACTGCAAACCGTTCAAAATCCCACGGGACTGGAAAAATTAATTTTTAATCCATCTCGACCGGGTTTTGAACTGGCTATAGAGTTAAAAGTTCCCGAGCAACTCTCATCTTTATATGAATATGCTCGCTACGAAGTAGGGGTTCAGAAAAAAGAAACTGGAGAACTGGCCATCGCTGGAGAAAACTTCTGGTTGCTCAATAAACCGCCAACCGGTCAGGTCTTTCCCAAAGAAGTCAGAGTACCCAAAACCATTTTAACAGTTACGGGAAAGGGGAAAAAGAAACCACCCAGCAAGAGACAGTGGCGTAAAGTTTTGGGTAAAATTGTCAAATCTGGTAATGACTATTACCGCGATGAATCCCTTAACTGGAGCATGCCGTTTCGGGTCGGGGATCGCAAATCAACTTTGGGTGGTTTACCCCAAGATGAGGAACGATTTCCTATTTCTCTCTGGGTGAGAGATTTGCTGCGGGAAGGTATCCAAATCTTAGCTCTAAATAGCATGGCCATGGAACAGCCTTGCAGTCCTACACTCCCCCGTACCTTCAAAGTTGATGGTTCCAACTTACCCCTGATAGTGCAAGATTTACAGAAAAATACTCAAGCTTTCCAAGGGTGGGTGGAACACATACAAACAGTTTTACCCGACGCCCAAACAATCTTAGTGGAAAAAAGACCGGAGGACAAATATTTATATTTGGCGATTAAATATCACTCAGAACCTGGGACCGTTCCATCCTGGCAGCTTGACCATGGCATCTTGTCCATGTTAGCATTAACCTTGCTAGCTTATATGGATATGCCCAGGGGAGGAATTTATCTCATCGAAGAACCAGAAAATTACATTCATCCCAAAGCGATTGAAGCGGTTTTCACGAACCTTGCTTCTGTTTGCGATCGTCAAATTTTCCTCGCCACTCAATCCTCACTTTTCTTAGATCTAGCCAAGAGACAACAGGGATTGTAATATCTGCATTTATCTGCGTCGGCTTTGCGTGCCGGTGATATTATATAATAAACCACAGAGGGCACAGAGCAAGTTAGTAGGGTGGGCAATGGGGATAACGTTTGGTACCCTATTTTGTTGGGGCGCACGATGGTACTATCAAAGATTGTTTCGGTGGGCAATTTGCCCACTCTCAGGTAGGGCTATTTCATTCTCAAAGGGGCATTAAAGTGCTAGGCTAGCAGGCGGGTCCTATCATACCGGACCCGAGTGAGTTTGATGATCACCCATGTCCCTATCCCTGGAATCTCCCCCTGCTATCTCGTCGTCCACGCTTTCTCTTGAGACATCAACAAGAGAGCGAATCAAGATTCTAGACGCCTTTGCTGAGATACCCGATATGCGCAAAGCGTCCGGGAAAAGGCATCAAGTGCCCTTGTGTCTAGCGCTCTTTACCTTAGCGGTGGCTGCGGGGAATCGGGGGTTCCTGGCCATCGGCGATTGGCTTAACAGCTATCGTGCTGAGTTGATTGAGCTATTTAAACCCCCCAAACAAAGCATTCCGTCCTACAGCACGATTCGTCGTGTACTATTAACCTTAAACTATCAACAATATTCTATCACGTTAGAAAAATTCTTTAGCATTAAACCCTTACCTAGCGAGACATTAGCCGTTGATAACAAAATCTTACAAAGCTCCTACCAACTCGAAACGGATAATCCCGATTCTCCACCTCACCCTGCGATCATGCAGGGACTGTGCGTATCTGGTGGAGCGTGGCTTGATTCTAGATCCCGATCAGGTTGATAGCAAAACCAATGAAATAAAAGCGCTGCCAGCATTTATCAAGCAACTGGCCCTCAAAGGGGTAGTCTTTGCCTTTGATGCCATTAGCACTCAAAAAAAACCGCTCAAGTAATCCTTAAGAGTGGCAATCATTACTTGGGGGCCCTCAAAGGCAATCAGGGCAATTTATTCAAAAGTGTCCAAGCCAACTTTGTTCCACAGCAAAGTCATCACGACCTCAACAAAGGGCATGGACGGTTGGATAAGCGAGTCATCAGTATCTGTACTGAACTGGAGGGTATTCCACCGTGGCCAGGATTGCAAACGCTGATCCGAGTAGAGAGTTGGCGGAAATTCAAGAAGGGGAAGCAGACACTCCTAGAGACTGAAACCCGTTACTATGTTGCGTCGTTTCTAGCCCCGGCAGAAGCTTTTGCACAAAGGATTCGAGGCTACTGGGGAGTCGAGAACAAAGTCCATTACGTCCGTGATGTCACTCAAGGGGAGGATGCTTCACGCATTCGGATGCATCAGTTCTCGTAATTTTGCGCTCAACCTCTATCGCTCTAATGAGTTCTCTAATATGGCTCAGGCTGAACGACGCTGCCAATTCGGACTAAGCACACTCAAATGCATTTTTAGAATGAAATAGCCCTGGTGTTTGATGAGGATGGAGAGGTCTCTATTCTTGTTCATAATGCTGGATGTGGTGGTGGGAGCGGTATTGGAGGTGGAGCATTGAACATCCCTCAAGGTTTGACAAATTCGCAGTTTGATGAGGTATCCCGTGTTGTTCGGATAATGGCTGGTGAAATTGGCTTGGGCGATGACATTTTTGTTCAAGGGAGCAGAGCAGCAGGAACTGCAAAACCAACTTCTGACCTTGACATCGCCATTCGTTTATCACCAGAGAAGTTTGACAATTTTCTGCGCAACCAATCTAAACTAAACCGTGTAAATCCAGGTAGTGCCAAAGAAAAAACATTATTGAGGGCGATTGAGACAGGCAAAATTCAAGCAGGGGAGAGCACGCTTATCACCGGTCAGAAAACGGCTAGAACGGTCTCTTGGAATAGAGGTTGATTTATCAATTATTAAGGCAGGAGGAGCATTTTATCATGGTCCTCAGCTACCTTTAAGTACATTAGATTAATGAGGAAAAATTCAAAGTGTTTGCAGATTTATACTGTAAGATTTACGTTAATACAAGCCTTACTAAGCAAGAGCTACTTCAGCGCATTGCTAACTTCATGAACGGACATGTATTCCTGCGCACTGTAGAAACAGATTTAATGGGAATTGATATTGTGGTTAATGAAGATAATGACAGCAAGCTAATGTTTCACGATGGAGGTTTTATATATGTCGAGATAGGTAGACCCTTACGGGTTTTCCCCCTCGCAGTACCGGACGTGCAAGTTTCCAAGCATCCTGCTCCTGGTGTATCATCCTAATCCCAGCGCGTTTACTTCCCATTATTTGTACCAGCTTTCGGGAAACCATATTAAGGTTTATAGTCTCCTTAAATTCCAGCTTCGACGACCTTAGCGATTAAACCTTAACGCTTCAAACTTATAGAGAACATTGGGTTTCAAGTTCCAGTTTCAGATTGTATTACGTTTCACCCTCTCCTACGCCTGCTCCTGCGCAGCCGCGCCTGAGCAGGCTCCCTTTTCGGGTAGATATGTATCTATCTGCCGGGTTATTTTTTTTCCCCTGAACTTTCGTTCTAGCAGCATTCGCTTTTTAGGAGAGTCCCATCTCCCCAGGGAATTGGGACGCCAAAGGCGGTTGCTTCGCAATCCCATTACTGGTTTCCTACGATTTCTCGACCCTGTGGAGGTTTACTCGTTCCACAATAGTTAGATTCGATTGGGTTAGGTTGCTCCTTAGAACGGCGGTGTGGTGTCAAACATTAGAGCAAGATAAGACTCTACTTCACTTATACCGCGTGCCTTTTGACGCTTAGCGTATCATTCTAGTTTTCGCTCATCGATATTAACGTTCCTGCAAGCTTCGCTTTATGCTTACCCTACCAATCTTTCCCTAGCCCTCCTCTGTCCTAGACGACTTTTAGATTAGGCATTCCCTCTAGCTGTGAAACTTCGGCATTGCTGCTAAAGCTCCTTCGGGCGGGAACCGGAGAGACACTCTCCATTGGGTTCAGACGGCTGAACCACTAACTACTGCGACTTTCGAGTCGCACTATCCTTATTATCTTGAGATTGATCCAACTCCCTCGACTCTAATACGGTCGAAAGTGGGAGAAGAAAGGAGTGTGGCAGAAAATTCATGATGAGTTACGGCAGCGAGTGATATCATGTCCGGCTAAACACTTATCATAAAAAGCCGGCGATCCCGAAGGGATCCGCTACGGGGCGCGCGACCCTAATAATTCGCTAAATTACCTTGATATCATTGGTTGTACTCAATTGCACTCATGATAAGATATCGTAACTAATTAAACGGACCTGATCTGATAAAAAGAGCGGAGCGCAAAGGAACAGCCACAGCCTGGCTCATCGATAGCCTGCTAAGGGGCGGCCGCCCCTTAGCAGGGGTGAAAACCACAGATGACGATGGTAAGCGACGTAAAGACTATGAGCGACTGCCTTGATGCTCCAACGTCTCGTGCCTTAATCTTTCTTTTACAGATACCTTCTAGTTTCCAATTAACTCCTCAATAGCAGTGAGCAACTCCGGTTCCGAATAAGGCTTAGTAAAATAAGAGATCGCCCCCAATTCTTCTGCCAACCGTCGGTGTTTTTCGCTTTGACGGGAGGTTAAAATCACCACAGGAATCTTCGACAAAGCGGGATCTGAGGATATGTGGCTCAAAACCTCAAAACCATTCATCCGGGGCATTTCTAAGTCGCAAACGATGAGAGAAACCCCAGGAGAATGGTGTAACTGCTCCAGGGCTTCAACTCCGTCAATAGCTTGAAGTACCTGATAACCCTGTTTCTCTAAAGTCAGAGTTAAGGTTTTGCGGATGCTAATAGCATCGTCTATCACCAAAACCCGCTTCAACTGAGGTGGCAATCTTTTCAACTCTTCCTTTGCTTCCCCAGGGGATGGAGTGAGGAAATATTGAGGTTGTTGTGGTAATACCCTCATTGATAAAGGTAGATGGGTCGTACTTTCCTCTTGCTGCTCTTGCAACTGCACCAAGACCCCACTATCGATAACCAAAGCAAGACCACCATCCCCTAAAATAGTACAGCCGCACACATATGGGGGGGGTGCGATAGTTTTACCCACAGGTCTAATGACCAGTTCCTGTTCTGCTACAATTTCGTCAACTTCTAAAGCTATCAGTTTGGTCTCATCTCCCAATAAAAGCAAGGGAGCAGTCTTATTGCCATGAGCTTTCTTTTCCTGTACCCTGGAGTTAGCAGAACGATTATAATGCATGAAGTCGGATATTTTGCGCACCTTCAACAGTTCTGAATTGTTACCAGTATCCCAATAAAATACTTGGCTCTCTTCTATTTGCGACCTTTGAGCAGCATTGGGCAAAACTATCTTTTCAATGGTTTCTAAGAGCAAGGCATAAACATCATCACCCGCTCTAATTATCAGTAATTTAGCAGTAGTCATAGAAAAAGGAATTTGTAATATAAATGTGGTGCCACCGTGAACATTAGCTTGTACTTTCGCCGAACCTTGGAGTGCCTCAATTTGACTCCGGACAATATCCAACCCCATACCCCGTCCAGAAATCTCGCTCACTTTAGCAGCAGTAGAAAACCCCGGTTGAAATAAGAGCGCTGTCAGTTCTTCTTGAGTCGAGACCGTACCCACACCCCCATCAGGTAACAGCCCCATTTCCATACCGCGACGGCGAATTCGCTCGAAATTCAACCCCTGACCGTCATCTCGCACTTCAACAATCGCCTGAGGACCCTGGTGATAAGCATAGATTTCAATCAAACCTCGTTCCTCTTTTCCCTTTTCCCTCCGGATCTCGGTGGATTCAATTCCGTGGTCAAAAGCATTGCGTACCAACTGCAACAAAGGTGCATAGAGCTTTTCCCCTATGGCTTTATCCACCAACACCTGACTCCCAGTAATGCGAAAATCCACCAGTTTGCCGTAGACTTTAGCCAGTTTGGCTATCATGTCCGGAAAGCGATTGAGGAGATTGCCCAATGGGATCATCTGCACTTCCAGTAAGTCATCCCTGACGCTAGAGAGCAAGCGCTGTTGCTTCTCGAAAGTTATGGACCGTTCGTTGGTGAGCAAATTAATCGCCGACCTTGCGTTTTCCAGTTGAGCGGTTTCTTGCAAAGCTGCGTGCAACTGCAAATGGAAGTCTGTATAGCGATCCAACTCCAATACATCAAAATTCCCTTTCTTTACCGTGGCCCCCGCCATCAATCGATGCCGGGGGTCGCTTTCCCTTTCTATTCTACCTAATTCCGACGCTCCGCCGTGTTTCAATTGATTGAGAGTTTGTTCATGCTGTTCCAAGCACGAGAATAATTCCTGCACTGCTACTTTAATTCTTTCGGACTGCAAAGCTTGGCGATTGTGGTTAATCATTAGTTCCCCAGTTAGATAGTTAAGCCGTTGCAATGCTCTCACGTCTACCCGCACGTATTGGGGAACATTACTTTGTACGGGCGCACCCGCAGGAGATGATGCCGGAGGGCGGGCGGCATCATCAATGGCGCTCGCTCCTACTTTGCCTTTTTCTTCTTGATTTAAAAGCTTGCTTTCTTCTCCTACCTCCCCACCTGTCAAAGTAATTACTTTACTTTCCTCTACCTTATCTCCTAATGTTTCGCTTAAACTCAAATTATCAACACCCCAAATTTTCTCTAACAGGTCTTCCTCGCTCCTATCTTGTTCTTCTCTAACTACAAGTAAATTTTGTAATTTACCGGATTCTAACTGCTGCTTTTCATCCTTACTCAGGGTCGGAAGTTGTTGATATTGTTTTGCTATTTGCTTAATTCTCTTACCGAGAAATTTAATCTTCCTCAAGTCTTGTCCTGCTTTAAATTTAGCCACTGTGAAGAGAGCAGATAAAATCCACCAATAGCGATACAATTCCAGGCTTTTACTTTCTCCCTCATCTTGAATAAATTGGCGGAATTGATCCAGCCAAGCCTTAATATAGTCTAAATCAGTGTTGACGACAATAACCTGCTGTTCTTCCCGAGCAACCAATAGTTCTAAAGACAGATTATTGATGGGAATTGCCAACTCATGGTAAAACCAACCCAAGATGTAATCTACTGCTCTCAAGTAGGACTGGACTGCATGGGGTTTTAATGGCTTGGTCTTGCTTTTGGAGTCTCCTCCGGCGAGAAAATGGGCTAAATCTGACCGTTCCTGTTGTAAGGATTGCGGATATAGTTCCCCTATATATGGAAGATCCCCCCTAGCCCCCCTTGTTAAGGGGGGTACGGGGGGATCTGCTATTTTTGTCCCAGACTCTCCTGTTGCTACACCGAAGGTGCCGCCCTTGGCGTCCTGTTGTAGCATTGCTGAAGGTTCCCCTCCCCTCTCGGTATCGCCTCCTAATACTACGTCCCGTCCCCGTTGCAAGTCAGCTAAAGCAACGGAAGCAACTTCCATTACCTCTGCATTTGGAGTATCTAAAGCAGTCAAGACAGCAGTGGCAATTTCCCTAAATCCGGGCAAATTTAAAGATTCTCCCAAACCGACAAATACTTCTGCTTGCCCACGCAAAGTAGCCTCTACTTCCCCCACATCCCCCCTAAAAATAGCAGCCGCAATCTTCTCCAGTCGTTCCTTTACTCCCTTTTTAAAGATAGATTTAGCCACGTCAAATCCCAACTCTTCCGAAGAAAGGATATGAGACTGGTTGTCAAAACTATCCCCCAGTATGGCTTGTAACTTAGCAAAAACGGAAGCAGAGCGTTCTAACACCTCCTCTTGGTCAATGTGGCTACTAGTGATTTCAGCCATTACTGGTAAGCGCAAGCAGTCATAAGAAGACAGCAGCAGGGAGTGGAGTTCAGGATCGATAACTAGATCCGGGTTATAAAGACTTTTAAAAATATCTTCCAGAGAATGGGCGACGGTGGTAATTGTCTCCAATTCCAGATTGGCTGCTCCTCCTTTAATAGTGTGGGCAGCTCTCATAATTTCATGCACTGTCGCCGGGGTATGGTCTTCCTGGAAGGTGAGTAGCTTTTGCTCTATTAAGAGTAACAACTCGTGAGCTTCACTCAAAAAGTAGGTATAAACTTGCTCGCGAATTTGTGGATCTTCAATCATTTTTCTTAGTTATTTTTTGTTGGTTATTTTAGATTTAATTGCTAAGCACGTACCATGACAGTATTAGTAGTGTCGTGACAAAGCTAAAATGGTGCAATAGATTTTGGGTTATGCAGTCCTGTCCCCTCTTCTTCCTCTTCCCCCTCTTCCTCACACTCCACACCCTGCCTAATCCCCTAATACCCTATTTTAAGGTTGCCACGACAGTAGGGTGCCCGCCAGTGCGCCCCTACTCCTAGACTAACCTCTTAGCCAGCAATTGATTCCCGGGCGGGTCAGAATGATAATTAGTTATGTAATTGCATAACTAATTTAGTTTATAATCATTCTTTGAGTCAAAAATAGGGCAGGGCCAGAGCACGCTTTCGGCAGCGTCATCGACGGTGCCCTACACTGGTTCAATTGACCTTAAAGCGATCGGCGGTGACAAGAAGTTCTTCAGCCATTTGCAGCAAATCCTTGAAAGAAGCCGACATTTGCAAAGACTCAGTAGAAGTTTTATCGGCAATTTGAGCCACATCATTTATCACTTTCGTTACCTGTTCCGATTGCTCTTTATGTTTATTGGTCGCTTGGGTAATGAGTACCACCAGAGAGCTAATTTGAGCCGTAGCGGCGACGATTTCATTCAGACTTTGCCGTGTCAAGTTCACCAGATTGGTTCCTTCCACCACCTGCTGAATCCCCAAATCCATTGCTGCTGCCACTTCCATGGTTGACTCTTGGGTTTCGGCTACTAACTTTTCAATCTCGGAGGTGGCAGCAGCAGACTGACGGGAGAGGGAACGGACTTCGTCCGCCACCACCGCAAAACCTTTCCCGTATTCCCCCGCTCTCGTAGCTTCAATTGCTGCATTGAAAGCCACCACGTTGGTTTGGGTAGCTAAGTCACCAATCAACCCCACTGCTTTGGAGATTTTATTGGCGGATTCGCTCAACTGCTTAATCTTTTGACTGGTTTGGGAAACGGTTTCCCGAATCAACTGAATCCCCAGTACCGTCCGGTTCATAGCCTCATCCCCCGACTCTACTGTGCGGTTCGCCTGCTGGACGGCATTTTCCACCAACTGGGTATTGGCGATGGCCGCTTCAGTAGAACTGACCATCTCCTTTATCTTACCTAAAGCAACCCCAATCTCTTGGAACTGAACAGTAGCCAGTTCTGTCAGTTGGATCATAGAAATATCGCTCTCTTGAGATGTTGCGGCAACTTTACGAGCCGCTTCCTGAACCTGGAGCACAATTTTGCAGAGAGCTTGTAGAGTATTGTTATAAGCCCCGGCTATGGTATCCAGTTCGTCTTCTGTAATGGGTGCCCGTACCGTCAAGTCCCCGTCCAAAGCTGGTCTGACGGCACTTAGAAGCTGAATGGCTCGCGATTGCAATAATTCCTTAGCCGCTTTTTCCTTGGCTACCGCTGCTGAAAGGAGCTGGGATTTTTCCTCTAGTTCTTGGAGAGTTCTTTCCACCTCTAATGCCAAACAAAATTGAGCGGCAACTTGCTTGCTAAACTCAATTTCCTCTGACTTCCATTCTCGCGGACCGCTGCATTGGTGAATACAGAAGAAACCCCACAGTTCTTCTCCTTTCAGTAGGGGAACAATTAAGTTGGCCACTACGTCGAACTGACCTAGCACCGACTTATGGCAATCTGTCAAACCTGCATTATGGATGTCAGCGATGGCTTGTACTTCCCCCTGACGGTATTTTTCCACATAATCCCCAAAGCAGTGGTCGTGAATTTGTACTGTCATGGTAGAAGAATAGGCTGGATTGCGATCTTCCGCCACAAATTCCCCGTCGTCGTAGCCCGAGTTGGGATAGAAGCGAAATACTCCCACCCGATCGCATTGAAGCAAAGCGCGAATTTCCCGAACCGTGATGCTAAAAATCTGTTCTAGTTCCAGAGATTGAAGGATACGAGTGCTGATGCGGAAGAGAGTTTGCTCTTTGGCAGCTAAATATTCCAGCTGAGACTTTTGTGCTTCAGTTTGGGAGAGAATTTCTGCTTGTTTCAAGGCTAACCCCAACTGGGCCCCTATTTGCTTCATCCATTTTACTTCTGCATCTTTCCATTCCCGGGTTCCAGAGTGCTGATAAGCAGCGAACATCCCCCAGAGTTGGTCCCCTGCAAAAATGGGGGCTACAATATAGGCTTTCACCTGGAATTGCTCTAAATACTCCAAATAGCAGGGGGTAAAATTTGCCTGGTAGACATCCCCCACCACAAAGGTTTCTCGATAGCGAAAGCGACCACCGCGAGTTTCCTGTAAATAAGTATCTGCCACTCGATAGCTCTTGGGTATGCCATTTTCCTCACTTCTGGCCATTAAACCACTTAGTGAGCAATCACTAATATTTTCCCCAATTATATTACCAGCCGGGTCTCGTCCATCCACCAGAGACACCCAGCCGCCGCTCCCCACGGACTCAGCCACAAATTTACCCCTCCAATCCGCATCAAAGCGATAAATACCTACCCGGTCTGCTTTTAAAAGGGATCGCAGTTCCTGGGTAGTAAATTTAAAAATAGTTTCTATGTCTACCGACTGGCGGATACGTTGGATTAATTGGGTAGCCGCTTCGTTCCCCTCTGCTAGCTTTTGTATTTGCAACTGGAATTGGGACCGTTCCACCGCCAGTTCCAGTTCTTTCCCCACTAAGTCCAGGAGACCGACTTCCATTTCCGTGAACGATCGCACTCCATCGCATTGCTGCACCACCAATAAGCCCCAGACTTGCTCTTTCAGGATTATGGGGATACTGAGACAGGCTTTCACCTGAAATCCTTCCAGGAGTTGGGATTGATAGGGGGTAATATGCTCCTGGACGTTGATAGGGATGGCGGATTGTGTGCCATAATCTTCTCGGTCGTCTAAGCCAAAGGCAGTGGCAGAGATAGTTTCCCCCAAAGCAGGTCTCCACCCGCTGGTTTTGGCTTCCGCCAAGACTTCCCCCTTATCCGCAGAATTAAAGCGATAGATCAGAGCGCGATCGCAGCAAATTCTGGTTCTGATGTCCCCGACTACATCGGCGAGCATCGTCTCCAAGTCGCGAGCGCGGCGCATTGTCCCTCTGATCTGCCTCAACTGCTGTTGCAGACTTTGCAGCCACTTTCCTTCTTCCTTTATTAGATCTCCTCGATGGATTTCCTTTTCTTCCCGGTCTTCTCTTCCATCTTGAGAAAATTCCTGTTTGATAGGATCTTTAATCAAACTCTTCATAAGACTAATCTCTTGAATTAAGTCAATTATCAACCGCATATGAATATTAAAGTAGAGCAAACGCAAATTACACTAAGCTTACCTTAATATATCATAACAAAGTTTTAATTATAGTAACTGGTAACTGGTAACTGGTCACTGGTCACTGCTATAATCCCCCTCTCTCCCTGTCTCCCCAAGCGGTCGATTCCAGAATAGCTAATGGATCCAAGCTGAGAATCGTTTTTTTGCCATCTTCAATGAAATATCCCTCTAAAAAAGAGTATAGTTCTTCAGGGAATAATCCAGTGGCCGAAGATTTCATTTCGCTCCGGGATAGCCACTCAATATCCATAAGCTGTCGTACCAATAAACCCAGGGATTTTCCCCTTGCTTGAATGACAATGGCCATGTGGGTATTACCAGAATCCCCGGTCTTACCCACCAAATGTTCCAGATCCACCCACCACAGCATTTCCCCCCGCCAGTTATATAGAACCCATTTGAGATCTCTGTTGTGGAGTAAAATAGGGAAAAAATGCCGTACTCAAGTAGTTTGACAGACGGGGAGTGGAAAATAATAGAACCTCTGTTGCCCAAAAAGAAACAGACAAGACCACCAAAATGGAGTAAAAGGCAGATTTTAGATGGTATCTTGTACCAATTAAAGAATGGTTGTAATTGGTGTGACTTACCCAAAGACTTGCCCCCCTATTCCACAGTATTTTGGTACTACAAACAGTGGCGATCGCTTGGGGTAATCGAAGCAATCAGAGATATCTTGCATAGTAGAGTCCGTCAGCAAGTTAAAAAAAAAGGGCAATGGACAACCCTAATCATCATTGACTCCCAAGCGGTAAAAAATACCTGTAACGCCAGTGTAAAGTCGAAAGGGTTTTGTTTTTACAAGTCT
The DNA here is from genome assembly GCA_965198675.1 of Prochloron sp. Lineage (GTDB taxonomy): Bacteria > Cyanobacteriota > Cyanobacteriia > Cyanobacteriales > Prochloraceae > Prochloron. Next base: position 2,995,234 of record OZ240666.1, on the reverse strand, counting down.
ACCAATGGTCTTAAAAGACATCTAGCAGTAGATATTTTGGGCTTTCCTTTTTTTAGTCATTGCACCAAAGCATCGGTATCTGACGATGTGGGTTTGATTGAAATGTTATCGAAAAACATAGATTATTTCAAGTCTAAACCAGTCAACATCCCCAAGATTACCATTTTGCTTGACCATGGATATCACCCAGAAAAACTGACCCAGGAATTACATAAAATTTATCCGGCGATTATGACTAAGATTAGATTTAAGGTCTCCCGTAAACCATCAAAAGCTCAAAAGAAAAAGGAAGGAAAAACCGGTTTTGTGCCAGTAAAAGCGCGGTGGGTGATTGAAAGAACTAATTCGTGGATGGAAAGATGCAAGAGTTTGGTCAAAAACTTTGAAAGGACTCTTGAGCAGGCTAATACCAAGATTAGTCTATGTTTTGTCCGACTGATGCTTAAAAGGCTAGCCACTACTTAAAAAGATCTCAAATGGGTTCTATACCACATTTCTCGACCTTGAATTTATATTTCGGACAAGTCTACATTCTTCCCTTTAAATTTTAACTTCCTAACCAATATTGTTAGCTGAACTATTTATATACTTACTAATAGTATTTAAAAGCTTTTTGGGTTCTATGGGTTTGCTGATCAAATTAGATGCCCCCACCATTTTAGCCCTGACTCTGTCCACTAAACCATCCTTTCCTGTGATAATGATTACAGGAGTGGCCGCTAAGACAGAAACCCGTCTCACCTGAGAACAAACTTCGTAGCCGTTAGTCACTGGCATGATTAAATCTAAGAGAATGAGATTTGGTCTATACTCTATTAGCATGGGAATTGCTTCTACCGGATCTTGAATGCCAATAAACCGATAACCAGCCTGGGTGATAATCTCTTTGAGAAGCTGACACACCTGAGGGCTATCGTCTATGCAAGCTATTAAAGTCCTGGTTTTCCTTGTCTCTGTTTTGACATCAGCAGTAACATTTCCCAGGGTCACGGGTAAAGGCAAGTCCGTAACTTCTACCAGTTCAATCATCCTTTGGTCGATATAATAAACTAAGGATTTAGTCAAAGGCAAAACACTTTGCTTCATTTTCACAGATAAATCTGACAATGTCCACTTGCCAATCAGTAAATTTGCCCAAATCTTATAGACAGGTTCTTGTAATTTTTGGCGAAGTTTTTTCGGTTGGCACCAAATAGGTGCTTTATGGGGAGATATCTGCTCCAAACCAGCATCGCACCAAGCTTGCCAAGCCTGGCTAACCTCCTGTTCTTGGTGGCTAAAATTTACATTGCCCTGAGTGAGGTGCAAATTGAAAACTTTCTGCTCTTCTCTTTGGCTTTTGGACAGTAAGGATGATTCCCCATGCTGAATGATGTCAAATAACAGTTCTTTAATGGTACTATTCAGTATGGCAGTAATTTGCTCTCTTGTAATTCGATTGCGCTGATATAATGAATCAAGAGCTTGATACTGCCAAAAATCGATGTTAAAATCTGAGGCGTAAAACCGGAGCTTATTAGCTTCAATATCCGGACAATAGGTACTCATTTGTCGGAACCAACGTCGCACGGGATGAAGTCCTCCTGCTGCCCAAATAATCTGACCTCGTCGATAATAAAATGTCCATTTTGTCAAAACATCGTTCAATTCCAGTTTTCCCGAGAATTTCATCCGACTACAGGGGTAAAAATGCTCCATTATTTTTTTCATGAATAACTCCGTCTCTTTAGAGAGGTTAAGATGATTATAAGCTATAAATTGGGAGAAGGCAGATGAAACGGAATCCATCTGAGTACTATAACCGAGACGGAAGGAGAAGTTCAAGGTCTGGATCAGTTGGGGGGTTTTTAAATTATACGACGATAGCCCTTTTATGTGCTATTTTCGTCTTGGGAGTAGGAGTGGGGATCGGTTTTAGCTCAACAGTCACTACTGATGCAACTAATGTAGCGAATCGGGAATTTATTGACCGCAGCGCTCCCAATGCAGAACTGTGTGTACAATACGGAGCCAGTGCTATGGTTACGGATATGCGGATTTTCCTGACCTTGAACCCTTTTAATGTCTATGTCACACAACCGAAAATGCAACCGGGGTGCGTAATGCGTCAGAATAATTGGTCTATCCTGGAACAGCAAGGTTTAGTAAACGAAGAGCAGGTGAGGGATTGTAAGCGTCGCATGAATACTTTCGGTTTTACAGGTTCTCTAGAGGGTTCCCCCCAAATTAACTGTGTTTATCAGAATAGTGCTGCGGGCAATTTATTTCTAGATCGCAATGGGGATATCCCCAGGGAATCGGAAAATTTTTAAAGGAGAGAACTGTTAAATGTGTGGCATTGTTGGCTATATCGGCACTCAACCTGCAAGAGAAATTTTGCTGTCCGGGTTAGAAAGACTGGAATATAGAGGTTATGATTCGGCGGGTATAGCAACTATCCTAGAAGGGAAAGTCCGCTGTGTGCGCGCTAAAGGCAAACTTGATAACCTGCACGAAAAACTCCTTGGAGAAGTAAATCCCGCTCAAATTGGCATCGGACACACCCGCTGGGCAACTCATGGTAAGCCCTCCGAGTATAATGCTCATCCTCACATGGATACTGCCAATAGAGTAGCAGTGGTACAAAACGGGATTATTGAAAACTACCTGGAATTACGAGAAGAACTAAAAAAGAAAGGATATGAATTTCGTTCCGACACCGATACAGAAGTAATCCCTCACCTCATTGCTGATTTTTTAACTATACCAGGAATGGAATTGCTGGTGGCAGTGCAAAAGACAATTGAACGCTTGTCTGGAGCCTTCGCTCTGGCTATTATCTGTGCTGACTATGCCGATGAATTAATTGTGGTCCGTCAGCAGGCTCCCCTCACCCTCGGTTTCGGGCAAGGAGAATTTTTCTGTGCCTCCGATATTCCCGCTCTAGTAACCCATACCAGGGCTGTACTCACCCTGGAAAATGGGGAAATGGCTAAACTGACTCCTTTGGGGGTGGAAGTATATAACTTCCAGGGGGAACGCCTGAAAAAGGTGCCTCGCACTCTGGACTGGAATCCAGTCATGGTGGAGAAACAGGGGTTCCGCCACTTCATGCTGAAGGAAATCTACGAACAACCCTCCGTAGTGCGCACTAACTTGGAAACCTACCTCAATCCTAGTTGGGTAGCTAAAGATAATCCTGATTTCAGCCCCATTAATTGGCACTTGTCACACCAACTCTTAGATAATGTAGAACAAATCCAAATTATTGCCTGTGGTACCAGTTGGCACGCTGGTTTGGTGGGTAAATACCTCCTAGAGACATTAGCTGGTATTCCCACTAGAATAGAGTATGCTTCGGAATTTCGCTACGCTCCCCCTCCTCTGGTTCCTAATACCCTAACCATTGGGGTCACTCAGTCGGGAGAAACGGCGGATACCTTGGCAGCTTTGGAGATGGAAAAACAGCGTCGTGGTGGTCATGCTCCTGAGTTTCAGCCCCGTCTGCTGGGGATTACTAATCGAGGAGAGAGTACTATCACCCATGTGGTGGATCAGATTATCCACAACCATGGAGGAATGGAAATTGGGGTGGCAGCAACGAAAACCTTTACCGCCCAATTGATGAACTTTTACTGTCTGGCTTTGGATTTGGCTGATAGACGCTCCTATTTGCCTCATGGTAAAATTGAAGCAATAATAAACGGTTTGCGTCAATTACCCAGCCTTATAGAACAGATTTTAGAGAGTACTGAGGAGTCTATTGAGGAACTAGCCCACCAGTTCGTGGAAACTCAAGATTTTATCTTTATTGGACGAGGGATTAATTTTCCTATTGCTTTGGAAGGGGCATTGAAACTGAAAGAAATCAGTTATATTCATGCAGAAGGTTATCCAGCGGGGGAAATGAAACACGGACCAATTGCTCTTTTGGATGCGAAAGTTCCCGTGGTGGCCATCGCCATGCCCGGATCAGTCTATGAAAAGGTCATTTCTAATGCTCAAGAGGCGAAAGCTAGAGATGCTCGTTTAATCGGAATTACAGCTGTAAATGAGACACCAAGGGAAGCAGAGCAAATCTTTCATGATTTGTTACCAGTTCCAGCAGTAGATGAGTTGCTTTCTCCCATACTGACGGTTATTCCCTTGCAGTTAATGGCTTATCATATTGCGGCACGACGGGGTTTAGATGTGGATCAGCCCCGGAACTTAGCTAAGTCCGTGACGGTAGAATAATTGGAGAATAAGGGTAGGGTGGGCATTGCCCACCACGTACAACTATCATCCCATCTCCCTCCCCATCTCCCTATCCCTACTTCCCTTAAAGGGGTAGGAAATTAGCCTGAAAGACGATATCATTGTAATCCAAGTCTCCACCTTCTGGCAAATCTTCAAAACCGAAGCTGTTATTTCCTAATAGGCGAATATGATCCGTATTGTCAGTATTAGCTTCCAGATAGCTAAAGTAAATATCCGACCCATCCCCATTTAACGCTTCTTCAATGGTGCCGTTTGAAATGATGAATGGGGCATAAAGTGCCCTTCCTTCTAAGGTAGTTTCTAAGCCTTCACCATTGCGATCCAAGGTAAAACCTCTTGTTGCCTCCTGACTTACTGCCACGGCTGCCTGAGCGTAACCAGTATCACCTGGATTTAATAATTGACCCGTGATAGGATCCCTCACAGTGCCTTGAATGTTTTCGATTTGATAGAAACCTACTACATTATCAAAAGCTGCTTCGCTCCTGACAACAGGAAATTCCACTTGTAACTGGTTAGGAAAGGGTGTTAAATCGATGATTTCCTCTTCTTGAGAGTGATTAACATTACTCTCCTCTCCTATTTGCACCTGGAAGATTACATCGTCAAAATCTGAATTTACCCCACCTGGATTTTCTTCCCAATTAATTTGGAATACATTGTCTCCTGGTTGGGTAATTTGGACATTATTTTGGTTTTCAGGATTTGCTTCTGGTAACGAAAAGAAGACATTGGTGCTTCCATTTAAAACCCCATCTTGGGTACCATTTTCTACTAGGTAGAAGAGGATACTAGGACTTCCTTCTAATAGGAGAGTGCGGTTAAAGTTTACTCCTTGAATCAACTCATCGGAGCGATCCGATAAAGAGGAGAAAATCACCTGACTTGCACTCAGGGCTGCTGTTGTGAAACCATTTTCACCGGGAGCGATCCCGTTGACCTGGTTATTTTCATCCAGCGCAACCACCCCTACTTCATGTACCAAATTTGTGGTACTATCTAAACGAGTGAAGTTAAGGGGTGTTTCTCCTTGTCCTTCGATAACGAGATTATCATCGATTAACCTTAAGTCGTTCCTCCCGGTAATGTTAACGGTAACAGTACCAGTATCCGTACCTCCATTTCCGTCACTTACAGTATAATTAAAGGTATCCGTTGCAGTTTCCCCAGCACCCAGGTTTTCAAATTGTCCATTAGGATTATAGGTTATCTGGGTGCCATTGAAAATCACACTACCGATAGTGTTGGAACTGTCTATAGCAATGATAGAGAGGGGATCGTTATCTTCGTCCTGATCGTTGGAAACTAAATCCTCTTGGGGTATTACGATAGCAGTATCCTCGTCCGTGGTTACTTCGTCATCTTCAGCTTCCGGGGCAAAGTCATCGTTGAGGATAGTACCAGCAGCAGTAGGGTTGGTGAGGGTGATATCAGGATTATCTGTGGTTAAAGTAACCGTAAAATCCTCATCTTCTTCCAGAAGGGTTTCTCCCAGGACTCCTATATTAACAGTTTGGGTTGTTTCATTGGGAAGGAAGGTGATAACACCGTTGGGAAGAATTTGCAGGGTTTGGGTTGCTTCTACTGTTTGACTAGTAGCCACAGCGGTGGCGTTAACATCATTCCCAATCACCCTTGCTTCGATAACATTGTCCTGAGTAGGATTTAATCCGGGAATGGTTAAATTGTATTCCAATCCAAAGGTGGTGTCGGTTAAATCAGTCTCATCGATAGTTTGGACTAAATTTCCATCCAGGAAAAATTCTACCCGATCCACCTCAGCAGGGGATATGGGGGACTGGGTAAGTTGCACCGAGAGTTGCTGGGGATCTAAACTCAGCTCCGCAGAGTCGTTATCAATACCATCATCCAGCAAATCCAACTGCTCCAAATTTGCATCACTCCCAATACCGATGGCTCGGATTGATGCGTCAATCCCGGAAGGATCTAAAAGGGTTTGTACCTCATCGTCAAAGGAACCTCCTTCATTATTCTCCCCGTCGGAGAGGAAGAAGACAAAATTATCTCCTGTGGGTAAAGCGTTGTAGAAGGTGATGGCCGATTGGAGAGGAGCTTCAAAATTTGTATTTTCTGTAGGAGTAAGACTCCTCAAAGCTTCTGAGAGATCTGTTTGTCCATCTCCGTCAGAATCAGCACCAGGAGTGGTCACCAAGCGAACTGTAGCATCCTCAGAAAAGGTTATCAGGGTTAGATTTACTTCCGTTTCGCCCAAATTAGTTTCCGCAATACGAGTCTCAAGGATTTCCACAGCGGCAATTTCTGCATCGAGGATGGTATCGGCGTCACCATCCCCGTTTAAATCTCCAACAGAAACATTTCCTACAAAGTCATCGGCGGTACTGAAGGAGACATCCACTATCAGGGCAATGTTGATGGGAGGAACTGGCACATCCCCTCGACTCACAAAACCTGTTACTGGTACTGAGGTGTCAGTACTCCCGTCGGATAAGGTGAGACTAATATCTAAGGTTTGACCAGTAGAGGGAATAGTCCCGCTGTTAGTGGTGGTCACTAGGTCTGGGGTACTAGCGGTGAAATCCTCTGCTGAGGCTGGGTTTGTTCCACTCCCTGACACTTGAAACTCTACCGCTTCTAAGTTCGAGGTATTCTCTTCTCTCGTTACCTCAAAGGAGAAGTTGGTTGTACCACTATCTCCTTCCAGGAGAACTACGGGTTGGGAAGTAATAGATATGTTGGACATGACGTTATAATTAATATGGTTTTATTGATTTAGAGGAGGGATTTTGCGAATGAGTGGCGGCAACCACCCATCCTTAACTGTTGAGCGCATGGCATGCGCCCCTACCTATGCAGTCAAAATCCCGACTTTTTGTTGTTGAAAAGATTTCCACTCACGCCCACAGTGAGGCTGAAGTCGGAACCCAAGATGTTGTCGTCGTATTGAAGAACGCCATATAGATCCAAGTTAGAACCCAGGGGTTGGACATATTGGACAGCGATGGTGTTAGAATCTAGCAGTCCTGCTCCGAACAGGTGGGAGCCGAAAATGCCAAAATTGCCATCCCCGGGTTGGATCCCCCAACCCAACACGGTGACATCGTTGGTTACTGGGGTAACAAAGGCTGAAAAATCGTTTTCTGGTCGGTTTAGCGGACCAGTAATCTGCTCGGAGATACCACCGGAAGGGACAAAATCTTGCCCTGAGGCAGGTTTTGCTGTGTTGTTCAAAAGAACCATGAACGTTATCATGAGCGTGGTCACGGTTTTGGTTTTGGTTTTGGGTGCGCGCTTCATATAAGTCACTGCTTTGTTTAGACATTTGTCTATTTGAGTTAATTTTAAAGATAAACAATATTTGTGCGTTTGCCAAGGGTTGTTGTGTAAAGTTTTGTTACGCTATATACTACCCTAGGCGAAAAGCCTTATATAAAAAGGATTGTGCCAATTATTTTTTTTTGTAATAGGCCAGCACCAACTGATATAATATACACCAGGAGTAGGCAACCCGTAAAATTATCTCATGTTAGATAGACAAAAGTTCAATCAAATCCTCGCTCAACTGCCAACCAGGCGGAAGGAGGTCTTATTGTGTCTACTCCAGGGGGAAACAGATTCCGCCATCTCCCAGAAAATGGGTATTGTCGAAACTACCGTCAGAAACCAGGTTGTCCAGTTGTGCAAAGCATTTGAGATCGAGAAATCCCCAGTAGATCCCAGATCCAAGCGGAGTAAATTGCTACTTCTCTTTGCTCAGTACAGACCAGATATGATAAAAGAGGATCTCCGTCTTCCCATTCCATCATCCCCTGGTGGTATTGAGATAGAGCGCCCTAAAATTGAAAAGCAATGCTACGAGGAAATCCACATCCTTGGAGCACTCCTGCGGATCAAGGCACCCCATAAGATGGGGAAAAGTTGGCTGCTCACAAGGATTTTCCAATACGCAAAAAAACAATGCGGCTATAAAACGGCGGTCTTTCCACTTCTGCTGGAGACTCAAGACGAACTGAGAGATTTGGATAAGTTAACTCGTTCCCTCTGTAAAGCAGTGAGGAAGGAGCTGGACCTAAAGGATGAGGTAGATAATTCTTGGGATGAGGATGAAACTCCAAATCGTAACTGTATCAATTACTTTGAGAGGTATATCTTACCTAACATAGACGCTCCTCTTGTACTGGGATTGGATGATGTGGATCGCATTTTCCCAGAGAAGGAAGTTTATCCAGACTTTTTCGCCATGCTGCGAGGTTGGTATGAGTTAAGACAATATCGCCCAATTTGGCAAAAACTGCGGTTGGTGCTGGTTTACTCCACAGAAGTCTATATTTCCCTGAGTATCGAGCAGTCTCCTTTTAATGTGGGACGGGAAATCACTTTACCGGAGTTTAACTTGGAACAAGTGAAGGAACTGGCTCGGAGGAATGGACTGAAATGGGACGAAAATAAGGCACAGAAGCTCATGGAGGTGGTAGGTGGTTATCCCTATTTGGTGATGAAAGCATTCAATTATCTGAAAACCTATCCAGAGACTGATTTAGAGGAATTTCTGGCTAAAGCTCCTACAGAAGAGGGAATATATCGCGATCGCCTCCTGGAGCTTTTACAAGAACTCCAAAAAAATGACCCAGATCACCAAAAGCTTCAAGCAATGAAAAAGATAGTTAACTCTTCCGACGGACCAGTAGCAGTAGAGTCCAAGTTATTGAGACAACTGGATCGACTGGGATTGATTCGTATTGAAGGTAATAAGGCAATACCTCGCAACCACCTATATAAACAGTACTTTCACCGTTGCTTAAATAAGGAGGAGTCAGCAACAAAATGAGGAAATATCAATTAGGGGGTTCTTTACCACCCCATAATCCAAACTATGTCGAGAGAGAAGCAGACCCATATCTCTATGAGAAGTTGAAAGCTGGAGCGTTTTGCTATATCCTCAGCGCGAGACAAATGGGGAAGTCTAGTTTGCGGGTCAGAACTATGACCAAGCTACAAGAAAAAGGTTTTCCTTGTACTGTAATTGATTTACTGCTTTTTGGTAGTTCAATAACGAAAAAGGCTTTTTATAAGGGAGTAGCTGAAGAAATGTTCCGTCTTACAGAACAAGACAAGCAGATTTTCAATACTTGGTGGAATAGTTACCCCTCTTCAGACTATAGTGAGTCTAAACTAACCCTTGATCCCCCCCAGCCGGAGCGGGTGTCCTATTCAAATCCAGCAAAGTTAAAGACTTTCCTAGAAGAGGTATTATTGAAATCAGTCCAGGAAAAGATGTTCATTTTTATTGATGAAATCGATATGCTGTTGAGGTACAAATTTACCCACGATGATTTTTTTGAATTTATCCACTATTGCTATCAGCAGCGTCCCCATAAACCCCAATATAATAACCTCAATTTTTGTCTCTTCGGAGTAACAGCCCCATCAGATTTGCTCCATAATACCTCTAACAACCCTTTTGATTATTGTGAAGTAATTCAGCTAAGTGGGTTCACCTTTCAGAAAGCTAAGGAACCTTTAATTCCTGTCTTGGCGAGAACCGTGGAACAGCCAGAAAAAGTTCTGAAAGAGATATTGTCCCAAACTGCTGGACAACCTTATTTGACTCAGTTTCTGTGTGCAAAAGTTCAAGAAGAGGGAGAAAAAAAACCTGATATTGACGATTTATGCCGAAAACACTTCCCAAATCCTTTGATTACTAATGACCCACAATCTCATTTTAGCACAATTAAGCAACGCATTGAGCATATTTTTCAGGGGCGAATGGATTCAGAGATTCTCAAAAAAACATTCATACAAGGTAAAATAGAGTATAATAATAGTGTAGAACAAGGAGAATTGCTCCTAACCGGGTTGGTGGTTAAGCAGAGCAATGAATTAATACTACCTCCTCTTTACAAGTTGTCATTCCAGCCATTATTAGCTGAAAATATAAAGGATTTAAGAGAAACAGACAAATTAGGTCAGCAACGACAAGAGGCAACTCGCAGTGGCGTTATAACCAAAGGGAAAGGAAAACTCACAGCTTTAGTACCCAAGGTAAAATGGGACGAGGAAACCGAAATTGTCTTTGGTAAAACCATTTCAGCTCACCCCACCTTCTTCTTTTATCTTCCCTATGAACCTACTACTCCCCCAAAGAATGTGAAGTTTAAGTTGTTAAATGAAGAGGAACATGAGGTTTACACCACTTTTAAACAATTTAATAATCTTCCTGGGGTTGTGAGTATCAGTATCCCAGAAACTGCACCACCTTTAGAGGTGGGACAGAATTACTATTGGAGCCTATATTTTATTCATGATGACAAAAAACGCTCTCAAGATGATTATGTGAGTGGGTGGGTGAAACGAGTGGAACCCAGTTTAGCATTAAAGAGTAAATTAGCTACAGCAACAACACCATGGGAGCTACTACCATTCTATACAGAGGAAAGTCTGTGGTACGATGCTCTGAGTGCTTTAGCTCTGCTACGGAGGCACCCCTACAACCCTTCTATACAAGAGGTTCTTGGGCGATATCCCCTAAACCCGCCCCCTTCAAGAGGTTAACCCAATGACTTTCAGCTAAAATAGGGGACAAATCATCCGTTTTATTGTGAGACTGAATCGGTTGATATTCCCCTTGAAGGACAAAACCAGCCCAGTAATAGGGATTTTGCCACTTGCGTTTTTCGCTGATTTCTAGTTGAGCAGCCCTGAGTGCAGCTGTGGGAGCAAACCCTTCTTGCAACATATTCTGGTAGAAAATCTCCATGAGTTTTGCTGTCGCCTCATCGTCTACCTTCCACAAACTAACCACCACCCTCCCAGCACCAGCATACATGAACCCTCTGGTTAAACCCACAATACCTTCCCCACGGCGCTCCTTTCCTGCTATGATGTGACAAGCGCTAAGAACCACTAATTCTGCTGAGGAGAGGTTCAGGTTGAATATATCCGGGGGGAGGAGCAACCCACCGATACGTTCCCCTTCTTCATTTACCTCAGATAGGGCGATTCCCGAAAACTCCGGGTATTTGTCATCAAAGACGCCATGAGCAGCAAAGTGGATATAACGATATTGACTCAGTTCTGCTTTTTGGGCAGTTTCTCTACTAGCAGCGTACCTCTGGGCTAAAAACAATTCTTCTTTGGGTACCAATTTTGCGATCGCCTCTGCTTCCTTTTGAGAATGTTCCAGACGCGCAAAACCTATCTCTCCTTCCCTTAAACCTAAACCTCGGGTTTGCTTTCGCCATATATCAGCCAAGTTTCGTGTTCTATTTCCCCTTTCACCTTGCTTCTCACCAAAATAAACAGGATCAGCAAATACTGCTACTGTTTTTGTTCCGTCACTGCCCTTATTTTGGTAGCGCCGAATTTGAGTTAAACTAGAAGCACTGGGTAAAGTGACGATTTCCTTCTCTCTCAGTAATAGGGTAAAATCATCACCATAGGGAGAACAGAGAGCAGCAAAAGGTACATGTTCCAAAAAGAACCCATCCCCAATAACCAACAAACGTTTTTTGTCTTTTATTTCCTCCCCTACTGCGCCCAAAACCATCTCACTCAGAGCATTAGTGGCTTGTTGCGCCTCTTTGTCGCTCTCTCTCTTCTCCGGTTCAGTGAAACATGCATATAATTCCCTGGCTGCTCCCTTAATTTCCCCCCTAGAGGGCAGTTCATAGCTGGTAAGAGAATCGCGAGTCACAGCCCAGAGATAACTTCGTTTCGCCCCTAGCCAATAAGATAAAAGAATGGTATCTTCATCCACCACCTCTTGCTGTATCTCCACTATCTTTAAAGGCTGAGGATATTTTAAAGATCCATAGAGGGGACTTTTCACCCTAATTTCCCCCTCCACTTCCCCTAACTCTCTTTCCAGTTGGATAATTTCCTTGGACACCGCTTCCTGCTCTGATTCTGAAACTTCCTTCCTCTTATATTGAAGCTGATGAGCAATTTCCTCCCTGATATCCCTTTCCTTCTCCAAGAGTGCTGGATCCACCCCTTGTTTAATCTTAGCAGTAGCCTCCCCCAATAGGTCCAAAAGCCCTCGCCCTCGTGCCCTTTCACTCACCTCCAGCCCTTGAGCATCCTCCCCCAACGCCATCAACAGATCCACGTATAATTCGTAATAATCCTGTTTAGGACTAAAGAAAGAAGTGCGCAGTTTCTCACTGCCAATATTAAGGCGCAACCCTTCCACAATCTCAATTACTGCTTTAATATGGGTAACAGCTCCTTGGATATTTCCTCTCTGAGACTCTACCCGAGCCATATGGTAGAGAATATTAGCCTCCACCTCCCGCTCTTCCACCTCCTGACTGATAGCTAAAGCTTCCTGGAACTTTTCTGTAGCTTTTTCCCACTCCTCTAAATAGAAGTAACTCTCCCCTATATTCTTCAGAGAGACAGCTTCTGTATGAGGGTATCCCGCTTCCCTAACTTTAGCCAGCCCCTCGGTAAAAGTTTCCAGAGCTTCCCGGTATTGCCCCATGTTATTCTGAAGACTACCCATGTTATTCTTAGCTATAGCTACACCCCAGGGATAAGTAGCTTCCACCAGCCCGATAGCTTCAGCGAACTTGTCCAGAGCCAGTTTGGATTTGTCTTCCGCCTCCTTCCTGTCCTCTCCCGTAGCAAACCCCCCACCCTCTCTAACAATCGCCCAAAGTTCCAGTGCTTGCTGACAGTAAACTGCTCCTTGATTATTCAGAATACCTGCCTTATAGAAATTAGCTTCCTCATTACTCCCTAAGTGACGGTTAAACAGCTCCAGCGCTTGGTCGTAGTCAAACAGAGCCGACTCTAACTGATCTAACTGCTTGTAAAGTAGCCCTCTGTTATTGAGGGTGATAGCTTGATTTACCCTGTCTTCTCGCCTATCACTCTCACCACTCTGTTCCAGAGACTTCTTATAATAATCCAGTGCTTTCTGGGTGTCTCCTTTATATTTATGTATATCCCCAATATCATTGTATACTCCTGCTTTCAGAGGGCTATTGGCAGACGGTTCCAGCTTTAACACCTCATGATAGTACCCCAAAGCTTTCTCCAGTTCCCCTAAATCATACCAAGCGCGAGCCATATAAGCTGTGGTTTCCGCCTCTTTGCTCTTATCCCCTACCTCAGCCCACAACTTACGAGCAGACTCCAACTGGAGAATTCCTTGTTGTATCGAATCAGCTTTTCCTTCCTGCAAAAGTTCCATCCCCTTCCCCAAAGTAACCTCAGCACATTCCCGAATGCTCTCTAATTTAGTCAAATCTTCCATAATCCAAATACTGTCGATTTTTCAGCGTCTACACCTCTAATTATACCCGCTCCTGAGTATAAATATGAGTTTCACGAACCCAAAACTCTACATTCACTGTTACCCTAAGAGTGAGAATTCCGCTGCGAGAGTATATTGAGCACTTGCAGGATGAAATGAGATGGAATAATTCATTTCATCGTACCCAATCAAAACTTGTTGCTGCTGCTCAACGCGCAAAACTTGAAATTAAAGATGGGAAAGCTACCGCAATGGACTACGATGAGCTATGAAATCAGCCGTCCTTCCCTCCTTTTGGGCTGAGTATCAGCAGTTAAATGGTGCAATCCGACAAAGTGCCAGAAAAGTATATCGATTGTGGAGAGAGAATCCATGAGTTACACGATGAAGGAAGCGGTAGCAGTTGGGAAACAAGCAACGGCGGATATTACTTCCTGGTTGCAGAGTTTGAGTCAGACTGTGAAGATTGAGAATGTAGAAGATGACCCCGATTTTCAGCGCATTGACGTAGATTTAATTTGGACAACCCATAAGGGACGCTACAAAATTGAGGTAAAGGGCGATCGCTGGGACAAAACCGGGAACTTTTTCCTGGAAACCCACAGTAATAAGGAAAAAGGGACTCCTGGCTGTTTTATCTACACCCAAGCCGACTTGCTTTTCTATTACTTCGTTGTTCCCCGTACTCTTTATATCCTCCCGGTACCAGCAACGAGACCATGGTTTCTGGAGCAAATTGACCAATTTAAGCAACGTACCACCACAACCCCGGTAGGAAACCAATACTACACCACAGTAGGACGTTTGGTACCCATTAAAGCAGTCATGGAAGAAGTGCCAACCGTTACCCGTTACCAATTGCCGAGAGTGTAAACCGCTATAATGCCCTCACAGTATATACTTTAGCCCATCAGAAAATAAAATAGTTACGAAATATTACTTTGTTTGTAATAATTGATACAAGGGCTGAGATAGTGCCCTATGGTAGATATTGGCTACTCAAACAGAGATAAGCCGAGTCCAAGTTTTAACTTAGAGGAAAAGAAATAAATGCTTGACGCTTTTTCCAGAGCTGTAATAGCAGCAGATACCAAAACAGCCCCTATCGGCGCTGCTGAAATCGCTGAACTGAAGACATTCATCGCCAATGGTAACAAACGCCTTGATGTAGTTAATGCTATCTCCAGCAATGCTAGCTGTATCGTTTCCGATGCGGTTTCTGGTATGATTTGCGAAAACACCGGTTTAATTCAATCTGGTGGTAACTGCTATCCCAACCGCCGCATGGCTGCTTGCTTGCGGGATGGGGAAATCATCCTCCGCTACGTTACCTATGCTGTTTTAGCTGGGGATGCTTCTGTTCTGGAAGATCGCTGCTTAAATGGTTTGAAAGAGACTTACACCGCTTTAGGTGTACCCACTACCTCCACAGCTCGCGCAGTGGGCATTATGAAGGCTGCTGCTGTTGCTTTTGTGAACAACACCGCTTCCAAGCGCAAGTCAAACTACACTTCCGGTGACTGCGCTTCCCTCGCTGCTGAAGCAGCAAGCTACTTTGATCGCGTTATCGCCGCTGTTAGCTAGTCCTTAGTTAAACCCACTTAAATCAACATCAGATCAACTTCAATCTGGAGATAGTAAACAAATGAAATCAGTTGTCACCACAGTTATTTCTGCTGCTGATGCAGCAGGTCGTTTTCCCAGCAGCTCTGACTTAGAATCCGTTCAAGGTAGCCTGCAACGGGCTGCTGCTCGCATGGAAGCTGCTGAAAAGTTAGCTGGAAATATTGATGCAGTTGCTCAAGAGGGCTACAATGCTTGCTTCAAGAAGTACCCCTACTTGAACGAAACTGGTGAAGCAGGTGAGAACCAAGTTAAGAAAGATAAGTGTCTCCGCGACATCAAACACTACTTACGCTTAATCAACTACTGCTTAGTAGTTGGTGGTACTGGTCCCCTTGATGAGTGGGGTATTGCAGGTGCTCGCGAAGTATATCGTGCTTTAAATCTGCCCACCGCTCCTTACGTTACAGCCATGACCTTTATGCGCGATCGCGGTTGTGCTCCTCGCGATATGTCCGCTCAAGCTTTGGTTGAGTACAATGGTCTTCTTGACTACGTGATTAACTCTCTGTCCTAGTCCAATAGCTTGACTGGATAGTTAGTGGATAATTGAGTACTGAGGGACTTTAAGGTTCATACTTAGAGTCCCTTAACTTTTTATTAAATTTATTTTGGTTGGCGATTGTTGGATCCACCGTTACAGCTGCACCCTGTTGTATAGCAATCCCCCGGGGGATTGCTATAATAGAAAAAAAGCGCGAGTGAGAGACAATGCAAGTTAAAGATTTGACCATAGAAGAATTTAGGTGCTTTATTCAGGAAACAGTGACTGATACCCTAGAAATGCTGTTGAGGGATCGTGATGAAGATGAACAGCTAAAACCAGAGGTTGTGCAGGAGTTGATTGAATCTCTACAGCGCACTCAGGGCGGGGAGCCTGGTATTCCTGCCTCTGAAGTAGCAAAGAAACTTGGTCTGAAGTGGTAATGGGCTACCGTGTAGAGTTTACGGCAAAGGCGATCCCGCAGACTTGGAGTCCCTTACTTCAGCGGTGCAAGAGCCCATTTAAAGAAAGAGAAGGAAACCCAACCTACAATAATGGCAGACAGCGAATACGAATTCGTCTTGGCTCCACCGTTACAGCTGCCCCCTGTTGTAACTGTTCCTCACATTCATGGCTCGTAATCTTTCAATACGAATACGAATAACTGAGGGAGAAGTTGCTACATCAAAAGCTAATAAGGATTGACATCCTCCCCTCCCCGCTGACGCTGAGGGAGGGGATTCCCAAGCATCGCTACTTGGGTTTCTGCTTCCTTCTCCCGCCATCGATGATGCCGGGGGTCTTTTGCACCTGCCTCTCGAAGCCAAGTCCGATTGGTCTTACGGTCGCTCCACAGACTGACACGGCAAGCCCTGCCGCCAAAATATTCTTAGCTGCGTTGATATCTCGATCGTGAGTAGTCCCGCACTGCGTACATTTCCACTCTCTGATACTTAACGGTAATTTATCTATTACGAAACCGCAGTTTCCACACCGCTTGCTAGAGGGAAAAAAGCGGTCAATCTTAATCAACTCACGACCATACCAATCGCTTTTATACTCAAGTTGTCTGACCAGTTCATTCCACCTTGCATCACTAATGCTACGGGCAAGCGAACGGTTCTTGACCATGTTTCGTACTGCTAAGTCTTCTACCACTATCGTTTGGTTTTCACGAATGAGTCTGGTAGTTAGCTTGTGTAGATAATCTTTTCTAGTGTCTGCTATTTTTGCATGAATCTTTGCTACTCTAGTCCTAGCTTTCGCCCTATTATTAGACTTTAACTGTTTTCGAGAAAGCTCTTTGCTTGCTGCTCTTAGCCTCTGGTACTTCTTTTTAAACTGCCTTGGGTTACCTATTTTGTCCCCATTGCTAGTCGTCACCAAGGTGGTTAATCCTACATCCAGCCCCACCTTCTTATCAACTGAGGGTAAAGGTTTAACTGTGGGGTCGTCAACTAGTATTGATACGATTGCGAAGCAACCGCTTGCGTCCCATCTAGACGATGGTTCTAATCTTACGGTAACTGTTGATGGGACACATTCATCTGGAAAGTGACGACTCCAGACTATATTGAGAGGTTGTTTGCATTTAGCTAATTTAAGTTGTTTATTCTTCCATGTGAAAGCGGAGCGAGTAAATTCTGCACTTCCCCCATTTCTTTTTTTCTTAAAGTTTGGATACTTAGCGTGCTTTGACCAGAAGTTAGTAAACGCAGTTTGCAAATGGCGCAGAGCTTGTTGAAGAGGAACAGAGCTAACATCATTTAGAAAAGTCAACTCTTCTTGTTTTTTCCAACCAGTAAGCATTGAGGATATTTGTTTGTATCCGATTCTCTCCTGCCTCTCATACCACCCTTCTGTTCTCGCCGCCAGCGCTTTATTGAAAACCAACCCACCCCTCGTTCCCCTCCTGGGAGGGGAGCGAGGGGTGGGTGCGACGCAAAAGCAGCTCTTGGTCCGAATCAGGGTAAAACCTATATCTGAAGGCGCGTTGAACCATTTTTCGACTAACGTTCTTGCTGGTTTTTATATTCTAACTCACAAAATGTGAGTGTGGGTTATTTGACTGGTTAATTTTGGGTTAAGGTTTTGGGCGCGCTATCCCTCTCCACCCCGCTGCGCGTAGGATGCGTTACGCTAACCCATTTAATTTAGGATGCTGCTACTATGACGGCTAACGCATCCTACGGGTGGAGTCTCCCGCGCGTTTGATGAAAGTCAGCGTCAAGTGTGACAACAACACGGTTTTCTTCTCTTGCTCTTTCAATTATCTCCCTGTCTGGAGCTGCGAATAACCCAATATCCCCAACGTGAATTGTATCGATGCCAAGATTGGTTAATAATGCTGACCCAGAGCGGGGCAATCCTTGGTCAAGCAATAGTTTCATAGCTTCTGGGTAGTTCAATAATCAGATCGTCCAGGGAGGAAGATGCAAAAATCAGGGCTTGCTGAATATCTTCATCCTCCAGTTCGGGAAACTCTTGCCTTAGTTCGGCTCGATTAGGATAGATAGCCAATAACTCAATGACGCGACGAACTGTCAGACGCATATTGCGAATACAAGGCTGTCCGTTCATGCGTCCAGGATCACTGGTAATGCGATTTAGCTCTCTCATATAGCAGTTATTTTAGGTATATTGACAATATAATATCCCCCAATCCCCCAATCTCCCCATCACCAATGATACTATAATATTAAGTCTTGATTTTTCCATTCCGTCCAGAGGGATCTAAATTTATGTCTCGATATAGGGGTCCGCGCTTACATGTTGTTCGTCGTTTAGGAGAACTACCGGGTTTAACCCGCAAAAGTCCCCGTCGTTCCTATCCTCCGGGTCAACACGGTCAAAACCGCAGAAAGCGCTCCGAATATGCTATCCGTTTGGAGGAGAAGCAGAAACTGCGCTACAATTACGGTGTTAGCGAAAAACAGCTCATTCGCTACGTCAGGAAAGCCAGGCGTGCTGGTGGTTCTACCGGACAGACTTTGTTACAAATGCTGGAAATGCGCCTGGATAATACCATCTTTCGTCTTGGTATGGCAGGAACTATTCCCGGTGCTCGTCAGTTAGTGAATCATGGTCACATTACGGTAAATGGCAGAGTAGTTAATATCGCCAGCTATCAGTGCCGTGCGGGAGACGTGATTGGTGTGCGGGATCGGGATCAGTCTCGCCGTTTGGTGGAACGGAATATGGAATATCCTGGTTTGGCTAATCTCCCTTCTCACCTAGAGTTTGATAAGAATATTCTTATTGGTAAAGTTAATAGTATTATCGAACGGGAATGGGTTGCGCTGCAAATCAACGAACTATTAGTGGTTGAGTATTACGCCCGGAAAGCGTAGGTTTTGCTGTTTGGTGCTTGGTTATTTGTTATTGGTGTTTTTTTAAACATGACCAATAACCAACCCTAACCACCAATTTGAGACATGGTTCGACTGTAAATTCCCCCATTAGTTCCTGGATCTCTCTCTTGGAAGTTAATCTCTGGTTTGATCTCTAATAATTCTTGCACCTGCTTCCTGATAGTGGCTCGACTCACTCCTCCACGGAGAAGAGTTTTCAGGTCAATTTGTCCAGTTTCGTTCAGCAGACAAGGACGTAACCAACCGTCCGCAGACAAGCGGATACGGTTGCAGCGAGAACAAAAGCATTCAGACATTTGGGAGATAAAGCCCAAAGTTCCCTGGGCACCAGGGATTTGAAACACATCTGCAGGACCATTTCCCTTCACCTGGGAGGCTTCTAACCCCCATTTATGGCGAATGCTTTCTCTCAGTTCCTCGGAAGGGATCCACCCACGTCCGTTGAATAAGTCATTATTACCAATGGGCATGAATTCGATGAAGCGGACGTGCCAGTTTCGCGACCGCGTCAAGGCGGCTAAATCTAATACTTCCCCATCGTTCAATCCGGGAATGATGACTACGTTCAGTTTTAACGGGTTAAAACCAACTTCATGGGCTGTTTTAATTCCCGCCCAAGTCTTTTCCCACCAAATGGTTCCGTTTCTGCCTATAATTTGGGCAAAAGTTTCGGCTTGTAGAGAGTCCAGGCTAATGTTAATCCGCCTTAGTCCAGCATTATAAAGGTCTTGAGCCATTTCTGGGAGCAATGCCCCATTGGTAGTCATGGCTAAGTCTTGGGTTTGGGGTAGGGAAGCTATCTGCTGCACTAATTTTACTACCCCTCGACGCAGTAGGGGTTCCCCTCCAGTGAGACGAAATTTGCTAAACCCTAGGGGTATGAAGACATGAGTTAGAAGGGTGAGTATTTCTGTGTTGGTGAGGAGTTCTTGTTTGTTAATATAGTCCCATTCTACTCCTTCTGGCATGCAATATTGACACCGAAAGTTACAGCGATCGATAAGACTTATACGCAAGTAGTCTACTTTATTCATTTGGTTTCGTTTGTTTTAATGAACCGCAGAGACGCAGAGGACGCAGAGGGGAAGAGAAGAGAGGAAATGTAGGTTGGGTTGAGGAACGAAACCCAACAAAGCGGCTTATAAGCAGATAGTTTACTCATTCATTAGATTGTCTAAATCTAATGTTTTTTCTATTTTTTTTAAGATATTGTTTAATTCATATTCAATAATGCTTTTCTTTAGCTAACATATAGGCTAGTTCTTTTCTGCACGAGGTGCTCCCGAAATACTGACGAGACCATAGCTGGCTTGTTTGTGGATCGACCATGGAGTGTCCTAGATCCTCCCCAAGGTAGTGTTCAAGGTTAGGGAGAAAATGCAATTCTATCCAATCGCGCCAACGCCCATGATTTCGATAGCTCAGAAAGATATCGTATTTGTAGGTCATATTATAGCTGGTAACTGCTCCTCTCCTCCTCTCTGCGACTCTGCGTGAAACCCTTCCTAGATGATAATATAATATCATATGGCGATCGCCAGCTGTTCACCCCTCTTGTTGGGTTACGCTGTCGCTAACCCAACCTACAAACAGCGTGAAACCCATCAACGATGGCAATATAACATCATATGGCGATCGCCAGCTGTTCACCCCTCTTGTTGGGTTACGCTGTCGCTAATCCAACCTACAAACATTACCAATAAGCTGGTAAAATAACCGAATATCAAGTAAAACGTTATAAAGACACCGTAATTTAATGACTAACGCATTTGATGACAAAGCTATTGTCAAGGAATATTTTAACGCTATCGGTTTCGAGCGCTGGCGTCGGATTTACGGCGATGGGGAAGTAAATAAGGTGCAACGGGATATCCGTAGTGGACATCAGCAAACCATTGATACGGTGCTAGAGTGGTTGAAGTCGGATGATAATTTAAACCAGTTGTCCATTTGTGATGCGGGTTGCGGTGTGGGTAGTCTCAGTATTCCCCTAGCAGTAGAGGGTGCTACAGTATTTGCCAGCGATATTTCGGCAAAAATGGTGGGGGAAGCAAAGGAAAAAACTATCAAGGTTTTGGACAAGATGAATAATCTCACTTTTGCGGTGCAGGATCTAGAAGCATTGTCTGGGAAATATCACACGGTATGCTGTTTGGATGTTTTAATCCACTATCCCCAGGAAGACGCGGCTAAAATGATTGCTCACCTTGCAACTCTGGCTGAGAAACGCTTGATTCTCAGTTTTGCTCCCAAAACAATTCTTTTGTGTATCCTTAAGAAAATAGGGGAGTTTTTTCCAGGACCTAGTAAAGCGACTAGGGCTTATCAACATAAAGAAGCTGATATCATTAATATACTCCAAGACCATGGTTTTACCATTAAACGAGATGGCATGACTAGCACTAGCTTCTATTTTTCTCGCATTCTGGAAGCAGTTCGCAGTTGACCTTTAAAAGCGGGGTTTTCCCGCCCCCAAAGTAAAGATGAGAAACTGCTAAATCCCTAATATTTCAAGATAAACGAAGCCGTTAACCTCAATCAAAATAACAAATAAATTATTTATGAAAAAACAACTTATCGTTTCTATCTCTGGTCTGCGAGGCATTTACGGCGAAGGTTTAGATTTGGAAATAGCTATGGGCTTTGCGGCTGGCTTTGCTTTTTTGCATAACAAAAATAGTAATGGTAGTTTTGTTATTGGTAGAGACGGACGGAGTACGGGGAAAATATTGTCCGGGGCGATCGCCTCCCTTTTGCAAGCTATGGGCTGGCAGGTTATAGATGTGGGACTGGCTACTACTCCTACTATTGCTATGGCTGTTCCCTATTATGAGGCAGTTGGTGGTATTATTATCACAGCAAGCCATAATCCCCCTGAATGGAATGGGATTAAGTTTCTCAACGGATCTGGGGAGTTTATCTCTGCTGAAGATTGGGGGTTGATAAAAGCATGGGTGGGAAGGGAGAAGAATATACCTTATACTTCCTATGATAAGGTGGGGGGTTATAGGATTAAAGATGCTTTGACTCACCATATAGAAGCAATACTCGCCTTACCCTATATTAACAAGGATACCATTCAAAAGGGCAACTTCAAAATCGTTGTGGATGGAGCCAACTCGGTGGGGAGTATAGCTATACCTGCTCTTTTAGAAGCTTTGGGAGTTCTTCCAGAAAGAATTGTTAAGATTCACTCTACCATGTCGGGGAAATTTGAACGACCGGGGGAACCTTTGGAGGCACACTTGGAGAAACTGAGGGAAGTGGTGGTGCAGGAGGAGGCTGATTTGGGTTTAGCAGTGGATCCGGATGGCGATCGCCTAGCTTTGGTAGATAATAATGGGGTATATGTGAACGAAGAATTGACTCAAGTGATTGCTGCTGATTTCCTTTGGGGTTTTCGTTCTGGATCTTTTGTCACTAATTTTTCTTCTTCTATGGCGATTGACACTGTAGCCAAAAAATATGGCATGAAAGTCTATCGCTCTTCTGTGGGGGAGTTGAATGTGGTGCAGAAAATGAAAGCAGTGGGAGCAATTTTGGGTGGAGAAGGAAATGGGGGGGTGATTTTACCGGAAGTCCATTATGGCAGGGATTCTTTGGTGGGAACTGCCTTGTTGTTGCAACACCTAGCAAACCAGGAAATATCTTTGGCTCAACTCCGTGGTAGTTTGCCTCAGTACGTTATAGTGAAGGAGAAAATGGCCCTGGGTAGTGTAGATATGGAGGTGATTTTGGCTAGGTTAGCAGCAAAATATGCCCATGAGAATATTTCCACAGAAGACGGGTTGCGGGTTACGAGGGAAGATTCTTGGGTTCATATTCGACCTTCTAATACGGAACCGATCCTGCGCATTTATGGGGAGGCGAAAAGTCAAGCATTGGCTCAGGAGTTGGTTGGGGAGTTTTTGAACCGCAGATGAACGCGGATAAACGCAGATGAATATAGATAATTCTTGGGTTGTTGTTACAGGATTTTTTCTGGTTTGGTTTCTTTTGTGGTTACCTTTTGCTCTTGTTTGGCAATGGAAGCCTCTGAAACCTTTAACAGGTAAGGAAAAGTTGCCTTTGCTGGCTGGGCTTTATCTTTTGGCACCTTTTCTTGTGTGGTTGGGAGCTACTATAAAGGGAATGTCATGGGGAGATTTAGGTTTGGACACTGCATCAAGTTTCTTCATCTCTCTCATGGTGGGGTTTGGTTTGGGGGTTGGTGGTTTGGGGGTGATATTCTCCATAGAATATTTCCTGGGTTGGATCCAGTGGTCTGGGGAAAACCTACACCGTCTCTTTTCTGTTTCTCTTCCTATTATAGCACTGGCACTTTGGATTAGTCTCACGGAAGAATTAGTTTTTCGGGGCTTTTTGCTTAATACGTTAAGGGAAGAGTATAATCTAGTCATGGCTGGAGCTATTTCTAGTGTGATTTTTGCTCTGTTACACTTAGTTTGGGAGCAAAAGAAGTCCATACCGAATCTACCTGGACTTTGGCTCATGGGCATGGTATTAGTAGGAGCAAGATTGGTAAACGGGGGGAGTTTGAGTTTAGCTACTGGACTCCATGCAGGTTGGATTTGGGGTTTAACAAGTCTTGCCGAGGCACAGTTGATGGCCTATACTGGTAAAGGGTACCAGTGGGTTACTGGTTTGGGGGAAGAACCTTTAGCTGGTTTGGCTGGTATTGTTTGTCTCTTAGGTACTGGGGTTGTTTTAATGTTTATGAGATTGTAGGGTGCGTTGGTAACGCACCGTAAACGTGTAGGGGCAGTGAGCAGTTACCAGTGAGCAGTTACCAGTGAGCAGTTACCAGTGAGCAGTTACCAGTGAGCAGTTACCAGTTATATAATTACAATGCTACCGGACTTGATATCACGCAGAGACGCAGAGACGCGGAGAGGATGAAAGTTTTCACTGGGAGAGCGATCACTAAGAGTGCCGCTATCGCGGGCGCCCGGTTAGCAATATTATTTACTCTCCTGGTAGGTTTTGGCATTTGGTCAAGGTTTACCATGTTTACGAAACCTGAGGAGCCGAAAGCCCTAGCTGCGCAAGTAGAGCTAGTAGAGCTATAGCAATCCTAAATAGGGCAAGAACAATAGCTTTTGAGCACAACTGCTCATTATAGCAACATCATCATAAACAGTTAAAAAATACTAAATTTATACTACATAAAAATAGTTAATACACTAAAATTTTGTTGCACCCAGAGGCGCAGAGGCACAGAGGAGGTGGGTTAGGTATTGACATACAGCTCAGCACGGTGGGCAATGCCCACACCCGAAACCCACCAGACCAACCCGCCCAAAGCGCTATACCACCGGGAGAGTTTTTCGCTAGACTATAATGGAAGAAATTGGGGCTAACCTGAGGATAAGGCTGTGAATGATAATAACTCTGGTTTCGGCTGTTTCCTGACTCTCTTGCTAATAGGTTTATTGCTGGGGTCAGTAGGTCTGGGTGGGGTGGTCAAAGTTTTCTTGATTTTGCTGGCTTTGCTGCTGCTGACCCCGGTCATCGCCATTTTTGTCTTTCGCTGGTGGTTGCAAAGAAAACTGGTTCAAGACCAATGTCCAGCCTGCGCCTACGAATTTACTGGTTTTGCTGGGACGAACTTTGAATGTCCTAACTGTGGTGAACAGCTGCAAGAGTCAGGGGGACATTTCACTCCCTTGACCAGTCTAGGAACCATCAATGTAGACGCAGTAGAAGTTTCGGTACAACAGTTAGAGGAATATAAAGATGGATAATCAAGGTAAGAAAGACTGGAAAGAAAGACTTCAAGATCTAGAAGCAGAAATCAATCAAACTATACCAGAAAAAGCTCCTCAGATGCCAATTGCCCTTTCGGAACGAATCGGAAAATTATTCGTCTCTGCTAGAGATTGGTTTAACAGCCTTCCCACCCCGGGAAAAGTTGTCGTAGTCATAGGAGGAGGACTCGCGGGACTTTCTTTGTTAAACACTGTTTTGCATTTGGTTACTTCCTTGCTCACTATCGGTGCCCTAGGAATGGTAATTTACCTTTTATACAAGTTCTTTGTGGCTTCTGAACCAGAGAATAAAGAATAATATGGTTAAAACTTGGGGAGTTAATCTTTGGGAATGGCTAAGGCAAAATAAGGTCATCGCTCTCCCTATAGCAGTATTTGCTGGTATGAGTTTGATGATGGCAACATTTGTCGGCACTCAACTTTATATTCAAAGAACCAAACATCAGCACCAGTTACAAGAGCGCCAAGATAAGCTATTCTTGACCTTGGTACAGCAGTTAAGTTCCACAGTAGGGGACCGTGAGACAGCAATTTTGGCCATGGCACGACTGGATGACCCCCGGGCTGTAACCACGTTAGTAGATTTACTCTCTCAGGAAACTAATTCTTCTTTGATGAGTACGATTCATCAAGCTCTGATTAATAAGGGTCTGACTGCATTGGAACCCTTGACCATTCTCAATAAATCTCTATCTAACGATTATAAGGTTTTGCACCAGTCTGGTGACCTGTCAGAAAAACCAAAAATAGCCAGACGACTGCGGTCCACTAAGGAGGCGATCGCCAAAATCCTGACCTTCTACAGCGGTAAACTCCACTCTGCTAATCTGGAAGGTGCCGACTTAGGAACGGACGGTAATGAGATAGCACAATTTGCTTTAGTTTTAGAGGGAGTTGACTTGTCTGGGATTAATTTGCCCAAGGCGATTCTGGATAGTGCTAATTTGAAGAATAGCATTTTCTCCAGTGCCGGGAAAGATGGGCGTGTTGGTACATTCGACGATGAGATTGCGGATCTGAGGGGTGCAAATCTCACTAATGCTCACTTGACTGGTGCTCTAATGAGCTACGTCTCCCTGGAAGGTAGTAACCTCATGGGTGCTAGTCTGGATCGGGCCAATTTAGCCAACGCTCAACTAAATAATAGCAACCTCAGCAGCGCCCGACTAATTGGTGCCCAGTTGCAGCAAGCAATGTTAGCAGGTGCTAGTCTGACAGGAGCCAATTTAGGGGTGGTTCAATTGTCCCAGGCTAATTTAGTCGGTGCTAACTTGGGGCAGGTGAAAGCAGTGAGTGCAGATTTGACAGGATCCGACCTTGCCAGATCTACTTGGTATGGAGCAGACATGAGGGAAGCTAATTTGAGCAATACCAATCTTACACTGGCCAATCTCAGTTCTGCTCAACTGCAAGGAGCGAATTTGAGTGGAGCTATACTGACAAATGCAAATTTGGAAAATGCCAATCTCAGTGCTGCTGATTTAACGGGAGCAAATCTCGCCGGGGCTAATTTTCAGGGAGTCATCTTCCTTCTCAGACCGTTCCTCGGGGAAGAGCAATTTCTTGCTGCACAACCAATTGCCGATTCAGTCGCCAAGATTAAAGGTGTTAATTTTGCTCAAGTCAGAAATTTAACCTCCACCCAAATTGACTTTATCTGTGCCCACGACGGAATTCATCCTCAATGTAATAATTAGAGCAGTTACCAGTTACCAGTTACCAGTTACCAGTTACCAGTTACCAGTTACCAGTTACCAGTTACCAGTTACCAGTACTAATGCTGTTGGGAAATACAATTATAAATCGCTGAAACCTTTACACAGATAAAACTTAAGCTATTTTAGCCAAATATAGCAGTTCGCTCTGGTGTGGGGTGTGGGGTCTCATATTACCTCAACCGCCCTGGCGGTTGCTAAAACCTTTGTGTACAGCTTTTCTCTTCCCCGACTCCCAACTCCCGACGGACGTAGACCCTGCGTAGCGTTATATAGCAGTGACCACGGGGGGTGGGTACAACCCCGCACCAGACGCCTGCCTGACTGCCCCGGTTTGCCTGAGCAGGACTGGTAACTGTCATGGTACGAGGTCACTGTTTGAGGCTGTTGGGAAATACAATTATAAATCGCTGAAACCTTTACACAGATAAAACTTAAGCTATTTTAGCCAAATATAGCAGTTCGCTCTGGTGTGGGGTGTGGGGTCTCATATTACCTCAACCGCCCTGGCGGTTGCTAAAACCTTTGTACTAAAGCTTTTCTCTTCTCCGACTCCCAACTCCCGACGGACGTAGACCCTGGGTAGCGCTATAACTAAAATGCTTACTGTTATTGAGTTTCAAGTATTTTTGAGCTTATGTTATCTTTGTTTAATATGTAAATATCCCAGCGCCCATATTTTTGATTTTAGATAATACAATTATACTACTTATACAGTATAGCATATTTAAGAAGATAATCTAATTTTATGAACATTTGTTTAAATTTTGCTTAAATTTAAAAAATATTTGTTTTAGGGGTTGACAGCCCCAGGAAAAATTGATACTATGGAAGTAGTGATACAAAAGTTGGATCGTAAAAAGAGGTAATGCAGTGAAAAAGATTCTTTTTGTCGTGTCTGAGTGGGGTTACTGGGGGGAAGAACTGGTTGGTCCCCTGGAAGCATGTGATGAAGCGAGATATGAAATAACTTTTGTAACTCCCACGGGCAAGAAGCCCACACCGCTGGCAGTTAGTATGCAGCCTGGTTTCATCGATCCCCCCTTGGGTCGCTCCGTTACCTCAAAAGAATATGCTGAAAAGACCCGCAAGTTAGATAAGTCCAGCCGACTAGATAATCCCAAAAGCCTTGCTGACTGGTTTCCCGTCCGAGCTTACCCCTCCTCTAACACCTATCTGAGGGATATGGAAGCCTATTACAAAGAACTGGATCGCCTAGTATCAGAAGAACTGGTAAATTACGATGCTCTTACCATTGTTGGCGGCAGTGGTGCCATGGTGGATCTGGCAAATAATCAGCGGTTGCACGATTTGATTCTCGGCTTTTACAAGCTTAATAAACCTATTGCTGCTGAATGCTATGGGGTTACCTGCTTGGCTTTTGCTCGGGACTTCCGGGAGAAGAAGAGCATTATTTGGGGTAAGCATGTTACGGGACACCCCACTGACTATGACTACCTAGATGGCACTGGATTTGAGGGCAACCACGCCCTAGATGGTTCCAACAAAGGATTTGGGGATGGTTTTATCAACTTCGGTCCTCCCTTCTACCCTCTAGAACACATTCTCCGGGATGCTGTGGGACCGGATGGAGAATTTATCGGCAGAGTGGGTCACGTGACTTCCGTTTTGGTGGATTATCCCTTTATCACCAGTCGTTCCACCGCCTCTTCTTATGAGTGTGGCCAAAAATTAATCGAAGTTCTGGAAAAGGGACTAACTCGCTATAACTGGTAACTCTGGGATAGCAGTGACCAGTGACCAGTTACCAGTTACCAGTTACCAGTGACCAGTGACCAGTGACCAGTGACCAGTGACCAGTGACCAGTGACCAGTGACCAGTGACCAGTGACCAGTGACCAGTTACCAGTTACCAGCCCGAAAGCTTTGTATCACGGTCCGAAGAGGAAATTTAGTGCCGAGTTGATCCAAGTTTTAATCTGTAAATACTCCTGCGCGAACTACTGTAAATATAAAGAAGATGAGTAAGAATACTGGGCGCTTTGCCATTCTGGAGCAATTCCTGGCAGATGGAATCGACCACATGTTCGGCAACCCTGGGACGTCGGAAGAAGGATTTCTGGATGCCCTGGGGGATTACCCGAACCTGAAATATATCTTGACATTGCAAGAATCCATCGCTGTGATGACAGCGGATGGTTACGCTCGGGCAACTCAAAAACCAGCTTTAGTGCAAATTCACAGTACCCCCGGTTTGGGCAATGCTATTGGCGCCCTTTACCAGGCAAAGCGGGGTAATTCTCCCTTAGTAGTAATTGGTGGAGATGCGGGCATTAAATATCAGGCTATGGATGCTCAAATGGCCGGAGATTTGGTGGCCATGGCGGAACCAGTCACCAAGTGGTCTACTTTGGTCATGGAGCCATCCTCCCTGTTGCGGATTGTGCGTCGAGCCATCAAAATTGCCACCACACCTCCCATGGGACCAGTATATGTTTGTGTGCCCGTGGATATTTTGGATGCTCCCGTAGTTGAATCCGTAAGACCCACCTCTTTCCCATCCACTAAAGTGGTGCCCGATGAAGCATTGTTGCAAGAGGCAGCGCAAATGCTGGTAGCTGCCCAAAAGCCCATGATTTTTGTCGGAGATGGCATCGCTTTTTCTGGCGCTCAGGAAGAGTTGGCTCAGGTTGCCGAACTGTTGGGGGCAGAGGTTTGGTCGGCGGATTCTGGGGAGTTGAACATGAGTTACAACCATCCCCTTTATCAGGGTTCCACAGGACATATGTTTGGCTATTCCAGTTTGCCCATCACTTCTAAGGGGGATGCCAACTTAGTCTGCGGCACCTATATGTTGCCCGAGGTATTTCCGGAACTGGGGGATATCTTTAAACCCGGTGCTAAGGTGATTCATATTGATTTGAATGCCTATGAGATTGCCAAAAATCATCCCGTGGATCTGGGTATGGTGAGCGATCCCAAACTGTCTCTGGGGAAATTGGCTACTATCTTAGAAGGGATGATGACACCGCAGCAGAAAGAAGCTGCAAAAACTCGCACTGGGGAAATTGGCAAAGCAAAACAAGCACAGCACGAAAGTGAATTGGCAGCAGATTTGAAGGTGCAAAATGCAGTTCCTCTCCATTTCTCTCGCTTTGCTAAGGAACTTGTGGCTCAATTACCAGAAGATGCTGTTATCTTCGATGAAGGTCTCACCAGTTCTCCCCACCTGACTCGCTACCTACAGCCAAGCCAACCAGGTCATTATTTCGTGACCAGGGGGGGTTCCCTGGGAGTAGGGCTTCCCGGTGCAATTGGCGCTAAATTGGCTAATCCTGATAAGACAGTAATTGGGGTTGCGGGAGATGGGGGTAGCATGTATACGATCCAAGCTCTCTGGTCTGCTGCCCGTCACAATGTGGATGCCAAGTTTGTCATTTGTAATAACAGTTCTTACAAGTTGCTGCAAATCAATATTGAGGCTTACTGGCAGGAACGAGGCATGGCTGCTCGGGATTATCCCCTCAGTTTCGATTTGTCTGAGCCTCAAATTCGCTTTGATGAAATTGCTAAATCTCTGGGAGTGGAAAGCGTTCGGGTTGAAAAACCAGAGGAAATAGGGGAGGCGATCGCCAAAGCATTAGCTCACAAGGGACCATTTCTCATTGATGTAGTTTTGGAAGCTAATGTTAATCCTGAAATGATTGGGATTAGGTGCGGACAGTAGGGAGAAAGGTTAAATATACTCCGTAGGGGCTCACAGTTGTGCGCCCAATTGAAAGTTGCTATAGATAGGAGCTTGTTCATGATCCATCAATTGATATTTGCCAGTCCTAAACCAGGAATGAGCGAACAGGATTTCCTGGACTATTGGAAAAACGTTCATGCGATTAAATACGCCAGCAAAATTCCCCAAATTAGGCGTTATATGATTGATTCGAGGATTCCTTTGGGCGGGGAACAGGAAGACCCTCTTTTTAGCGGTGTTGCTGAAATCTGGTTGAAGGAAGAAGAGCAAATTGCCTCTCTTCAAAGTAAAGAATTTCTAGAAGGAGCTAGGCGCGATGAACCGAACTGGGCAGCCTTTTGGCGCACCATCGGCTTAGATACCAATGCTCATGTGTTAATGGCAGGAGAACCTTTGACAAAAGACTCTAACAGGGTGAAACAGTTAATTATGGTCAAAAGAAAGGCTGGTCTGCCATTAGCCGAGTTTCGCCAGGAGATGTTAGATAGTCATAGTGCTAAGGTACTCAAGATTCCTGGTGTGCGTCGTTATCTTCAATGTCACGTTGTGGATGGTGCCTATACTGTGGGAGAATCAGTGCTGGATTGCGTTTCTCAGCTTTGGTTTGACGATGTTGAATCTCTGGAACAAGCAAAGAATTCTGTCGAACATCAAGATGTGCTAGGGGATTTTGAAAGACTCTTTGAATCTAAATACATCCACACAATGGTCACGGAAGAACACTGGATTATTGGACCTGATTTTCGCGAATAACAATTTTTTAGTCAACAGAGGTAAAAATATGCCTGAACAACCATCTAGAGAGATTTTCGACCTCCGCCTCCTTTGGAGTAGGAAAGTCCTATTCGTTGCTGACACAAAAAGCAGAGCAGAAGTCTCTGATGGCGGGTGCGCCTCTACAGTCAAAAATTGAAAACTGCTCGAAATAGGAGCTTGTTCATTATTCATCAATAGTTCTTAATTCCTGATATTAGCCATCTATTAGTGGAGTCAAAAATGAGTCAAAAAGAAACACAGAAAGTCGCTCAAAAATGGTTTGATGCGCTTGAGAGAGCTGATAATGAAACTGCCATGAGTTGTCTGGCGGACCATATCGAGTGGATAAACATCCAGCCAGTTGAAGGGGTTAGCGATATCATTCCCTGGATTGGCACATCCCATGGCATTGCTGAAGTAACTCAATCCTTTCAAACCCGCGATGGGGTTGCAGAGGTCAAGCTGTTCAAGCCTGTTGATTTAGTCGTTCAGGGAGATAAGGCATTTGGCACAGTGCATGACATTACAACAGTCAAAGCCACTGGACTCACTTTTGACATCACCTTTGCCACTTGGATGCAGGTCTCAAGAGGCAAGATTGTGAAGTGGAAATCCTACTGCGATCCATCCCCCATCATTGCGGCATTTCGGGGAGATTTGCCCTCGCGCCTGATCGAAGCGGTTGAAAATGACGACCTTGAGGCAGCCAAAAGCCTTCTCCAGCAAGGTGCTGATGTCAACTCCCGCAACCCCGAAAATGGGCTGACGGTCTTGATGAGTGCAGCCTGTCATGGCAACTTGGAGATGACCCAACTGCTAGTGGATGCTGGCGCAGATATTCTAACTGCCGATAGCAAAACTGGTGCAACCCCTCTACACAAGGCTTGTCAGGGAGGGAATTTAGAAATCATTAAGCTGCTACTAGATGCAGGTGCATTTATTGATGCCGTAACACCCACAATGGGCCATAGCGCCATTATGGATGCCCTCTGGTATAAGTGGCCAGAGATTGTCAAGCTACTGATTGAACGGGGGGCCAATCTGAATTTTGACACCCATTATGGTTTCACCCTTGACGATCACGTTAACTTTGAACTGAACGTCAATCAAGGGGAAGAAAAAGAGAAATTCGTCATCATCAAAGAAGCAATTGATGCTGGTAGAGCATCCGCTCAGAAAATTATTGAGTCGCAAACCGTAATGGCGGCAACAAATCAGGGCAATCTAGAAAAGGTCAAGCAACTAATGGGCGAAGGTGCGGATGTAAATACGGTATATCCTCACGTCAATTCTTTTCTAGATGGTCACACGCCGCTTATCGTTGCTGCTCGTGATAATCATACAGAGATTGTAAGTGAGCTTCTGAAGGCAGGTGCAAAGGTGCGAGTGGAAGACTGGGTTTTTAAAGGAGCCCCTATTCACAAAGCAACTTACAATGGCAATCCTGAGATTTTGAAAATCCTGATTGAACACCCTGATATTGACATTGATATTCAGGGAGCAATTAACGGTTATACACCCCTCCATGATGCTCTCTGGCATGGGTATGCCGAATGTGCTGAGATACTGGTTAACGCTGGTGCCAGATTAGATTTGAAAGGACACGACGGCAAAACTCCATTGGATATTGCCACAGAAGTCTTGGGTCCGGAACACGAGGTCGTCAAACTGATCCGGTCAAAACTGGAGACTGCTTAGGTATTGATTTAACTTCGACTCGAACACTGAGTATAGGCAGGCAAATTAGCTTGAATCAGGAGATTTGCAATTATGCTGTTTTACGTTCAAATGGGCTGGAACATTGAAGGAAGGTTGACCTTTGACGAGCTTTGGGACTTAGAAGCCCAGGAAATGGATAATGCCCAGGCTCTAGATGAATCAGGTACCGTAAAAGCTCAACTAGATAAAGTTGCTGCCCAAAAGCGGATTATCGGCATTATTGATGTGGAGTCTATCGATGAGTTAGACAGGACAGCTATGGGACGCTTACCAATGCGGGAATATCTGGAGTTTGAAGTAGTTTGGCCTTTAAGGGACTATGAGAGCTTTGGTGAAGACGTGAGGAAGCATTTCAAGGTGTAATCAATTACTGAACCTGACTACGACTCCCCTTTAACGGCCCTGTCTTAATAAGGGGAGTAGGAACAAAGCAGGTTAGGTTAATGGTTAAATCAGAAAAGGCACATTATGAAATATACCCAACTAGGAAATTCCGGCTTAGTGGTTTCCAGACTCTCTTTTGGAGCCATGACCTTCGGAGAAGGCCAATTGGTTCCTGGTGTCACCAATCGCATCGGACAGAATCAAGCTAATGAAATGGTAGCAAAGGTTTTGGATGCAGGGGTGAACTTATTTGATACTGCTGATGCTTATACTGACGGACAGTCAGAAATTATTTTAGGCAAGGCGTTGTCAAAAAAGCGAGAAGATGTTATTATTGCTACGAAGTGCGGTTTGCGTAGTGGTGAAAACCTAATCCAGTCTGGCTTATCCTCTCGACATATTATTGCCTCGGTTCAAGGAAGCCTGAAGCGTTTAGGTACGGATTACATCGACCTTTATCAGATTCATATTGCCGACCCTTTAACACCATACGAAGAAACCTTGCGAGCGTTGGAAGATGTGGTGCGGTTAGGTTACGTGCGCTATGTTGGCTTTTGCAATTTGCCGGCTTGGAAAGGGGCTAAAGCCATTGGCATTCAGGAAAAGTTAGGGTACACTGCTTTTATTAGCGCCCAAATGTACTATTCCCTGTTGGGTAGGGATTTAGAACATGAAATCGTACCTTTTGCCCAAGACCAAGGATTGGGAATTCTCGCCTGGAGTCCTTTAGCAAGTGGTTTCTTGACTGGGAAGTATACCAAAGACAATCCTGCACCGAAAGATGCACGGCGAAACAAGTTTCAGTTTCCGCCAATTAATCTGGAACAAGGTTACACTGTGGTGGAGCGATTGAAGGCGATCGCCGCTAAACATCAGGTTTCCATCCCCCAAATTGCCCTCTCTTGGATTCTCACTAAGCCTTTCATCACCTCTATCATCATTGGAGCTAATAAAATGAGTCAATTAGAAGACAATTTGCAGGCTGTTGAGGTGAATCTCACTCCAGAAGATATAACCAGTCTCGATGAAATAACCGCACCTGTTTCTCTCTATCCTGGGTGGATGCAAGGGATGGGTAAGGATACCAAAATCACTGAAGCTTTAGGTTAAATTCCAGCGTCAAAAGATGATCGAGTCTCGCGCAAAGACGCAAAGGCGCAAAGAGATGCAACGCCTAAATTTCAGCCCAATAATGCTGCACTAAGGAGACAAGGAATGAAAGAAAACGTGCGTCGCATAGTAACTCGTCGCACTCGGGATGGAACATCCGTCTTAGTGAGTGATGGTTCCCCGCCCCGCGTTGTGAAAGTGGAGTCTCTTCCTTATTTAGAAGTAACCTATCTTTGGGCTACTGATGATATTCCCACGCTCCCAGAAGAGCAAACTGACCCAACGGTAGGAGTGTCATCTTTATTGCCCGGTTTGGGAGGGACGCGCTGACCTATTCGTTCGCATTTCCCCGGCTGATATTCATCAGTTTGAGGATAAAGGACTCCATAGCTCCGACACCATGCAATACCTAGTCATTGTTTCTGGCGAGGTTTGGTTGCAGTTGGAGGACGGGACGGAAATTCACTTGCACCAAGGTGATTGTGTAGTGCAACACGGAACTCGACATACCTGGTCCAATCGGAGTTCTACTGACTGCCTAATGGCTGCTGTAGTAGTGGGCCTAAATCATTAGAGTTGTTGGGTAATAAGCTCAAAAATCCTTGAAGTTATCTCTGGGTAAAGGTTTCAGCAGCATAACAAAAATTTAACCCAAATAAGTTGTATAATTTATTTGGGTAAGCTACAATAGTGGGAGTCAGGTCTGAATAGGCTTGAGGCTTCTAAAACAAATACAACCATCCTTTTTAGGAGAAAAACTAACATGGCAAACGCAATTGATTTTTCTTTCTCAGACCTCATTGCAGGTTATGTCACCAGCTATGACAAAAACCAAAATACCTGCAAGGTCAAAACATCAGACGCTCGGGAATACACCATCCATCTAACGGAGCTCACTAACGCCGAATTAGTGCGGAACCTGGGAGAAGGGTATCAGGGAGCAACGAATCAACTGCCGGGGATGCTCACTCCCGGACGCTTTCTGCTAGCCTATGGGATTTTCTGCCCAACCGAAGATGGCGAAAACCCCTTTGAGGCCAAAAGCATTGTTTTCCTCGGACGTACCACTGACAAGTACTCCTTTGAAAAGCAAGACTGGTGGTTACAACAGATTAAGGAATTAGCTGATTTCTACCTCAATGCCGAGTTCGGTGTGGATCATGGTGGTAAGATTAACTACCGCAAATACCGCACCAACCTAACTATAGAAGGGAACAAGCAGAAAAGCGGACGGCAAGAAACCGATACCATCTCCCGCCTAGTCTACGGTTTTGCTTCTGCCTATTTAATCACGGGAGAAGATAGCTACCTGGAAGCAGCTGAGAAAGGTACTGAATACTTGCGGCAGCACATGCGCTTTAAAGATAAGAGCGAGGGCATTAGCTACTGGTATCACGCCGTAGATATTAACGAAAATGATGTGGAGGAGAAAGTCTTAGCCTCGGAATTTGGGGATGACTATAATGCTATCCCTTGCTACGAGCAGATTTACGCTCTGGCAGGTCCGGTACAAACTTACCGCATTACGGGAGATCCTCGGATTTTGGAGGATGCGAAAACAACGGTAGAACTGTTCCATCGCTACTTCCACGACGATACGGAGAAAGGGGGCTACTATTCCCATATCGACCCCATTACCTTCAGCCCCCACAGCGAGTCCTTGGGACAGAATAAGGCGAAGAAGAATTGGAACTCCGTGGGAGACCACGCTCCTGCCTATTTAATCAATCTCTGGCTGGCTACTGGTAAGGAAGAATACGCCGATTTCCTCGAATATACTTTCGATACCATCGTCAAGCATTTTCCCGACTACGATGAAAGTCCCTTCGTCCAAGAGAAGTTTTTCGATGACTGGTCCAAAGACCAAACTTGGGGTTGGCAGCAAAACCGGGCAGTTGTAGGACACAACCTGAAAATCGCCTGGAACTTGACCCGCATGTTCGGACTGAAGGACAAGCAGGAATACCAGAAACTGGCAGAAAAAATTGGTACCGTTATTGCCGATGCAGGATGCGATCGCCAGCGAGGCGGTTGGTATGATGTGGTGGAACGGGTGGAGAAGTTCGGCAAATTCCACAAATACGCTTGGCACGATCGCAAAGCTTGGTGGCAACAAGAGCAAGGTATCCTGGCTTACTACATCATGGCTGGAGTCTATGGGAACGAACTGAAGGATGAGTTTCTCCGCTATGCTCGGGAAGGTACTTCCTTCTACAATGCCTATTTCCTCGACCACTACGCTGGCGGCGTCTACTTTAACGTTTTGGCTAATGGACTGCCCTACGCTCTAGGTACGGAACGGGATAAAGGCAGTCACTCCATGGCAGGCTACCACTCCTTTGAGCTGTGCTACTTAGCAGCAATTTACACTAACTTGCTGGTTATTAAGGAGCCCATGGACTTCTACTTCAAGCCCCAGCCAGAGGGCTTCCCCGGCAATATCCTGCGGGTAGCACCGGATATTCTGCCACCAGATAGCATTCGCATTAAGCAAGTTTGGATTGATGGTCATCCCTATAAGGATTTTGATGCCAAAGCTCTCACTGTCAAACTACCAGATAACTATCCCGCTGGTACTAAGGTGAAAGTACGGATTTATCCCACTGCCATTGATTTTGAAGTTGCCTTGCTGGAAGCTACTAATGGCACTGCTAAGATTGATTTCAGTGGCAAACTGGAAGGTCAAGGTGCCTTAAATGAACTAGATGATGAGTTTGACCGCATGGAAATTCAGCAAGCAACAAACCTGATCTTCGTCATGAATGATTTGGAATCAATTTCCTCCCAGGCTTTACGTTATTTGGCCTTCTTTATCCAAGGCAAGCAACGTCAGGGTGAGATAACCGTCAAAGCTGTTGGTGCTAACGCAAAGGTTAAGAAAGCCCTGCATCACAGTCAATTAAACGACCAAATCATTGTAGAATAGAGGTTAATCGCACCAAAAACAGAGATAAGCGCAGAAGGATATAGATAGATCAATTTCTCTCATCTTCCTCTGCGCCCTCTGCGTCTCTGCGGTTCAAACAAATAATTTATCAGCTGTTAGAAAATAGAAAGATGACCAACAAAACTTACGGAGCAGCAATCCCCGTACTTCCCAATCCAGAAATTTCTGAATTCACTGCTAGTGCCCAGCTATTAGGAACCGTCAACAACAACCGGGGTCGTTGGAATCCGTTTTTGCCTGAAAATGACATGACTAAAGATGGTAAAAAATACTCTAAAGAAGTAGAGCTGAAAGCTAATGGCGGTCGTCACAGGAACGGGATCTACGCCTTTCGTTTTACTACTAATCATAGCTTGTTTGAGTCTTTTAAAGCTAATCCCTACAAGACAAACAAGAAAGGAAAACCAAAATTAGTAACGGGTAACCGCGCTAATAAAGCCCAGAACATTATCATTAAAATTGAACAAGACGGTGTTTATACCATCTCTTTCAATCCCACAGAATTTAGATTTAATATTTCGCCCCAACCAACTTATCTCACTGAAATCGAATCGGTACAACTAAATGGCTTTATCTGGGATGAGGAAGATATGTTCCAGAAATTTGACGAAACTCGTCCCAATCATGAAATGACCAAAAATGGGGATTGGTGGGAGAAGACTGTACCGCTGAAAACAGACGGGGGTATCGATTTTCGCGCCGATGGAGTCTATCAGTTTCTCTTCTCTGCTAACCACAACGAAGACTGGGGTTTTGCTGCTTATAATGACGGCAAAGGGACTCTTGTTGGGGGTACAGGTTTTGGCAGTAGTGGGGGACAAAGCAAGCATTCGGGCATTACTATTCAAGTATTTGCTAATGCAAATTATACCATCCGCATGAACCCCAAGGAATATAAATTTGAAGTAAAGTCTCCTGAAGGTGTGGAACCAGTTACAATCTTTAATGATATAACATCTTTCCAACTGCTCGGGACTTTTCATACAGACGACGACAAATTCGACCCTACTAATCCAAAGCGGAATATGGCAAATAGTGAGGGCAATATTTGGCAAAGAACTCTAAAATTACAGCCAGGAATTTATAGCGCTAATTTTGCTATTAGTCATGAGCTTTTTCTGGATACCATGGCTCTTGGTGCTTGGATCGAGTCGGATAAAGAGAACAAATTGGTAGGTTTAGGTTGGCACGGTAAACCTAATGAACCAAATGTTTTCTTTCAAATAGAAACCAGTGGAGATTACCAATTTACCTATGATGGAAATAAGGATGAGTTTGCCATTGAGTGTGTGAGCGATAACAAGGTTGTGTTAAAGCCTTTAACCACCATTGATACCCTGCAATTAGTTGGCAGTTTTGATGCTCCACTCCAATCTTGGGATCCAACTAGTGCTGCTAATAATATGGAACGAGTGGGTAATAGTATCTTTACCAAAGATGTAGAATTGCAAGCTAATCACACTTACAAATACAAATATACAGCCAATAATTGGGATTGGTTGTGGGTATTTGCTGATTACGAATTAGATGGTTACGGCACAGATTTCGCGGGAAGGAACCCAGATGTTGCTAATTCCAGGATAGAAGACTTAAAACTGTACGGGCAGCTAACTACTCACGGGAATCCTCCTTTATTGCAGTTTACACCGAAAGTCAGCGGTTGGTATATTTTTACTGTGAATTTGGAAACGGGAGCTTATTCGGTACAATCTAAGTAATATATAGCGATCGCCATCATGGTTAGGACAGGATTTCTAATGATTTCCGCCCCACATCATTTGTATAATTGAGTTAATCTCAGTTCTGATGTGCACAAGATGCCTAACCGCGATCGTTACCACGATGTAGTTCGCCGTGCGCTAGAAAAAGACGGGTGGTTGATTACTGATGCTCCCCTTCGCCTGCGTTGGGTAAGCAAGATATGTACGTCGATCTAGCAGCAGAAAAACTGCTCCTAGCGGTCAAAGATGAGCAGCAGATTGCTGTTGAGATTAAAACTTTTGATGGTCCCTCCTCAATTGCTGATGCTCAAAAATCCCTAGGTCAATATTTTATTTATCTCTCTGTAATCAAACGCTTAGAACCTGAACGCAAGCTTTATCTAGCATTCCACGAAGAAGTATATAAAGATTTCTTTACAGAACCCCTGGGAGAAATCCTTCTCAGTGATTACAAAGTGCCTATTATTGTCTTTGATCCCGATCGGGAGGTTATTATCCGATGGATAGATTAAATAATTACCGCAAACTAATTCAGGAAATTATCACAAATCATACAAAAGTGCCCTATAAGCATGGAGATATTAAGTTTGAGACGGTCTTTGATCGGTCATCTGATCGCTACCTGCTGATGATTTTAGGGCGTGAGAATAAGCACTATCAGCATGGTTGTTTAATCCACGTTGATCTGATCGAGGGAAAAATCTGGGTTCAACGAGATGGAACAGAAGTTGGAGTGGCTAATGAATTCGTTGAAGCTGGTGTCCCAAAAGAGCATATTGTTTTGGGTTTTAAGTCACCTGAACGCAGGAAAGATACGGAATTTGCTGTTGCGTAGGCGGGATCGCTTCTTTTCTTTATTGAGTGGGATAGGGGTTACAGCAAGAGGATTTGAGTTTTTTGTAGGATGCATTCGTAACGCACCATGCTCTCGTGGCAAGCTTAATTGAGATCTTGCACCCTCACTCTCTGACCAACCCGTCAAAACCCTGGCTGGACTTGATTTTAACCTCTTGGAGTGGATTTTTAACGTTTGCACGGAAGTCCCCACCCGTAGGATGCGTTAGCTGTCGTAGGATGCGTTACTAACCGTAAGTAGTAGCAACAATACAAACTTTGTTGGCGTAACGCATCGTACGTAGCAGCATCCTAAATTAAATGGGTTAGCGTAACGCATCCTACGCGAAGCGGCGTGGGGATGGACAGTGCGGAGAAAGAGAGGATTCGATGTCCTCTCTTTCTCCAATCACTGTGCTATGCTAAAAAAAAGAGACCGAACTGTATGCCAACCCGTCGAATAACCTATCGATTATATCCAAGCGTCGAGAGCGAACGTAAATTGCACAGAGCTCGCAAGATGCACTGTGAGCTATACAACGCAGCCATCGCTAATCGCCGAACTCAACCCACCCCCCTTCGCCCCCCTCCTGGGAGGGGGGTTGGGGGATGGGTTGGACATTCAGTGGACTATTTTGAGCAACAGAACTCTTTGCCAGCTTTCAAGGATGTTTGGCCGGAATATAAAGAATTAGGGGCTCAAACTCTCCAAGCAACTCTAAAACGAGTAGATTTTGCCTATCAGCGCTTTTTCAATGGATTTTCCCAATATCCTAGATTCAAAGCAAAACGCCGTTACAGAGGATGGACTTATCCAAGCAGTGCTGGTTGGAAAGTTCACAGTAATATGGGAGTGAATGGCCAACTTGAGTTGCGGCATTTCGGGATACAAATCCCCATGAGGGGGAAGACCAGAACCTGGGGGAAGCCAACCACTTGCACTATATTTCTGAGCCATAACAGGGGGTGGGTTGGGTTGGATTTTGGATGCAAAGTAGCTATAGCCACATCTTTTGGAGAGTTTATAGAAGCTCCAAAGTTCCAGGCAAAAGCTGCTGAAAAAGTCAAGCAACTATCAAAACAGCTAAGAAGAAAACGCCGACCAGAAAAAAGGAAGACTAAAGCTTCTCGTAGATGGCGCAAGGCGCAAGGTCTAATTAGCAAAGTAAAGCGCAAAGTTGCCAATCAGCGCCACGACTGGTCTCATAAGGTAGCAGCACAAATCGTTAGCAGTAATAGCTTGGTTGCTACTGAGAAATTAAACCTTAAGGGCATGACACGAAAGGGAAAGGGAAAGGGGAAACGGTCAAAGGCCGGCCTCAATCGGTCCCTCTTAGATGTAGCTATTGGCATGACGAAAGATGCCATTAAATACAAGGTCATTGAGGCGGGTGGTGTTTATTTAGAAGCACCGACACAAAAGTTAAAACCCACTCAAAGATGTGCTAAATGTTGGGAAACTACCAAGAAAACATTGAGCGAGCGTGTTCATGTTTGTCAGCATTGTGGACATCAAGAAGATAGGGACATCAATGCAGCTCAAGTGATGTTGAAATGGGCAAGGGGGCAGGAACTGTCCTCTCTAGATGTGGAGCCACGTAGGATGCGTTAGCTGCCGCCGTAGGATGCGTTAGCTGCCGTTAGGATGCGGTAGCTGCCGTTAGGATTAGCGTAACGCATCTTACAGCAGCATCCTAATTTAAATGGGTTAGCGTAACGCATCCTACCGATTGTGGAAACATGAGGCAACTAGGGGCAAGGAAGCGTCAGAAACGCCAAGCGAGTGCGTAGCGGCTTGGCGTAGTTCATTGTGTCGCCACGATTTTGGCGCTTGATTGCAAATGGATTATGATTTGGATGTGGCTGAGGATGCAGTGGGAAATCAATTGAAAAAGGAGGTAGCTGTTTTAGTTCGTGAAGGAGGATAAACCCTGCTGATGCAATACCTAACCTTCCAAGTAAGAACTCGCCAATAGTATATAGGCGAATGGTGGGCAATGCCCACTACATATAGAACTTTTGAAGATTGTGAATGACTTCAATAGAAATACCAGACAACAATACTGTAGCCGTCAAAAGGGATCAAGATTCTGATTTCCAGCAGAATGCCATTACTATCATTGACCAATTAGACTTGCAACCCTTGCAAAAGCAGTTTATAAAAAGCCGCTGGCTGAGGCAAGTAATTGAGTTAGAACAGCTCTGGCGGCGTTATCGTTGGCGATACAATGTAACCCGGATGATTACTATTGTCGGCGGGGTAATCGTTCCCGCCTTAATCAGTCTCAATATTAACGGCAATCAAATGGCAGCCATCTTCGGTTGGCTCACTTTTGGTTTAAGTCAAATTGTTGCTATTTGCGCTGCTCTGGAAGAGTTTTTTCATTATGGCGAACTCTATCGTCAATATCGCAATTCCGCAGAGCTAATGAAGATGGAAGCCTGGTATTTCCTACAGTTGAGCGGCCCCTATCTGAAATTTCCTAAGCATCAATTGGCCTTTAAAACTTTTGCTGGTTGAGTGGAAAAAATTATCGAGCAAGATTTACAAATCTTGATTCAGATAGGACAAGACCAAGAAAAACAGGAAGAACAATTAATGGACTTAGGCCAAAAGGATGATACTCTTTCCGTTCCTTGCCCAAAAATTAATAACTAACTTATTTATGCATTACATTGTATTGAGCCAACACCCGCGTTATGGACGCAACTGGACTCGAACCAGTGACCCCCACGATGTCAACGTGGTACTCTAACCAACTGAGCTATGCGTCCTTAGATAAAATCAATATAACACGGATAGGAGAAATAATGCAAGGGGGGAGAAAAAAATTTTTTCCATATATTTGCTAGAATAGCTTGGTCATTCCATTTAGTCAGAGTCTTTGAGTCAATCCGTAGAGATTCCCAAACTGGATACCTTAGCACAAGAACTAGCGGCAATTCAGCAAACCAGTTCTAAAAAGATTGCTTTATTAGGTTCCCGCCACGTCCCCATTACTCATCAGCACTTGATCGAGATGATGAGTTACGCTCTTGTCTTAGTTGGCCATCGTCTGATAACTTCTGGTGCCACGGGGACGAATTCAGCCGCCATCAAAGGGGCTATGAGGGCTGATTCCAGTCTTGTGACCGTTATTTTACCCCAAAGTCTGTCTCGTCAGCCACGGGAGTCCCGCAACCAGCTAGAACAGGTGATTCACCTGGTGGAAAGTCCGGAAAACGACAATTTATCTTTAGCAGAAGCTAGTGCTTTGTGCAACCGAGAGATTGTTTCCCGCTGTCAGCAGCTCATTTGCTTTGCTTTTCACGACAGTCACACTCTCCTGCAAACCTGTAGGGAAGCAGAGGAACAACACAAGTTGGTAACTCTGTTTTATTTCGATTAGCAAGGGTCGCCAGAAGCCTCACACCATAATCTTTGATTTGGTCACGCAAAGACGCAAAGACAGCGAAGGATGGGGAGGAGACGGTGCTATCCCTATTAAGGGGTGTAATTGCGTCACGCAGTGCGCCTACTCGGTGGGCGCGAGCTGAGGTTGGTTTAGCTCATCGCTGTACGTATGTCAGCGTGGGTGACGTCACTCCTCTTTTAGGTGGGCACTGCCCACCAATGATTAAAATTACGAGGTGCAAAGCGATAGAGCAACCGTATTTTAATCGGGGGATATAAGCGCAAGCTGAATTTATTCAGCCGTATTCCAGTAAAGGTTGGGGTCTCAACCTAGTTGCTCAGCAATGTAAGACGGGGTTTCCCTGCGATTGCTGCTTAAATCCCGAATCCCCCGTGTTTTAACCGGGGGAGTGGATCAAAGGCTAGACAGCACTTCTTTGGCTGCTGCTAAAGTCCCCTCAATGTCTTCTTCTGTATGAGCTAAAGAAGTAAATCCTGCTTCAAACTGAGAGGGAGCTAGATAAATACCCCGCTCTAACATACCACGGTGGAAGCGGGCAAATTTTGCTTTGTCTGATTTTTTGGCATCATCGTAATTGCGAACCGGTTCTCCCATGAAGAACATGCCGAACATGGCGCTAATATTGCCACCGTAGACTTCATGACCCCCTTCCTTGGCGATCGCCAACAACCCATTAATCAGTTTCTGGGTAATCTTCTCCAGTTTTTCGTAAGTTCTCGGCTTTTGCAATAACTCTAAGGTTTTAATCCCAGCAGTCATGGCTAGGGGGTTCCCGGAGAGGGTTCCCGCTTGATACATGGGGCCTGCTGGAGCCACGAGAGCCATGATATCTTTCCGTCCACCGTAAGCCCCTACAGGTAAGCCCCCACCAATTACTTTCCCCAAGGTGGTTAGGTCCGGAGTGACCCCAAACTTGGCTTGGGCACCACCGTAGGCAATGCGGAACCCGGTCATTACTTCGTCAAATACTAGCAAAGCATCGTTTTCTTGGGTTAAGATGCGCAAGCCTTCTAAGAAGCCAGTATCGGGGGGTATAAAGCCGGAATTTCCTACTACTGGTTCCAGAATTACCCCGGCAATTTGGTCGGGATTTTCCTCGAATAAAGCTTTGACCGCTTCTAGGTCGTTGTAGGGAGCTGTTAGGGTATTGCTGGTGGTGGACTTGGGTACCCCTGGGGAGTCAGGAAGCCCCAGGGTAGCTACTCCAGAACCCGCCTGAACTAAAAACATATCGGCGTGACCGTGATAGCAGCCTTCAAATTTGATTACCTTATCTCGTTTGGTGAAGGCACGCATTAGTCGTAAGATGGACATGCAGGCTTCAGTACCGGAATTGACAAACCTGACCATTTCTATACTGGGAACTGCCTCGATTACCATTTCTGCCAGGATATTTTCC
Organism: Prochloron sp.; assembly: GCA_965198675.1. Classification (GTDB taxonomy): domain Bacteria; phylum Cyanobacteriota; class Cyanobacteriia; order Cyanobacteriales; family Prochloraceae; genus Prochloron. The sequence continues at coordinate 2,950,801 of OZ240666.1, read as the reverse complement.
TGAAGGGAGGGAGCGCCAAAACTGGTTCCTTTGACCAGCACTTCCTGAAGGGCGGCGATTACTTCTGGGTGGGCATGTCCGCAAATTGCTGGTCCCCAGGTACCCACGTAGTCAATATATTTATTACCGTCAACATCCCAAATATAGGCTCCTTCTACTTTATCGAAAACAATAGGCTGTCCGCCGACGGATTTGAAGGCTCGCACGGGGGAACTCACTCCTCCCGGCATGAGTTTCTGGGCGGCGGCGAAGATTTCTTCCGATTTGGTTGTTTTTAAAGCCATAGTCTCTCCTTGGTGGCAATTATTCGGCGTCTTTCTCACAATAAGGCCTAATCGGGACTAGATTAAAGCTAGTTGCCAAATGTATAACCAAAATATTCGATATCAACCTTAAATTTATCGGCAATGATGTTTTTTGTTCTCTCGTTATAATATTCCGGATAAGGCTTGCGATTAGAGCTATTCTGATTTTTATGGGGTAGGGTATCCCGGATGCCTAATTTTTGGGTTATCATAGCCCAATCTTCTTGTAAGCTTTCAAATTTACCGATGAAGTCTACGAGAATATTTCCTCTATCGTCTGTAAACCAATCCAATTGATTTTTGTGTGGTGTTGGATGAATACAGGTAGAACTACTATAATCGATCCATTCAACAAATTCGTCAAAGCTCATTTTGCTTGACATTTGGATACCTTGTTTTCTATGATAAAGGGAGACAGTCCTGTCCCAGGGATTGCGGATAAGCCCAAACTTATAATATTTTTGAAATAATTTTTGAGCTAAGGGTTCTATTTGACCTGAATTGAAGGCAAGATATAATTTGTGCCATGTTTGATAACAGTTTCTATCTTGTGACATCTTCTGCCGGATTTGGACGATGTTTCAATGGGGTTTGATCCGATAACCGTTAATTGTTCTTCTGATACTTGTGGAGCCTGTTTTAGGGACTGCGACGAAAATCAATTTATACTTATGGGAAATCATGAGATGATATATTTGCCTGGATGCTATTATAATAACAGCTTGGGTAATATGTGTCAAGCAGCTAAACTCCCCTAAAAATCTAAGGAAAAGAAAAAATGTCTTCTGAGCAATCCACAGCCCTGATCCAGTCTATCCCTATTGAGGCAATTCGCTACAACGATAGCGGTTTGGTTCCGGCGATCGCCCAGGATTATCTCGATGGTACTGTCTTAATGATGGCTTGGATGAATGCTGAGTCTCTGGCTAAAACTCTCGCTACTGGGGAAACTTGGTACTGGAGTCGCAAGGCGAAGGAATTATGGCATAAGGGAGCTACTTCTGGTCATATTCAAAAAGTGCGATGGGTTCGCTATGACTGCGATAGGGATACTCTCCTCTTTGGGGTGGAACAGGTGGGGGATATTGCCTGTCATAAGGGGGAACGAAGTTGTTTTCATCAAGTTAAGGAACATAAAGTATCCCCCAAAGGAGATACTTTATCTCAGGTATTTGAGGTAATCTGTCATCGTCGGGATAACCCAGTGGAAGGCTCTTATACCCGCACTTTGCTGACTGGGGGGGATAATAAAATTCTTAAGAAGATTGGGGAAGAGGCGGCGGAAGTAGTTATGGCTTGTAAGGATGATGACCCAGAGGCGATCGCTGGTGAAGTGGCTGATTTATTCTATCATGCTCTGGTGGCTTTGGCTCACCATAAGGTTCCTCTTCGGGATGTCTATCGTGTTTTACAGGAACGACGGGGCTAAGAAATAATTTTTTTTTGAAAAAGGGGTGGACAAAAGTATAATTAGGGATTATAGTTTTACTATTCACCACAGCAGATGCTTTGGGAGGTGGAGAGGATGGGTTTTACCCGAAAGTTGGTGTGCCACCCCTAGCCTCAAGACCTTTAGGGGAAGCGATTGTTTATATACCATGAGAATTGTAGTGGAGATTAGTTATGTGGTACTTCGTAGATAAGAATGGACAGAGACAAGGACCTGTGAGTCCAGAAGATATCCAGTCCTTAATAGATGCAGATTCTATTACTCCCAATACTCTAGTTTGGAAATCTGGAATGGATAGCTGGTCAGTTATGACTGATACAGAGTTGAAAGAGCTATTCCCAAATGATCTTCCTCCTCCCATCCCGCCAAATTACTCTCTTACACCGCCATCTCTTCCTTCAACGAGTGCGAACAATAGTCCGCCGCACAATATTTCAATTGAAATCAATCGATTAGAGACTTGGTTCAAAGTTTACTGGATTTGTTTAGCGGCTGGTATTCCACTGTGCATTATAATAGTTGGCTTTGGCGCTGTGATCGCATCTTTTATATTTTCTCTAATTATGCTGCACAAGTTTTGGCAAACAATCCAAGATGGTCAAGTAAGAACTACACCTGGGAAGGCAGTTGGCTATAATTTCATCCCATTTTTTAACTTTTATTGGGTATTTATTGCTTACTGAGGACTTGCAAAGGATATGAATAGATATATCGAAGAGAGAGGTATACGAGCCCCGAAAGTAAACGAGGATATTGTTTTAACTTGTTGTATTTTGTGGTGTTTGTCAATAATTCCATATTTAAACATATTCACTGGTATTGCTGGTTTTGTCATTTGGATTATCATCTTGAGAGAATTTAAACAGTCAACAGTTGCAATTTTGAAGGCTAGACTTCGAGCTTGTCGTACCTATGGGGCGGGGCAGGGGGGAGTTTGATGAAGCGGAAAAGGCACGAAAAGCCAGTCAGGAGTTGTCAATTTCATGCTCAATATGGTAACTGTAATATATTTATAAACTATTATAATACCCAAGAACAAATCCCTTTTCTTCCCTTTGCGCCTTTGCGCCTTTGCGCGAAACACTCTTCTTATATCACACTGGGTAACCAGACAAAAATAGCCGATTTGTTGGGTGCTGTTGGGTTTCGTTCCTCAACCCAACCTACGACGACTTCTTATATATATTGAGTTAGGGCTTATAAACTTTCAAAAGTTGGAGTTGATAGGTTGAGTCTGGTTCAGAATCACTAAGAGCAGTTACTTCATACTCACTCGTGGTAGTATAAAAACTGGCGATGAGTGGCCCGGCGAACACGGCGCAAGCCATAATAAACCGGAGCTTGGGAAAGCAGCCCCGTACAAATTAAGTCCCGAAACCGCAGATGAACGCTGATTAACGCGGATACTGAAACTAGCAGTAGAGATTCCGTTGTTAACCGTAATTGCGTCCCTTTGCGTCTTTGCGCCTTTGCGCGCGTCCAAAGAGACTGACAAACGGATTTCCCGAAAGGGAGCTGATTGCGCAAGCAACCGCGTAAGCGTCCCTTGATAACTGAATCTAGGATGCGGGTGGGGAAAGACAACCAAAGCTATCTAACCCAATATGGTACCAAAATGATAGCAGAATTTGTCAAAAGGGGTAACGCCAGCAAGTCGTGGGAGCCGTGTGAGCCGTAGAGAGAGCACGATTTTGACTGCGTGAGCTGGGGTTCAACAATGGACTCCTTCGACCCGTTCCAACTGAATTGAGAATGTTGGTCAGCACCCCCGGCTGAAGCACGGTTGCTCTCATGCCTCCAGCTTCAGGTAGCTGACCAGCCTAAGACAATCCTTATATTTGGTTAAAAGCACCGCAAGAATGGCGATCGCAACAGTTATTTAAATATTTATTATCTACAATTGGTGTTGTAGGTATACCCGGTAATTTCTTTGGCTCTCAAGGAGAAGGATTTCTTCGTTTGACTACTTGAGGTAATCGAGATGAGATTGAGGAAGTTGTTGAAAATTTGAGTAAATTGAGGCTATTCGCTACAACGATCGCGGTTTGGTTCCGGCGATCGCTGCTGAAGTGGCTGATTTATTCTATCACGCTCTGGTGGCTTTGGCTCACCATAAGGTTCCTCTTCGGGATGTCTATCATATATTACAAGAAAAACATGGTTAAGAAATAATTTTGGCGTTGGTGGACGTTGGTGAATTAGCAAACGAATCGAATGGTTGAGCATCTCGATGGACTTGGAATAGCACAATGTCTTGCGGTGCAATCTTGCCAGATAATGTCTGAGGCGCGTATTCTCACCCTCCACTCTCGTCATGTAAGTCTTGCTGACAATCTGATCCCCATCTGGGATGTATTGAGAATAAACCTTGTATCCATCGCGCAGAGGCGCGGAGGCACGGAGGATTAGTAAACAGGCGTTTGAAACGCTCATCCATACCGTGCTATCCTCTGCGCTACCGGAGTTCTGTGAGCTTCTTTCGGTGACGTAAAAGAAGCACTCCCAGACACTGACCAGTCTCCATAACGGCTCGAAGGTCTTGGCACTGCGCGCCCGAAGGGATCCGGCAAAGCCGGGTCGCCTACCACCCAGCCTAAAAGTCCGGGTTTGAACGAATGCGCGACAGTCCCCACCCGTAGGATGCGGCCTTCTGTCGTAGGATGCGTTACTAGCCGTAGGATGCGTTACTAGCCGTAAGTAGTAGCAACAATACAAACTTTGTTGGCGTAACGCATCCTACGCGAAGCGGGGTGGGGAAGGATAGCGCGGGAATGAGCGGGGGTTCGATACCCCCTAAATTCTCAACTACGCTTTTGGGAACCTTTTCAGGGTTTCATCTTGATATCCTACACCAAAACTGCTATAGTTAGATTATCCGACCCAACAGTCCTGCTCCTGCCAAGCCTGGCCTGAGCAGGGCCAACCCGCCGAATAACCTATCGCCTATATCCAAATGCTTCGGAGATTAAGCAGTTGCACATGGCCCGCAAGATGCACTGCGAGCTCTACAATGCTGCAATTGCTAATCGCAGAACACAATATTGGCGGGACGCCAAGGGCGGTTGCTTACGCAAATGGGCACTCGGTAGATTATTTTGAGCAGCAAAATTCCCTACCCGCGTTTAAGGAGGTCTGGCCAGAATATAAAGAATTGGGTTCCCATGTCCTCCAGGCGACTCTGAAGCGGGTTGATTTTGCTTATCAGCGGTTTTTTCGCATGCTTAGGAAAATACCCAAAATTCAAAGCTAAACGCCGCTATAGAGGATGGACGTATCCTTGCAGTGCTGGTTGGAAAATTCACACCAATATGGGTGTTAACGGTCAACTTGAGTTGAGACATTTTAAGTCCGGCTCTATCTTTATTCCAATGCGGGGAAAGGCTCGAACTTGGGGCAAACCAACAACTTGTACGATAATTTGGAATAATAATAAATGGTACGCATCTATAACAGTTAATTGTGTTCCCGAAAGAGAAACCCACCCCCCTTCGCCCCCCTCCCAGGAGGGGGGTTGGGGGGTGGGTTGGTTTAGATTTTGGTTGTAAAGTAGCTATAGCTACATCTTTTGGAGAGTTTATAGAAGCTCCAAAGTTCCAGGCTAAAGCAGCCCAAAAAGTCAAACAACTTTCTAAGCAGCTAAGGAGAAAACGCCGACCAGAAAAAAGGAAGACTAAGGCTTCCCGTAGATGGCGCAAGGCGCAAGGTCTAATTAGCAAAGTAAAGCGCAAAGTTGCCAATCAGCGCCACGACTGGTCTCCTTTAGGTGCAGCACAAATCGTTAGCAGTAATAGCTTGGTTGCTACTGAGAAACTCACACCGAAGGTGCCGCCAAAGGCGTCCCTCAAGGGCATGACACGAAAGGGAAAGGAAAAGGGGAAACGGTCAAAGGCCGGCCTCAATAGGTCCCTCTTAGATGTAGCTATTGGCATGACGAAAGATGCCATTAAATACAAGGTCATTGAGGCGGATGGTGTTTATTTAGAAGCACCGACACAAAAGTTAAAACCCACTCAAAGATGTGCTGAATGTTGGGAAACTACCAAGAAAACATTGAGCGAGCGTGTTCATGTTTGTCAGCATTGTGGGCATCAAGAAGACAGGGATATCAATGCAGCTCAAGTGATGTTGGCTTGGGCTAGGGGGCAGGAACTGTCCTCTTTAGACGTCGAGTCGCGTAGGATGCGGTAGCTGCCGTTAGGATGCGGTAGCTGCCGTTAGGATTAGCGTAACGCATCCTACCTTCATGCGGAAGTATGAAGCAACTAGGGGCGCCCTCAGCGTCAGAAACGACCCACCCCTACCCCCTCCCAGGAGGGGAACGCTCAGCGTAGCGGCACGGCGTAGTTCATGTGATCCACTGCAGTCCAAATCCAGAGCTTGTTTTCTCGGTGTCCGTTTTTATGAATATGAGTGGACTGGCATCTTGGGCATTCGAGCATTGGCTTGTCTTTATCTTGAATTTATCTATTCTAGACCCATCTTCTAATTCACCAACGCCGGGAGAAGTAACTGCAGATGAACGTTGAAGTAGAATAAACACAGATGAAGACGGATGAAAAGATAGTAGAACTGGTAAACCGGGGCGATCGCTCTCATCTATAATAAGGATAACCCCTCATAGTCAGTAGCTAATTGTGGACTTATCAAAATTACCTCGAAGACAACTGGAAAGTCTTTACCTCGCAAGTCACTGGATAACGATACGTTTACATCTGCGAATTACCCTTGTTAATTATGTCAAGATGAATAAGCGCATCTACATTCAGGCTATTAACCCAAACAATTCAGAAGATCGTAGAGGTTGGTACGTCATGTCAGACGGAAGCAGTAAAATAATTTAGGACTAAACAAATGTCAAAAACCAAACCTAACTTCCAAGCAATGACCCGTCAGCAGTTGATGGAGTATCTGGAACAAGATTTTGATGAGGAGGTGCTGCTGGAGTTGGAAAAACGACCTATTCCACAAGAAGTCATAGATTCTCATGAACAGTTTCTCAAAGAAAACCCACCACCTTTCGGTAAGCAAGTACCATGAGTGGGAAATAATTATTGAAGAAGGGGGGAGTCGCCTTTCCCCTTTGTGACTTTGCGCCTCTGCGCGAAACTTTACCCCAAAATCACAATCCCCAAACCCACACTAGCAGCAGTAGCTAACCAAAAGGGGTGGTCTAAAGCCCAACCTCCTAGGAGAGGAGCAATAAAATAACCCATAGCCCAGCACTGGGAGTTAATAGAGAAGTACACTCCTCTCAGATTTGGGGGGGATAGGTTTGCAATCAAGGTAGAAGCTGCTGGAATATATATTACTAAAGCTATAGCCATTATTGCTAAGGCAAGGACTGCCCAGGTTAAATTGTGGGTTGGAGATGTTCCAGCTCGGAAGAGTGACACAAAGCCTAAACCCCAGAAGAGGAAGGAGAGCTTTAAGGCAGTTTTGGGGGGATAAAAATTTAGCCAACGAGCTATGGGGAGTTGTAAAATGGCACCTAAGAAGACGTTGAAGCTGAATAAACTGCCCATAGTTTGTTCGGAAAAGGGGAGGAAATTTTTGAAATATAGGGGGATAATATTATGTTGGAGGGCAATATAGGTGGTGAGGAGAGTGTTGGTAAGGATGTAAATTATTAGAGGGCGGTTTTTCAGGGCAGTCACCCAAACTTTATATCCGGGAGGGCTGGTTTCCTTTTGGGGTACCTGAGTTTCTTGGATAGTTAGGTAAATTAGGAGGAAAAAGATTCCCCAAGTTAAAGATTCAAATATAAATAGAGTACCATAGTCTTTCCATTTTTCAATCCACACTCCTCCTAAGATGGTTCCTACTCCTATACCCAGGTTATCTACTAATCTAGTGAGGGCAAAAGCTTCGTTACGCTGTTTTGCCGTGGTGAGATCGGCAATTATTGCTTCTATGGGGGGCCAATATATACCCATTCCTAGTCCTTTCAGGAGGTTTGCCACTAGGAGGAGGGGGAAATTGGTAGTGAGAGGAAAGATAAGATTGGCAAAAATGGACACTGCTGCTGCAAGTAAGATAGTTGGTTTCCTTCCCCACTGGTCCGTGAGAGAACCTCCTTGGAAACGTCCCAACACTCCTGAGACTGATGCACTACTGAGGAGGATCCCTACCAGGGTGTTGGGTAAGTTTAGTTGGAGGAATATGGAAGTGTAAAAGATAGTGCAGCCCCATCCTATATGGGCAATGAATCGACTTACTGCTAGGAGCCAGATTTGAGGATTGAATTTTGCCACCATCACTGCCGGAGATAAAAAATAATTATTGAAAAGGAGGTTGACAAAAGTCAAGTTAGGGTTATAGTGTAACCATGGGAGAAGATGCGCCCATATATAAGGGGATTTTCCTCCTAATTTAAACAAACCTTTGCGATTTGGCGACTTGGCGCGAGACTTCCAACTCTTCCAACAAACCTTGCAGCAGTTGGAGTTGATAAGTTGAGTCTGGTTCAGAATCACTAAGAGCAGTTACTTCATACTCACTCAAAGCAGAAAGAGTGGTAGTATGAAAACGAGTCAAGTACTCCGTTGCTATGTCCCGATAGTTGCTTCCCTGTACTTTTAAACCGAGGTTTTCCACTCCTAACTCCCTAAAATAACCCTTCCCAGCCCACTCCTCACACCTCTGCTTATATTGTAAAACATCTCTTTCCAACTTTTCTCGGTACCATTCCTGGAACTTATTCTGTTGTAAAGCAAGAGTTAACCCTTCCCCATAGTTACAGAGGAGGTGAGGTAAGGACAACCAGTTACGAAAGTTGGCTACACTTTGACGAAACCCTCGTTTAAGTAACTGTTTCAGTTTCAACTCTTTATCTCGTAGTACTTCTAGTTCCCTCACTTTCCTGAACCCCACCTCCTGAAGACGGGAAATAATGTTGGTTACTCGTTCTTTCTGTTTCCCCTTCCCTTGAGAGACTATGGTGATTAAACTTTGAACAAAAGCAGTTAACCCGGAACCCTCAACTCTGGAACTATCCCTTTTTAGTTGTGCCCGTAAAGCAGGTAAAGCGTTTACTGGGTAAACGTTACTCAGTCCTGGAGGTAAGTGACCACGAAACTGAGAGGCAAATATTTCTAAACGTTCTCGAACTTCCTCCTGTTCTTCCTCTTCTAAGAAGTTGAGGAAATTGAGGACAAAAACAACGGTTTTCACTCCCCTTCCCCACAACCAGTCTTGTAAGTGGTTCTTTTCTCCTAAAGTCATTAACTTTCGTGCGTCCAGGACTTGAACTACTAGATCTGCGGTTAAAAGTTGCTGAACTACTAAGTTATCTCGAATTTGTTGATCGTTGGTTCCGGGTAGATCCAGCAGTTCTACTCCGGTTTTCAAAAAAGGGTGGGGAAGATAAATTTTTATAGTAGCCACACTCTCTTCCTTTATATGTCCTATTTCATCTAATTTACCATAGGATTGGAGTAAACCTGTACCTTCTTCCTGAATAATCCTCCCGTCGGTGAAGGTAACAACTGTTTTCACTGTTGCACTATAGTTAATTGATACAACTGTACTCGTAGTGGGAATAAGGTCCATAGGCAGGATATTTTCTCCCAGTACAGCATTGAGCAAAGTGGACTTACCATAGTTAAAGGGAGCAAAAACAGCAATGGAAAATTGGGGAGATCCTAAATAATCACACACAGAGAGGGTATCTTGTTTGAGGAAGTCTTCTGAATCTAATTCTAGCATACCTAAGATAGATTGGAGGGTAGTGATGAGTTGCTGGTTACTCATAATACAGTCGTATTGCATAAATAAACTTCCACAGTATATCTAAATTATATCAGAGTTGTCAACTTAAGAAAAAGGAGAACAAGACGGATGAAAAGATTGTCAAACTAGGGTTATCGCTCCTTTTCTCCTCTCTGTGACTCTGTGTCTTTGCGTGAAACTAATTTTCCGCAAACCTTCGCAACTTTGCGACTAGTCTTGCTTTACTTTAGCTTAAAACTTGATTTTATCCCAAATTAACTTAAATCCCATCTTCTTAATCCTAGTATTAGATAAACGAACATTAGAAGAAGGCACAGTACTATTCAAACCATCCCAAGATAATGGAGTCAAACCATGAACCTGAAACAAACAGTCAAAAAATTCCCGACGCACCATAGGAACATCACAACTTAAATGATAAATACCTTCCAACTCTTGCTTTCGTACTAACTCAATACCTGCCACAATATCATCTAAATGAACCCAATTAGTATAATTCTCCCCCGTCCCCGGTCGAGTAGTTCCCGACCAAGAGCGAAAAATCTTAATCAACTCCCGTCCCGGACCGTAGATACCTGCTAAACGGAGAACACAAACCTTAAGCTTATTTGTTGCCGCCCCCAACAAAACCTCCTCCATCTCCACCAAAACCCTGCCGTTCTCATTAATCGGTGCCACAGGGGCAGTTTCGTCAACCCAAGCACCTTGCTTATCCCCCAAAACCCCATGACTACTAGTATAAATTAACTGTCTAACCCTACCAGTCTCCCGTAAAGCAGCTACCAAATTTTGTGCTGTACCTAAATAGGTTTCTCGGTAAATATCCAGGTTACGGGTTCGCGCTCCAACAGACAATAGTACTACATCTGCATCTTTTACTACCCCAACCATTTGCTCCCGATCGCCCCCCTTCATAACCACCACCCGTGAAGCTATTTGAGACAACTGCTCCACTCTGTCGGGAGTCCTGGTAGTTACGGTTAAAACATGAGACTCTCCTTTCAAAAAACGAGCCACAGCAGTCCCTACGTAACCACAACCAATAATTGTTATCTTCATAAGTATTTTTTTTGATTTAACCACAGAGACGCAGAGGGCGCAGAGAGAGGAGGAAGAGTGGGCAAAGAATATTATAAAGATTTGCCCACCCTACGTCTATCATGGTACTGCTAACTACTAACTGCTATTGCGAAGCTTTGCGCAAGCTTTGCGAAGCAACCGCCCTTGGCGTCCCGCCCTTGGCGTCCTGGTCACTGCCTGACTGCCCCGGTTGGCATGAGCAGGACTGGTAACTGGTAACTGCTAACTGGTTTACCCTTTAACACAAACCACCTGTTTAAGTCTAGCAACAACTTCCACCAAATCGGACTGCTGGTTCATGACCTCCTCAATAGATTTATAAGCACCGGGAATTTCATCCAAAACCCCTGGATCCTTGCGACACTCAACCCCTTTAGTTTGCTGAATCAAATCGTCCAAGCTAAAATTCTTTTTCGCCTTAGTACGAGACATCAAACGTCCAGCCCCGTGGGAACAGGAGCAGAAACTATCATGACTTCCCTTCCCCTTCACAATATAAGATTGCGCCCCCATAGAACCAGGAATAATGCCATAATCTTCCTTTTTTGCTCTCACAGCCCCTTTCCGAGTCACATAGACGTCTTCCCCAAAATGGACTTCCTTTTCAGCGTAATTGTGATGGCAATTCACCGACAACAAAGGTTTAGCAGGTTTACCTCCCGCGAGATGCTTTTCCACAACTCTTTTAAACCGTGCCATCATAATCTCCCGGTTGTAACGAGCGTAATTTTGTGCCCACTGCAAGTCTCGCCAATAGGCAGCAAATTCAGCAGTTCCGGCAACGAAGAAAGCCAAATCCCGATCTGGGAGAGGAGTATCAGCCAATTTGGCCAATTCCTTGGCAGTACCAATATGGCACTGAGCCAACTTATTACCGATATGACGGGATCCAGAGTGGAGCATTAACCAAACTTGCTCCTCACTATCCAGACAAACTTCGATAAAATGATTGCCACCACCCAAGGAACCAACTTGCTTCATAGCCTTTGATTCCAGACGTTGCACTCCTGAATGCAATTCCTTAAAGTCTCCCCAACCTTGCCAGTTACTCACAGCTTTTTCCATTTCCTTATTAGCCTCAAAACCAACGGGAATAGCTGTTTCAACATCTTGACGAATCTGCTTCAGCTTACCTTCCAGCTGACTAGCTTGGAAAGGGGTTTTGATGGCGCACATACCGCAACCAATATCCACCCCCACGGCAGCGGGCATAACAGCATCTTTAGTAGCAATAACGGACCCCACTAATGCTCCTTTCCCGAGATGAACATCGGGCATTAAGGCAAGGTGCTTAAAGACAAAGGGCAGAGATGCTACATTCTTTGCCATCTTCGTCTCTTCATGTCCCAAGGCATGATTAGCCCAAGACATGACTGGCGCTGGCGTGGATAATTTTAACTGTTCCCAGGGCATGGATCTCAATCTCAATTTTTATACTACATATATAATACACAAAAATGAGTTTGTTTGTTTATTTTGTTTCACGCAGAGGCGCAGAGGCGCAATTTTTAACATTACTTTTTAATGCATTAAATATTTTGTAGGGTGGGCAATTGGGCTGGTAGAGGCACGGCACTGCCGTGCCCCTACTTCACAAATGATTTAGGATTACTATACTACACCCTTGACTGGTGGGCAAAATTTTTAATTAATTCTCAACATTAATTGTAATTTTGTTACTACCTTGCCCACCCTACAAAATTATGGTCACTGATTACTGGTCACTGATTACTGGTCACTGCTATAGGAGTTGCTGCTCCCGTCATAGACCAACCTCGTGCTGCTGCTATTGTTTTCAACTCGTCAATCCTATCTTGGGTAATGGGGTGAGTAGAGAAATATTCACTCAACTTCCCCCTAGTATCCTTAGCTTTAATCCGGGCGAAGAAATCGAGACTATAACCCCCATGTTGATAGCGACGGATAATTGCCTCCAAAGCATACAAATCAGCAGCAGACTCTTGAGTTCTACTGTAATGCAAATTAGTCAATTGTCCGGTGGTGGAAACTACTCCTGAAGCACCTCCTTGACTACCGATCGCCGTAGAGACAAAGACAAAAACCAGGGATCGCCCTAAAGCCCTAAGAGTATCCCGAGCTGCAAAATGCCCCAACTCATGAGCAAGCACAAAAGCCAGCTCATTTTCCGTTTCTACAGCTTCCAGCAGTCCAGTAGTGACCACAATATTGCCTCCCGGAAAAATAGCAGCATTGAGTTCCTCATTTTCCCACAAGTGAACAGTCAAAGGAATGCGAGTAGCTCCCATTTCTTGCTGCAAAGAGCCAAGCAACCGTTCCACATATTCCAGCTGTTCGGAATGCTCCCGGTCGGAAATTCCTGTAGGAAAAAGACTTTTACCGATTTTAATTTCCGTTTCCGGGTCGATTCTAGTTGCTAATTGTCCAGCGACAAACCCCAAACCCAGATAAATAGCAGCAGAAACAACAATAGTGGTACCCAAAAGAGAGGCCAAATTGACAAGAGGATGTACTTTTGTTACGTTTACTTCCTCTGTTATTTCCTTAGGTGTGTATTTCATAATGGGCGTTACCAACAGAGAGGCCAAATTGACGAGAGTATATACTTTAGTTACGTTTACTTTATCTGTTATTTTATTCGGTGTGTATTTCATTACTTAATCCCGGTACCATAGGCAAGAATCTCAATTGCTACCATACCCTTATTATTTCCAGCTTGGCGACCGATATTAGAAGATTCCAGGCGCACGTTAACTATAGTACTAGCACCCCAAGTGATGGCCTGCTCTTTCATTCGTAAGAGAGCTTCTCGCCGTCCCCGATCCAACAGACTTTCATAGACTAACACCCTCCCACCGACGAGGTTGCGCAGCCCATAGACAAACATTTTAAAGTAGTCTGCCGCAATCACCACACTACCCACAAACAGAGCTGCCTCCTCAGCTTCAGGTATGGGTTGTTTCGCCCCGAAAGTAACAGCAGGCAAAGAGAGAGTTTTGCGCTCTCGTCTTTTGATAGACTTATAATGTTGCTGCTCAAAATAATTGCCCGAAAAATATCCTAGGGCTAGCAAACAGAAAAAGAAGATTAATTCCAACATATCTATTTTACCCTCACTGCTGTGCCGTAAGCAAAAAGTTCCGCAGCGCCTTGAGCGACGCTGGAGGTAGCAAAGCGGACATTGACTACAGCATTAGCACCCAGTTGAGCTGCTTGTCTGACCATGCGCTCCACTGCTTCTCGACGTGCTTCCTGTAGCAGTTCCGTATATTCTTTCAGTTCTCCGCCGATGATATTTTTGAAACCGGCCATGATATCTTTGCCAATGTGTTTAGCTCGGATCGTACTGCCCTGAACCAAACCGAAATGTTCGATAATTTCTTTCCCGGGAACCCCTTCTAGAGTAGTAAGAATCACAATCTATCTCCCAATTTAAGCTAATTTACTCTTATTTTCCCAGACGGTAGTGAGTAATGGTAGAACTATAGAGCAATATTAAGGCGATTGAGACAAGACAAGTGAGGCGCGATCTAGTAAGATTGAAATCTTCTAACCCGCTTCGTTCGACTGAATAAACGGGCATGGTACGTGAATTACGAGTAACTGGTAACTGGTAACTGGTAACTGCCAAACTGGTAACTGGTAACTGGTAACTGCTAAACTGGTAACTGGTAACTGGTAACTGGTAACTGGTAACTGGTAACTGCCAAACTGGTAACTGTCATGGTACTTGCTCACTGTTATGACTGCGCCAGACTCCGATGAGAATTCCTTGGACTTCCACAGTATGTGCATTTGCTTCAATGGGAGGATACTGGGGATTAAAAGGTTTTAAAATCACATTGCCTTCATGGCAATAGAAACGCTTTAAAGTAGTTCCCAGTCCTTCTACTCTAGCAGCGACAATTTCCCCATTTTTGAGTTGTTCGTCCGGGGAAACCTCACGGAGGATCGCCAAATCCCCCTCCGCGAGGTCGTCATCAATCATGCTATCTCCAACTACTTTGAGGGCAAAACAATCCTGACGATGGAAAACTTGAGATAAGTCGAGAGTTTCGGTAAAATCGGTAAAAGGTTCCACCAAACCACCAGCAGCGATAGTTCCCAATACCTGTATTCCCTTAGATTTTGGGGGGTGAAGTATCCTAATAGTACGAGCTTTACCTTCTATCCAGTCGATATAGCCTTTTTTCTTTAATATGTCCAAGCAACTTTGAATTGGGGCTGGGGATGTCTTATTCATCGCTGCCATCATTTGTCTGACTGAAGGAGCGTGCTGGGCGCTGCCAATATATTCTACGATCCAATCGTACAGTTTTTGTTGAACTGTTGTGAGGGCTTCCATCATCTTTTTTTCTTAACCTTAATACTTAAGTTAGTAAATATATTTAAGTGAAAACTAAATTCCTAACAAACTAACCAGCAAAGCTTTTTGGGCGTGGAGCCGATTTTCTGCCTGGTCCCACACCCGCGATCGCGCTCCTTCCAAAACTGCCGAACTTATTTCTTCACCTCGATGAGCAGGTAAACAGTGAAGGACGATAGCCTCACTATCAGCATGATTTAAAAGTTCGGACCCAACTTGATAAGGTATAAAGAGAGGAATGCGCTCTGATCGTACATCTTCTTGTCCCATACTAGCCCAAACATCGGTATAGAGAACCTGCGCGGATTTCACAGCTGCAACAGGGTCTTCTGTGATAATAATCTCAACCCCAATGCTAGCAAGATTTTGAGCTGTTTGAACAATCTCCCTATCTGGTTCATATCCATTAGGGGTAGCAACACGAATATTCATCCCCATCATTGCAGCTCCCAGGAGGAGAGAATGAGCTACATTATTACCATCTCCCAGATATGTAACCGTAAGACCCTCCAAAGAACCAAAACATTCCTGAATGGTCAATAAATCTGCTAAAATTTGGCAGGGATGTTCCCAGTCAGTGAGAGCATTAATAATTGGTATCCGGGCATAATCTGCAAAAATTTGCAGATCCTGATGGGAGAAAGTACGAATAGCGAGAACATCCAAATACCGATCCAAAACCCTAGCGGTATCTTCAATGGACTCCCCCCTACCCACTTGGGTGACATTGGGATTGAGGTCAATTACCTGTCCTCCCAATTGGTACATAGCCACACTAAAAGAAACGCGAGTGCGAGTAGATGCCTTATCAAATAGTAGTCCCAATACCTTATTGCTTGCAAGGGGCCACACGTTACCAGTTTTCAGTTCTGTTGTCAGCTGCAACAACCCTTGAATTTCCTGTCCATTAAGGTCTGCTACACTCAGAAAATCTCTTCCCTTTAAATCCTTCATCCCTAATTATCATTCCAGAAAACTCTCATTATAAGTGATAGCTCTTGAAACAATTACCTCGTACCATGACACGTACCATGACAGTGGCTGTTAATTTATTGTGCTCCGACGAACTGCTGGATAAATACTCATCCCCTTCCGGACTGCTCTTGGACTGATTCTATAAGGCTACGCACCTCTTCAGTTCCCTCAGAAGGCTGGAAGGAAAAAGGAAACTTTCCTGACGCGAGCATTTTCAATCCCAAAGGAAAGATGGACAGCAAACCAACCCAGTCGCGAAAATAATTCCCCATTACCATTAGACCAAACTTGCGCTCGTCAATCCAACCACCAAGTTTGACCAAAGACACCAATACTTTGCGATGGCGAATAGAGCGACCAGCCCCCTCATTTTGACCTTGGAGAATTTCCCGTTTAATTTCCCCAATCCGCTCCATGGGAGCAACTTCCATGGGACAAACTGCATTACACATATAGCAGCGGGTACAGCCCCAAACCCCATCCGTTCCTCGGTTATATAGGTCCAAGCGCCAATACTTAACTGAATCGCGAGAATCAGCTACCATTCGTTGAGACTTAGCGAGAGCGTGGGGTCCGACAAAATCTGGATTTACTTCCCGGACATTACATTCCGAATAACAAGCGCCGCACATGATACAATTACCGCTTCGTTCCAAGGCTGCTCGCTCTTCAGGGGTCTGCAAGAATTCCCGTTCCGGAACGTTTCTAGCAGCAGTACTCACGTAAGGAGACACTGCTTCTAGGTTATCCCAGAAACCCTTCATATCTACCACCAAATCTTTAATTACTGGCATATTACCCAAAGGTGCTATGGTAATTTCTGGTAATTGGTAGCGCGATTGAGACAAAATTGCCAATTCCCCAGCAATACTTTGCTTGCAAGCCAAAGTCGAACGACCGTTGATTCTCATACCACAGCTACCGCAAATCGTATTGCGACAATTTTTGCGAAAGGCTAAACTTCCATCCAGTTCCCACTTGATTCGATTCAGACATTCCAGAACTGTCGCTTCTGGTTGGATATCTAGAATATAAGTCTGAAGCGATTGAGCAGTATTTTGCTGCTGTCGAATCACCTTAAAAAGAACTTGCATGTTTGATAAACTCTTAAACTTGTTTTTGGTTTTTTGTTCTTGGTTGTTGGTTGTTTGTCACCCATGATCCCAAAAATAAATGTAAAATCTACAAATAATTTGAATTTTTTTTCAAAATATACTAATTTAAGGTATATTTTTAAATAGGTCGATTCTTGCACCAATTTACTTGACAATGGCGACAAAATAAAGGAAAATTCGGACAGATATGAGTGAACAAGCACCTAACCCCCTAGCGGGAAAAGCTTTGCTACAAAAAGTAAAAGAGCTAGCCCACTTACCTCGGCGAGAAACAGCAAAACGCTGCGGGTATTACACAATCACGAAGAATAAGCTGACCCGGGTCAATTTAACTGATTTTTATGACGCAGTATTAGCGGCTAAAGGAGTTCCCCTCGATCCCTCATCCGTCAAAGACGGTCGTGGTCGGGAACCGACTTATCGTGTCAGCGTTCACCAAAACGGTCAAATTGTGATTGGTTCTACTTACACTAAGGCCATGGGATTGAACAAAGGGGATGAGTTTGAAATCAAATTGGGCTACAAGCACATCCATTTGAAACAGATAGATATGCAGCGCTCAGAGGTCGAAGCAGAACGCGACGCCGAAGAAGCAGCCGCAACAGTCTAATTGAAGACATTTATTGCAGAGCAGCTTCAGCTGGAGCCGCTAGTGGGTGCGTTACCCTCTCCTTAACTATAATGAGCTTCCAGCTTCAAGCTGATGGCTGTAATAGCTTGGAAATTAGCAGGAACGCACCATCAATAGCAATCTGATTATGGGCATAATTCTGTAGTCATGCCTATGGACGGATGTTAAATATCGTCCATAGGAGGAGAAGGCGCCCAAATCAAACATCTAGTAAGAATCGCGGATATACTCTTTCAAAATACTGTTGCGATTAGAATGACGCAGTTTGCGCAGACCCTTGGCTTCAATCTGGCGGATTCTTTCCCGAGTGACGTTAAATATTTGACCGATTTCCTCAAGGGTTTTCATCCTGCCATCATCTAGGCCATATCGCAATCGCAGTACATCTCGTTCCCGAGGACAGAGAGTGTCCAGAACATTTTCTAAGTCCTCCCGGAGCAGATTTTTCGATACTTGGTCATCTGGGGTTTCTCCATCGGCCTCGATAAAGTCACCCAAACGGGAGTCTTCTTCCTTGCCAATCGGTGTCTCCAAAGAAATAGGCAATTGGGCAGATTTAGCGATAAATCGCAGCTTCTCAATGGTCATTTCCATGTGAGTGGCGATTTCTTCTTCCGTCGGTTTGCGTCCCGTTTCCTGGGAGAGGATTTTCGTCGTTTTTTTGATCCTGGAGATAGTTTCGTACAGATGAACTGGCAAGCGAATGGTGCGGGATTGATCAGCGATCGCCCTCGTAATTGCCTGTCGAATCCACCAAGTAGCATAAGTCGAAAACTTATAACCCTTCTCGTGATCGAACTTTTCAGAAGCCCGAATTAAACCGAGGGAACCTTCCTGAATCAAGTCTTGAAAAGACAAGCCTCGATTCATATATTTTTTGGCAATAGAGACTACTAAGCGCAGGTTAGACTGTACCATTTTGTCTTTTGCCCGCCTGCCCATATAGAGGCGACGGCGAAAGGACCGTAAGTCCATCTTGACCTCATCTGCCCATTCATAGTCCTCCGGTTCTCGCTCTAAGCTTTCGGATAGCTCTTCTCGTATTCGCTCCAATTGCAGTAAGTCGGCAATTTTGCGGGCGAGTTCGATTTCTTCTTCTGCTCGCAGGAGTCGAATGCGACCTATTTCTTGCAAGTAAATGCGAATTGAGTCCTCCGTATAAGGCTTTTTTGACGTTTGAGCGCGACGACGAGTACTATTGGTCAGCTTGCGGGTTTTTTTCACTACGGATTTTTCTACTACAGTGGTCTGAACTTCCTTTGTAGTTGAGACCATCGTTTGTCCGTTGAGCAAAAATTGTAACTCAGTGGGTTTGTTGCTCTCTTTGATAGTTGCGAGTACGTTCAAGTCCTGCGTCATACCTTTTCCTTTTGCTCCTTCGTGCAAAACTATTAACCGTGTTCCTGGTAATTCTTCTTTTACTTCCCAGCATCCTAAGTAGCATTATAGATTTCCTAACACCTAAAATCAGTCATTCATTTGCTTCTCAGGGGTTCTGATCCAGAAGATTTAATATTTTTGAGATTGTAGCAACTTGGAACCATTTTGCCTTTGGGATCTCTCCTTAATTCCTTGTGAGATACACCCATTCTCCCACTCCAGTAGATATTAGTCTGAGGGTTTGTTCAATTTGCTGAAATTGCAAGGGTTGTCGGCAACTCACTGTACGGGCGGGAAGACCCCCGTCCCTAATCTCCAGAAAAAAGCTTTCTGCCCATTTTTTGGCTTGAGGAGAGTTTTGAGACTCGACAGTATATATTTTAATTAATTTTGAAGGACAATGACAGCCAGAACTCAGCAATAAAACCCCCCCTTAGTCCCCCCCCCTGTTAGGGGGGGGATGATAAGGGGGGTAAGGGGGGATCCTCCTCTTAATGAAATTTCTTATTCTCTCAAAAAGATAGTACATATGTTTTGGATAGTGATCCCGTACAGGCGACGCCTGACCACTGTATTTGGAGACAGGGGGGTAGGGGGATAGGGAGGTAGGGGGAGTAGCAAGTGAAGTAAAGACAACTATTGTATTTAGATTTAGATATTTCTACCCCATCTGGCCAGCGAGCCAGCGAGCCATCACCCCATCACCCCATCACCCCATCACCCCAACCCCCCATCATACGCCCAACTGTCATGGTACAAGATCACTGATTGAGTTAGGGGAGCGGCAGGCTTTCTTGATAGCCAAAACCCGCTCATTTTACTTATAATCCATGGAAATCCAATTGATTGAAACTATGTCAGCAGCAGAAAAACTGTACGAAGGGAAAGCAAAAATTGTCTATCATACCGAAGATAGTGAGATTCTTCGGGTCGTGTTTAAAGATTCTGCAACCGCTTTTAACGGCTCCCTTATGGGCAAGATAGAGGGTAAAGGAGAAATAAACTGCACCATCTCGGCTGCTCTGTTTG
Source organism: Prochloron sp. (assembly GCA_965198675.1). Lineage (GTDB taxonomy): Bacteria > Cyanobacteriota > Cyanobacteriia > Cyanobacteriales > Prochloraceae > Prochloron. The sequence continues at coordinate 2,930,763 of OZ240666.1, read as the reverse complement.
AATGGTTGTCGAACAAAGGTATTCCTACCCACTATATCCATCGCCCCCAGAAAAATCAAATGCGAGTGCGGGCAGTAAAAATTATCCCCCTAGAGGTAGTAGTCCGAAATATTGCTGCGGGTAATCTAGTACGCCAGACTGGTTTGCCAGAGGGAAAAGTATTACAATCGCCCCTAGTAGAATTCTATTTAAAGAATGACTCCCTATCAGACCCCTTATTGACCCGCGATCGTCTATTACTATTAGACTTGATCAGCCAGGAACGACTAGAACAAATCGAGAAAATGGCTCGCGACATCAATCAATACCTAACGGACTTTTTCCAACGTTGCCGCATAATTTTGGTAGACTTAAAATTGGAATTCGGTCTTGATTCTCAAGCACGATTACTTTTAGCAGATGAAATTAGCCCCGATACTTGCCGTCTCTGGGACGCTACCACAACAGATCCGACCCGGCGCATAATGGATAAGGATAGATTCCGTCGCCATCTCCCCCAGGTAGAATCAGCCTATCAGCAAGTGTTAGAGAGAGTGTTGGCTCAAAATAAGATCGAAGATATCGGCTGAGTTATGGCCAAGTCAACATCAAGAGCGTAATAATAAACAACGAACAAAAAAGCCAATCGCTCCTTGTGGTGTGTGGAAGTGCAAAACAAAATCAAACATATCCTAGTGGCAATCCTTGCTACCTCAACAACTCTGTGTTTATCCAACCGGGCTGAATCGTCTACACCAGACTTGATCAGTAGTCAGTCTCAACCTATGGGTACATTTATCGTCCAGAGAGATCCAGAACCGCAAGATACAGAGACGCGAGTGCTAGTAGCAGAAGTGGCGGTTTTGGGGGTAGAAGAAAAACTGCAAGATTTAGTTTACGAGCTCCTCAGCACCAAACCAGGATTGCCAACAACTCGCTCTCGCTTGACTGATGACGTCAATGCTATCTATGGCACTGGCTTTTTTGCTAATGTCACAGTGACCCCCGAAGATACTCCTTTAGGGGTGCGGATCTCTTTTACGGTTCAACCTAACCCAGTCCTGAAAAAGGTAGTAGTGCAATCCGTGACCGCAGAGGAAGGAAAGGGCGTGCTGCCAGACGTTAAGGTCCAGAGGATTTTTAGCGGGGCCTTTGATAAAATTCTCAACAGTAAGCAATTACAAGCAGATATCCAAGAATTAAATGCCTGGTATAAAAGCAATGGTTATGACTTAGCTCAGGTTGTGGGAGCGCCGACTATAGCAATTGACGGTACTGTTACTCTCCTGGTAGCAGAAGGTGTGATTGAAGATATTCAAGTGAGATTTTTTTCTGATGAAGGAGACGAACTGGAAAAAGGGAAAACTCGTCCTTTTATCGTCCGACGTGAGGTTCAGTTACAACCGGGAGATGTCTTCAACCGTCAAACAGCACAAAGGGACTTAAACCGAGTCTTCGGTCTCGGTATCTTTGAAGACATCAAGTTCTCCTTTTCAGGAGGTCAAGATCCAAGCAAAGTAGTAGTCAACGTGGATGTGGTGGAAAGCAATACCGGTTCCATTGCTGCTGGTGCTGGGGTTAGCTCCGCTAGCGGTCTGTTTGGCACCATTAGCTATCAAGAGCAAAATCTGGGGGGCAATTACCAAACTATAGGAGGAGAAATTCAGCTCGGAACCCGGGCATTGCTCTTCGATGCCCGTTTTACCGACCCTTGGATCGCTGGTGATCCTAACCGCACTTCTTATACGGTCAACGGTTTCCGCCGCCGTTCTATTTCTTTGATTTTCGATAATGGGGAAACTGATATAAACCTACCAAACGGCGATCGCCCCCGGGTGGTGCGGACAGGGGGTGGAGTTAGTTTTTCCCGTCCGTTGGTGCGGGATGTTTTTAGCCAGCCGGATTGGCGTCTATCTCTGGGGTTGCAGTACCAGCGGGTGGCAATTGAGGATAGCAATGGGAAGGTCAGTCCGTTCGATGAGTTGGGTAATCAGCTGGCTTTTAACACCGACGGTACGGATGACCTTTTTCAGCTTCAGTTTGGTGCTAGCCTCGATCGCCGCAATAACCCCCGACAACCCACCAGCGGCTACTTGCTGCGCTTCGGAGTAGACCAATCCTTACCCATTGGGGACGGCAGTATCTTGCTCAATCGCTTACGGGGTAGCTACAGTTACTACATTCCCCTGCAATTAATTAATTTGAACGACGGTCCCCAGGCTCTTGCCTTTAACGTCCAAGCAGGTAATGTTTTTGGCGATTTGCCTCCCTATGAAGCCTTTTCCATCGGCGGAAGTAATTCGGTACGAGGTTATGACGAAGGTGAGGTGGGAGCAGGTCGCCGTTATTTGCAGGCAACTGCGGAGTATCGCCTGCCAATTTTTTCTTTTCTCGGTGCCGCCTTTTTTGTAGACTACGCTAAGGATTTCGGTTCCGGTGATGCGGTTCCCGGAAATCCCGCTGGGGTGAGGGGCAAACCAGGAAATGGTTTCGGTTACGGTATCGGTGTGCGCATCCAATCCCCTCTCGGTCCAATTCGGGTCGATTGGGGGTTCAATGACCAGGGGGATAATCGCATTCATTTCGGCATTGGCGAGCGATTTTAACGGAAAGATACCCCTCTACCTGTCTTCTAATCTTCCAAGTCTGGCCTCAACCGAAATATTAAAAACCTACCTCTGTGAGGGACTAAGGGGGGGGTTCGCTCTTTCAGCAGCAAGATAATGTTGACAAAATTGCAATTTAATGGTAATGAATACGATTGCAAATTCCTTTACAGTTTCCGGCATAGGACTGCACTCTGGAATAACTACGAACGTGCGGGTGTCCCCAGAGAAGAGGGCTGCTGGGCGTTACTTCGTAAGGGTAGATTTGCCAGGAAAACCGACCATACCCGCTCATGTTGAAGCGGTGAGTCAGACGACTCTTTCCACGGAATTAGCGGCAGGAGAAGCAAGAGTGCGGACGGTAGAACATTTATTAGCAGCATGTGCTGGTAGCGGTGTAGACAATGTCAGAATTGAAATTGACGGTGAGGAAGTGCCAATAATGGACGGTTCCGCTTTATTTTGGGTAGAAGCCATCGCTCGGGCTGGACTACAGCAGTGTTCGGACGTGGGTAAGTCCGATACGTTCGTATATTTAGAAAAGCCGATCTGGATCTATGAAGGAGATGCTTTCGTCGCTGCTCTGCCCGCAGCGGCAACTCGCTTTACTTATGGGATTGATTTTGATTATCCAGCTATCGGCAATCAATGGTACAGTTGGTCCCCAGCAGCGGAAAGTTTTGCCGAGGCCATCGCTCCGGCTCGCACTTTTGGTTTTGCGGACGTTATCGAAAAACTACGAAATCTTGGTTTAATTAAAGGTGGTAGCTTGAACAATGCTTTGGTTTGCAGCAGATCTGGCTGGGTCAATCCTCCTTTAAGATTTGCCAATGAACCAGTTCGTCATAAACTTTTAGACTTAGTGGGGGATTTGAGTTTACTGCCGGACCCAATATCTGCTCATTTCCTCGCTTACAAAGCCAGCCACAAGCTGCACGTCCAATTGACAAAGGCACTAAGTAACCAAATAATTGCTAATTGGTAATTATTTTGGGCTCTTTTGGACTAATTGTAATTGCCTGAAGTTCTCAGGGGTTTTGCGAAAAGGTCTTACCCTCAACTATAAAAAAACTGATAAAGCTGATGTCTACGATAAAAAAGATGGTGGAGCCAATAGTCTTTACTGCGGAAGAAATTCACCAACTATTACCTCACCGCTATCCTTTTGCTTTGGTGGATCGCATTATTGAATACTGCCCCGGGGAAAAAGCGATAGGAATTAAAAATGTCACAATAGGGGAACCCCATTTTCAAGGACATATTCCCAATCGTCCCATTATGCCTGGGGTGTTAATTGTGGAGGCAATGGCCCAAGTAGGGGGTATCGTTTTAATTCAACTGCCGCAAGTACAGAGCGGCAGTTTCTTTGCTTTTGCGGGACTGGATAAAGTGCGCTTTCGTCGTCCAGTGGTACCGGGAGATCGGTTGGTTATGACTATGGATCTTCTATCTTTCAAGGGTCATCGTTTTGCTAAAATGAAAGGACGAGCATTAGTTGACGAGCAGTTAGCCGCAGAAGGTGAAATGCTGTTTTCTTTAATGGATTAAGGATCGGTTGCAACTGGGGGAGATTTCCGTTGGATAGGTTATTACCGCTGATTCATCCCACTGCTGTCATTGATGGGGAGGCCAAAGTAGACCCGACAGTACAAGTGGGGCCTTATGCGTTTATTGGGGCAGGAGTGAAGATTGGGGCGGCTACTACTGTTGGCGCCCATGCTGTCATCGAAGGACCGACGGAAATTGGTGCGTCCAATCGCATTTTTCCGGGGGCGGTTATCGGTACGGAACCCCAAGACCTAAAATATAAAGGAGCAGTTAGCGCCTCGGTTAAAATTGGCGATCGCAATGTGATTCGGGAGTATGTTACCATTAATCGGGCCACGGGGGAAGAGGAGGTCACGAGGGTGGGTAATGATAATCTGCTCATGGCTTACGTTCACGTCGCTCATAATTGCGAGCTGGAAGATGGGGTGATTATTGCTAATAATGTAGCTTTGGCAGGTCATGTTCGCATCGAATCCAAGGCAGTTATTGGGGGGGTTTTGGGAGTGCATCAATTAGTCCAGATCGGGCGAATGGCTATGTTGGGGGGTATGAGTAGAATTGACCGAGATGTTCCACCTTATATGCTGGTGGAGGGAAATCCTGCTCGGGTACGGGGGCTGAATTTGGTGGGTCTGAAACGAATGGGTGTCCTCGGGGCGGATTTGGGGACCCTGAAAAAAGCTTTCTCCATTCTCTATCGTTCTGGCTTCTCTCTGGAGCGGGGGATAGCTGAATTGCAATTACTGTCCCCAGCATCATCCATAGTAGAGTCACATTTGCAGCACTTGAGTAATTTTCTGCGCCAGAGTACTGCTCCAGGACGACGGGGACTAATTCCTGGTAAGATTGTGACTCGCCGTCACAATTACGGTTAGGTTTAACTATGGGCATCTTTATTAGTACGGGGGAAGTTTCTGGGGATTTGCAAGGAGCTTTGTTAATTGCAGCCCTGAAACGCTTGGACCAGAATTTAGAAATAGTGGCTCTGGGGGGCGATCGCATGGCTGCTGCTGGGGCTACTCTTTTGGGGAATACGTCTCAAGTTGGTTCCGTGGGACTGATAGAAGCTTTACCTTTCATCTGGCCTACTTTTCTGCTTCAACGTCGCGCTAAGGAATATTTACGGCAAAATCCACCGGATGTTTTGGTACTGATTGATTATGCCGGACCCAATTTGAGTCTTGGCAGCTATGTGCGTCAATATTTGTCCCAAGTACCGATAGTTTATTATATTGCGCCCCAAAATTGGGTCTGGTCTCCTTCTAATAGTACGACTAAGCAGGTGGTTGAGATTAGCGATCTCCTCTTGGCTATTTTTCCGGAGGAGGCTCGTTATTTTAGCGCTCATGGCGCGACTGTTTGTTGGGTGGGACATCCTTTGTTAGATCTGATGGCTTCTGCGCCGACGCGGGAGGAAGCTCGGGTGGAATTGGGTATAGAACCTGATGAGGTGGTCATCACTCTTTTACCCGCTTCCCGCTACCAGGAAATTAAGTATCTCCTTCCTGTTATCTGCGCTGCGGCAAAACAAATACAAACAAAGTTAACTAAAACTAAGTTATTAATTCCTGTTTCCTTGTCTCAATATTTCAAAAAAGTTATTGATGCAGTCAATAAGTATGAAATAGAGGCAACGCTGTTGAGGGTGAAGACGAAGGAGGCCATTGCAGCTGCGGATTTGGCCATTGCTAAGTCGGGAACGGTTAATTTGGAAATTGCTTTGCTGAAGGTTCCTCAAGTAGTTTTATATCAGGTTAATCCCCTGACGATGTGGGTTGCCAGGAAGATATTAAAGTTTTCGATTCCTTTTATGTCTCCACCTAATTTAGTTGTGATGAAATCCATTGTACCAGAATTCTTGCAGGAAAAAGCAACGCCGAAAAATATTGTGGCTGAATCGATGGAATTATTATTGAATAAGGACAGAAAGGAGCAAATGTTAGTAGGTTATGAGGAAATGAGGGAGAGTTTGGGAGAGGTGGGGGTGTGCGATCGGGCTGCTCGGGAAATTTTTCGGTTAGCTGCAGGACATTATGGAAAATGTTTAGAAAAGCCTCCTAGCCTCAGTGGTGATTAGGACAAAAAAGAAAGACTATGTCTCGAACTCCCTTTGACCAATTCTCCAAACAATACCTAGAAGAACTCTTAACTCCTCTTGGTCAGGTTGAGATCAGTCGAGAAGTGCCGGGAGAATCCCGCTTTATCGATGTTTGGTTTGCTCCGGACCCTAGGTCAGTAGCTAATGGACCTACTCTGAGTTTACTGGGAAGAATGGCTTCCCTACCATGCTTATTCGAGCCTTTTCGCAACCCACCATCTTTGGATGAGGTTCGCAGTTGTCTGCTCAAGCTCATGTATAGTGTGAGCGATTGGCAGCGCCGAGCACGTCGCCAAGAACAGGGTAGAACCTCCTCAGAGCTACCTTTCTTGTGGATTGTCACCCCTAGCGCTAGCACCAACTGGTTAAATAGTTTGGGCGCCCAACCTAGAGAGTCTTGGCCTGCTGGGGTTTACGTTGGGGCGGAAGTGTTAAGAACTGGTATTGTGGTGATTAATCAGTTACGTAAAGAAGAAGAGACTCTTTGGTTGAGACTGTTAGGTAAGGGAAAAATTCAACAGCAAGCCATAGAAGAAGTGATTAGTTTGCCGTCAGCAGATCCAAAGCGAGAAGAGGCGTTAAAATTGTTAGCAAGTTGGAAAATTATGATTGAAAGTAGTAAAGAGATTGAGTCGGAGGAGCAGCAACTGATTATGACTTTATCGCCAGCTTACCTAGAGTGGGAGAGACGAACCAAGGAGGAAGGACTTCAGCAAGGTCTCAACCAAGGTCTTCAGGAAGGTCTTGAGCAGGGTCTTCAGCAAGGTCTTCAGCAAGATCGTCAGAGGACTGTTGCTAGTCTTCTGAAGATGCGCTTTGGCGAATTGGATAGCCAACTGAATAACGTGATCCAGTTCATGCTGAAGCTAACTCCAGAAGAATATGCCCAGCAGTTACCCCTACTATTGAGTCTTTCCCAGGAAGAACTTATCCGTCGATATCATTAAAAGTGCGAGCGAGAGAACTATTTATAGGGGGGCAGTAGTTGTGTAGGGTGGGCAGTGCCCACCGCAATCTTACGCCCTAGGGGCGCACCCGGCATCATCGATGGCGCCCTTACTAGGATTGGGAAACGTCGTGCAGCATTTAACCTTCCCAAACCTGCCCATTGCTGGACAAATCTGACAAGAGTATGGCATAATCCCAAAGGATTAAGGCGGCTGCCCGCAAAGCTTAACTTTTAGATTAAGCGCTTTTAAAAATTTGGAGCCCATCATGGGGCTACTCAAGCTACCGCTGTGGCAATACGCAACGACTCTTTTTTATCCTAGCTGCCTAACTAGTTCATTCCCAATGGGAAAGTTTATTCTGCCCTGAGCCGGGGTAGAGTTATTATACCGGCCTACAATTATCGGCGAGAAATGACTATTTTCAATATACCCCATTAAACACTAAAAAACAAGTGTATTTCTACCTATTTTAAAAGTTTGTCAAGGTTTGTCTAACTTTTTTGCTACTAATTAACACCTCCGATAACCCTGCACCACTAGGTGATGGTGGCAGCTTGTGGCGTTATTTTAAACCTGTCGTTCTAGTGCTTGGACTCCGGTTTTCGTGTTAAACGGAGAGGGGGGGATTCGAACCCCCGTCACCCCTGAAGGTGAAGCGGTTTTCGAGACCGCCGCATTCAACCACTCTGCCACCTCTCCAGTTTGGGTCTGTTCTTATCTTACATCATAGAGGCGTCTTCTGCTACCCTTTCTAAAGTAGTCTGCCACCCAAGAGCGGGCCTCCACTGAATCGCCCCATCTCTACCAGTCCAATATAGCTGGATATCTTGCTGCTCTAGCTGCTTTTGGGTTTCTGGTTTCATGGTTAAGCCAGGGGCGATCGCTACTTTTGGCTTTTGTCCTGACCACCAGGGAGACTCGAAACTCCTGCCTGAGGCAAATAGCACGTCAGGACTATATTTTAACTCATCAGTGACTAAAGATTTCAGCACTGCCCGCTCAAGTCTCCCCAAAGGGCGATCGCTGGCTAACAACCACCAAGTCTGCTCTCCTATTTCCAGCTGCAACAGGGGAGGGTCTTCACTCAGGGACTTAATGGGAAGGTGGCAGGGTGGCTGGTTTTCCGACTGTCCGGAAAGGTGAAACCAGCTTTTAATGGGAATGGTAGTTTGGATCTCTGACCAACTACTTTTAACGTCAACTTCTGGTTGGAGAGCAATAGCACAATCTATTTTATTAATTCCCTCAGCAGCGAGAAAAGGAAGGATAGTGTATCTACCAGTATCACTATCCCCACTATTGATTAATGTTACTGTGCCCTGATCTTGAATGACTACTACTTGCCTCTCTTTTGCTGCTAACACCGTGACTTGAAATAAGGTAGACTGCTTGTGCCAGAGGGGAATCACTACTATACTAATGGCAAAGAGAGCTACTAGCCACCAACGACGCTGCCACCATTTACCCCACCAAATTAGGCAAAAAAGGCCGTAAATAACCAGCATTTGCTTCAGGGAAATGGTGCCCACGGCAAATAAACTGCCCGGTCCGGCGGTGCAAAATTCCACTATCCCCAGGAGCAAATGGGTGGGATAATAGAGCAACCAGGCCATGGCGCTGCCGGCGAGGGGATAAATAAGAGCAGCTAAGGCACTTATCATACCTCCGAGAGCAATGACTGCAATTAAGGGAGTAAGTATAATATTAGTTATTATACTATAAGTATTAAATGTATTGAAGGTGTAGCTTAGTAAGGGGAGAGTCCAAATTGAAGCGGCAATGGGAATGGCGATGGCCTGGGCAATAGTGGGTGGCAACCAATCCAATTTGGCCACTACTGCTGGTACGGTAACAATCAATCCCAAAGTGGCCATAAAACTGAGTTGAAAGCCCAAATCCCAGAGCCAGAGGGGATTAAATAGTAATAATATTGTTGCAGCGAAGAGCAAGGAACCAAAACGCCTTACTTTACGTCTCGTCACTAAAGCCACCAAGGCTCCTACCCCCATAATTGCTGCTCGCATCACGGAGGGATAGAGACCAGTTAAACAGCTGTACAAAGTTAAGGAACAGAGTCCCAGAATCAACTGCCATCTCTCTGACAAACCCCTGGTTAAGGTCAGCACCACTCCCAGGAGCAAAGCAACATGAAAGCCAGAAGCCGCTAAGACGTGAGCTAAGCCAGCCCGGATGAATTGGTCTCGAATATCATAAGGTAAATCTACCGCCCTGCGACCTAATACCATGGAACTGACTAAGGGACCTGCGGGCACCTTCAACCAGCGCACTTGCGCCCGGATAATTCTTTGGCGCAATTGCCAGAGTCCCCAGGGTTGTGCAACTCGAACGTAGGCTAAACTTACTCCTTGGCCCCTCAAAGTGGCAAAACAGCCTTGACGCTGAAGATAGGCGGCAAAATCAAAAGCTCCCGGATTGACTTTAGGTTTGGGTTGGGATAAAATTCCTGTTACTTGAGCTTCTTGTCCGGGATACAAACCTGTTCCTTGCAATAAAGGCACGGTTACGTATAATTTCCCCGTGACTGCTTCCACTCCTGCGGTACCTAGGGAGCTACCTTGAATTTCATTTACCTGTTGAGCCGAAAACCAGAATTGGATTGTTTGCTTTCTGGTGAGACGGGGTTGGCTGAGGATTTTACCACTTACCTGGACCAATTGACTGTTGACATTGCTAATATCATTTTCTCCTGGTTGCGGTACCCGAAGCTGAACGTAAGCGGTGGCGAGAATAGCTACCAGAGCTGCTATTAACCACAGCCTGTAGTTGGGTCCTGTGAGCCACAATCTAGGTATAATGAGGGCTGCGAGAAAGCAGGATATGGCCCAGCAGAGGGCGATGAACCCCCACTCTTGCAATTCAAGTTCCGGGGGAAACCCAAATACTGCTGCTGACAATCCGGCGATGATATAAGCTAAACAGATAATTGTGCCGCTGTAGGGATTCATTAGATCGATCGACCGAGTTGCAAACCGAAGGCAGCGTGGAGAAATAAGAGACCAAGTGCTATAGTTCCCAAATAAGCATGAACTGTACGCAACCTGGCTTTATTGCCCCCAAAACCAGTCAGGGAAATAGTAGCATTAATGGCCAACAAAGTTAAAACGACAGAACCAGTCCAGAAATGGGGACTTTCCAGCAGGGGTTCATGCTACATAACCAGGGATAAAATCCCTCCCGTATAGCCTGCTGCCAGGAAGAATAACATTAAAGGAGCAACCTGGCTATGTTTGGCCTTACTTTCTAATGCTGCCTCATCATCTTCTTTTAGTCTACCGCGCCATCCCGCCCAGGCGACAAAACTGCCCATCACGAAGATGACAATAGCCATCATTGCTGGATGTCCCCAGTGTACCAGGGGTTCCGGGGTGCCTAAGGTGCGAAACCAAGCGGCAATAGGCTCTAATAGTTCACTCAAATTACTGCCCATCTACTTTACCTTTCTTAACGTTGTAAATTATTGTAACAGTTTCCACCACTTTTGATGAATAGACTTCTAGGAAAAGAATTTTTCTGCTATACTGTATCTCCATTCTTGTTTTGTATCAACTGTACTTGACGAATACTATACGGGCAGCCGCAGAGCAAGCGTCATTTATGCGGGGGTAAGGCGATGCGGCGGCTTTAGCCGCCGTGACTAAAAAAAATATTAATTGGGGTTGACATTTAATACTGAATAAGCCATTATAAATATAGCAGGGCAACAAGCTACCACTATGATTACTTTAGAGTTTAAAGCAAAAGGTAAAACAGCCCAATATCAGGCAATAGACGAAGCAATTAGAACAGCTCAATTCGTCCGCAACAAATGCCTTCGTTATTGGATGGACAATATGGGTACTAGCAGAGTTGAACTTTATCGTTATAATACCCAGCTTCGCCAAGAATTTGCCTTTGTCAATGCTTTAAATTCTCATGCTTGTCAAGCTTCAGTCGAAAGATGTTGGTCTGCGATTGCCAGATTTTTTGATAATTGCAAAAAGAAGGTTCCAGGGAAGAAAGGTTTCCCTAGGGACGCTTTCGGCGGCACCTTCGGTGTTAAGAAACATAACCGTTCGGTTGAGTATAAAATCAGTGGCTGGAAACTGCTAGACCCGTAGGATGCGTTACGCTGACGGATTCTGCCAAGGCAGCTGCTACTAACGACAGCTAACGCATCCTACGCATATTCAATTTACTGATGAAAACAAGGCAGCTGCTACGTACGATGCGTTACGCCAACAAAGTTTGTATTGTTGCTACTACTTACGGCTAGTAACGCATCCTACGACTTCTTAGCATCCTACGGACTCAAAGCCCAATCGAATGAGACCTGAAAACCGACATAAGTAATAAGGAGTAAACGCGCCAGTAAATAGATGACACACCAGGAGCCGGATGCTTTGAACAGTGTACGTCCGGTACTGCGTGGGGGAAAACCCGGCTATAGTCTACCTATCACGACATTTAGGGCGTAGGGGCACGGCATTGCCGTGCCCCTACTTCATTGCCGATAGTAACGGCGATGTAGTTGAACCCCAACCCCCCTCCTGGGAGGGGGGTTGGGGGGTGGGTACAGTCCAACAATTATCACAAAGCGAGAAGCCGATACGCCCGGAAACATTTAAAAGTAAGTAGGCAGCGTAAAGAATACTGCAAGCGAGCTGCATATTGCGTTATCCAATCTAATGATTTGGTTGCTTACGAAGATTTAAATACTAAAGGGCTGATTAAAAATCGGAAACTTGCTAAGTCGATAAGCGATGCAGGATGGTACGAATTTCGTAAATGGGACGCTAAGAGCGGGACGCCAAGGGCGGTTGCTTGCGCTTTGCTTGCGCTTTGCTTCGCAATAGAATATTTCGGCAGGAAATATGGAAGGGTAACGGTTGCTGTTGCTCCTCATTATACTAGCCAAAATTGTTCTAATTGCGGTAAAACTGTTAAAAAGTCTCTATCAACAAGAACTCATGTTTGTCCACATTGCAAATATGTGGCTGATAGAGATGTGAATGCTGCACGGAACATCCTAATCAAAGGACTAACTACGGCGTGCCCCGCCGGAAGTCATACGCTTGGAGAGATTGGTTCACTGGCTGCGTTGGAGCAATCCTGCGCAGTTAAATCCGGTCATTGTCACCGAAGGTGCCGCCAAAGGCGTCCCAAGAATCCCCGCGCGGCATTGATGATGCCGCGCGGGGAGTGTCAAAAAAGGGTTATTCAATTATCAAGGCGCGAGACCTTGCCACTTGTCCCTGAGTGTGTTACTCTATTTAGAGAGGTTACATTAGCAGATGAAAGCCAAAAACTTGTACCCTACGTTGGTCCAATTGAACTGCGCTATAAAAATAGAGTTGGTTTTTCTGGTGCACTAGTGATGGGAGATCAGGCTCTATTAGGAGCCATCCCGAGGTCAGATATGGATTTAGTTGTAGTGCCAAAAACAAGAGAGGTGATTGTGAACCCTAGCAGTCCTAACATCGCATCATCTATTGCCAAGTCTTGGAATTAAATGGAGAAGGAGATAATGTAGGAGTAGGGAGTGTCACCGATATAGAGTTGAGGACACCTCCAAACACAGCAGAAGCAGGGAAGAGTATTCTAGTAGAGTGGACTGTTGCTAACTCGGAAACTTGGACGGACCGAGTTATTGCTTCTGTGGATGCTATTCTGGGGAACGGGGATGATATTGTCTTAGGTAATTTGGCTCACCAGGACTTACTCCGCTTACCAACGCCAGGTTTGTGCTATACTATATCTCCGTGTCGAAATCCAAATAAAATTCGGTGCGCCCCTACGTAACCCCCTAAATTATTCTAAAAAACCTCTCAGATGTACTTGGAAAACTTACAGCTGCGTTCATTTCGTAACTACCGGGATACTTGGGTAGATTTTGAGACTCAAAAGACGATTTTGGTGGGGAATAATGCTCAGGGGAAGTCCAACCTCTTGGAAGCAGTGGAGTTGCTGTCTACCTTAAAAAGTCATCGAGCAAACCGAGATAGGGAATTAGTTTTGGAAGGGGAAAATACAGGTCAAGTTATTGCTAAGATAAACCGTGCTTATAGTAAAGTAGAGTTAGCTTTAACCTTCAGAAGAAAAGGAAGGCGCACAGTTACTTTAAACGGGGAATCTTTACGTCGTCACCTGGACTTTCTCGGAGCGCTGAATACGGTTCAATTCTCCAGTTTAGATTTAGAATTAGTGCGAGGTGCTCCAGAATGTCGTCGCCATTGGCTAGATGCTCTGGTAATACAATTAGAACCCATCTATGCCCATATTTTACATCAATATTCCCAAGTTTTGCGCCAGCGGAATGCTTTGTTAAAGAAAATACGCCAGTCTGAGTCCCCCACAGAGATTGGTGACAGTGAAATGGCACAACTGAAGCTGTGGGATGAGCAATTAGCCACCACTGGTTCTAGGGTGACTAGGAGAAGAGCAAGGGTGGTAGCCCGACTGGCTCCTCTCGGTAGGGTATGGCACAGTGGTATTAGTGGCAAAACGGAAGTATTGGGGATTAAATATGCTCCCAATGTGGTTTGGTGCGAAGATGATCCAGCTCATGTGCAGCAAGCTTTTTTAGGGAAAATAGAGGATCGTCGGATAGCAGAAGTTCATCAGGGGAGAACGGTAGTGGGTCCTCATCGGGATGAAGTAGAATTAACTATTAATGATACCCCAGCTCGGTCTTATGGTTCCCAGGGGCAGCAGCGCACTCTCGTGCTAGCATTAAAATTAGCGGAGTTAAATTTAATTGAAGAAGTGGTGGGAGAACCCCCTTTACTCCTGTTAGACGATGTTTTGGCAGAATTAGATCCCCACCGTCAGCAGCAACTTTTGGATACTATCGGCGATCGCTTTCAGACTTTGATTACTACTACTCATTTGCATTCTTTCGACTCCCAGTGGTTGTCCAATTCCCAAATTATTTCTATTGAGGGGGGAAAGATTAAACCAGTAACCAGTTATCAGTAACCAGTGACCAGTTACCACTGGATCTGCTGCTATAATGGCGATCGCCTCTTTACAAGTAAATAGAGGCGTGGGGATACTTTTCCCTTTCCTATAAAACCCAATGGTGGTAATTATCCTTTTTATCCTAACCTCAACAAATTCCCAATCGCTGGTAGCAGTTTATTAGACTCTTCGACTAACTTGGCGGCAGCAGGTAAACTAGCAGCAGTTCCTTTCAGTATCTTCATTGCGGTTCTCGCTGCTTTTTTTAGTGTACCGTCACCCGAATTACTTCCAGCTTCTGCCATAATTGTAATTTGCTCCAATGCTTCAGTTTTGTTTTCCTCAGAGAGGTTAGGTTCTGACTCAATCACTTCCTGAAGTTGAGTGAGCAGTTTGTGAAAATCCTCGTCTAGGTTATATTGGGATGGACTGTATTTGATTCTAATCTCACTTCCGATAGATCCTATGGCATTTCCTATAATCGAACCATTACCTTTCAATGTGTTTCTGCTTTTGTTTACGTTTTTATTCATGTCGTTATTCGTGAAAATTACTTAAAGACAGTCTTCAATTTGTCTGCAATGCCACCTATAGTGGAACTCACGACATTACCACCACCAGTATCTAAAACGTTAGTACTGTTGTTGATGTTATTATGAATGTTAACAATAGCTTCTTTCTCCTTTTCTAAATTTTCCGCAATCTCTAGTCCATGTTTCTTAAAAGTTTCTATCATAGCATCAAAAAATAGCGGAGCTAAACTCATCAAGAACCTATGACAGTCATCTATATCAAAAATATTTTCTTTTTCAAACAAGTTCAAGTTGAGTGTTAATGCCTTCTTAAAATTTCTATAGTGTATAAATGTAAAAATAAATTTAGACCAAAATAACTTTAGGTAAATCCAAAATACAACAAATAATAATAGAGACCACAATATTTGTCCTAGTCCCATGAATCCTAAAAATGAAAATAGTAGCCAAATAAAAAATAATACTATAAGTACATGGATAAAGACAGCTCCGCAATTCAATCTCCCTAAAATATAAGAGTCAATAGCAAAATAGAAGTTGTTTCCATTTACTAAGAATCTCCCTAAGGTAGTTATGATAAGAGAGTGGTATGTTGTTTGTTCTATTTCTAATACTCTTCTATATTTTTTTAGGGGAACCCAATTATCTCTATATTGGATAGTTTTACACTTTGCGTGAGTTCCAAGATATTTATCGTCGTTAATCCTTTTCCTTAATTCACTATAAAGTTCATCTTTTATTGATTCTATCTTATCTTGATCCTCCGATTTGACATAGTAAGATTGGCCTATACTGTAATCTTTGATTTTCGCCCCTAAAAGCTGCGTGGGATCCGTAATACCTAGACATCCTCTGCTGAGATCTCTGGTTGTTCGCTTATCATTCCTTGATTTGTTTTTTTGAGTCATAATCGTTCCTTTATGTAGTATTCTACAACAATTAACTGACTGGCTGTGGGATCGCCTGCGATCGCGCAGCGCCACTCATAGTAATACCTTAGGTTGCATCGAAGCTTCTGATCGTGCTATATTCTAGGATAGGATAGAAATAACCCAATGTCAATACTTACTATGTAAATTTTTGTTATAATCATCCCTCAGAATGGTGGGCAGGGCTATTTCATTCTCAAGAGAGCTAGAAACTGCTATAGTTTCTGGTTGACTTATATTTTGATTGCTGCCCATGTGCTTATGCCCCAAAAGCCTGCCAGCGGATTGCCTGAACACCCCTACCCCTAAACCAGACCAAACAGAGCCAGCGCGTATTGAGATATTAGAAGCTTTTGCAGATATGCCCGATGTGCGCAAGGCTTCTGGCAAGCGGCACCACCTGGCCCTGTGTCTAGCCCTATTTACTCTGGCTATTGCAGCAGGCAATCGAGGGTTTCTCGCTATCGGTGATTGGATCAAAAGCTACCAATTAGAGCTGCTTGAGCTATTCAATCCTTCCAAAAACCGTCTACCTTCCTACAGCACTATCCGTCGTGTTTTGCTGGCGCTGGACTATCAACAATATTCTGCTGCTCTGGCTCGCTTTTTTGATATTCAGCCATTAGCTGGAGAGACCCTAGCGGTGGATGGAAAAGTTTTACGAGGCTCATACCAACTAGAAACGGACAATCCAGAGTCTGAGCCTCACCCTGGGATTATGCTTGTGAGTGCTTATCTGGTGGAGCGGGGTATGGTGCTGGAACCTTATCAGGTAGACTTAAAGACTAACGAAATCAAAGCTGTGCCGGAGTTTATTAAGCAGTTAGCTCTTAAGGGAGTCGTCTTTGCTTTTGACGCTATTAGTACCCAAAAAAAACTTGTCAACTCATCGTTGGCAGCGGTAACCATTACTTAGGCTACCTCAAAGGAAATCAAGGAAATCTGTTCAAAGGGGTTCAAGCCCAGTTTGTGTCACAACAGACTCACATTGAGATTAGTATTGCGTCATGGCCGTCTGGAAAAATGAATCGTGAGTCTCTGTACTCAGCTTGATGGCATCAAACCTTGGCCAGGATTACGGACTTTCATCCGTGTCGAAAGCGAACGACGATTCAAAAAAGGAGGACAGGAGCACTTGGAAACCGAAACCCGCTATTATGTGGCTTCGTTTGTCGAGAGTGCTAAAGCCTTCGCATAGAGGATTCGAGGCTATTGGGGCGTAGAAAATAAGATTCACTATGTTCGTGATGTAACCCAAGGAGAGGATAAGTCAAGGATCCGGATGTATCAATTACCTCATATTTTCGCCATTGCCCGAAATTTCGCTCTGAACATCTATCGCTCTAGTGGTTTTGAGAACATGGCACAAGCTCAACGACTCTGCCAGTTTGGTCTCAAGACACTCAAGTGTATTTTCAGGCTTACATCAGCCGATTGATTTGCTCAATACCTTATCATTTTTGGCTTTCTAAAAGAATGAAATAGCCCTGGGTGGGCAATGCCAACTACTAATATCTTAAGACTAAATTCATATAGACATTGCACACCCTACCTGGTATAATGTCCGTGGGTGTAAGGTCGAAAAATCTCTCCCCGCCTCTCTGCGCCTCTCTGCGTGAAACAAATTACTATAACTGGTGGAGGTGTGTTAGTCAAAGTAACTACAAGATAAACATGGCAATTAAAAGATTATCCCAAGACCAGGGTTCCTCTTCCCAACCTTCCCCAGGAAAAAAGCGCAAAAGTAGAAGGAAGCGAGGCAACTCCAAAACTGAAACCACAGTAGAAGAACAGTTGCTCTTGGCGACCGCAACCCAAGAAGAAACAGACAGCAATGAAGATAATATACGACCTCATCGTCTAGCGGATTATATTGGTCAAAAAGACTTAAAAGGAGTCCTAGAAATTGCCATTGCTGCGGCTAAAGGAAGGAAGGATCCCCTAGATCACCTGCTCCTCTATGGTCCCCCAGGACTAGGGAAAACTACCATGTCCCTCATTTTAGCCGCAGAAATGGGGGTAAATTGCAAAATTACCGCCGCCCCAGCTTTAGAACGTCCCCGAGACATTACCGGACTCTTAATTAATCTCAAACCGGGAGACATTCTCTTCATCGACGAAATTCATCGTCTCAACCGAGTCACGGAAGAATTGCTCTATCCTGCTATGGAAGACTGCCGTTTAGATATTACCATGGGCAAAGGACAAGCGGCGCGAATTCGCAGTATTCCCCTACCCCCTTTTACTTTAGTGGGGGCCACCACCAAGGTGGGTTCCCTCACTTCCCCCTTGCGGGATCGCTTCGGTTTAATTCAACGGTTGCGCTTTTATGAAGTGGACGAACTAACTTTAATTGTCCAGCGCACCGGGGAGATTTTGCAAATAGCCATTACTGAAGAAGGGGCCACAGAAATAGCCCGTCGTTCCCGAGGTACCCCCCGTATCGCTAACCGTTTGTTGCGTCGGGTGAGGGACTACGTTCAGGTGAAGGGCGAGCAGTGTATCAGTCAGGAATTGACTTCTGAAGCCTTGGACATATATAATGTAGACTCACTTGGATTAGATTGGACAGATAGGCTAGTGTTAAAAACAGCCATTGAGCAGTTTAAAGGAGGACCAGTGGGTTTGGAGTCAGTTGCAGCAGCAACAGGGGAGGACGCAAAGACAATTGAGGAAGTTTACGAACCTTATTTACTCCAAATTGGCTTTATTAACCGTACTACTAGAGGGAGGGTGGTGACGGAAGCTGCTTATAAGCATTTAGGTTATAATCCCTGATGAACGCTGTAATGTGGACTAGGTCAAATGCTGGAAATTCAGAAAAATTACGTTCTCGATGAGAATCAAGAAAAAGTTGCTGTGCAAATTCCCTTGAATGAGTTTGAAAAGATTGAGGAAATCTTGGAAAACTTTGGCTTGGCAAAACTTATGGACGAAACCGCTGATGATGAAAGACTCTCGGGAGAGGAAGCAAAAAATTATTATCAATCCTTAAAAAAGACTAATGTGGACGGTTGAATACACTAAGCGATTCTTCAAAGAACTTGCTGCGTTGCCATTAGAAGTCCAAAACCGCGTTGAAACTATTGTTTTTGAAGAACTTAAATCGGAAAACCCTTTTGATTTGGGCTATTTGCACAAAATGACTGGCTATAAAGATAAATACAAAATTCGTGTGGGTAGCTATCGCATTGGAATCGTCATGGATAAAAAAAGACAATCAATCATCTGTCAACGTGTTGCTCATCGCAGCCATATCTACAGAATTTTTCCTTAGTTATTTTGGCAAGAGGTATCTTAAAATGTTTCCTTCGCGCCTTTGCGCCTTTGCGCGAGACTTCAATATTAAACTTTAGTTATAGGATAGTAAATACTAATGGGTTTCTTGTATAAATATGAAGCTGAATTAGTCTTAGGGAAGTTAGTAGGTCGGTATAAACGCTTTTTAGCGGATATTGAGTTATCTTCTGGGGAAGTTATTACTGCTCATTGTCCCAATACTGGACCCATGATTGGGGTTTGTACTCCTGGAAGTTGGGTCGGGGTGTCTCGGAGCAATAATCCCAAGCGCAAGTTAGCTTATACTTGGGAAATGATTCAGGTAGGAGATACTTGGGTTGGGGTTAACACTGGACTTCCCAATAAAATAGTGAAGTTGGGGTTGGAATCGGGAATATTTCCCGAGTTTCAGGAGTATAATAAGATTAGGACCGAGGTACCCTATGGAGATAAAAACAAGAGCAGGGTGGATTTTCTCTTGGGTGCTACGGGTAAATTACCTCTTTATTTGGAAGTGAAGAACGTGACTTTAGCTGAAGGAAAGGTGGCTTTATTTCCAGATACAGTAACGAAGAGGGGACAGAAGCATTTGCGGGAATTAATCGCGAGTTTACCCCGGGCGAGGGGGGCCATGCTATACTTTATAAATCGGGGGGACTGTGTTAGTTTTGCTCCTGGAGATAGTAAAGATATGGTATATGGATCCCTGTTACGGGAAGCAGTGGCAGCGGGAGTAGGAGTATTCCCCTATCGCTTTGCAGTAACACCAGAAGGGATTGAGTATTTAGGACGAGCTGATTTTCTCCCCCGAGAACAGTAGGGGTACGGCATTGCCGTGCCCTATAATAAATAGGATACAGTACTATCAAGTAACTAACAAGGAAACAGGCAATGTTATTCGACGAATTGAAACCTATTTTTCAAGAACTAATCCAGCAACCAGTAGCTTTTATGGGAGGCTTTTGTTCTGGAGTACTGCAACTCAACCTTACGGAAGACCCATGGAAAAGTTGGCTGGAGCAAAAGGGGGGTTGTGACTTCAAGAAAGATACCCATGACCAAGATGGTCCTCAGTCTATTACCATAGAGTAGCATTAAAACTAATTTACCAACATTCTTAAATCCCCGTAGGGTGGGCATTGCCCACCAAGAAACGTAGGGTGGCGTCCCCCGAACCCGCGCGCAGATTGGCTGTGTGCCCCTAAACCGAGGGTGGTGCGTTAACAACGCACCCTACATATAGCCCGGAAGTGCAGGTCTGGGGAAGAGAAAAGCCTTGTAAAACTTGAGCTTCTTAGCTTTCATGCTCACCTAATTTTGTCTCAATCGCCAGGGCGGCGGTTGCTATAGCAATCCTAATACCTGCCCAATCGCTGTTCTTTTATCATATAGGATTGCTATATATGGTAGAATTAAACTAGAAAACTGCGAGACATGGCCAAAAACAGTGGTACTCAAAATCTGCAAACAGCGAAGTACATCGTCAATATAGGACAGGGATAAGACATTCATATTGGGGATAAAACTTATAACACCCCAGATATTCGAGACAAAGAGGAGTTTCCCAAAGTGCCTCACTACCGAGAAAATCATCAAAATAGCTCCCCTAAAACTATTTTAGTGTTAGCCTCCAACCCCACTGATCAAGGGAGATTACGCTTAGATAAAGAGGTGCGAGAAATTGATGAGGGTTTGCGCAGGTCCCAGCAGAGAGAAAAATTTAATTTGAAGCAACGCTGGGCAGTTCGTGCTGATGATTTACGTCGTGCCTTGTTGGATTTTAAACCCCAAATCGTCCACTTTTGCGGACATGGTTCCGGTGCAGATGGATTAGTTTTGGAAAATAATGCAGGGAAAGCCCAAGTTGTTCCAACTGATGCTTTAGCCAACTTGTTTAAACGATTTGCCACCCGAGGACTGGAATGTGTTGTTCTCAACGCTTGCTATTCAGAGGTTCAAGCTGAGGCGATCGCCCAACATATTGATTATGTAGTGGGGATGAATAGTGCCATGGTCGATGATGCAGCCATTAAATTGGCCGTGGGTTTTTATGATGAGCTAGAGGCTGGTTGGTCCTATGAAGATGCTTATAATGGTGGTTGTAATGCTATCGAGCTGGAAGGAAACCCGGAAGAACACATTCCAGTATTCAAAAAAAAAAATCCCGTTGATGACTTAGTGAAACAAGTGCGATCGCTCTTTTACGATAACATTCAACGATTACATGGTACCATGCCTCTTTTGGGTGTGGATCATCCTGTTCCCTTGGGTGATTTATTCGTGGATGTGAATATCCTGGAAGAGCTGAGTAATACTGGTAGAACAGAATTGGATGATTTGTGGCAGGATTTTAGCAATAATCCCAACTATAACAGTTTAGATCGCATTGGTTTAGGTAAACCACGGGAGCGGGTGTCCGGGTTAAAGGTGCTGGAGAAAAATACCAATCTAATAGTGGTGGGTAAACCCGGTTCAGGAAAAACCACCTATTTACAGCGAGTGGTGACGGAGTGCAGTAAGGGAAATTTACAAAATCACCGCATTCCCGTGTTGATTAAGTTGCGAGATTTTGTAGAGGATGGAAGGGAGTTTGCCTATTCCTTAGAGAGGTATTTGGAGCGATATTGGCAGTTATCAAAGGAAAAAACTAAATCCGTGCTGGAGCAAGGGAAGGGGTTGGTGCTGCTAGATGGGTTGGATGAGGTGACAGGAGAAAAGGGTGAGAAAATTGCCAAGAAAATCAAGGGTTTTGCTCGTACCTATTCCCAGGTTCAGGTGGTTGTGACTTGTCGTACCCAAAGCTTTACGGGAAAGGAGGATTGGAAATCCCTGGGTTTTAGTTTTGTGGAAGTGGCAGATTTTAATGAACCCCAAGTGCGATTATTCGCCCAACATTGGTTCAAAACGGCACAGGAGTTTCTGAAACAGCTATTTTTAGCAGAGAACAAGCAGATTGGAGAGTTAGCGATTACCCCAATTTTGCTAACTTTGACTTGTGCGGTGTTTCAGCAAACGGGGAAGTTTTACTCCAAGCGTTCTAATCTCTATGAGGAAGGGTTGGAGCTATTTCTGGAGCAGTGGGATGAGATTTATCGAGATTTGTCCGTAGAGCGGAAACTGGAGTTATTGAGCCATTTAGCCCTGAAGAAGTTTGAGCAAGAGCAGTACGTGTTGTTCGAGCAGAGGGAGATTGAGGGGTATATTGCAGAGTTTTTGGGGATTGGAAAGGAGGAAAGTCGGGCAGTTTTGCAGGCGATGGCGTCTCAGCATGGATTGTTGATTGAGCGGGCACGGAAGGTTTGGTCCTTTTCCCACCTGACGTTTCAGGAGTATTTGGTGGCTTTGTATTTTAGCTGCCAAGAAAAACCAGAAGTAGGCTTGCTAAAAAATCTCCATAAGTGGGCATATGATAAATCTTTAAATAATTCGAGTAGCTATTCAAGGACAACTGTTCGTGCCTTTTATCTCAGCTTACTAGCAATGATAAACACCATCGATGAATCAATTCCCCCTTTCTTTTCTGATTGGTGGGAGAGAGATTTTAGCCAACTATTGTCCAAACTAGATAGCAACATTGGTCTTGATGTTGATTATGGCTGTGGAGCTGGATTCTGCCTAGGTAATTTCTCTGGTTCTCTAGAAGAAGAACTGGCTCTCGACAGAAACCTTTGCCATGCCCGTGCTCATGCTTCTCTCCTAAGTCGTTCTTCACGTTTAGATGAAGTTAGATATGTAGCAGAAAAGAATGAGTGGATGCTGCGCCACAATGAAGAAGATTTTGAATTTTGGGATAGTCTTGATTATTCTAACTTAGATGAAATTTTGTTCTCTTTAGATGATGGAATAAAGTTTTGCAGAAAAAAAGGCTGGTCTAGCTTAAATGTTGAGTTATCCCAGCTATATGAGAAACTTTTCTTTGGTGGTGATGAGCACTGGGAAGAATATCAGCAATGATGCAGGAACTATAGTGATATTTGGGTTCAATAAAGTATCGTCAAGTTGACTATCCATAGCTGATGATAAAGCGAGATTAGTCAAGATTTTATACCTACATTTATGACAATCGAGTTTTACTAGATTGTCATAAAAATGCCAGGAAAAATATTAATCAGTCACTATACACTTGGGTTAGAAAAACTATTGTGAAGGAAGACTATGAATTATAAAATGTCTATTAGAGTGCGATGACAAGGTCGCCGCTTCGCGGGCCGGATAACGGTATATAGCAGTCGAATTCTAGGTTAAGACAAGAGATATACCGTAGGGTGGGCATCGCCCACCATCCAATATTCATTGTAGCTTATCATTGGCCAAAACTATTGATACCGAGTTGCTTTCAAAAAGAGAAGATATAGCGCTACAAGCGGGGTAAAGGGAAAAGAAAAGCAACCGAGCGACAAGGTGTTTGAGCAATTCATACCGCAGACGATCGCCATATAGAGGGATTTCTAAATTCTCTTTTTGACCGCAACTTAGTATGAGAGGGCAAGAATCTTAAAAGACAATATTATCAGGCAGTGGTCATACAGATAAAGAAGGTGGGCAATGCCCACCCTACTAAGAATCAATTCTGGTCAGGGTCAATTCCTGCTTCTCGCAAACGCTCTAACAACTGCTGTACTTGTTGTTGGGCCAATTCTTTAGCCATACGCTCCCTGTCCCTTTCCTGTTGGGCTAATTCTTTAGCCTGCTGGGCTAATTCTTTAGCCATACGCTCCCTGTCCCTTTCCTGTTGGGCTAATTCTTTTTGCTCCTGGGCCAATTCTTTAGCCATACGCTCCCTGTCCCTTTCCTGTTGGGCTAAAGCTTTTTCCTGTTGGGCTAATTCTTTAGCCATTTGCTCCTTTTCTTCTTTCGTAGGAATCAAATTGCCTTCGGCGTCATACCACCGTAACCACTGTCTCTGACAACCCTCATACTCTCCGGACCAAAATCCCAAGCTTATTTTCAGAGTGGCTATCCACACTTTAGAATGGTTGATTTTTAGGGGACGATAACCATTTTTAGTTAAATGAAAGGGGAATATTTCATTCGTTATCCCGTCAAAGACTATATAATAGGGAATGCGCAAAATTTTCTCGTACACTTCCCATTTTGTCGGTTGTATACCTTTTGGCTTACTCCTTCCTAAATCTTCATTCCTCGTACTGGGAGACAGGAATTCTATGACGATACATGGGGCTACTTTTTCTTGCCAGATAACATAGCTGAACCGCAGTGACCGTTGTTGATAGAGTTTATCCACTCCCACTACGGCAAACCAATCAGGACGTTTGTACCACTGGGTATGGTGGTGGTCATAGTAAAGATTTAAATCGCTGGCCACAAAAACTTTATCTGGGGAGACAGAAGGGAAAAATGTATTCTTGCACAATTGTGCTTGTAACAGGTGATATTCATCGGGCAAACCAGATTCCTCCTCACTGGGTAAGTCGTACATGGTGGGCAGGGTTTCCCTCTCTGGGAGATTTAATTTAACCTGCGGTTCAATGGTAGATTTGGCTAGGGACATAATTACTATTCTTTTTTTCGGAGTAATTTCATTATAGTTTATTAGGGGGAGTAGGGAGTAGGGAGTAGACAGGTAAATTACTCCCTATTTCCCATTTCCTGTCAATTTTGGTCAGGGTCAATTCCTGCTTCTCGCAAACGCTCTAACAACTGCTGTACTTGTTGTTGGGCTAATGCTTTTTCCTGTTGGACTAATTCTTTAGCCATACGCTCCCTGTCCCTTTCCTGTTGGACTAATTCTTTTTCCTCCTGGGCCAATTCTTTAGCCATACGCTCCCTGTCCCTTTCCTGCTGGGCTAATTCTTTTTGCTCCTGGGCTAATTCTTTAGCCATACGCTCCCTGTCTCTTTCCTGTTGGGCTAATTCTTTAGCCATTTGCTCCTTTTCTTCTTTCGTAGGAATCAAATTGCCTTCGGCGTCATACCACCGTAACCACTGTCTCTGACAACCCTCATACTCTCCGGACCAAAATCCCAAGCTTATTTTCAGAGTGGCTATCCACACTTTAGAATGGTTGATTTTTAGGGGACGATAACCATTTTTAGTTAAATGAAAGGGGAATATTTCATTCGTTATCCCGTCAAAGACTATATAATAGGGAATGCGCAAAATTTTCTCGTACACTTCCCATTTTGTCGGTTGTATACCTTTTGGCTTACTCCTTCCTAAATCTTCATTCCTCGTACTGAGAGACAGGAATTCTATGACGATACATGGGGCTACTTTTTCTTGCCAGATAACATAGCTGAACCGCAGTGACCGTTGTTGATAGAGTTTATCCACTCCCACTACGGCAAACCAATCAGGACGTTTGTACCACTGGGTATGGTGGTGGTCATAGTAAAGATTTAAATCGCTGGCCACAAAAACTTTATCTGGGGAGACAGAAGGGAAAAATGTAGCCATGCACAATTGTGCTTGTAACAGGTGATATTGATCGGGCAAACCAGATTCTTCCTCACTGGGTAAGTCGTACATGGTGGGCAGGGTTTCTCTCTCTGGGAGATTTAATTTAACCTGCGGTTCAATGGTAGATTTGGCTAGGGACATAATTACTATTCTTTTTTTCGGAGTAATTTCATTATAGTTTATTAGGGGGAGTAGGGAGTAGGGAGTAGACAGGTAAATTACTCCCTATTTCCCATTTCCTGTCAATTTTGGTCAGGGTCAATTCCTGCTTCTCGTAAACGCTCTAACAACTGCTGTACTTGTTGTTGGGCTAATGCTTTTTCCTGTTGGACTAATTCTTTAGCCATACGCTCCCTGTCCCTTTCCTGTTGGACTAATTCTTTAGCCATACGCTCCCTGTCCCTTTCCTGTTGGGCTAATTCTTTTTCCTCCTGGGCCAATTCTTTAGCCATACGCTCCCTGTCCCTTTCCTGCTGGGCTAATTCTTTTTGCTCCTGGGCTAATTCTTTAGCCATACGCTCCCTGTCTCTTTCCTGTTGGGCTAATTCTTTAGCCATTTGCTCCTTTTCTTCTTTCGTAGGAATCAAATTGCCTTCGGCGTCATACCACCGTAACCACTGTCTCTGACAACCCTCATACTCTCCGGACCAAAATCCCAAGCTTATTTTCAGAGTGGCTATCCACACTTTAGAATGGTTGATTTTTAGGGGACGATAACCATTTTTAGTTAAATGAAAGGGGAATATTTCATTCGTTATCCCGTCAAAGACTATATAATAGGGAATGCGCAAAATTTTCTCGTACACTTCCCATTTTGTCGGTTGTATACCTTTTGGCTTACTCCTTCCTAAATCTTCATTCCTCGTACTGAGAGACAGGAATTCTATGACGATACATGGGGCTACTTTTTCTTGCCAGATAACATAGCTGAACCGCAGTGACCGTTGTTGATAGAGTTTATCCACTCCCACTACGGCAAACCAATCAGGACGTTTGTACCACTGGGTATGGTGGTGGTCATAGTAAAGATTTAAATCGGTGGCCACAAAAACTTTATCGGGGGAAATAGAAGGGAAAAATGTAGCCATGCACAATTGTGCTTGTAACAGGTGATATTGATCGGGCAAACCAGATTCTTCCTCACTGGGTAAGTCGTACATGGTGGGCAGGGTTTCTCTCTCTGGGAGATTTAATTTAACCTGCGGTTCAATGGTAGATTTGGCTAGGGACATAGTATCTGTGTTCATCTGCGTCTTTGGTGCGGTTCAAAAAATAAGTCCGTTACCTCTGGTTACATTATAGCCTATTATTCAAGATAATTATAATTCTTTAATTTTTTCTTTAGAGACTAGTTTGGTAGAATATGGGATGAAATATGAAATTGGTATAAAGTTACCAGCCATTGAGGAAATAACTTCCTAAGATAAGGAGGAGAGGAGGGTGAATTGTCCTTACTCGTAGTAGAGGTTAAAAATCATGGCCAACCCAGAGCAACCCGTCATCCCAGAATATAGCCTAGATCGGGATTGCACCACCTTATCTCGTCACGCCCTGCAACAACTCCAGAGCTTTTCTGCCGAAGCGCAAGACTTGAGTGCAATTCTGAGTCGCATTGCTCTGGCAGCAAAACTGATTGCCCGCCGTCTCAGCAGGGCTGGCTTAATGGCTGGAACTCTTGGGTTTACAGGGGAGATGAATATCCAGGGGGAAAGCGTCAAAAAGATGGATGTCTATGCTAATGATGTTTTCATCTCTGTTTTCAAGCAAAGCGGTTTGGTTTGCCGCTTAGCTTCTGAAGAAATGGAAAAACCTTTCTATATCCCGGAGAACTGTCCTATCGGACGCTATACTCTGCTCTATGATCCCATTGATGGTTCCTCTAATGTGGATATTAACTTAAATGTGGGTTCCATTTTCTCTATTCGTCAGCAGGAAGGAAATGACCTGGACGGGGAAGCGACAGACTTACTCCAAAACGGACGGAAGCAAATTGCAGCGGGCTATGTCCTTTATGGACCTTCCACGGAGTTGGTTTATTCCCTAGGGAAAGGGGTTCACTCTTTCATTCTCGACCCCAGTTTGGGAGAGTTTATCCTCTCTCAGGAAAATATCCGCATTCCCGAACACGGACCCATTTACAGCACCAATGAAGGTAATTTCTGGCAGTGGGACGAAGCAATCCGGGATTTTACCCGCTATGTCCATCGTCATGAAGGCTATACCTCTCGTTATAGTGGTGCTTTGGTGGGAGATATTCATCGCATTCTCATGCAGGGGGGTGTTTTCCTCTACCCGGGAACGATGAAGAAACCAGAAGGGAAGTTGCGTCTCCTCTACGAAACCGCTCCTCTTGCTTTTTTAATGGAGCAAGCGGGGGGAAGTGTTAGTACGGGAAACTCAGATCTGTTAGACGTGGTTCCCGATAAACTTCACGCTCGCACTCCTTTAATTATCGGCAGTAAGGAGGATGTGAGACTGGTGCAGTCTTTCATTGAGGAAAAAGAAAGACAGAAAAGTACAAACTAATAACTAACACCTATAAAGGAGCTAAAAATGACAGTAGCAAATCCAATTTTAGAGATTGAGAACAAATACGGTCAAAGTATTTGGATGGATAATTTGAGTCGAGACTTAATTGAGTCCGGTCAACTGAAAGAATTAATTGCCAGTCGGGGTATTCACGGTATTACTTCTAATCCAGCTATTTTCCAAAAGGCGATCGCGGGCAATAAAATCTATGATGGAGATATCGAAGCTGGTATTAAAGCAGGAAAATCAGTGAACGATATTTACGAATCTTTAGTATTTGAAGATATTGGCAATGCTTGCGACATTTTCAAGCCAGTTTATGAAGAAACTAAGGGTGTAGATGGTTACGTCAGCATTGAGGTACCCCCTACTATTGCTAAAGATACAGCCACAACTATCAGTGAAGCTCGTCGCTATTATAAGGCTATCGGGCGGGAAAATTTGATGATTAAGATTCCCGGTACGCCGGAAGGATTACCCGCTGTAGAACAGGTAATTGCAGATGGTATCAACGTGAATGTTACCCTGCTCTTCTCCATCGAAAGCTATGTAAATACCGCTTGGGCTTATATTAGCGGTTTGGAAAAAAGAGCCGCAACGGGAGAAGATATTAATAACATTTCTTCCGTTGCTAGTTTCTTCCTCAGCCGCATCGATTCCAATATAGATAACCGCATTGATGCTAAACTGAAATCAGGGATTAATGGGGATATAGGAGCAAAACTGATTGCTATCAAAGGGAAAGTAGCCATCGCCAATGCTAAAATAGCCTACCAGAAATATAAAGAGATTTTTGAGAGCGATCGCTGGAAGGCTCTCGCAGCTAAAGGCGCTAAAGTGCAACGGTTACTCTGGGCAAGTACCAGTACCAAAAATCCTGAATATAGCGATGTCATGTACGTAGATGAGTTAGTAGGTGCGGACACTGTTAATACCCTCCCTCCCAACACCATAGAAGCATGTGCTGATCATTGCGATCCCGCTAGTCGCATTGAAAGCAATATCGAAGCAGCCTACCAAATAATTGACAGTCTGAAAGACCCCAACATCAAGATTGACATCGACGAAGTCATGGCGGAACTTCTGGAAGAAGGAATTGATAAATTCATCAAACCTTTCGAGTCTTTGATGAAATCCTTGGAAGACAAAGTCAATCAACTAACACCGGTTTAATTCCTACCCTTAACCTGGTGGGCGGGAAAACCCCGCCCCTACAAATAAAACCCCTCTCTGCGCCTCTGTGCCTCTGTCTTGGTGCGCAATAAGCCCGAATCTGATTCGAGAAGAACGCACCGCACCGCTGCGTGAAACATTATCATCATTAGTCTTAAATGAAAAATCTCTTAGAAAATCCCCTCAGAGTGGGACTGCGACAGGAACGGACCCCCGAACCCCTCATTATGGTGATTTTTGGCGCTTCTGGAGACTTAACCCAGCGCAAACTGGTTCCCGCACTCTATCACTTGAAACGAGAACGGAGACTCCCCCCAGAAATCACAATTGTGGGTGTAGCCCGTCGAGAATGGACTCACGAATACTTTCGAGACCATATGCGCAAAGGGATTGAAGAATTTAGCGATGGTATTGATAAGGAAGAAATATGGTCAGACTTCGCCGAAGGGTTATTCTATTGCTCCGGGAACATGGATCAACCCTCAAGCTATCAGAAACTGAAAGCCTTTCTGGAAGAATTAGACGGACGTCGGGGAACTAGAGGGAACCGAGTCTTTTATTTAGCAGTTTCCCCCAAATTCTTCCCCCCCGCCATCAAGCAATTGGGCGCAGCAGGGATGCTTTCGGATCCTATTAAACATCGACTGGTAATCGAAAAACCTTTTGGTAAGGATTTGAGTTCCGCTCAAACCCTCAATCAAGTAGTTCAAAAAGTCTGTCAAGAAGACCAGGTATATCGGATCGACCACTATTTAGGGAAAGAAACAGTTCAAAATCTCCTAGTCTTCCGTTTCGCCAACGCTATTTTCGAGCCTCTCTGGAATCGCCAGTTTGTGGATCACGTGCAAATTACCGTAGGGGAAAGCGTGGGGGTGGAAGAGAGAGCCGGTTACTACGACACCTCCGGTGCTTTGAGGGACATGGTGCAAAACCACCTGATCCAGCTCTTGTGTCTTACCGCTATGGAAGCTCCTAACTCCCTAGACGCTGATAGTATCCGCACGGAAAAGGTAAAAGTACTGCAAGCTACCCACTTGGCAGATTTGAACAATCTAGATCGCTGCGCTATTAGGGGTCAATATGGAGCAGGTTGGATGAAAGGCAAGCCAGTTCCCGGCTATCGAGAAGAACCAGGAGTCAACCCGGAATCCACCACCCCTACTTATGTTGCCCTGAAACTAGCTATTGACAACTGGCGTTGGCAAGGGGTACCTTTTTACCTCCGCACTGGTAAACGGTTGCCGAAGAAGGTGTCGGAAATAGCAATTCAGTTCCGGGAAGTTCCCTTACTAATATTCAAGTCAGCCGCCCAACAGGCCAGCCCCAACGTCCTCACCATGCGCATCCAACCTAATGAAGGCATATCCCTGCGCTTTGAAGCCAAAATGCCTGGTTCCGAACTGCGCACTCGCACCGTAGACATGGACTTTAGTTACGGCTCCTCCTTTGGTATGGCTACTGCTGATGCCTACACTAGGTTATTGTTAGATTGTATGTTGGGGGACCAAACCCTATTCACCCGTGCAGACGAAGTAGAAGAAGCATGGCGAGTAGTCACCCCAGCCTTAGCAGCATGGGATGCTCCCGCCGACCCCGCGTCTATTCCCCAATACGAAGCAGGTACCTGGGAACCCACAGAAGCGGAATTTTTAATTAACCGAGACGGTCGCCGCTGGCGCAGACTTTAACTGTAGGGTGCGTTGGTAACGCACCGACCACAGTCCGTAGGGTGGGCATTGCCCACCATGCGCCCCTACGGAGCAGAAAATTAATTTTGACGATTGTCTATATGAGGCAGCAATGTTGTTGAATTATGATCTGGAAAGTCTCGCGCAAAGGCGCAAAGTAGCCGCTCGAAAGACTCGCAGAGAGCGCAAAGGTTGTAGGGTGCGTTAGTAAAAATGGGTTGGTGGTAAATTGTGATATAACAAAAATACGGTGGAGGAGGAGTGATTTATGATGTACGACCCCGAAGAGAAGATAAAGAGACTCACTATTTTACAGCGGTTACTCTGTAATAAGGGAATCACTGCTTTGACCACGGGACTCATTACTCTGACTCCCACTGTTGGTTTGTCTGCTACTACTCGTCTTTTGATGTGGTCACAGGGTTCTGGTACGGAAAATTTACATGTTAGTAAATTGGTAGGGTGGGCAATGCCCACCGTGCGCCCCTACAGCCGTGTAGCCGTAGGTTTGGTAGAGCGCAAGCGTTACCCAACAAGGTTTGGCGCTGTTGGGTTTCGTTCCTCAAACCAACCTACTACTCTACCAGTAGAGTTAGCACAAGCCCTGAGTCGGGATAGTTCTAGCGTTAGGGGGAGGTTGGATAGTAATAGTTTTGGGCTTGAGAATGGTAAATATGGAAATATCCATCCCTTTGAGGGGAGAGCAGGAGAGTAAATTACTATAGAAGTTAGCAGTGGGGAGTTAGAACTCAGTCTTGTTTTGCTTAGCCCTGACGATAATCCAATTGCTGGAGATAACAGTAGCGGTGCAGGGGACAAGGCTAAGATTACTGTTACCTTACCCATGACTGCCACTTATAAGATTGGCGTTATCTCTTCTGAAGCAGGGGAAACAGGTAACTATACTCTCAGTTGGCGGGAAGCAACTGCTAACGACCTAAAATTAGCAGAAGCGCAACGGTTACATCAACAGGCAATACAGCTTTATCAACAAGGTGAGTATGCTACTGCTATTGGTCTTGCACAACAAGCTCTGGCAATCAGGGAGAAAATATTGCCAGAGTCTCATCCGGATGTAACCCTTAGCCTCAACGACCTAGGATTACTGTATAAAGTCCGAGGAGACTACGCCAAAGCAGAACCCCTCTATCTCCGTTCCCTAGCTATCAGGGAGAAAGTATTGGATCCGTCTCATCCCCATGTAGCCACCAGCCTCAACAACTTGGCAGGGCTATACTATGCTCAAGGAGACTAGGCCAAAGCAGAACCTCTCTTTCTCCGTTCTCTGGCAATCAGAGAGAAAGCATTGGGTGAGTGTCATCCCTTGGTAGCCGAAAGCCTCAATAACCTAGCTCAATTGTACAATACCCTAGGAGACTACGCTAAAGCAAGCTCTCTCTCTGAACGTTTACAGGAAATCAGGCAGAGATGTAGTTGAATTATGATATAATTAAAATACGCAAGAATGTTTCGCGCAAAGTAGCCGCTCGAAAGACTCGCTCCAGCGCAAAGGGTTCGTAGGGGCGCCACCATCCTTGCGCCCTCCCATAGCCCAGTAAAAATAGGGGTTGACAAAACTAGATTAGTGGTTTATCCATAGATAATGGGAAAGTGTTTGTCAAAAAAAACATGTCCTCTCTATAAGTTACCCTGATGATGATAGACTGCTATAGCACAAAAACTATTTTGCAAGAGGTCTAATCACAAAATGACAATTGTTTCCTTACAAGCACCAAAAGATGTCTCCATTGATGAAATTGAGGCAGAACTACGATCCATCTGGCAAAGTTATCAGAATAGCGATGAAGATGGACCAGTTGCTACGAGAGCAAGCACCTTTAGCTTTATCGTTTACGAACCAGATGGAACCCAGCAACTAATGGCTGCCTTGGGCTATTATACTGGACCCATTGATGGTATTGCTGGACCAAGAACTATCGCCGCCATTAAAGCAGCGCAAAAAAAATACCAATTAGAAGTAACGGGGAAATCAGACGATAAGCTGCGGTCCTTATTGCAAGAAGAATTGAAACAACGAAAAGACGGTGAAAATGGAGATAAAGGACAGTATGGGACAGACTTAGAAGGAGTGGGTATTGCAGATGCGATCGCCGCTTCTAACCCCTGTCGCATTATCACCCTTTGTCCCATTCTGGGAGAAGATGAAGGAGTAAGAGCCACTGTATCCGCCTATTGTCCTATCCAAAAAGGTCGCAATAATAATTTAATCTGCTGCGAGTATATCACCCTGCGAGGAACCGCTGCTGCTTTAGAAAGAATTGGGGGGATTATCTCGGAACTAACTATTAACGAACTGCCCAAATTTGTTTGGTGGAAAGGAACCCCCGATCTCAATTACAGTCTGTTTAAGCGAATGGTAAAAGATAGCGATAGCGTTATCGTAGACTCCAGCAGCTTTAAGGAACCAGAGGGAGAGTTATGGAACCTAGGAGAACTGCTGAAAACAGGTATTCCTATTGTAGATCTCAACTGGGGACGTATTGGTGCATGGCAAGAATTAGCAGCAGAAGCCTTCGACCCCCCGAAACGCCGTTCTGCTATTTGGGAAGTGGATCGAGTTACCATCGATTACGAAAAAGGCAACTCGACACAAGCATTGATGTACTTGGGTTGGTTAGCAAGTCGCTTGCAATGGCGACCCCTTTCCTATGAGCAAGAAGGAGGGGATTACGACATCAGGCGGGTTAAATTTACCACAGAAAATCAACGGGCCATCGAAGCAGAATTAGCTGCCATTCCTATTACTGATGTGGGAGAAATTCCCGGAGATTTAATTAGCTTGCGTCTCATTTCTACTAACTTGGAAGTTGACTGCTGTACGGTTTTGTGTTCCGAAACAGCAGGTTGCATGCGCATGGAAGCAGGTGGTGGATCTCAATCTTGTCGCATTCAGCAGGTGACCCCTTTATTGGACCAAAAAACTGACCAATTGTTAGGTCAGCAGTTACAGCGTTGGGGTCGGGATATGCTTTTTGAAGAGAGCATGAAGGTAACTCATCAAATTCTCAATTTAAAAGAATAACCGTAGGGGCGGGGTCTTCCCGCCCTGCCCCGGGGCAGTTCCTGATGTATAATATAGGTATATAAGGGAGAAATAACAAGGAGAATATGTTATCATGGCAACTAAAGATTGGCAACATAAAATGCTGGAAGACGTGGCATCACTCTTAGAAGAAGTCTCAAAACATGAACAGGAGATGGAGCGGTTTGATGAAGAAACGGA
This sequence comes from Prochloron sp., assembly GCA_965198675.1. Classification (GTDB taxonomy): domain Bacteria; phylum Cyanobacteriota; class Cyanobacteriia; order Cyanobacteriales; family Prochloraceae; genus Prochloron. The sequence continues at coordinate 2,896,830 of OZ240666.1, read as the reverse complement.
AGAACGAAAAGAAGAGATTGAGAAAGAGATGAAGGAACGAAAAGAAAAAGAAAAAAGGTGGGAAAGAGAAAAAGCTGAGAGAAATAAGCGTTTCGATATGTTAATAGCAGAAATTCGGCATTTAACCAGAGGTAGGAGAGAAGACGAAACCAGTGAAAATTAAAGGCGTTGCTGAACCAGAATGAGAAACAGCAGCGTTGGACAGATGAAATGCTCGACAACTTGGCATCCAACGTCAGTGAAGTGAAAGACACTGTCATTGAAACGCGAAAAAGCATGGATATTTTGAATGTGACAATACAGGATCGGCGTATGAAGCGGTTTGAGAAAGAGATGGAACAACGAAAAGAAGAGTCCAAAAAGTGGGAACGAGAACAAGCTGAAACCAATAAGCGTTTCGATGTTTTACTGGGAGAAATTCGGTATTTAATCCGAAATATTCGTCCAGAAGACAAAAGTGAGAATTAAGTGAGTTGCTGAACATGGCTTTAGTTATTGCTGGAGAAAGGAGTGGGGTGGGCAAAACAACAGTTACCCTTGCCCTGCTTGCTTATTTATCCCGAGAAAATCGAGTACAATCTTTTAAAGTAGGACCAGATTATATCGACCCCATGTTTCATCGAGCAGTCACGGATCGCTCCTGTCGCAACCTCGACCCAGTACTGACTTCTGAAGCATATGTCCAATCCTGTTTTACTCGTCATTGTCAGGAGGTAGATTATGCTCTCATAGAAGGAGTAATGGGACTATTCGACGGTGTTATATCTCCTAACAACCACCAAGAACAAATAACAAATTTTGCTAGTACGGCCCACATTGCCCGGTTACTAGATGTACCAGTATTGTTAGTATTAGATTGTAGTAAATTGTCCGGTTCCGTAGCGGCGATCGCCCACGGATATAGTTCCTTCGATCCCTCGGTTAAAATTGCCGGATTAGTATTGAATCGAGTAGGGAGTGATCGCCACTTAGAACTACTCCAGAATGCCCTTCAACCCCTATCTTTCCCAATTTTTGGCATTTTACGTCGCCAGGACAATATTACCATCCCAGATAGGCATTTGGGCTTAGTTCCTACAGCAGAAATAGAACAGTTTGATGCTATTATAGATAGGTTAGCAGAGTTAGGAAAAACCTGTTTTAATTGGGAGCTTTTATTACCCCTATTAGAAATAGAACCCAGAAAAAAAATTAGTTATCAGTTACCACCTACCATAAGTAAAACCATAAACTATCATGGTAGGTGTAAAATTGCTTTAGCTTGGGATCGCGCTTTTAGTTTCTATTACCAAGATAACTTAGATATCCTGGAAGAGTTAGGAGCAGAACTAATTCCCTGGAGTCCCCTTCGAGACTCTCACTTCCCCCGAGTAGGGGGACTTTACATAGGTGGTGGTTTTCCGGAAGTATTCGCTCAAGAATTAGCAGCAAACCAACAAGCAAGAGATGCAGTACGTTATGCTATTAAGCGGGGAATGCCCACATATGCAGAATGCGGCGGTTTGATGTACTTGTGTCAGCAACTGGTAGATTTTGCTTGTCTTGCTTGGCCCATGGTAGGAGTACTGCCAGCAACTGTTATCATGGAAAAAAAACTCACTCTAGGATACCGTCAAGCAACCGCATTAGAAAACAGTCCCTTCCTGGACGCAGGAGAAACAGTCTGGGGACATGAGTTTCATCGTTCTCAACTTAATACAACACAACCCCCCCTATTTGTTACCAAGATACTCCAACCCCAAAGTCCAGTATCCATCGAAGGGATGACAATGCATCGAGTTCATGCATCTTACATCCATTTACACTTTGGCGAAGATAAACGGATTGCTCATGGATTAGTTAAGATGGCGTGTAGTGCAAGTCCTTTGACACTACCCGCGATAAATCGCCATCCATAAAATTGTTAATAATTTTAAAGGGCGTTCATCTAGGTTGCTTCGACAGGAATTCCCTCATCTGTGCAAGCTTCCCAGCTTATGGACTCACAGCTATTTTTATGATACTACTGGTAAGGTTAGTACTTCTAAAATAATGAAATACATTAACGATCCTCATCATTCTTGACGGCGGTTAAAACCGCCGAGTCGGTTTGGAGCCCCGCAATAAATTGACGGGGCTACCAACCTTCCATAATACTTCCGTGTCTATCGTCTGATCCAATCTGCAAGCTAAGGTCATGGTTTAACTGCAATAGTTCAGGAACCAAAATCCGTAGCTTTTCTGTCAACGCTTCTAGAGTGTCAGCCTCAGTTGCTAGACCAGAAACATCTTCGCTACTAGCAGTCCATACCTTAGCATCTACATCCCAAAGTACAGTAATCCTACAATTAGTGATTACAAATAATCTCAAATCTATTTAACTTGTTTTTCTTGAACACGATTCAGTGCCACATAGACAGGACCACCATTAAAACCCACAATATTGGAGTATCCAGTTTTGGGGCGTTGGAAAGTCCCATCCTCATTGTCATTATTGTTAGTAACCAAATATGACGGCTCGTTGCAAATTTTCATACTGCTTCTCATATTCCACCAAATCCTCAATATGCTGTAACTGAGCGGAAACTTCCTCACTTTGCTCAATTTGCTGCTCCAGAAGCTCAATAGTCTCCTCCGTACTATCCACACTCTCAGCCAAGCGATCGCGCTGCGCCGACGCTTGTCAAAGGTTGCGGTAAAAATTCTGGTGCGATCCTAGGGTTGACACACAGTGGTTGATTTGCACCCACCCCCCCTTCGCCCCCCTCCCAGGTTCCCCTCCTGGTTCCCCTCCTGGTTCCCCTCCTGGGAGGGGGTAGGGGTGGGTGGGTAGGGGTGGGTGGGTAGGGGTGGGTGGGGTTGGGGGGTGGGTTTGCCAAAAGGCTTTTAATTAGGTATATTGGAAACACAGCGATAACCAAGCTGACAAAATAGAACAAAGAGCAGTTACTTTCTAATGGAAGCTCACAGAGACACAGAGGCGCAGAGAATAACATGATATGGATGAGCGCTTGAAGCGCCTGTTTATTAATTCTCCGTGCCGTCCCGCCTCTGCGCGAGAGTGACTGCATTGGGAGATAGCCCACATTTGTTAGCTAAAATCTATCGGAAAGCAGAGTTAGTATTTCTGCATTATATTGATAGGCTAGCAATATATGCTGGCCTGCCATCTTGAATTTGTAGACTCGCACCCCCGCGAGGTCTCCCTTTTTCTCTTGACCAATATTAGGGGTACTTATAATTTTAGCTATTGCGAGATCTAGTGCTTTTTTCTGTTGGGGGTGCAATTTTTTAAGAGTCTTCTTAAGAGGATAAGGATTTTCACGAACCTAGACCCTGGGACCTCCCATGACCGTCGCCCCTAGACCCTAGACTAGGAAAGTCTTCGCTTCGCGAGCCTGTAGCGCTCTATTCCAGAGACTGATACCATGGGCTATACTCGCTCAATAACCTCATTCAGAAAACAGGAGAGAGCTATACATGGGAACCGAGTTTGAGAGGCAACCACTTGATACAGCGGTCGCACCCACTTTCTGGAATCAGATTCCAGCTGGAAAGCGCACCAAGACAGACTTTCCGGAAACAGCACCAGCAGCTCAGGCGGTGTTTTTTCGCACCTACAGTCGTCACGGAACATCAGGACGGGAAACCTGGGAGCAGGTGTGCGATCGCACCATTAATGGGTTGAAAAAACTGGGGCAGCTGGACGAGGAAGAAACTGCAAGAGTAGTCAAAATGATGCGCCAGCTCAAAAGTCTGCCTTCGGGAAGATGGCTGTGGGTAGGAGGTGTAGAGTGGCTGGAAACCTGCGAGAATTTTTCCGGGGCATATAATTGTACTAGCACCAATGTAGTGGACTGGCGTGCCTTCGGGCTGATGATGGATTTAGCTATGATGGGCTGCGGTACCGGAGCAGTTATCGTTCAGGACTACATCAATCAACTGCCCCCCATTCGCAATCGCCTTCAGGTAAAGTTAGAGGGTAAAATAGGCTCTACCCCAGCCAGACAGAGGCGAGAACTAACAGAAATTAAAATAGAGGGGAACCAGGTATATCTATATGTAGGGGATAGTCGCCACGGTTGGGTTAAATCCTATCAAACCCTGCTGGAACTGGCTGCTGATGAAAAGTTTGCAGGGGTTGTGGAGGTCATTGTCAACCTGGCAGATGTCCGCCCAGCAGGAGAAGTGCTCAAAGGCTTTGGCGGGGTAGCTAATCCGGTGAAATTGCCCGGGCTCTATCAACGCTGTGCCAACATTCTCAATAAGGCAGTGGGACGACAGCTCAATTCTGTAGAATGCTGTTTGTTGATTGATGGAGCTGCTGTAACCATCGTCAGCGGCAATATTCGCCGTTGTTTACCAGAAGATGCCTTGGTACATACGGCACAGGGATTAGTACCTATTGCCAAAGTGCGTGTAGGCGATCGCGTCCTGACCAGTAAAGGCTTCTATTCAGTTACTAACTTCTTTGTTCAAGGTGAGCAATCCCTTTGCCGCATTCAAACTCAAGATGGCTTTTTTGAATGCACAGCTGATCATAAAGTTGCCGTTTTCACAGATGTGTACGGCAATTACAAAATGGTCAAGGCTCAAGATTTACAATCTGGCGATCGCTTGGTGTTTGTACCGCAGGCTATACCAGGTACACCTACAGAACTGCCTGAGTTTAGGGGTAAAGTCGGAAGTAAAAGCAAGCGGATTACTGTTCCCGCCCTAACTTCTGATGTTGCTTACTTTATAGGCTATTTGCATGGTGATGGCTCAGTTAGTTCTGACGGGTCAAGAGTTAGATTTAGGGTTCATGAAGATAGCCCTAAGATTTTGGAACGTCTGATTGCTGTTGGGCGGGAATTTGGTTTAGAAACTTATACACTGCGTCCACCCCAACAGTGCCGAACCAAAGCCTACGAGCTACAATTCAACTCATCAGCTTTGAATCAATATCTCAAGTCATTCAAACAAGCATTCCAGTCATTAAATGTTCCTGATTGCATTCTATTGGGTACAGTCGATATTCGTAAAGCTTACCTAGCAGGTCTTGCTGATGCTGATGGGTGTCATTCTCAAGGGGTTTTAGTAGGTTCAATTCACCAGCGATTTTTACAGCAAGTCCAAACACTTTATGCATCTTTAGGAATCACGGTACGGTTGGGTGGCTCAATTCGCAAGCGTACTGGCAAATGGGAAGGTGAATTAGTAACTGTTGGTGGAGCAGCATTCAAAGCCGTTGAAAACAACAAGTCACAATATTCTATTCAGTTTTCCACCCAAAAACGCCAGACCCCCAAATCATTTCGAGACCACGGCTTTCCGAAAGCCATGGTTCGTCCCATTATTAACACCACTCAATATCACTGGGGCGCTATTCATCAGCAGATGACTCTACGTAATTTGTACAGAGTACAATCGACCCCTAAAATGGTTCCCGAAGCAACTAATTTAGTTCCAGTCAAAGTTTTAGTGGTTGAATTAAATGTACGCTCTGCACCTACTTATGATATTGAAGTAGCCACTGTTCATGAATTTGTATGTGAAGGTATTTTAGTTTCTAATAGTGCGGGAATGCGCCAAGGGGGGAGCGAAGACCAACTGTTTGCCACCGCCAAAGAAAATCTCTGGCAACAAGATGAAAAGGGCAACTGGCGCATCGATCCGGAACGAGATTCTCTGCGTATGGCTAACCATTCCCGGGTTTTCCACCACAAACCCACCCTCACGGAATGTATTGAAGCTGTGCGCAAGCAGTATTATTCCGGGGAAGGGGCAATTCAATGGGCTGGAGAAGCCTTAGCTAGAGCTAATTGCGATCTGATTACTACGACTGAAGAGCGAACTACTTTCCTGAAAGCTTACGCAGCAGGAGAAGGGAAACAGTGGTTCCAGTCTCAAAATCGGTCGATGTCCCCTGCCGAATTAGAGCACCGTCTCGCCCGTTTTGGTTTAAACCCGTGTCATTCCGGCGATACTCTAGTCTCAACAGACCAAGGGTTAGTACCAATCAAGGATTTAGTTGAGAAACCTTTTAAAGCACTGGTAGATTTGCGTTCTATTGGTTTAGATGGAGTCAAATTAACAAACGCGATTGCATTTCCAACAAGTGTGCAAACAACCTATCTTGTAACTCTTGCTAATGGAATGCAAATGAGATGCACTGCTGACCACCAGCACTTTACAAATCAAGGTTGGGTAGCTACAAAGGACTTAGTAGATGTCCATGCTATCTATGTTCAAAAAGGGGAAGGAAGTTTAGGTCAAGGAACAATCACTGTTGAACAATCTCAGATGCTTGGATGGTGGTACGGTGATGGCTACAACGTAAAAATTAAAGCTCGCAGAGGACGCAAAGGACATGGAAGAACATCAGACCACTTTGCTAAAAGAAGCTCACAGAGGCACAGAGGCACAGAGTTCGACACACTCTTCCAGTTTTTATCTGAATGTCGGACAGATTGCCATAGCCAATATTCCTCCGCGCCTCCGCGCCTCTGCGCGCCTAAAGGCTTTGTTTTTAACTCCCAAGAGTATGAAACTGCTTATCCGGTTGTCAGCGCAGCAGTTAAATCAATTACTGGCAAAACTTATGTTACTCCTTTACATAAGGGAGTATATGAGTTCAGAACCCAGTCTCCTCTGTTAGAAAATTTCTTTGCTAAGTTAGGCATTCAAGACAAAAATACTTTGCCGACCAGCTTCTTGAGACAATCAAAAGAAGTCTTAATTGGATTTTTGCAGGGAATTTTCTGTGCTGATGGAACAGTAGAAAAGCATAACAGAAGAATTAAGTTAGTTAATAAGTCTGAGCAACTGTTACAGCAAATCCAACTAATCCTTCTTCAGTTAGGAATTATTAGCATAGTCAAATGTAGCCGAAAGAAAGGATACCGAGGAGTTTCCTACACGACATCCGATGGAACCCAGAAAGTAGGATGCGTTACGCCAAGCCATCCGGCTGGAAATGCTGCTGTAACGATTAACGCTAACGCATCTTACGCTGATAGTGGCTCTTTTTCCCTTTGCGTTCGTTCGATTAGTTTCAATACTTTTGGAGATATTATTGGTTTCCCTCTTGTTCGTGCTAAACAAGAACAATTAGAACAGTGGATGGAAAAGCCTCTCCTAAATTACTCGTCTTCTACTATCAATTCCAAGTTTACTTCTAAAGTAAAAAGTGTCGAAGAATTGGGAGAAGAACCTGTATATGACCTTCATGTTCCTTTAGCTCACTCTTTCATTGCTAATGGATGTGTTACTCATAACTGCGGTGAAATCATTGGTTCCAATTTTCATTGCGTTTCTGGAGATACATTGCTGATTACTCGCGATGGTATGCACCACATTCGTTCCCTTGTGGGTGAAAGCGTGGAAATTTGGAATGGTAAACGATGGAGTCCTGTTGTACCTATACTCACGGGCACAAACCGGAAACTCTACCGCGTCTCATTCTCCGATGGCACATTCTTAGACGTGACAGAAAAGCATCGTTTCTTCGTTCGGAATCGGTTTGGTAAAGCTTACATGGAAATGACTGCTGGGGAACTACGCCATCGCCTTGCTGATTGCAAATATGCTCTACATACAGAGCCGTTTAAGATTGATTATCTCGATGGCAAATTTGTAGATTCCATTTGGGCTTATACCCTCGGACAACTAGTGGGTGATGGAGCTATCTGTCAGTCTAATGGTAAACCACTGTCTTGGTGCGCTTTCCAGCCCGAATCAGATTCGAGAAAGTGGGTGCCACCGCAATTGCAACTGCGATTGTACGGAGCCAAAAGCTACCAGGAATTAGCTATCGCCGGTCGTACTTCTGGGCAACTGCGCTACTATGCCGAAAATCCTGAGACTCCTTGCTTGCTTTATACTGGTTTTCAGGATCAATTTGATGCCAACTATGTTCGGAATTTAAAAAAAGATGCCCAGTTGCTTGAAGATTTTGCAGGGTGGAGCCGGGAAGGCATTTTGCACTTTGTGGCGGGCTTGATCGACGCTGACGGTGCAGCAACCAAATCAGGTGGTGTGCGACTCTATATGTCTGGCTACGATCGCGCTTATCGCATCTACTTATTGCTGCTAAAATGCGGCATTCGTTCGTCAATTAATTTATTTGCCCGTGGGGGTACAGCAACCAATCTTGGGATACGCCAGAAAGATTTGTGGTACATCCAAATCACTGACTGCGCTGCGATTCCCTGTCAGAGAGTTGACACCTCAGGGGGTCATGAACCTAAATTCAAAGGTAAGTGGCAGATTATTCGCTCAGTGGAACCTCTGAAAGGAGAACACGACACCTTCTGCTTTAACGAGGTAGAGTTTCACAAAGGAGTCTTTGGGGGTACACTCACGGGTCAGTGCAATTTGTCCGAGATCCACCTCAACCAAATTGACCCAAAAAACTACCGAGAACAGGAGGAAGCTTTCACTGCGGGCGCTTTAGCCGTAGCCAGCTTACTCAACCACAAATTTATTGAAGAACGTTATCGTTATAGTCGGGAAATAGACCCAATTGTGGGGGTATCTTTTACCGGATTGTTCGATTTCTTCGTTCATGCTTTTGGTGTGGATTGGTTGCGCTGGTGGGAAGAAGGACGACCTGATACTGTAGCAGGAATGGATTTTAAGCACACTGAGCAAGCATACCTAAATCGCTGGCGAGAGACAGTAGAGGGAGTCCTGTGGGATTATTGCCATCGCCACGGCTTAAAACGTCCCAACCGCTGTACTACTGTCCAGCCGGCAGGATGTCTAGATCGGACGGCGTTACGAATCTTTGACCAAGGGCTGCTATACGCAGATGAAGTGGTTGCACCAGGTAGTGGGGAAACAGTTGGATTAGACTTAAGCGTGCGCAATGGCGTTGCAACAGATACAGCGATTGCTAACCAACCGTTAAACCTCTTACGGGTTACTCTCAAAAATGGGCGCGTATTACGCATGACCAAAAACCATCGTTTGTCCGTTGAAGAAAAATGGGTACGAGCCGACCAACTCGAAATTGGAATGGAAATCGATTATTCATTAGGGCAATACCGCAAGCAGGAAGATGCCCTATTACTAAGTGCAGATCCAATCCAATATACCCGCGTTTGTCGCAAGGAACTTATCGGTCATAGCCGTGGTGTCTTAAGCAAGGAGATTTTGACACCTACAACCCTCAATCCCGATCTAGGTTACTTTCTCGGTTGTCTATTCGGTGACGGAGCCATGAGTGAGCATAAGTACCGAATCCGATTTTCATTTAATGCTCAAGAATTTGACCTAGTTGAGCGCTTGCAGGCGATCGCCCAGCGCTGCTTTGGTTTAACTGGTTCCGTCAACTATGACTCTCGTAACCACAACTCGCCTGCTCAGGCCAGGCTTGGCATGAGCAGGGGTGAGTTAGTCTTTGCTTGTAAGCAATTATTTGACTGGCTCAACCTCAATGGTTTAGGGAAACCCACCCCCCAACCCACCCACCCCTACCCCCTCCCAGGAGGGGAACTCGGGAGGGGGCGAAGGGGGTGGGTTGGGCGTATTCCCCAACTAATTCGGCAATCATCGCGAGAAACAATTTTATCTTTCTTCTGCGGCTTAATCGATACCGACGGATGTGTGAGGAAGCAAGGTAGCCTCTCTATTGATTCCGCAAATGAAGCATTTGTCCGTAACTTGCAACAGGTGGGAGAAGCAGTTGGGCTGTGTTTCTCCATTTTCCACAACAGTCAAGGTAATAACTTGCAAGGGCAAAAAGATATGTGGGATTTATGTCTCAGCCCGATGCAATCATCAAAAGAAGCCTTAGACTACTTAAACGCTCAGAGCCGAAAATGTGGCTTGCGACCCACCCCCCAACCCCCCTCCCGGGAGGGGGGCTACGGGGGGTGGGTTGTCTTTAAACCTTATCAAGTAGTAGCAATTGAATTAGAAACAGAACCAGATTACAGCTACGATTTTGCTGTGGCGGGAACAGACGATAATGACTCTTGGTACTGGCAAGGAGCGTTGAAATCTCACAACACCAAATCCTTACTCACTGGGGCTTCTCCCGGCTGGCACCCCCCCAAAGCTCAACGGTTTATCCGCCGCATTACCTTCCGCAAAAACGACCCCGTCGCCCTTGCTTGTCTAGACTATGGCTACAAAGTAGTACCCTCCCAGTCGGATAAGGATGAAAAAGGGAATCTGCTCAATGATCCCTTTGACTTACGCTGTACGGAATGGTTGGTGGAAATTCCCACAGAAGTATCTTGGGCGAATATTCCCGGAGCTGATACCATCGATATCAGCAAGTTTTCTGCCCTCGCTCAAATGGACTTTTACATGAACGTCCAGCGCTACTATACCCGCCATAACAGCAGCGCCACCATTGAGCTGCGGGAACATGAAATCGAAGCCTTGGGAACCAGGATTTACGAAGCGATCCGAGACGATGAAGGGTACATATCTGCTGCCCTGCTGGCACGATTTGACGACCATCAAACTTTCCCTCGCTTACCCTTTGAACCCATTGACAAGGAGACTTATGTCCATATGATAGAAGAGGTGAAGTTGCGCCGGCTTACAGAGGATTTTCATAGTGCCTTGAGTCGCTATGATTCTGGTGATTGGCTGGAAGCTGGTCCTGCGGGTTGCGATTCTGACAAGTGCTTGTTACCAGAACAAAAACCTTAAAACAGTTACCAGTGAGCAGTAACCAGTGACCAGTTCGTAGGGTGGGCATTGCCCACCTTATTCAATTAAAAATTGTGCGGCTCGTTCTAGGTGAAGTCGCGGCGTAAGCCGAGTATAAACCCCTGCAGAGCGCCGCGCCTGAGCAGGCTTGGTTTAACGGGAGGTTTAGGTTAACCGTGAAGGCTAAAAGCTCAGATGAAATCTAAACCGGGAAACTGGCTGAAAACCTGAGAAATCCTACCTGAATTAGTGGACCCGCAAGGGAAAGCTAAAGAGAAATTAGGTGGTCTGAAAGGATTACCGGAACTCTAAGGTAGTGATAACCCAGCCTGCTACTGAATGAACTATGAGGGTGAAGTCACTGGTCAGTAATCAGTCGAATAGTCCCTCACCGTAGGTACGGTTAATCCTTATCTGTCCACACCGAGGGTTGTCACCCGGAGTGAAGCTGGAAGCAGGGCGCGACCGACGCTTTGGTACGGTTACTGAGGTAAAGGCGCGCTTTGGGGAGAACACCGGAATAACTTAACGTGAATCATCTGAAAAAAGACCTAAGATTGGACACTGCATAACAAACTTAATAAAAATGCAGAAGAGAGACCGAAAAAATACTCGTAAGGTCTAATTTTAACACTTACACTCCTGAGATGGTCGTGGGTCAAGAGATGAATTTCCTGGGTAAAAACAATAGTTCATTCGGAACGAGCAGAAACACATTCAACTTCGCTGGGAGAGATTAGCAATAGTTTCGCAGACACCAGCGCGGAGGTTTAATGACAACGGCCTTATCGGAAGAATGTGGGTAGGAAGCGGCGTAATTGCCGCCGGGTTTCATTAGAAAAGAAAGTAAACTGTAAATATCAGAAAGATGAATTCTTATTTATCTATAGCGATGCTTACGACGGAACTGGGGGCATTGCTTGCAATGTCGAAGGTTCGGAAGAAGGCAGACGACATCTGGAAAGATATGCCATGGAAGAAATTCCGGCAGCATGTCTTTCAATTGCAGCGTGCTATCTTTAAAGCTCAAAAGAATGGCAAGAAAGCCGAGGTCAAACGCTTGCAAAGACTACTGTTATGTAGTCGAGCAGCCGCGGCGCTGGCTGTACGTCAGGTAACCCAACTTAATTCCGGGAGGAAGACTCACGGAGTGGATGGTAAGACTGCGCTTTCTACTAAGGAGCGCCTTGACTTATGTCAAAAGTTGCATCGGAAGTGGAATAAGTGGAAACATCAGAAGCTTCGGAGAGTCAACATCCCCAAATCCAACGGTAAAACCAGAGGACTGGGTATCCCAACGATAGCTGATAGAGCGTGGCAATGTCTGCTGAAATATGCAGCAGAGCCAGCTTATGAGGCTACTGCGGGTGAGAGGAGCTACGGGTTTCGACCCGGACGTTCGGCCCACGATGCTCAAAAGCTAATTTTTTGTAATCTGAGTAGTGATAATAAGGGGAAGGACAAGCTGGTACTGGAAACAGATATCAGCCAATGCTTCGATAAAATATCGCACAAAGCGATATTAAGAGGAGTAATCCTTCCTGGAGTTGCTAAACGGGTTCTAAGAGAGGCTATAAGGGCTGGGGTTAAAGGGGAATACCCCTCTAGTGAGGAAGGCACGCCGCAAGGCGGGGTCATATCACCCTTACTAGCAAATATCGCCCTAGATGGATTTGAGAACCTAGGGTCAGACCAATGGACAAAACAAAGGTCCAGGCCAGATATAAGGGGTATCAGGTATGCTGACGACGCCGTATTCATTTGTAAACCCGGAGCTGATATCCAGAAGTTGCGGCGTGACATAGTTGAATGGTTAGGGCGAAGAGGCTTACAAATCAATGAAGCTAAGACTGAGGAGAAGAAAGTAACGGAAGGGTTTAACTTCTTAGGATGGCACTTTCGGGTTGATTCCAGAGGGAGATTCAAATCTACACCGGACAAGGATTCGTATAAGCGCATTAAAGAAAAAGTCAAGAAGACGTGGAAAGACACTGGTACAACCCGACAAATCAGGGAGGAAGAGAGACACCGAGTCCCGGCTGGAGGAGATTGGGTCGAAGGTCAGGGGGTGGAGGAACTACCACAGATTCTGCAATATGGGCAAGCATGGCCTCTGGTTTGTGAGCCAGTGGCTGTGGAAGAAGCTAAGGAAGGATAAAGCCAAAACAAAAGAAAAGGAGATTAAGAAGTTGTTGAGGAAGAAAAAGGCTGGTTCCATCGCTCACAGGAAAGCTTCCGAATTAGAGTCAAAGAAGAGTGAGACTTCTAATGCATCATAAACGCCCAAGGTTAAAGGTGCAGCGAAAAGGATTCTAAACGATGCTCAAATAAAAATAGCCTTTCCCCCAGTCGAGTGGAAGGTGAATTCGCACGTCATGGTTAAAGGAGACGTAAGCCCGTTTGACGGGAATAAGGTTTATTGGATAAAACGTAAATCGAAAATGTATGACGGACCGATGGCCAAGGCGATGATTAGACAAAAGATGCGCTGTACCCATTGTAACATGTCATTCTTTTCAGAAGACATCGTGGAGTTGCACCACGTCGATGGTAACCATAATAATTGGAAGCCACGAAACCTTGTTGCTCTGCATCGTGAATGTCACCAACATCAAGAGGTTCATAAGAACCGGGTGAAGGATGGCAAGTGCGATGAAGCTGCTTAATAGCGATGAAACCGGGGAGCCGTGTGAGCGTAGATACGGCACGGTTCTAAGCACAGGGACGGTTGAACTTAACCCCAACCTCTCGAGTGCGTCATAAATCCAGAAGTGTCCCCCTCCCTTAAAGAACAATCCCACCCTTCGGAGAACCGTACTTTTTAGCGATCGTTGTCACTGCTTCTTCTTTTTGACGCACCATATCACGATATTCATTTGTTCCTTCAATGGAGCGAACAAAATCTGGATTGAGATTAATATCGAAACAGCAAGTTGGTAAGACAGTGCCAACGGTTTCCAAACACTCTGCCATGGCTAACATCATGTTGGTTAAATTAGGAAACCATAGCTCACTATATTCATATTCCCGTAGAAATACAGGAGCAGTATCAACCTGGGTTTCCGAACCTTGAATACATAGAGGACCGTCTTTCCAATGTTCCCTATAAGAAACGAAAGGAAATAACTTGCGATCTTCTAATGTTGGTGGGTATATACCTGGAGGATATTCTAACTCAGCTAACTCTATTGATTGAAACTCAATAAAATCATCGGCAATTCCTAGTATTCTCGCTAATGGACAATCATATGTAAAATCACAAAGATCTCCATCCCTATGACCTGTAGGCGCACCTGCCCGTTGATAGAACTCATAAGCTTCACGAGGTAGTCGGAATGGGAAAAAACTAAGCTTTTTTTCTATCTCTTCGGCGCTCATACCCGGTGTGGTTAATCCACAGGGACAAGCTGCTTGTATTCTTTCCAGTGCAGCAGTCATGTCTGACATTACTTTGTATACCTCCTAAACTGAAATATAATTATTGCTGGAGCTGTGGATTTAAAATTGTTTATTGTATAATAAGACTTGATTTAAGTTGTCTTGAGTGACCAGTGGGTGTTTTAACTGCCGACTTATGCACGAAATTTACTCAATGACTGTTGTAAAAAGCTTTCGGGAGATTGCTATAACTAGTGATTAGTACTGGTAACTCTCATGGTGCGTGCTAACTGCTATAAAACCTTATTGATCAGCCCTGATGAAAGAACCTCAAATGCCTATTGTAACACCCCGTTGGTTTGTTCGTCGCGACATTGACGGCTTTTTTGGTCTTGCTCTCGATAATCTCATTCAGATCTTGGTTATCGTCAGTCTGACTCAAGGTGTACTTCAGTTCCCAGCCACCCTAGTCTATGGGCGAATTTTGCCAGGTATTGCCCTCAGCTTAATTGTGGGTAATTTTTACTACAGTTGGCTCGCCTATCGCCAGGGTCAAAAAGATAATCGAGACGACATTACCGCACTTCCCTACGGTATCAATACAGTTAGTTTATTTGCCTATATTTTTCTGGTAATGCTCCCCGTTCGTTTAGAGGTACTGGCGGCAGGAGCCACACCAGAACAAGCTGCTGAGGCTGCCTGGAGAGCAGGTCTCGTAGCCTGTTTAGGCTCCGGATTAATAGAGTTAGGATTCGCGTGGGTTGCCGATCGCCTCCGTCAGTTTACACCTCGTGCTGCCCTGCTCTCAACCCTAGGGGGAATTGCCCTAACATTCATTTCTCTCGGCTTTCTGCTACGAACCTATGCTCACCCTGTGGTTGCAATCCTGCCCCTGGGCATTATTTTGCTCACCTACTACGGCAAGGTTAATTTTCGGATTCCCGGGGGTTTGCTCGCAGTGTTACTGGGAACCATTCTAGCCTGGGGAACAGGCTTATTAACCTGGGATGCGGGACAATTTGCCATCGCCCTAGAACCTGTACACTTTTACATTCCTCGTCCTTGGGTTGGAAGTCTGTGGCAAGAACGCACCACCCTGGTGAGTTTCTTTAGTGTCATTTTACCCATGGGACTCTTTAATCTCATTGGCAGTTTGCAAAATCTAGAAAGTGCCGAAGCGGCGGGCGATCGCTTTCCAGCAGCTCCCTGTCTGGCTGCAAATGGGATTGGAACTATCATTGCTGCTATTTTTGGCTCAGTCTTTCCCACTACTATCTATATTGGTCATCCCGGCTGGAAGGAAATGGGAGCTAGAATTGGTTACTCCTGGCTCAATGGTCTCATTATGGGACTTTTGTGCCTCAGCGGTATGATTGGTCTGTTGTCCTATTTCATTCCCATTGATAGTGGTATGGCAATCGTCCTCTGGATCGGGATTGTAATCGTGACCCAAAGTTTTACCGCTACCCCGACGAACCATGCTCCTGCTGTGGTGATTGGTCTTTTACCTGGCATTGCAGGCTGGGGAGCCTTAGTGGCTAAAAATGCACTACGAGCGGCGGGGGTAGGGACCACCGAGTTCCCCTTCAGCTCCGATTTAATCCCTGCTTTTGAGGCTAGTGATACGTTTATTACTGGGGCATTTGCCCTAGAACAAGGTCTCATTTTCTCAGCGATGATTTTGGCTGCCATGACTGTGCATATTATTGAACGTGAGTTCGGGAAGGCGGGACTTTGGACCTTGGTTGCTGCCATTTTGGCCTGGTTTGGCTTAATTCACAGTTATCGCTGGACCCCTGTGGATACTGTACTTAACTTAGGTTGGGGAACCGGTGCTGCCTGGTCAGCTAGCTATGTATTGCTGACTATCCTCTTATTCTACGCCCAATGGCACCATAGGAATGACAAATAAAATTGATATATCTTGAAAGTTTAAAAGAGGAAAAACCATGAATATTGACACAAAAATTTTGCAAAAAGTTACGCAAATGCCAGAATCTCTCAAACAAGAACTTCGACCCTATGCTGAGGAGCTGATGGAAAACTACTCCAAGGATATATCCTTAAAGAAAAATTCGGTCAAAAAAAACGTCGTTCAGGTATCTTTAAAGGAACGTTTGTTTGACCATATTTACTTTTCCGTCAAATCATCGATATCCCTTTGAGAGAATGTTAATTGTTCAAGCTATTAATCACTCTCTTATTGTGATTAGTAAAGATGTCAAATTTGATGCTTATCCCATTCAAAGATTATGGAATTGAAATTAATAACAATAATGTTTTGTTTTGTTTCGTTAAACTTTACCTTTCAGTTACCAGTGACCAGTAATCACGTACCATGGTAGCAGCTCAACCTTGGGTTTGAGGCCCCCACCACTTATTTGGTGGCAAGCCACTTATTGGTAACTGGTAACTGGTAACTGGTAACTGGTAACTGGTCACTGGTAACTGGTCACTGGTCACTGGTCACTGGTAACTGGTCACTGGTCACTGGTCACTGGTCACTGTTTGAGTGCGTAAGGATGAGAGAGGTATCGCCCAATCATTGTAGCTCTAGAACCACTGTACCTTATAGTTTACTATAATACATATAATATAAACTTCTTTATTGTTATTTATCAAAAAGTTAGTTATCATGCCAAAGAAACGTCAGTCCAAGTCTCCCTTTGTTCGAGGATTATGCTGGGGGATGGTTTTTAGTTTCACCGCTATTGTTTCCGCTACAGTCGGCGCCAGCTTAGTAGTCTATCGTCCAATACTTAGGCAGATTTTTCACTCACTCAAACCACCCCCTAGCCCCCTCCCGGGAGGGGGTTGGGGGTGGGTGCAAAATACTCCTCTCAGAGCTGATAATAGCTGGCGAAGCCACTTTAAATCTACTCTCAATAGACCTGTAAATATCCTTGTGATGGGTATAGAGCCGGTTCTGGGGGGAAAGGAGGAAAAGGAAGTTTTTTCTGGTCCCAGCGATACCCTACTCCTCTTGCGCTTCGATCCTGTTGAGAATCAACTGCGAGTACTTTCCATTCCTGGGGATACCAAAGTCAGAAATGCCAAGCTGAAAATACCTAAAATCAATCGGGCCAACCTAGAAGGAGGGGCAGAACTGGCAGTAGAAATAGGGAGTCAAACTTTAAATAACCTGCCCATTGACCGCTACCTGCGCCTAACTACTGGTGCTTTCAGGGAATTGGTGGATTTGCTGGGTGGGATTGAGATATTCGTACCGCAGCAAATGTATTATCGGGATCGAACCCAGAATTTTACTGTGGATTTAAAACCGGGGTGGCAAACTCTCAATGGGGAACAAGCAGAACAGTTTGTCCGCTTCCGAGACGAAGAATATGGGGATTTAGGCAGGATACAGAGGCAACAAGCACTGCTGAAAGCCTTGTACCATCGTCTCCATCATCCCACAGTGCTGTCTAAACTGCCCCGAACGATTGAAATACTGCGGCAATATATGGATACGGACCTCACTAGAGAAGAAGTCTTCACCTTGGTTGGTTTTGCTTTCCTCCAAAGAGCAAAGGATTTGCAAATGGTACTGCTCCCAGGTAGAGAAAGCCGCACTTACGAATATAAATATAGCTATTGGCTGCCCAATAGAGATGGACGGGATCGCATTCTGAAAGACTATTTCGCAGGCGTTGAAACTTGGCGTTCTGAAAAACCTCGTCCCACGGTTCATCGTCTGCGCATTGCGATTCACAACACTACTGAGGAAGGGGAATTGGCAGCGGTCGTTCTGGACTATTTACAAGGAAAGGGTTTTTATAATGCCTATCTTACTAACAATTCTACCCTGGAACTTCGCCAGACGGAGATTATCGTTCAATCCGGGGACTTAAAAGCAGCTGAGGCGCTGAAAAAAGTCTTGGGTTTGGGTACAGTAGAGATATCGTCTCTGGGGGATTTAGATTCTGATTTGACAGTTCGAGTTGGCCAAGATTGGCATCGTCGGCAAGATTTGCTGAATTTGGAGGAGTTAAAGGAATAATTATGTTCAAAACCCTAGTTTGGCGTTTCCTGGGATTAATTTTCGTTCTCGCATTGGCAGTAGTGTTGGTACTTTGGGACGCTGGTCCTGCTTTAGCGCGGACAAAAACAGTGGACTATAGTTTTAGCGACCTACAAAATAGAGATTTTTCCCATCAGAATTTAGAGTACGCGGTATTTGCTGCTTCCGAGCTGCGAGGGGCAAATTTCATTGGGGCGAAACTGGCCAATTCCATCCTCTCTCAAGCAGTTCTCTTGAATGCTGACTTGAGTGGAGCTGATTTGACTGGGGCTTTTATAGACCAAGCAACTTTTGACAAAGCTAACTTGACAGACGCCATTTTTGCAGATACAACTGCCTTTCGCGCTCGTTTTTACGATGCCATTATTACTAACGCTGACTTTACCAATGCTCTTATGGATCGCTATCAGGTAAAGCTAATGTGCGCAAGGGCTGGCGGTGTCAACCCGGTTACTGGTGTCTCAACTAGAGATAGTTTAGGCTGTAGATAAAATTGGTTATTTGTGCTAAAATTAATAGGGGCGGCATCATCCACGGTGCCCCTAATTACTCAAAATAGAGAGAGACACTAATGCCAAGGGGAAATTCTTTTGATTCATCCCAAATTATGTACCGGGTAGATGAGCTGATAAAGGTTGCCCAAAATCGTTATGAAATTACGATTAAAGTTGCCCGTCGCGCTAAACGTATTCGCTATGATGATTTTGAGGATTGGGACACTCCGACGACGAAACCAGTGATTCGCGCAATTGTTGAGGTGTCTGATGAGTTGACTCAACCGGAAATTCTCAGCCACTCCCATGTTTGAAATTAGGATTGAAAATTATAGGCAATGGAGCGGTTGCTGAAAAGCGGTAAGGGTTGGCGCATCGGCTGGAACCCAACAGCGTCAGAATATGGGCGACTCGTTCTGGGCGAAAGTCGCGGCTTAAGAGCCGAATGATATAACCCCAGGCTGGGTACGAAAGTACCCTGACAACTAAATCAGGATTGTTGGTGACGGAACTGGTCAGAAATCAGTCTCCCAGTCCAGCCGCTTAAGGGATAAGTGAATCTCTATCTGCCCACACGCAACTGTGAATTCAAGCAGGCTTGCCGAGTTAGCCTTCGGGGCGTGAAGCTGGGAACAGGGCGGAATCAGACACGAAAGTGACACTGCCGCTAATGAGGAGAATCTATGGTTAACAGGTATCCCGGAAACGGGTGAAGCGAATCACCGGAAAAAGCGTCTTAGACGCAGAGAGTACAGCGTTAAGTTTGGAGGGAAACTTCCTTAATGGGCTTCTCAACCGATAATCAAAACCCCACTCTGTCAAGTATTCGATAAGAGTTTCCCTGGGGGATCGGTAGGCGAATTGGTGAAACCTAAAGATTCAAAACAATTTCTGATTTGGAACGAGGAAAAACGAATAGTTCTTTCTCTTGGGGTGGTACCCGGAGAGGGAGGGCAGGCATACCTCTATCGAGACTATTCGGATAGGACGCGGGAACGAAACAAAAGCTGGTAACAGCGGAAACAATTGCCCGCAATGACCGAGAGCCATTCATAAGCGTGAAACGTAAATCCCGCTATAACCAACGTAGTTATACGTATGATGGCGGTTTTAAGCCTGAAATCAAGTCGGGATAATAGAAAGCCGAGTAGGTTGAAAATATAACCGAAATTTGGTGCTCTCCCTATAAAAACCAAGTAAGGCGTATAATGCGAAGTAACCAAGAGGAAAATAATGGCAAAGACTTGTCTAACACCCAGAAACCAACTGGATAGAGATATAGTCAAGGGGTATTTGATTCAGCCCGTAGGTCATAGGAGCCGTGTGAGGGGAAACTTTCACGCACGGTTCTGAAAGGGAGCTGGGGTGGGCGACCACTCCTTCGACCCCGAACAAAGGCTTAGTCGGCACGTCAGAATGGGCCATGGAATTGACAGAAGCCGAGTTAAATGACTTTTGCCGCTTGTTGGGACAGTTGGTGCAGACCATGAGTCAAATGGCAGGAGAATTAATGGATCAAGAAAGAATTGCCTGTGAAGCAGAGAGCGAATTACTCTGGATGGAAGTGGAGGGTTTTCCCCATTCCTACGAGCTGCGCTTGATTCTCAACCGGGGGCGCCGCTGCGAAGGCTATTGGTCTGAGGGGGCCGCAGGAGAGTTAGCCCAGGCAACTCAAATATTAAAATTATTTTAGCTTGACAATTGCCCCAAAGAGAGTATATGATATTAAATATAGATATCGGGGCGTAGCGCAGCTTGGTAGCGCGCCACTTTGGGGTAGTGGAGGTCGTGGGTTCAAATCCCGCCGCTCCGATTAATGTAGGGGCACGGCATTGCCGTGCCCCTACTACTTTTTATAACAATCGCCATACAAGTTAGGACACTTCGCTGCTGACCCGCCTAGCTTAAAATTTCTGGATCATAGAGAAAAGGTCCACGCCAGGTGGACTACTGGACTCCCTTAAGGCTCTATCAGACGCCGCTAAAAAAAAACAACTCATATCTTGACAAAAGTCAAACTAATGCTTATTCTCAGGCGAAGCATTATATTTTTGCGAATTTAATGAAGTTTTTAGACTGGTTCGCTCAAACAGTGTCAAGGAGACAAGAAAATTACATGATTGAAGTAGGAACGTCACTCTTAACGGACGTAAAGCAGCGATTATGTTGGAAGAAGCTGAGGGATAGAGACAATATTACTAAAGGGTTCACATTACTAGAAACCCTCATAGTTGTAATGATAATGGGAATTATGGCGGCTTTAGCTACTCCTAGTTGGCTAAGATTTGTGGAAAACCAGCGTCTCTTCGCTGCCCAGAGTAAAATCTATAGGGTTATGAAACAGAGCCAAAATAATGCCATGCGGACTAAAAGTACGTGGGAAGCTTGTTTCCGAGAAGAAAATTATAGGATACAATGGTCGGTACATCAACCGGGAAGTGATACTTGTGCTCCTGCGGGTATTGTCTGGAATGATTTGGGGGTTTCGAATATCCAGATCTACAATGAAAACAACGACAAGAATGAGTGCGAGACGACTTTAGACCAAGGCAGTAATATCGCCAGTTGTAGGGGAAATGGTCCTTGGCGAGTACAATTTAATTACTTGGGTCACGTGAATAGTCGTTTGGGACAAATTACGATTGTCACCAAGAACAATAACCAAAACCAGCGTTGCGTTTATGTATCGACTCTGCTGGGAGCATTGCGCAAAGGAGAAAAACACGAAAGTGCTAATGGGAGTAACAAGTATTGTTATTGAGGTACTATAGGATTATCTTACTTTGCGCCTTTGCGTCTTTGCGCGAAATTTAATCAAAAGAACAATGAACTATACTCAACGTCTAGCAACCCCTGAAGATGCTCGGAAAATTGCCCCACTCTGGAAAGCTTTTGCTCTGGATAGGGCGATCGCCGATGTTTCTATGGAGGTGAGGAGGGAATACGATTTTGAACAGTATGTTACTCGTCAACTGGAACATCCCTTTACCTATGGGTTTGTGTTAGAATATGGACAGGGGGAGGTTGTGGGGTTTCTCTTTACCTATGCTTATGATGAAGCTCCCCCCGAGGGGGAGGATTGGAAGGAAAATCCCTTTCAGTCTCGTCGGGTGGGTTCTGTTTTAGGATTATATGTCCAGGAGGAGCATCGGAAACCAGCAACCATTAAACTGTTGGTAGACGCTGCTTTAGCTAAAGGGAAGGAATTGAAGTTAAGTGATATTGACTTGTTGATTAGTGGGGAGCAAACAGGGATTCATCGGTTGTTGGAAAGGTATGGGTTTAAGAAGGGGGCGATTCAATATACTTTACACTATGATAATACTGGTGAGACTGAGTTTCCTAGTCTCTATGCTCTCCATAAGGATGTAAAAATTGATGACCCTATTAAACCGGGACAAATTCCTCTCCGAGACCCGAAAACCCATGATTTAGTTCGGAATTCTCAAGGAGATGTGATATTCTTAGTACCAGTCAGGGATGAAGTTGGAGAAATACTAAAAAGTTCCACCGGGTTACCTATTTATCCTACACCATTACGAGACCCGGATTTGCAAGAATGGGTCTTTGATACTCAGGGTAAATTGGTGGTTTGTCCGGTGTTGCGAGAGGGAAAGGGAGAGGTGGTGGAATATCGGGGGATTCCTCAATTTTGTCCTCCTGTCTATGAAAGGGTAGGGGATAAGTTGCAGTTACGTCAAGATGAAACTGGGGGGTATGTGTTTGCTGAAGCGGTCAGGGATGAAGTTGGTAATGTGGTAAAGTCTGGGGATGGAAAACCGATGTTTAAACGATGATTGTAGAATTGAAACCCCAGAATATCCCCTCATCCCCACCCCGCAAGATTTTTTGAGGGCGATCGCCGGATTGTTACAAAACTTTACAAAAGAGTATTGACATTGCTCACTACCCTTGTTATCATGATATTAAATGTTTTGCGGAGGTCAATCATGAGTCAGGTAATTGGTAGAGAAAGAACGATTTTAGAAAAAAAATGGCAGCTTTAACTCCTCAACAACAGAATGAGGTAATGAATTTGATTGATTCTTTAAGGGTTCAACTTTCTGCTTATGAAGCAGGAAAACAGTGGACAGGTTGTGTGGATAGTGGTATGGTCGATTTATCTACCAATAAGCAGTATAGGTCAGGGTTTGGTAAGGAATGAAACAGGGTGCCCGATAGGGCGGGGGGATCCAAGTCATGGTAGGGCGATGGCCCATTATTACAAAACTTAATAAAAGTTTACCGAAAAAGGTATTGACATCTGCTCGGGTTTGTCTTAACTTTAGGTTTAGTTGTTTTTAATCTGAATTAAAGCCATGACAACTCAGTCCCCCACTAAATTAGCGATCGCCCTGCTGACTCAACAGAGAGCAGATATAACTTCTTCTCTGGCTGCTTTAGGATTGTTGACGGATGATGCAGCTTTGGCGGGGTTGGAAGATGTGGTGCAGGAATTCACTGCTGCTGCTTGGGAGGAGTATGGGAATTTGACGAAGGAGGTGGAGGCGATCGCTGCTTCCCTTCAGCAGGTGGGGTCTCGGTTGGCTTTGGCTCGGGGTGAGGAGCTGGGTGAGGAAGGGCGTTATAATGAGTTGAAGAGGAAGAAAGCTGGTTCTGAGGCTGAGTTGGCGGGTTTGGAGAGGCAGTTAGATGCTCTGGAGACTGGATATAACTCAGGGAAGGCTAAAAGGGAAGAGGAAATTGAGGGGCTGAAGGAGGAGATTTGGGAAACTAAGGCTGAGTTTGCAGGTATTCATCAGGAAACTGAATTCAGCGGAATATGAGGAAGAACAGCCTAGAGTTTCCGAGTTTGCCATTGAACTAGAGCGTATTCAGCAGCAAGAAAATGAACTCCTAGAAGTAGCCCAGACTCATAATGCAATCTACAGCCCAGTGACAGGGAACTACTATTTCCTGACCCAATCCACCAACAATTGGCATGGAGCGCAGCTGGAGGCTATAGCAGCAGGAGGCAATCTGGTTACTATTAATAACCAGGAGGAGCAAGAATGGTTGAACGGGCAATTCCCCTTTGATTACTGGATTGGACTTACTGATGAAGAACAGGAGGGTAACTGGCAGTGGGTTAGTGGGGAATCTATTACTTTCACTAATTGGTTACCTGGACAACCAGATAATTGGGGAAACGAGGATTACGTCCATACTTGGCACGGTGGAGGACGCTGGAATGATAATACCTCAAGTGGACAATATTACCGTGGGGTTGTAGAACTGAATTTGCAGCAGTTGCAAGAGGAAAGGGAGACAATCTATGTTCTGCAAAAGAACTATGAGGAAGAGAAAATCGCCGATTTGCAATTCCTCCGTGTGGAACTGGCTCACCTAGCTTTAACCGCAGAACAAGAACCAGACAAGGTACAATCCTATTTAGCTGCATACCAAGAGAGCGACAAAACCGAAAGTGCTGTAACTGCTTTGCGGAATGAATATTTCCCGGAACTTACAGAAGCAGCAGCCCTCAATACCCTCCAAACCCAAATTAACCAAGAGGTTGATAACAATCAACAACAGTTAGAACAACTCAAAGCCAGTATTAACGAAAAACAAGCTAATGCAGGAGCTGCTTTATCCCAAGCTGATTGGTATGAAGAACAAGCTGCTATCCACTGGGAACTCAGTCGAAAACAAGGTCCAATTTGGACGGAACAACGGGTAACCTGGAAACGAGGTAAGTCTGGTAAGAGAAAGCGTCATGAGGAAACTGTTTCCCATGTGGATCATCATTGGATTATTTGGGATACCTACACCAAGCAAGCTGCGAACCTGAGAGACTATGCTCAAGACTTACTGAACGACGTCGAGACGGAAACAGCCGAAAAGGATACCACCCAGGAGATTCTAGACCAATGGTTAGCCGCCAGTTCCTCTGCGGATGCAGCAGATTTAGCTTACTCCGATTTGGTAAACCAACTCCAAGCTTTGGAAGCGGAACGGGAACTTACAGGTGAGCAGGAACTCCAACTGGATACCCTCAAGGAACTCCTTCCCACCCTCCTCCAACAACTTACTCAAGCTCAAGAGCAAGTAGAGGCGGCGAAAGCGAAGGTTGCCCTAGAGTGGGAGGAACTGGAAAGTAGTGAGGAAGCCTATGAGGATAGTTTAGGGGATGTTTTAACTCGCAAGGCTGAGTTAGAAACCCAGTCACAGCAGTTACTGCTCCAAATTGCCAGTGGAGAGGAGTGGGCAAGACAAGAAAGTGTGGAGTTGGAGACGGAAATCGCCCAAATTACCGCCACCCGTCAGGAATTGGAAGGGGAAATAGCTGATATTGAGGCGCAGTTGGAAGGTGCAACGGAAACGGATATTCTCCAGTCCCAAATCGCACAACTGCAAAAGTCCGTAGACCTCCTCACCCACAAGGAAACCATCCTCACCTCGCACAATGCGAACTTAGCCCAAAAACAAACTCTCCTCATCGCACAAAGCGAAGTAATCCAGAAGGAAGAGGAGCTGTTAAAAGCTTATTTAACTAACCCAGACGGAGACTATAGCTACTTAGAAGCCCAACTGGAAGCGGCTCGCGCTCTCTTAGCTGAAGTGGAGGAGTTAGCTAAACAAGCTGAAGCTAGTAGTGCTGCTCTCAGTGGTTCCTTCAGGGATTTGGAAACTAGCCTCACCTTGCAAAACGACCAATTCCTCGCTACTATTAAGGAGAAGCAGGAAGCCCTGCAAAACCTCCTCAGTGCCACGGAGAAGCAAGTTAACTATAACCTGGCTCGTGAGCAAACTCTTCACGAACTCAACACCTTAGAAGCTCAACTGCTACAACGACTAGAGGAAGCAACTGCTGCGGGAAGTCAGGAAGCAGAACTCCTGTTAGAAGCGGCTTCTGCCAACAACTTTGCCACAGCAGCGGAAATCTACCACCGGGATTACGCCGACTTAGCCACGGATACGGGAAGTAGTTGTGCTGGGGGAATTGCTCGCCCAGAAGACCGTATTTTGGCGGATCGATATCGTAATGAGAGTATCAGGTATCGCCACCTAGAAAGTCAAGCCTTAGCCCAAGCACAACAATTTACAGCTATTAAAGAGTTAGCAGAAGCACAAATAAATTTAGTTTAAGCATAAGAAAGTAAAGTTAAGATAGAATTGGATGAACTTAATGGAGCGCTGGCTACAGTAGAAGGAGACGTCCAAACCTATCAAGAACAGGTCCACCTGGCTAACATAAGGCTGGGTGTACTGCAAGAGCTACGGGGAGTGACGGAACAAACCTTACTACAATTATTACAGGTAGAAAGGCTAAACCTAGCTCAAGTACAATTAGAACAACAATTCCTCACCCAAAGGCAAGAGGGAATTGATGCGACGGTGGAAGCCAGGTTAGAGCGGGAGCGCCTGGATATTGAACGACAACGGAACATTGCCACCGTCGCTTTAGAACAACTGAACCAGATCCAAACGGAAGACGCCCTGGAAACAGCGATTCAGAACCTGCAACAGGAACTGGGTACCACTCCCTTAGAGGATATTATCGATGAAGCAGAATGGCAAAGTCAACTAGCTGAACTTCTCACTAACTTAGACCAACTTCAAAGTCAACCCTCCCTTCCTGGTGAAGTCCAAACCCTCCTGGAACAAACTCGCCAAGATATTCATGAGTAATTCCTAGTCGTTGGAAACCCCGCGTCTTCAGACCGGGGAGGAAAACGCTTAGCGGCTTTAGCCGCAGTCCCCCACCAAGGGGGGGAGGGGGATAAACCCCTCTAACTCCTCTTTCGAGGGTAAAGTTCGCTTCGCCAAAGTTATCAGTCGGTACTTTTCCGGCAACACTGCCTTACCCCTCGTAAAGCTGTTTAATCACCCGATTCTAGAGCCTAGAACTAGCGACGCATTCTAGGGTAGGTCTTTAACTCTTGCCGATAACGTAGCCCGAGAAGGGCTTAGGCTGGTCAGCTATCTGACGAGGGAGGCACGAAGCCCCGCCTCTTCAGAGCGGGGTGCTGACGACGTGTTACAGGGAGAAGAAGTGGAGGCTATCCGAGATAACCTCCTAGATACAGCTAATATTCTTATTATAGAGTCTAACCGCATCAATGAGGCGATTGCAACCTTAAACGAAGAAGAGGAACGTTACTACAGTCTCCTAGGAGAGCTGGAAACCAATCTTCAGGGTGTGGCGCAGCAGATATATGAGGAAATTCAACGTTCCCAAGAATTGGGAGAAGAGACAGAAACAGTAAATCAGCAGTATCTAGAGGTACTGTACCAGGTTGGCTATGCTCAGGGAGCAGTTGACTTATCTAGTGAGCTAGGAAAGCAGTCGAAGGCGATTCTGGAGCAGATTATTGAGGGGCGCATTGAAGAGCGAAAAGCCAGGAAGAAGGCATTCTTTAATGAGCTGGTAGGAACTGTTATAACGGTGATTTCCGTTGTCAGCGCTGTTATCACAGCTGGTGCAGCATTAGGTGCTCTGGCGGCTGGTGAAGCCTTTTTAGTTCCTGCGTTGAGTAAAACCCTAAATGCAGTTACTAGCGCCCTCAGTGCGGTACAAGCTGCTTATAATGGTGACTGGAGCGGTGCAATTTTCAATGCAGGAATGGCGGCTCTTGGGTTTGCAGGACAACCTGACCTTCAGCGGGTTGCTTCCGGTATTTATCATGGTACCAAAGCAGTAGAGTCTGGAGACGGAATTACAGCATTCTTGCAATTTACCAAAGTTGCTTTACCTGATGTTCTTCCTGAATATTCATATTTGTCCGATGTTGGTTTAGCAGTTCACAATGGTGTTCAAGCAGCAGAAGAGGATGAGTGGTTTTC
This sequence comes from Prochloron sp., assembly GCA_965198675.1. Taxonomy (GTDB): domain Bacteria; phylum Cyanobacteriota; class Cyanobacteriia; order Cyanobacteriales; family Prochloraceae; genus Prochloron. The sequence continues at coordinate 2,869,521 of OZ240666.1, read as the reverse complement.
GGCATTTTCCAGTTTTCTCAGTGCTGGTATTACCCTAGGTACTGAGGTTTCCAAGAGTCAGATAAGCTCTGGGGATACAACTCCGTTGATTTCTCCCGATTTGCTGAACGTACTAAACATCGCAGAAACAGCTCTCAATCTTGGACTCGGTATCGCCACAGTTATTGAAGAAGACAGCTTAGAAGGTTGGTTATCAGGAATTCAACAAATCGCCAATGCTGTGACGGGGTATGTGGAGAATAAACAGCCGATAGATGATCTGGATAAGGCGATTCTGACACAAGAGGCTAAATCCTTTCGCTCCGTGAAAGTTCAAGGGAAGTCAATTACTTTGAGAAGTATAGGAGAAGTTGATCCTACGAAACCAACACAAGTAATCGTTCATGGATGGATTGAATCAGCTCAAGGCTGGTCAAATGACCTAGGTGAACTGTTGAAAGAGAAGTACCCTGGACACAACATAGTTGTAGTAGATTGGAACGAGTTCAGTCGTAACCTATGGTACCCTTCGGCTGCTCAAGATACTATAGTAGTTGGTCAGAAAATCTCGCAAGCACTTCACGGTTTAGGCGTAAATCTAGAGGACACTACCATTATTGGATACAGTTTGGGGGCACAAGTAGCGGCTAACATCGCAGAATATGGTCAGTCTCAATATGGTCAAAAGGTTGACCAAATCGTAGCTTTAGATGCAGCAAAACCTGGATTTGAGCAGAAGAGCGTGTTGGGATGGGTATTTGACAGTGTTAATCCCGTTAATATTCTCGCCAATGCTTTTGGGGTTGAGTTAAATCTTGCCGCTTCAGTTGAAGAGTTCATTAATGATCTATTTAATATTTCCTCTACTAAAAACCAGTTAGACTCAGGAGATGCAAAATCTGTTATAGCTCTTCACACAGACTACAAAGGTCTATTTCCACTAGGGGTTGGAGGTGATGTGGGAACTGTTGACCTTTATTTCACGGACGAAGCTTTAAACAATTATAAATATCCCTTAGATCATCAAGATTCAAAAGAAGCATTCTTTGAATATATACAATACGGTAACGGTAAAACCTACCAAGAGTTTTTCGCAAGCGAAGTTAACAACAAACAAGTAGATCCCATCATCCTCGATCTAAACAACGACGGAATCCAACTTATCCCCCTCAACGAATCCCCCGTAACCTTTGACTTAGACAACGACGGAGAACCAGAACCCACAGGTTGGAGCTCCCCGGAAGACGGATTCCTAGCCCACGATCGCAACCAAGACGGCAAAATCAACAACATCACGGAACTCTTCTCCGAATATTACAGCCCCAACGCGGAAACCGGACTAGACGCCCTCGCCACCCTAGACAGCAACAAGGACAACATCATCGATAGTAACGACCCCGAATATGCTAACCTATCCCTATGGCAAGACCGGAACCTAAATGGAACAACGGACCCCGCCGAACTAACCCCCCTCCCAGAAACGGACATTACCAACCTCCACCTAAATAGTACACCTGTACTACAAAACCTAGAGGGCAACCTCCTCCTGAGCACCACGGAATTTACCCGCTCTGATGGTACTCTAGGAGAAGCAGCAGAAGTCGCCTTCTTAATCGACAACAGGGATCCCCTCACAGGAATCCCCCAAAACCAACAGTTGGTAGGCAATCCCCCAACCCTAGACACCCCAGACCTGGAAATCCTCCCCACGGACTCCCTACCCTTAACATACACTCATGGCAATCCTGTAGACATCAACCCACTCCCAGAGCTGATAACATCCCAACCCGACATCTTTGCTGATACAACATTATAGCATACAATATTTAAAATTGCCCAACCCTCAAGGGGTTTAAAAAGATAGCCCGCAATTCATTCCCGGGCGGGGTGAAGGTGGGCGATGCCCACCCTACTCACTGGTTACCTTGTAAAACTAGTACCTCCTTCAAAGACAAACCCGTCAGTCTGACAACCGCTTCCGGAGTCATTTTTTCCCGCAACAAGTTCAAAGCAAACTCCTTTTTAGCCAACTGGATACCTTGATCCACTCCTATCTCCATACCCCGCTTCAAACCTTCCTGTTTTCCTTCCAGTCTTCCTTCTTGGAGAATTTCCTGGTAAATAACGGATTCCCGCATGATATCCCTCCTTAAAATTTTCTTAATCACGTTTTCCTTCAATACTAGTCCAGCTGTCAAACAGTGACCAGTGACCAGTGACCAGTGACCAGTTACCATGATGTTGTTATTTTAGTGGGAGACTCAGACCCTCCAGATAAATATTTAACTGGTCACTGGTTACTGTCCACTGGTCACTGTTGTGGTAGGTTCTTCCCACAGTCGAATAACCTCAAACTCGTGAAATGTCTTACTCAAGCGAAAATAATTTTGTCGCACCAAAGGGGAATTCGTCTTCCTCAAATAAATCACCACCTGACGCATTTCCTTATCGGGAAAAATCCGATATCCCCGTATGCGATAATCAATCATGCGAAAAGGGATTTCTGTCAAAGGTCGGGTTTGGAACTCCGTGTGAAGTATCAAATTCTTAGACTGCTGTAATATTATGGAGTCAGCCCGAATTGGTTCTAAGGACAACTCCGTGGGACTCAATTCAGTTAAACTGACCGACTCACCCAGCAACCATTTGGAAAAGTCGTGCTGAAAGTGTTCAGCGATAAATCTGCAAACGTTGTCATACACGTTAATTTTTCGCCTTATACTCTATAATAATGACCCCCCAATATCATTCTACCACTATTCATCTGCTCCCGCCAAAGGCGGGACGCCTTGGGCGGTTGCTTGCGCTTTGCTTGCGCTTTGCTTCGCAATTATCTGCGGTTATAATTAATCATACCAAAAATGAGCGAGAAAGCAAACAATGCCACCGTGAGTAACAAAACTACCCACAACCCGAACTGATAAATGAGAGTAGGAGCGATCGCCGTAAACAAACCTCCTCCCATAATAGGTTCAAAAAATAATTGCTTGTAGGCAAAACTCTCAAATGCTCCGGTACGGTTATCTGGATCTACCATGCGTAGCAACAAAATACCTGTGGCTGTCACCCCCATAGACTGTCCCAAATCCGCCATACCTCGGGGAAACCAATAATTAGGTAAGAGACGGGGCGCTAAATAAAGAAAAGCGAACACATTCCAAACAATTCCCGTGACAGATAGGAGGAGAAAAGGTACTAAATTAGAACCCAAGAGGGTTAAATTAATAGAGGCGATGGCTGTTACTACTACTACATCTAAAGCTATCCCAGCAATACGCTCCTGGAACTCACGACTGACTAGGTTTTCCCAACCAAAACGGGAGAAAAACAGTTGAACTATAATTCCTCCAATTAAAGCGAAAGGAAACAGGGGAATAGCTTCTACTAACTCTAAACCTATTCTCCCCCAAGTGAGGGCTTCAAGCCAAGCTAAACCTTGTAACATTAACCAGGCGATCGCCACTGCTAAACCAGTCAAACCAAAGTTTAAAGAAAGAGGATCCACCAACAACACCTCCCCTTCCTCCTCCTCTCCCCCGAACCCCTTTTCCCCTTCTATTGCCAAATATCCCTGACCACGTCCCCAGTTAGCTAAAATAGTACCGATAACTATACCGGAGATAATGCCTACTGTAGCCAAACCCAGACTTAAGTCTCCTCCTTCAGGAAAGTTCAACTTCCTCAAGGTGTCAGCCATACCCGCAGCAGTTCCGTGTCCCCCTTCAAAGGCAATTTCAATCAATGTTGCACCTACTGGGTCCAAATGAAAAAAAGGAACCAAAACTAACATAGTAAGCAAGATACCCACTACATATTGTCCCCAGGCAAGACAATAACTAAATGCTATTTGTGGGGCTGTTTTGCCCCAGATATCTCGAGGGTGGGGAATAGTTTGACCCAGGAATAAAGCAGCGAAGACTATATTAATGAAGACCCCAGGAGTTTGTTGCCAGATATTATTCACCGTCTCGGGAAATAAGCCTCCAGCTAAGTAAGAGTCTGGTGCTACTCCTGCTCCTAATACTTCCCTACCGAGGAACAAAGCTAGGGTTCCTGCAATAATTGATTCCGGGATATATAAGTCTTGTAATAGTTTGACTTGCTGTTTGATAAACTTAGCAACCAGGAGTAAAATACCGATGAGGATAAAGGCGAAGAAAACATTTAGCATGTTAAAATCGATGATGGCGCCCGCCCGTGCAGGAAGTAATCAATCTAACTTATCTGGATCTACTCCCATGTCTCGCAGTAAAGCCTTAAGTCGTTCCGCTTCCTGTTTAGCGTCAGCAGCACTCCTTTTAGCGTCAGCAACTTCCTCACTAGGAATAGGAATACAAGTACCGTCAAGATTCAGCCATCGCAACCACAGTCTCTCGATCTCGCAATAGCTACCTTCCCATAAGCCCAAACTTAATTCCAATTCGGGAATTTGTAAACGTCCTTGGGTTAAGGTCGCTGGTTGGTAGCGATTATTAATGAGGTGAAAAGCCTGAATTTGCCCAGTATAACGACTAAAAACCACATAGTAGGGAACTTTCAGAATCTGTTCGTAGACTTCCCATTTAGTTGGAGGTTTTTCCTGTTTCCTCTCTGTCTTACCTAAATCTTCTTTTTCTGTACCGGGAGACAATAGTTCTACCACCACAAAGGGACTGATTTTTTCTTGCCAAATGACATAGCTCAAACGCAGGTCTCGCTCTTCATAGAATCTAGGTACCCCCACAACGCCAAACCAGTCAGGGCGTTTATACCAAAGGCGATGATTCACATCATAGTAAAGATAGAGATCCATGGCGCTGAAAACCATCTCCCGGTTCCAGTTGGGAGGGAGAAAGGTTAACATTAGCAACATGGATTGCCAAGCGTGGAATTCATCGGGCAAAGCAGGTTCTCCTACATATTCACTAGGTAAATCGTACATTGTAGGCAAAGATTGATTCTTAACCGGAGAGGGATTGGATTGAATAGTCTGGGCAATCATTTTAGTATTTTAATGATAAATAAGTAGGTGTGTCGTGACACTTCTGGAAGAACAAAGTAACCAGAAGCATTGCCAATGTTGGGTTTCGTTCCTCAACCCAACCTACAGTGCTATTACCCTACAAAGAACCGCCAATCATTCCTGCTAGTAAAATAAATCCCAGCCAAACGTTCTCGCGGAAAATAGCACCGTAAACTGATTTGAGAATCTCTTGCTGACGCAGACGAGTATATTGCCAAAACCAACCTATAACTGTTATACTCCAAGCCAGCCAAAATCCAGGGTGTAACTCCCTAAAGACCCCCAAATAAGCAAGCATGGCTGCTGTAGCGCCAAAAAAGACCCCTACTGCATTTGCTGCATATTTACCGAAGAAGATAGCGCTGGAATTAACCCCTATTTTGAGGTCATCTTCCCGATCGCTCATAGCATAAACCGTATCAAATCCTAAAGTCCAGAGTACGGTAGCCCCCCAGAGGAGCCAAGTTTCCCCGGCTAAGTTCCCGGTTACTGCACTCCATGAGATGAGAACGGCAAAACCCCAAGCTATAGAAAGCACCAGTTGGGGAACGGGAAAGAAGCGCTTGGCGACGGGATAGCAAATAATTACGGGAACTGCGGCGACGCACAAAGAAAAACTGAGGGGGTTGAGATAGAAAGCTGCTATGGCAGCGCAAGCTAGGGCAATGAAGGCTATCCCTAGGGCTAGTTTAACTGAAAGTGCCCGGGAGGCAAGAGGGCGATCGCTGGTTCTTTCTACAAGGGGATCTATGTCCCTGTCCCAGAGGTCGTTAATGACGCAGCCAGCGGCACTGGTTGCTAAACTGCCTAAAATAATCACCACCACTAAGGGTAATGGGGGTGTGCCAAATGCCGCTAGAAATACTGCCCACAAAGCTGGAATCATGAGGATTAGTCTTCCTGCGGGTTTATCCCAGCGCAGCAGTTTAATGACGGTAAGCCAAGTTGGTTTCATTTTTAGTTTCACACAGAGGCGCAGAGGCGCGGAGGTACAATGTTAGCATTGTTGTGCCCCTATCTCCGTTCCTTTAATTGAAAAATATGGTTGATTCTAAAGACTGCATTCTCGCTGCCATTGATATGGGTACCAACTCGATCCATATGGTGGTGGTGCGCATTAACAAGTCCCGAGCTGCTTTTACTATTATTGCCCGCCAGAAGGATACGGTGCGGTTGGGGGATCGGGATCCCATTACGGGGAATCTTACAGAAGAGGCTAGGTCAAGGTCTCTAGCAGCCCTACAACGGTGTCAGGATCTAGCTGTCAGTTTCAATGCAGAACATATTATTGCTGTGGCTACCTCCGCTACCCGAGAGAGCTACAACGGACAGGCATTCTTAGATCGGATCTATGATAAATTGGGCTTGGTTGTGAATCTCATCTCTGGTCAAGAAGAAGCCCGCCGGATCTATCTGGGGGTTCTTTCCTGTATGGACTTCTATAACCAACCCCATATTATTATCGATATTGGGGGTGGTTCCACAGAATTGATTCTCGCAGACACTATGGACGCCCGTTTCTTGAGCAGTACTAAGGTGGGGGCAGTGCGCTTGACCCGGGAATTTATCACTACGGATCCCGTGAGTCAGAAAGAGTTACAGTCTCTTCAGGCTTACATTAGGGGGATGTTAGAACGTCCAGTTGAGGAGTTGCAGGGTAACCTAAAAAGGGGGGAACTACCTCGTTTGGTGGGGACTTCGGGTACCATTGAGACTTTAGCTATTATTCACGCTCTGGAGAAGTTAAATACTCAACCCAACCCTCTCAATGGCTATTCCATGAGCTATGGAGACATTAAGGGAATAGTTAAGAAGTTGGCTGCTATGAATTGTCGCCAGCGGGTTGCCATTCCGGGGGTATCCCAGAGACGAGGAGAAATCATTCTAGCTGGGGCGGTGATTTTGCAGATCGCAATGGAAATGTTGGGGTGTGATGCAATCATCATCTGTGAGCGGGCGTTGCGGGAAGGAATAATTGTAGACTGGATGCTAAACCGGGGCTTAATTTCCAGCCACTTGCGCTACCAAAGCGAAATTAGAAAGCGCAGCGTGATGAAAATAGCAGACAAATATGGAGTGGATCTGGATTATGGTGAGAGGGTGGCTGATTTTGCTCTCAGTATCTTTGACCAAACCGTGGGTCTCCATGACTGGGGGTCTGAAGAACGACAACTGCTCTGGGTGGGGGCGATTTTGCATAACTGCGGTATCTATATCAGTCACGAGGCCCACCATAAGCATTCTTATTATTTGATTCGCTATGGGGAGTTGTTGGGCTTTACAGAGATAGAGTTGGAAACTATTGCCAATATTGCTCGCTATCATCGTAAGAGCAAGCCGAAGAAAAAGCACTCAGCCTATAATAACTTGCCCCCCAAGCAGCGCCAAATGGTGGAGGAGTTGAGTGCTATTTTACGTTTGGCTGTTGCTTTGGATCGGCGGCAAATTGGGGCGATCTCTTCGGTACAATGTGATTATAATTCAAAGAAGAGGGTATTGCATTTGCATTTAATCCCCAGGATATCTGATGATGATTGCGCTTTGGAATTGTGGAGTTTGGATTATAAAAAAGAAGTATTTGAAATTGTGTATGGGGTTGAGGTATTTGTTAGTTTAGCCATATAGGGTTTTGTTTCACGCAGAGGCACAGAGGCTCAGAGAGGAGTGTAGGTTGGGTTGAGGCACGAAACCTAATAAAATCATTGAAGGATAAATTATCCAATTGTTAAATTATGTTAAAATATCACTAAGTCATTCAAATATCTTGTATACTAGGATTAGAGAGAGAGGTAGTTGATGAGTAAACTATACCAAACACCAAATGAATGGTATTCAGATAATAAAAAGGAATTAAAAAAATATCGGGGGGAGTGGATTGCTTTTTCTAAAGATGGTATTATAGCCCACAATCGCCAATATCGGCAATTAAGGGAAAGTATCCACCTGGATCCATCGGAATATATCATCGATCGCATCTTTGAGAATGAATTTTGTGAGCCGATTAAATTTAGAACAATTAGGTTCAACACGGTAAAGTCTCACGAGTGGCAACCTAAATATGATGTTAGTCTCAAATTCAATCAATCTTGTCCTCTTCAGGTTAAAATGCTAGTTGATTCCGGAACTGATTTTAGTTTAATAACCAAACAATTAGGTATTAACTTGGGTTATACTCAAGCTCCTGGGGAAGTGACAAGCAAAGCTGAAGGAATAGGAGGAAGTATTAATTACCTCTTAAGAAACGTAGAAATGACATTAGATTCCCATACCCTAACTGTTCCAGTGGCTTGGGTGCAAACAGATGAATGTGAAGAAATAATTTTGGGCAGAGAGGTGGTATTTGACCAATTCAACATTGAATTTAGGCAGGCTGACGAGGAAATTATTTTTACCTGGCGTTCAGATAATTGACCAAATGAATTTACCTAATCAGGGAAAGTTATGAATGGAAGATTTACTGATTGTATCATACCATAATAATAAGCTGTTTCTAGCTGTCGAGTGCTTTTCCCAAAATTCTCGCAAAGTTCTGCGACTAATAACCCGCATGGTTTAAAAAAATGAATCCTCATGCTTAATAATGGGTTAGATCACATCCGGTTGCCAATAATAAAAAATCAGCAACTGTTTTACTCCTTCCTCCCCGTAGCGCTATACCTTAATTGCATCAATTACAGGTATAAGGAAGGTGGGCAATGCCCACCCTACGGAGCCAATCATTTTTGTGGCAGTCCCAGCATTTGGTCATTACTTCTACCAGGAGCCATCATGGGGTAACAGTTTTCGTCCTTCTTCACCCGTACATCCATCAACACTGGACCATCATGGGCTAACATTTCAGCAATACCATCCGATAATTGTGCCCGCTCCTTAATAACTATCCCTTTGATACCGTAAGCTTGGGCTAACAACTCAAAATCAGGCATGCCCAATTCTAAATTGGAAGCCACATAACGCTCACCGTAGAAAGTTTGCTGCCATTGGCGCACCATGCCCTGCCAGCCATTATTAATAATAACCGTCTTTACGTTAATTTTGTATTGAGCTAAAGTTCCCAATTCCTGCAAATTCATCTGGAAACTGCCATCTCCGCTGATACAGATAACCTCTTCATCGGGTAATGCTACCTTTACCCCCATAGCAGCGGGAACCCCGTAACCCATAGTTCCCAAACCAGAACTGGAAATCCAGCGACGGGGACCATTTTTCAGGAACTGAGCTGCCCACATTTGATGTTGACCCACATCGGTAGTATAATAAGCATGAGGAGCCTGACGCCCTATCTCTACAATAACCTCTTGGGGAGACAAACTATCCTCATGGTGCGGTACCATTAAAGGATACTCTTTGCGCCAGCCATTAATGCAGGACAGCCACTGAGCTGTCTGCTTAACATCAGAAGGAAACCCAGATTCTCGCGCCCGATGCAGCATCTGCTCCAATACCTGTCGTACATCCCCCACAATACCCACCTCGGGGGCGCGGTTTTTCCCCACTTCTGCGGGATCGATGTCGATGTGAATTACCTTAGCGCGGGAGGCAAATTCATCTAACTTACCTGTTACTCGGTCATCAAATCGAGCACCCACAGCAATGAGCAAATCACACTCACTGACGGCGAAATTAGCATAAGCAGTCCCATGCATTCCCAGCATAGACACGGAGAGAGGATGGTTTTCGTCAAACGCTCCTAAACCCATGAGAGTAGTGGTTACAGGTATTTGGAATCTTTCTGCTACTTCCTTTACTTGAAGATGAGCATTAGCAGAAATTGCCCCACCCCCCACGTACAGTAGGGGTTGTTTTGCCTCCTCCATGAGGTGCAAAGCAGCATCAATCCCCCTAGTATCACCCTTGAGGCTAGGTTTATAGCCTGTTAAATGCACTGCACCGGGTTCCACAGGTACATAGTCCACGAATTTTGACGCCACGTCCTTGGGCACATCGATTAAAACCGGTCCGGGACGACCCGTACTGGCGATGTGGAAAGCTTCGGCAACGATGCGGGCCATATCCTTGCCGTCCCTTACCACATAGGAGTGTTTCACAATAGGTAGGGTAATACCGAAGATATCCGTTTCTTGGAAAGCATCGGTGCCGATGGCCCCCAGAGGCACCTGCCCTGTAACCACCACCATAGCAATAGAGTCCATGTGAGCCGTTGCTATCCCTGTTACCAGGTTCGTCGCACCGGGACCAGAAGTAGCAAAGCACACCCCTACTTTACCCGTGGCGCGAGTATAGCCGTCTGCTGCATGAACTGCTCCTTGTTCGTGGCGGACGAGAATATGCTTAATATCTCCCCGAACTTCCGCCCGATATATCTCATCATATATGGGCAGGATCGCGCCACCGGGATAGCCGAAAATATGCTTTACTCCGTGACGCACTAAGCTGTCAATCAGAGCAAACGCCCCTGTCTGGCGTTGGGAAGGGATAGGAGCTGGGGATGTTTTTGGGGGAAGGATAGTTGAAGAAACCACGGGGCAAACAAAACAGTGACCAGTTAGCAGTTACCAGTTACCAGTACTAATGATTAGTTATAGCAATGTACCTGCTGTAGTGACGCTCCTACACCAACCCCCGGCATTGATTAATGGCGGGGGTATGGTGCAGGCTTCCCAGTCGCAAAGTTGCGAGGAGAACTTCCTTCGAGGTACTTGAAACTTTCCCTCTACGGCATTTTATAGTGAGGAACACGCCCAGCCCCACTGTCAATCAATTATAGGGCGAGATTTAGCTTCTGTCAATGAGTATTTATGCTCCGGCGCGGCATCTCCCCTTGAGGGGAGTAGAGGGGGGTTCCTCTCAAGCCAAATCAAAGATTATAGCGTAAGGCTCCTGCTGCGTCTAGCTAATTATTATATTGTAAATTGTACCATCTGGAGATGTCTATTACATTTCTTTATATTGAGCAAATATAGCCCTCAAGAAAGCCGCAGCGGAACATCTTACTTTACACCCGGGGGATTTTACCCACCAACCCCAAGCCTCATGAGGCGAGCGCCACAAGGACAGGTGTTCTACCCCTGGTTCGCAATAGAAACCCACCCCCCAACCCCCTCCCAGGAGAGCGGAACTCCAATGAGTAAAATAGTCGTGACTAACTCTATAAATGGGAAAATTGCCCCATAAAGCCATGCCCCAACCATCTATAGCAATCAAAGCTTTCACCTTACCTCCCGACTTTTGCCATAGTAGGGCTGCTCCCTGAGCACCTACTACCCCGGCACTAAAACTAATAAATAAAACTTCATCTTCTAAGGTAACATTGTTTTTGAGAAATGTCAAGACGTCTGTAGGAAAATAAGGAGGATATTCGGTCGCGGGAAAAACGAGCCAATTATTAAATAAATCTTTAGTTTTAAATTGGGCTAAACTAGCTAAAAAATCCTGGGTTAGTTGAGGGCTATGAATTCCAGGACATAATACTACTACCATTGATTTACTAAGGAGCAGGAGTCGGGAATCGGGAGAATGTCTGTAGGCGATCGCCTTGGGGAGCCACTAATAATTTGGTTGGCAATATTACTTGTTGGTGGGCAATGCTCACCCTACTAACACTGGTCACTGACCAAGGTAACATTGTTTTTGAGAAATGTCAAGACGTCTGTAGGAGAATAAGGAGGATATTCGGTCGCGGGAAAAACGAGCCAATTATTAAATAAATCTTTAGTTTTAAATTGGGCTAAACTAGCTAAAAAATCCTGGGTTAGTTGAGGGCTATGAATTCCAGGACATAATACTACTACCATTGATTTACTAAGGAGCGGGAGTCGGGAATCGGGAGAATGTCTGTAGGCGATCGCCTTGGGAAGCCACTAATAATTTGGTTGGCAATATTACTTGTTGGTGGGCAATGCCCACCCTACTAACACTGGTCACTGACCAAGATAACATTGTTTTTGAGAAATGTCAAGACGTCTGTAGGAGAATAAGGAGGATATTCGGTCGCGGGAAAAACGAGCCAATTATTAAATAAATCTTTAGTTTGAGATTGGGCCAAACTGGCTAAAAACCCCTGGGTTAGTTGGTGTGTATGGATTCCAGGACATAAGACAACAACCATTGATTTACTGATGAGTTCCACCTATACCCCTAAGAGGGATAATATATTGTATATTAGCATTACCTTTCAGTGTTCAGGGACTTATGACCAGTGAAAACTAAATACTGGTAACTGGTCACTGGTAACTGGTCACTGTTTCCAGTGGTGAAGAATATTGTATTGGAGCGTCAATGGTTGCTATCTCAGAAAAAACAACAAAACTATCCCAAACAGCCAAGACAGATGCCGTAGCGGTACTGTTGATGGGATACGGGGAAGTAGAAAGCTACGAAGACTTTGCTAACTACAACGAACAAGCATTGAATCTCCTCACAGCTAAATTTGCCCCTGTACCTACTTGGATCTATCCACCCCTAGCGAAACTCCTAGCCATGTTTGACCTCCACGAGTGGAGTCACCAGCACGGCAATTTTATCTCCCCCCATAATAAAATATTTGAAGCTCAACGGGCGGGAATTGAAAAAGAATTGCAGTATCAATGGGGGGAAAAAGTTAAAGTTTTCAAAGCCTTTAACTTTTGCGCTCCTTTTCTCCCGGAACAAGTGCTAGCAGAAATTAAAGAGCAGGGATTTGATAAAATTTTAATCTATCCCCTGTTAGTAGTAGATTCCATCTTCACCAGCGGTATTGCTGTAGAGCAAGTAAATAAAGCTCTGAGTAAATTAGCTGATGACTCAGAACATTGGCTGAAAGGTACTCGTTATATTCCCTCCTTTTACAACGAACCAGCCTATATTAAATTGCTGGCTCAAATGATAGAGGAGAAAATTGCCACAGATTTAGCCCTGGCACATTTACCATCCCAAATTGGCATTGTGCTAATGAACCACGGTTGTCCCCACAAAGCGAAAGGATTTACTTCCGGGATTGAGGAAAGTCAAGCACTGTACGAATTAGTCCGGGAAGAACTAATTTATAAATATCCCTTGATTTCCATTGGTTGGCTAAATCACGATACCCCCCTGATTGAATGGACTCAACCCAATGTAGAGTTAGCAGCCAAAAATCTCATGGATTTAGGAGCTACTGCTATCATAATGATGCCCATTGGTTTTGCCACGGAAAATCACGAAACCCTCCTAGATGTGGATCATATCATTCATCACTTGGAGCATCGTAATTCTAAAGTGCAATTCTTCAGGATGCCTTGTGTGAACGATCGCCCTGAGTTTCTCCAAATGGCAGCAGCATGGGCAAATCCCCAAATTGAGGCATTGTTATCCTCAGAAGGGGTGACGGTGAATGGTCAAGTGCTAAATGGGAGTAATGGCTATCATCATAGCCATTCTCATTCTCACCACCATCATCACCATTAAGATTAAATTCGTAGTACTGTAGGGTGACTTGTCGCCCTCCATAACCATAATTTCGAAAAATTCAAAAATTTATTCTAAAGTATTGATATAATAATCGCAGCTAAGAATAAATAGGAGTAGGATTGCTATATGAGCATCTTTTACCCAAAAAACATTCAACTTAAGACCGGAGGAACCATGGAGGTTCATCTGGCAAGGACAGTAAATGTCGTCCGTTTTCCCGAAGCCCGTGAACAGGTATTAAACGGCACATTCCATCGATTCAAAAATCCGACAACCGGGGAAGACTTTGTTGTTGAGTCCCGGTTCCTCTACACCGACCAATCTCGTAATACAGTCATCCTGGTTAAGCCGCGCAAAGAACGCCATCACTGGATAGCAGCCTGTAAGGAACTCGATCAAGAAATTCAGTATCTACCCAAAACACTGTTTCCTGAAAAAGGGCGGTATACCCGGGTTGTATTTGGGATGGGACAACTACGGGAAAAGCTCATCGCTCAGGATGCAGATTTAGACGACCGCATGGTGGAACTTTATAAAGTCTTTTTACTCCACGAGCACCCCTTTTTACTCCGCCGCGTGCAAATGAGCCTCCTGCTCGAAGGAGTCGATGATCAAAAGTTGGATTTTGTTGCTACTTTTAAACACGACAGTGATGCTATCAAACTAGAGTTACCTCGGTGGGTAGCCGACGATATCGAACAAGATCGCGATGGGATGGAGAAATGGGCTGGCAATGTGCTGAAAAATAATATGTTTGCCAAGGAACTGAGCCTAGAAGAGCAAAAAGCTCCTGCAGAAGGCCTCTTGCCTACTCTCGATGCAAGCGAAATACCCTCGCCAGCACAATTGACTGACTATCATCCTTTGGTACAAAACTTGCTAACTTCACCCCAGCAATTGGTCGTTAATACCTACGTCAGCATAGAGCGATTGAATGCCGGGAATGGGGCGATTGAGCTTTTGAAAACGCTAGCCGAAACTGCCCGCCAAGGAAATACCCTTGTCACGGATGGTCCAATGATGAAATGCGTCATTGAACATCTACCACGAGGCAACAACCTGCCGACAGATGCCCGTACTGATTTGCGTGCAGTCTACAATTATGTCAAAGCAAATGGTCCAGCGTCTTTAGAAGACACCCTGTTTGAGATCCGCTTTGGGATTGAGCTAGATGACGATTGGTCACGAAACAACGATCCTGATGATATCGATACGATTTGGAACCTACTCCGGGATTTACCCGATTCCAATGTGGAAGGCAATGTAGCGATCGATTCGATCCAGCTTGAACCCGGAAAAGGCGGCGGCTCGTATAAACCGAGCACCCGTGATATCAGCATTGGTAGTTGGGAACTCGACTATCGCGAAGGGTTCGAGGACGTGCTCCGGCATGAGGTTGGTCACGGTGTTCACGAAGCTCACCAAAATACAATTAACCCCTGGTTAACTCAGGAATTCGGTTGGCAGTGGTTTAATAACACTAACGCTGGGATCGATCAGTGGGTCAACCTTATGGGAGGCTGGGGCAATCTAACTAACCACCAGCGGAATGAAGTTCGGCAATGGTTACGGAACAGGCTCGGAAGAGGTCACACCTGGAATCCCGGCTGGCTTCCTGCAAATGTCTCCGCCAATCATCCCTGGCGTGGAGCCAATTTTGGTCTCCGTCTGGCAGCCGAAGGGAGCCAAGCCAAATGGTACGACAGCAATCAAGACTGGTATTGCATTAATGGCCGGGCATTCTTTTTGAATTACTGGTACTGTATGTTTATGGTGAGCAATACAGCAACTCTCGATTTCATCAATAACAGTATGCCCGACAAATACGCCGCCATGTCTCATCTCGAATTCTTTGCTGAACTCTATGCTCTTTACTACGACTTGAACGATCCTCAACGTCCGAATATCTCCAATCAAGTTATGCAATGGCTTGAGCAAAATGTTGGTCGAGCTTGATAGGGCGCTTTGAATTGAACCAATAGTTGCACAAAAAACAGAGTCTAAGGCGATATGGCACGGGCACGGTCGATCACGTTGCCCCTACCCATATCCATGTAAGTGACGCACCTACAGCCACCCTTCGGGTAGACAGTAGGCTTCCCAGTCGTCCGAAGGACGAGGAGAACTTCATTCGAGGTACTCGGAAACTTTCCCTCTACTGCGTTTTATAGTGAGGTATGCGTCCTGCCCCACTCCAATTCATTGTATCGTAGTTTTGAGAATCCGTCAATGAATTTTAATATCCGGCGCGGCATCTCCCCTTGGGGGGAGTAGAGGGGGGTTCCTCTCACGCCAAAACTCGCGCCAAGGGACCAAATCAAAGATTATGGCGTGAGGCTCCTGCCGCATTTGCTAACTTCTTCAAAAGTGTTTAAATCCTGCTTCCAAATTTAACATTTGCTCAGGATAAACCCCTTTTGCATCTACTAGCTTAACCTCAACTCCGGCAGTTATTTTCCCAATAACTGCTGCTCCTTCTCCTAAACTCTCTACTAAGGCGATCGCCTCTTTCTCAGGAAGACACAGCACTAATTCAAAGTCTTCACCCCCATAGAGAGCATATTCTAATGCTGTGCAACCAAATTTTTGCCAACCAGGAAATAAAGGAATGGCGTTGCAATCAATTTCTGCCCCCACCCCACTACAACGACAAATTTGAATCACAGCATCCGCCAAACCATCGCTGCTATCCATGCCCCCAACGGGCCAATTATCCTTGACAATTTCATTTATTTGTGCTATAATATCTAACCTGGGTATAGGTCGCCGGTGCTTCTGAATCAAGGACTGCCTCAGGGCAACTTCCAGGTGGTTGTTTTGTTCTGGGTGCAAAAGTAATTCCAGCCCTGCCCGAGAACCGCCGTGGAGTCCAGTAACGACAATGGCATCTCCCGAACGGGCAGCAGAACGGCGAATCGCACGGTGGGGATCAACTTGACCACAAGCAGTAATAGCTACTGTAATGACCGAAGAACGACATACATCTCCACCAATAACTTTTGTATTAAATTTGTTTAGGCATAATGTTAAGCCATGGTAGAGACCCTCCACCCAATCCAAAGTCACGTCAGGGGGAAGACTTAAACCGACAGTAATACCCAGAGGAGCAGCTCCCATGGCAGCTAAATCGGATAAATTAGCCGCAGCAGCACGCCAACCAACATCTTCTGCACTGGTGGTGCGATCGCTAAAATGGACTCCATCCACCAGCACATCGGTTGTCACCACTAAAGATTGACCGATCCCGATGGCCAATAAAGCTCCATCGTCCCCCACTATGTTAGTAGCACAAAAGGGCAGCAGCCTTTGTAAAAGACCCTGCTCGCCAACATCACCAACAGTTTGTGGGGGAAGATTCATCAGTTACCAGTTACCAGTTACCAGTTACCAGTTACCAGTTACCAGTTACCAGTTACCAGTTACCAGTTACCAGTTACCAGTTACCAGTTACCAGTTACCAGTTACCAGTTACCAGTTACCAGTTACGTAGGGGGATAGGGGGATAGGGGGATAGGGTAATGTAACAGTCAGATTATAGCAAAAACTGGACAATTTTCCAATCTCCCTATCTCCCGAGCTCCCAATTTAAGTTTGAGGTTGAACTAAATTTTCGATTCCCTTAACTACTTGAGCAGTAATAACCTTGTCCTTATCTGTCAGTTGTTGGAGAACCTCTTTTCCTTGGACTAAATAACCGAAAACAGAGTAACGCCCGTCCATCAAATTGTAACCAGGAGGTGTTAATTCTGTATCGAACTTGAAGAAAAAGAACTGAGAAGAACCACCATTAGGATCTTCACCAGGACGAGCCATAGCTACAGCTCCATAAGCGTTGAAGGGAAGGGCAGGTTGTTCCAAGTAAAAACCTGCATCTTCAAGGGTAATGCCGTAGATTGGCTCGTCGGAACCTTGAATCAGCACTTCCAAAGGAACAGCTCGATATTCCCCAGTGTCCGGGTCAATAAACCCTTGTTCCAATCCTTGTGGTTTCCCTGTTTGTAAAACGAAGGATTCTTCAATGTCGATAAATGGTAAACCGTCATAGAAACCCCGTTGTACCAGATCCACAAAATTTCCCCCATTCACAGGAGCGCTATAACCATCTACGACAATTTTCAGATCCCCTTTAGTCGTAGTCATGACTACCGTAGCGCGACCTAGCAATTGAGGCAAATGAGCGTATTGGGAAGGTACTGCAAAGGGAAATCCGGGAACCATCAATTCTTCTAAGTCTGTCACTCGGTCGAGAATTCCATCTTCAAGAGAGGTTATTTGCTCTTGATCCTTAGCATCTACTGCCTCTTTCAAAGTTACCATCTCCTGGGACATCTGCTGGAGGTATTCTCTAGCTAAAGATTGGCGCTCTTCGGGAATCGTTGCGAGTAATTTTTCCGTGCTGATGTTCAAAATCCTCGAAGCAGTTCTCACATCTCGGTTCACCGAAGTCCACAGTTTTTTGCGCAGGTGATAGGAAATGTCTTCTAAACTTCCTTGTAGTTCCCGCACTGTGGGGTTATCAATGGGCAGAGAGTATCTTAAAATAGCTTCTGGGTCTGTAATGGCAGCTCCCTGAGCTAAGATGCTTTTCCTTGCCGGTTGACTGCTACCGCCGCCCAAGAAATCCCACCAAGCCCCGCTTAAGCCTACTGACAGGGTAAAAAGCAGCACAGCTAGAACTGAAGTACGCAATAAACGTTGACCCCATCTCAGTCTCTTCGGAGTTTTTCCTGGTTTCATCAATTTATCTTTTCCTTTTAACCACGCAGCAGTACCGATTTTACCTTTTTATTGTCTAGGTATTGACGAATAATAAACAGGCAGCCGCAGAGCAACCGTCATTTATGCGGGGGATAAGGCGACGCGGTGCACCGTGCGGCGTGACCAAGATCACATCTGAAAAAGACAGTGACCAGGGTAAGCGCAAGAATCAATAAGGGGGCTAATTCTCAATAATAATGATAATCTTCCCGACATTATTGAGAATAGGGTGAGACTATTGAGAATTAATCTGGCTAGAGCATTTTGGAAGGAAATACGGGAAGGTAACAGTCGCCGTTCCACCCCTGCAGAGCGCCGCGCCTGAGCAGGCTATACCAGCCAAATTTGTTCTAATTGCGGTCAAACAGTCAAGAAATCGCTGTCATGTAGAACCCATGTTTGCAACCATTGTGGATACGTGGCAGATAGAGATGTAAATGCGGCAAGGAACATCCTCACCCACCCCTACCCCCTCCCGGGAGGGGGACAGGGGGTGGGTGGGGCACGCCGGAACTTATACGCTTGGGGAGATTGGGTCACTGGTAACTGGTATTGCGAAGCAAAGCGCAAGCAACCGCCCAAGGCGTCCCGCCCAAGGCGTCCCGCCCAAGGCGTCCTGGTAACTGGTCAGTTATGAGTTCCCCAGGTAGCATGCTTTGAAAATTGCAGTCAGAAAGGGGGTTAGAACATTTCACGCCTAAACTTTATCGCCCGTTGCTGTGCTATAGTATTAACTTAAAATCGGATGAAGTGATGCTATACTAGGTCGGAATTGTCGAGTAATGGGCGTTTTTGGACGGTTAAAATGCAGCACACGGTTACCTTAGATCTTTTAATTTTAGATGATTTCTTCTAATGACTTTCGCAGTGGTGTTACCATAGAATTAGACGGCTCTGTTTGGCGGGTGGTAGAGTTTCTCCATGTCAAACCAGGTAAAGGTTCTGCTTTCGTGCGCACCAAGCTCAAAAACGTACAAAGCGGTAGTGTGGTGGAACGAACCTTCCGCGCTGGGGAGACTGTTCCCCAAGCGAATCTGGACAAACGGACGATGCAATATACCTATAAAGATTCTGATCAGTTCGTCTTGATGGATATGGAAACTTTTGAAGAAACTCGTCTCGCCCCTGAGCAAATTGGCGATCGCGTCAAGTATCTCAAGGAAGGGATGGAGATAAACGCCATTTTCTGGGAAGACCAGGTGTTGGAAGTGGAGTTACCCACATCAGTTGTCCTGGAAGTTGTCCAGACCGATCCGGGAGTAAAAGGGGATACTGCTACTGGTGGCACTAAACCTGCTATCTTGGAAACTGGCGCTCAGGTGATGGTGCCTTTATTTATTGACCTAGGAGAAAAAATAAAAATCGACACCCGCAATGATTCTTACCAGGGACGGGAATAAGAAATTGTAAAGTAGCTTGAGCACCGACGTTTTCTGGAATCTCATTCAAGGTGAAAGCGCACCAAAAAAAAATATAACTCTGTTACTGGGAAGGTTGGCAATGCCTAAGGGATCCAAGACCTTCGAGCCACAGGATAAATAGTTTCTCGTCCTTTTTTGTGATGGAGAAAATTGTGAAAGAGCTGGTAACTGGTAACTGGTAACTGGTAACTGGTAACTGGTAACTGCTATAAATGGGACTGTATAATTCGTGTCGATAGATTTTAATCAACTCAGAGAACTTTTAGCGGCGATCGCTCAAACCGACATCACCGAGTTTGCGCTCAAAAGCGAGGAGTTTGAACTCACGGTGCGTAAGGATCCAACCCGTACCTCGACCACTGAAATGGAGCTTGCTCCCCTTACCCCGTCCTCTCCACCCCTCCCTAAAACTGATGTGCCCGTTACTGCTACCGCACCAGAGGTTTCAGTACCTTCCCCCGGGTCGAAAAAATGGGTTGAAATTACATCCCCCATGGTCGGTACTTTCTATCTCGCTCCTGCACCTGGGAAACCGTCCTTTGTAGAGGTAGGCGATACCATCCGGGTTGGTGGAACTGTCTGCATTATTGAAGCGATGAAACTGATGAATGAAATAGAAGCGGAAATTTCCGGGACTTTGATGGAAATTACCGTAAAAAATGGTCAACCAGTTGAGTTTGGCCAAACTTTGATGAGGATCGATCCGAGCTAGATGTTTTTCGGTGGTGGTTGCCTTCGGTAGGGCATACCGAAGATCGACTACCGACTAATTACAGCGGGAAATTGGCTTCAAAGTATTCCCGGGTCATGGGTTGTTCAACTATCATTCCTTCACCACCCAAAACCTCCAGCGCTTCTCCCTCAACATCAAGCCAAACGGGAGCGGTAGGGTTTAAACTGGTAGCGGTGTAAATAATCTGGCCCAAACGACCAATCATGGAAGTACTACCGCCACCTTCTTTGAATTTGGCGGATAAATTGACATGAACCCCGTCTGTCTCTACAGTTACTCCTAGTAATTTCGTGCCTTGGGGAATGGTGCTATTATAATCCCCATTAGGCACGGCCAATAGACGCTGAAATGCACTGGCGAGAATTTTTTGTTTGTCAGCAGACTTTTCAATTGTGACTGGACTGGCAATTAGTTTAACATCGCTGGCATTGGGATCGAGCCAATAAGTGAAAGCTTGTACTTTCTCTGACACTGGTTCGCCAGGCAATTTATCTTCTGGTTGTGTTATGGTAATATGGTCTTTGTCTGGAGTAAAGAGAGATTGAAAAGCCCACCAAGTCATTCCGCCGCCAGCAGCTACCACTACTACTGCGGTAGCGGCGATGGTGAACCCCCAGGAACTACGTCTGTCTTGCATAATATTATTCCAAAAAAATGTAATTAACTTTCTGGTGAGGAGGCTGGATCAAAGCGAATGAAAGCTGCCAAATCGACTCTATCGCCAACTAGATCGAATTGTAGGATCCGAGCTGTAATACCCTCCTCTTCAAGCTGACGCCAATCGAAGCGCTGGGCAAGACCATTGGTAAGGCTTGCAATTAGACGGGAACTAATTGGTCGGCCATTCACGAATACCTTTGGGTCCAGCAACTGGAGACTTGTGCCTGCTACCACTTCTACCCCTGATTCTAACATCAGATCCAGCTGTTCAGATTGTGGATCCCCGGATTGGGACAATGCTACTTGGAAACTCAGACGATT
Source organism: Prochloron sp. (assembly GCA_965198675.1). Classification (GTDB taxonomy): domain Bacteria; phylum Cyanobacteriota; class Cyanobacteriia; order Cyanobacteriales; family Prochloraceae; genus Prochloron. The sequence continues at coordinate 2,848,259 of OZ240666.1, read as the reverse complement.
ATTATCCAGCAATTGAAGGCGTAGGTTTAACAATTCGTAATCACGAGTCGGGGAATTACCTCGTTGAGATATTAACCCATTGAGTAACTCTTCCAGTTTTGCCTTTATTTGTTGCGATTGTAGCGCAAGGTTTATATCCTCTTCAGTTAAAACCAAACGCATTGCCCCTTGTAGTGGTTGTCGGACCCCTAGATTTTCAGGAGCAGTTCCGGCGGATAAACTGCTCAAGTCAGCGATGGGGTCCATTTCTAATTCGAGAGTATGGATTCTCACATTGGAGGCTAGCTTGACTCCCCGATTGGCAATTCTGACTCGCTCTACTTTTCCCTGTAGAATTCTATAATTGGGGGCATTGTCAACCCTGACTGCCAATTGATCTACTTCTGTAACACTCTCCCGTACTGCTTTGGCTAGGGTGCGTTCTACAATCAAGCCAGCAGGAGACACTAAAGTTATTAAACCGGAGAGAATGATAGCGAGGAGTTCCATGGAAGCAAGGAGATTGAGGACTTCCTGGGGTTAAAACCACCAGGATAGCTCCATTCTACCATAGGGGGATTAGAAACGATCACCTGGGGTTAAAACCACCAGGCTATACCCACTGCTTTAAGGTAGAGACAACTTCATCCAGAGGTATGGTGTGAGATTTTTTCGTTGCTCGTTCTACTACTTCCACTTGGCCTGATTTGAGACTGCGTCCCGTTACCACTCGATAGGGAATGCCGATTAAATCTGCATCTTTAAACTTAACTCCTGCTCTTTCATCTCGGTCATCTAATAAAGTGTCCAGACCAGCAACTTTGAAGTCATGGTAAAGTTTTTCAGCAGCTTCCACTTGTTTGGCATCAGAGATATTGGGAATCACGATAATAACATGATAGGGAGCGATCGCCACAGGCCAGATAATGCCATCCTGATCGTAGGACTGCTCCACTGCTGCTTGGGCTAATCGAGAAACCCCCAGACCATAGCAACCCATTATCAATGGTAGCTCTTCTCCTTGCTCGTTGCTATAGGTTGCCCCCATAGCAGTGGAATACTTGGTCCCTAACTGGAAGATATGTCCTACTTCTATCCCTCTTGCACTTTGGAGAATTTGGCTGGTATCGTGAAGAGCGCGATCGCCAGCTTTTGCTTTCTGCACGTCTACCGTCAGTTCTGGTAACTGGAATTGCGCCCCCCAATTTGCTCCCACCACGTGATAACCTAACTCATTACTTCCTGTCACAAAATTAGTTAGGCTTACTACAGTAGTATCCACCAAAGAGAGGAACTGAGGACAACGAAGATAATCCTCAGGAAGGTTAGGGGCGATATAACCCAAGGGTAAAGGCTGTGTTGTCCATTCCTGTAATTCCTTTGCAGACGGTATTTTCAGCGCCAGGACTGTCTTGGCTTGATAACGCCCAGCCAACTTTACTAATTCATTTTGTAGCTTCACCTCATTCACGTCCCGATCGCCCCGGATACTCAATAGTACCAGCACTTTCTTCCCATTATCATACACTGCTTCGTAGATAACATTTTTTACTATTACAGTAGGAGAACAATTCAAGAAACTACATACTTTGTCTATTGTTTCAGTTCCTGGGGTTTCTTTTTTTTCATAGCTGGAAAAAAGGGAAGCTTCCACAACAGGTGGTCTTGATACAGCTTTTTCCACATTAGCAGCGTACTTACCATCACAGGTGTAGAGGATCTCATCCTCCCCAGCATCCGCCAATATCATAAACTCCTGAGAACCTGCCCCTCCAATTGCCCCGGAGTCAGCCTCTACTGCTCTAAAAGCTAAACCGCAGCGGACCAGTATCTGGCGATAGGTTCGATCCATCTGGCGATAAGTTTCCTTCAGGCTTTCTTCATCGCTATGAAAGGAATAACCATCCTTCATAATAAATTCCCGTCCTCGCATCAAGCCAAATCGGGGGCGTATTTCATCGCGGAATTTGGTTTGGATTTGATAAAGGTGGACCGGAAGTTGGCGGTAGGAATTGATTGTACCCTTGGCAATGGCGGTGATGACCTCCTCATGGGTGGGACCCAGTCCCAATTCCCGTTCTTGTCTGTCCCTGAGGGCAAACATGATGCCTTCCGCTTTTGTGTAGGTGTCCCAACGACCTGATTCTTGCCACAGCTGGGCAGGTTGTAGCTGGGGTAGCAGGCACTCCAAAGCTCCCGTAGCATTCATTTCTTCCCTGACAATTTGAGAGATTTTTTGCAAGACACGCCACATTAGAGGTAAATAGGCGTAAATCCCGCTGCCGATGCGACGGATATAACCGGCACGCAAGAGTAATTTATGGCTGGGAATTTCTGCTTCGACTGGGTCTTGCCGCAGCGTCATCAAGAGCATTTGAGACAATCGCATTATTTCTGTTGCTATACTGTTGGTTTATTATCTCCATTGTCAGCACTCCGCGCTAAAGGGACGGGGCTCTCGTGCCACCTCTTTAGGTAGCTGACCAGCCGTAGGGGCACGGCATTGCCGCGCGCCCAACCTCGGGCTACGTTATCGGCAAGTGGTAGGGCAGTGCTGCTGGGATAGTACCCACCCCCCCTGCGCAGGAGCAGGGATCTGGCCAACACCGAAGGTGCCGCCTTTGGCGTCCCTTAGCAGGCCCTCCCGGGAGGGGGTAGGGGTGGGTTGGCGAGAAATGTTAGAACCCTCCCACATTCGGCAATTTTCAAAGCATGCTACCGGTCGAATTCATATGGGAACTATGCTTATTGCAACTGGATTTCAGGAAATATCTATTATTGTTGTCTACTAGTTAAATCTGTAACTATGCCAGCGCTCACTGCTATAATATTAACAATATAGATTATTTTCTAGGGCAAAGCGGACTAATTCAATCCGGTTGCTCGTTTCTGTTTTTCTGAGTAGGTTGCTGACATGCTTTTCAATTGTTCGATGACTCAGATGCAATTGCTGTCCAATTTCAACATTAGAAAGACCCCGTACCAACCAGGCTAAAACTTCTCCTTCCCTATTAGTCAGGTGAAGAGACCGAGGTAATTGTGGTTCTTGTGTTACCGGGGAAGACTCTATTACCTTAGGAGACTGGTCGGGCCAAAAGCGAATCTCAGATTGCATTGCCTGGGATCGCTCCAGGAGATTGCGAATAATTGCTCCCAACTCCTCCATTTCAAATGGTTTGGGTAGATAAATATCGCAACCTACTTGATAGCCACGAATCCTTTCGGAGGTACTATCCCGTTGGGTCAAGAAAATTACTGGTAAGAGGCGGAATTCGGGACGTTGGCGAACTTGTCGCACCAGATTGTACCCGTCTTTTCCCGGCATTTTGATGTCGGAAACTAGTAGGTGAGGGTGATATGTCTCCAGTAAATTTAAGGCGTCAGTACCATTATCCGCACTGATGACTGAATAACCAGAGATTTCCAAGTAATCACTGAGGGCTAATCGAATTCCTGGATCGTCGTCGGCAATCAGGATTAATAGGGACATATATTTAGGGCACCTCGAAAAATTCAGCAAGTGGGTTTCGGAGACTGGGAGCAACGGGAAAAAGTGGGAGCGAGGGAAAAAGCGCGAGGAGGCGATCGCTACCCCCCATACCTGTCTTTTTATTGTCTAGTTGGTGGCATATTCGACGGGTTGGGAGCAAATTTTCTTCCTGGAGTTGCTTTTAATGAGACTATAATAGATAAAAACGAGCTGAGATTGTAATCACTATGGAAGAAAAAGAGATCAAGAAACTGAAGCAAGGCCCACTACAAGAATAATTGCTTTGCTCTGCCTTAACTTTGCTGCTCTACCCGCCTATGGCTCTTGCCCAGGAGACAATGAGCGAAATACCAACTACATCCGTCGCCAAGACCCTGACCGCTGTGAAGGAATTGTAAATAGAATAGCATACAGTAGTACTGGTCCAAGTTTAGTCTCTTTTTCTACAGGAGATATCTCTAGCTTTGATGACATAACACAGTTAGAGTTTCAAGTTCCGAAGGTTAAAAGTAGTAGCTTTCTATCCTGTTCAAACTGAGTTGGAAGGGGAGTTATTTGTTCGGGAAATAAGTTTTACCTATGGTGGTGAAACTGATGCTCTTTTCCTGAATTATATTTCCTCTCTTCGGAAAGTTCAAGTTAGAGGAGAACAATCTTTCCAGTTGAACGGTGATTTTGACTGCGAAACCACTCCTGCTCTTGATAGGGTTAAGTTGCTGACTATCCAGTTAAACAGTGAGAGCGGGATTATCTTTTCTTCCAAGTCTCCAGGAGTTGCTCAACTGGCAGTTTCTGAATTGAGACTCAAACCTCAAACCTCAATTGCACGGCTAAGTTACAATCCCTCAAAAGAAACTCCTTCTCTTCTTTTGCAGCTTGAAGCTCCAGAGGAAAAACAGAGCAATTTACTAGAGTTAAATGTTGGACAAAATCCTCTGGTAATCAGAATTGAAGGACGTTATAGTATTTCTAGTCCTGGTTTGGGAAAGAGCATTGAGGGGGATCATCCTCTCCAATGTATTTGGAAACCGGGGAATTCCAAATATAAGTTCCTTCTTCAGAAAACAACAGCGTTAGCTTTCTCACTACCAGCTCCAAATCAAGTAAACTCTGAGAGGTGGTTTTGGAAGGATTTAGATGTGGAGAAAGTGCAGTTTACTAAAATTCAGCGAACAAGTAGGAGGGATCCACGTCGAATATCTACTATTGAGGGAGGTAAGATCCGAATGGCTGGGAGGGAGATTACTCTTGACTCTCAACAATTTTTGCAAATCCACGGCAAAATAAAGCGCCTACGGAATATGCAGGTTGATTCTGAAAAAGGTTTACGGGTTCGCTTTGCTGGTAAAGCTAGTAAAGTTCAAGTAGGATTAGACGACAAATTTTTCAATGAGGAGATTAAAGCAACTCCATTCACCAAATTACCACCAGAAATAAACTCGGTTTTAGTTTCCGTTATCTCCTCTATTTTTGTGGTCATTTTTACTACTTTGATAACTCTGGGAAATCAATCAAGGGATTGACTCACAAAAACAGGAAAGTTTGGGTTATACAATACTGATTTTGCCTCATTTTGGGTGCTGATAAGGTTGTTTGGTGTGTTACCGATTCTCTATTATAACGTTGTTTGGTGCGTTGGTAACGCACCCTACGAGGGTTGATTTAATTGCAGATTCTTCTCAATAAATCTGTATCTGTGCTTGGTGAACCGCACTTTTTCAGTGTCATCTCTCTCACACTATCTAAATTTTCAAAGCGCAAATATATCAAAAGTTCTCCTGTTTCCCTATTCCAATTCTTAACAGTCCAGTAGTCTTGCCAGTACATTCTATAACCTTTTTCATTAACCTCAGTCCATAAATAAATTAGTAATTTTTGCTCGTCATCACTTGGGCGTAGCTTCCCTATCGCTGGTTCTGTCCGTTAACTAGATTATCCCAAGGAATGTCCGGATCTGGGATAGCTGAATCCCTAAATCCATACCTGGTAGCACCTCCTCTTAGGATTTCACTTAGAGATACCCAATTGCCATGCAATTCTGTGACAGGAATACCAGGGCTTTTTTTACATAAACTATCAAAATCATCTTGTACCAGTTCCAGTCTCCTTAGTTCTGATTTATAAACATAGCCCTCACTTTCGAGAATTCGATAATAGCCCTTTGAAGTAATTTCTTCCAGAACTACAACTTCTTCTCCACAGGAAATAGTGTTTATCAGGGGAGACTTGATGCTATCGGGTTCTTTTCTAATACGAGTTTCAATTATTGATATATAAATCAAACCCAGTCTATAACTAGATACTCCTGTGGGTAAATCAGACTCTGCCAAAACTTTCCAGTCTAGTAATCTGTCTCTAACTCTCCAAACAGGATGTGCTGTACCCAATGGGATTCCTCGTTTTTTTTGATAAACAACACCAATCACTTCACTGGCTCCATTTAGAATAGGTCCGCCGGAGTTTCCCGGTGCTAAAGTGGCATCCACAAGTAGTTCTTGAGGAGAAACATTACTTATACTTCCTCGAACAACGGTCCAAGGGAAACTTTGGCGAGTTGTAGGGTGTCCGATGGCGAGCACAGATCTGTTTTGCAGGAAGGGAGCACCATCAGCATTAATCAGAGACGCTCGCAAAGGCTGTACCCTTGGGAGGAATTCCTTTTACTTCTAGAACCGCCAAATCTAGGGAGTCCGTTGGTGAGGTGATGTGAGCGATTTTGGCTGGTAATTCCTCACCTCCTCGGAACTTAACTTGGATTATTTGTGCTGGTTGATTGGACTTTTCTTCACTGACTACATGACGGTTAGTTACGATCCAGGCTCTGTCTTGCTCTCTCTTGACGATCCACCCTGTACCCACTTCCTCAGAACTGGAAGAACCAGGGATTGAAGATTTAATCCTAACTACAGCTTCTAGATAAGACATTGACACTCCCCATCCCGCTTGCGCGTAGGATGCGTTACGCTAACCCATTTAATTTAGGATGCTGCTACGTACGATGCGTTACGCCAACAAAGTTTGTATTGTTGCTAGTACGATGCGTTACGCCAACAAAGTTTGTATTGTTGCTACTACTTACGGCTAGTAACGCATCCTACAGTGGCTAGTAACGCATCCTACGACTTCTTAGCATCCTACGAATGGGGTCTTTCGCGCGAGTGATAAACTTGTTGTTGGTGGCTGTTCTCCATTCTGCTTTGTGCTTTGTGCAATTTCCTGTTCACCTATTGGCAATGGTTGGGCAGTTCCACTGAGAGATACTAATCCTAGGCTAGAGATTAGCAGTATACCAAAAGCTAGACTTTTTCTTTGGCTAATCCGAGTTGCTGTTTTTTGCTTAAACCAAGCTAGAGGTTGCTTTTTTGCCATTATTACTACCTCAGGAATTGTTAGGTCTATTTCGGTTATATTATAAGGACACCTGGAAAAGTAGTGTCCTAAACTGCAATAGCAGTGCTATAAAGTTGTTCGGTGCGTTGCCAACGCACCCTACCGCACTGATATCCTTAAACTGGCAGGATTACCAAGATTTCCTTCCAGAATTACCCTCCGTCCATTACCATGCAAATGGCGTACAATCTTGTAAATTGCTTCGATTTGGTCGGAACTCTCTGCTTTGGCTGCTAACTCGGACAAGGATAGGGGAACTTCCGCTGAAGTTAGCACCTGCACTACTCGATTTTGCAGGGCTAACACAGACGCAGCAGCTTTTTTCCCCGCTTCTACTCCCGGTTGATGGTAAGCATTGATATTCACTAGGATAGCATAAAAACCCACGGCCCTTTCGTAAAGGGCAATTAAAGAGCCGACGGTAGAAGGATTGACTTCCTTAATGGTAACCGTAATGGAATCTCGCTGATTTTCATAGAGTGCTTGACGGGTTCCCTGCAATAAACCAGAGAGGTAGTCTCCTGCGGTTACTCCTGGTTCTACTTCTGGGGAGTCTCCCTGGCGATCTCGCAACACTTCAATGAAGGTGGCGAAGAAGTTGGGCACTCCTTCCCTTAACTGCTGAACATAGGCGTGTTGATCGGTGGATCCTTTGTTCCCGTAGACGGCAATACCTTGATATACTGTATTGCCATCTAGGTCTTTTTCTTTTCCCAGAGATTCCATGACGAGCTGCTGGAGATAGCGACTGAAGAGGAGCAAACTGTCTTTATAGGGCAAGACTACCATATCCTTTTCCCCTTTACCATTGCCTGCAAAATACCAAGCTAGGGCTAACAGGGCTGCGGGATTGGTTTTCAGGTCTGGTGTCTTGGTGGCGTTATCCATGATTTTAGCACCTGCGAGCATGGCGCGGATGTCTATTCCTTGTAAAGCTGCTGCTACTAACCCCACCGCTGACATTTCCGAGGTGCGCCCTCCCACCCAGTCGTGCATGGGAAAGGTGGTTATCCAACCTTCTGATTTGGCTATGTTTTCTAATTTACTCCCTTTTCCCGTAATGGCTACGGTATGGGCTGCAAAATCTAGGTTCCGGTTTTGGAAGGCCGTTTTCACCTCCACCATGCCATTGCGGGTTTCTGGGGTGCCCCCAGACTTGGAGATGACTAACACCAGGGTGGTATTGAGACGTGGACCTAGGTTAGCCAGGGTTTTGTCGATTCCTGTGGGATCTGTATTGTCGATGAAATGAAGGGCTAGGGGAGGGTTCTGGGGAGCTAAGGCTGCGGCTACAAATTGGGGACCGAGGGCTGAACCACCAATACCAATAGAGAGGATATCGGTAAATTTGCTGGCACCGGGGGGATAAATTTCGCCGCTATGGACTTTTTGGGTAAAAGTTTCGATTTGTTGGAGGGTTTCCAGGATGTCTTGTTTTATTTCCTCTGTGGGTGCCAAGTCAGGGTTCCGCAGCCAGTAATGACCCACCATGCGGTTTTCATCCGGGTTGGCGATCGCCCCTCTTTCTAAGGCTGCCATATCTTGGAAGGCTTTCTGCAATTTTGGCTTCATGGAATGTACGAAACCAGCGTCAAAGCTCATACGGCTGACATCTAGGTAGAATTCTAGTTCCTCGTTGTAATATAGCCAGTGCTGGTATCTTTCCCAAAGTTCGGTGCTGTTCATAAGCTAATCTCAAATTTTCTTTCAACAATAGTAAGTTTACGCTACGGGAGGGTTCTTCTGCTTTTAGCTTTTCTCTATATTGAAGCCCGTAGGTTGGGTTGAGGGACAAAACCCAACAAAGCCATCGGCGACATTTCTCTATATTGAAGGCTTTATAACAGTTATTTTTCTTTCAAGCTTAACATTCTTGGTTGTCTTCTGTTATAATATTGCTAACTTTGCTCCCAGGAAGATTTACATGAGTAGCAACAAAGCAAAATGGAGTCGTGATGGCAAGGATTTGCCCAATATAGAGCCTCATACTCAAGCAAAACACCAAATTATCCAGGAATATATTACTAATCTCATTATAACTCTTTACGGTACGGGTAAACGTGGAGTTACCACATTTACCTTTATTGATGGATTTTCCGGCGGTGGAATGTATCGCCATGGGGATTCTTTGTGGGAAGGTTCTCCTCTGAGAATGATTAAAGCCGTTCGCGAAGGATATCGCCAGGCAAAGAGAGCTTATTCCTTAGATGTGCAATTTATTTTCATCGACGAGAAACACAAACATTTAAATTGTCTTCGAGATTATGCCATGGCGCAAGCTGGTTTGGAAGAGTTGACCGATGAAAGAGAGCATAAATTAACTGGAGAAGAGGGCTTTCTCTTAGAACGATGTGAATTTCGATGTGGTAAATTTGAAGGTTTGGTAGATTATTGTATTAATGTAGCAAAAAAGCGGAAAGGACATGTGTTTTTTCTCTTAGATCCATTTGGTTGGACAAAGGTTTCCATGGCGAGCATTAGAAAAATCAACTCTTTGCCTAAAGTGGAAATATTGTATACATTTATGATAAATAATATTCAGCGATTTGTCACAGAAAGAGATAAGAAGCAAAAATCTGGATTTCAAGATGTGCTAGAAGCAGATGGTTACTATAACTTAGATGAATTAGATGGTTTTGGTTTGGACAGTATCAATCGTATCGGTAAACAATGTTACCTGAGAAATGAATCTATGCGTTTATTTAGAGAACAGGGGAAGGCAGAGCTAGTCTATAGTTTCTCTATGATTCCAGATAGATTCAAATCATGTATACAATATTATCTAATTCACATGTCCAAAAACCATCGCGCTCTAGAAGTAATGAAAGAAAGTTTTTGGCAAATCAATAATTTTGCAGAGTACTATTTCCAAGTTTATGGTCATGGTTTTAAGACCGTTAATTTTTATGAAAAAAATCAAAAAGCTCTTAAATTTACCAATAGTCAGGATAACGATGAATACTGCTTAGAGAAGTTAGACGAACAATTGCGCCACTTAATTGATAAAGATGGTATTACATACAAACAAATTCGTGGTCAAACTATGGAGTTTAACCCTGCTAGTGTAAAACATTACCAGCAATATATCAAGAGATTAAGGGAGAGCAGTGAAATATTGGTTGTAAGAAAAGGAAAAATAACCAAAGAAAAAAAATTACTAAATAATGATATAATTAAATCAACAGGTAAAAAGCAATTAGGTCTTTTTTGATTGGGGAATAAAATCCCAGGGAGGTTTCATCAATGTCTATGGTTAAAGGTACAGAGCAAATAGTCAATCCCCTCCAGAGAAGTGCTTTAGGGAAAAAAGGCTTGTGTGATTATGTCATCAACGTTGCATCTGGGTGCTTACATGGATGTACATTTTGCCTTGCCCCAGAAACCCTTATTCTTTATTCAGATCTTGTCTGGCGAAAACTAGAACACGCCAGGGTAGGAGATGAACTTCTAGGGTTTGACGAAAACGTTACTAGCCATGTTTGCGGTGCGACCCAGCTGGAATCTGATTCCAGCTGGAAAGCGCACCAAGACAATCGCTTTTTCCGTAAAACCACTATAGAAGCTATTCAATGGAGTAAAAAACCAGCATACAAAATTGTTACCGAAGTCGGAGAAGTAATTGCCACACAAAATCATGGGTGGCTCAATCATCGTGGACAATGGTTGCCCACATCTGGATTGACAAGCTTTTTAGAAAACAGAAAAGATGGGTCATCCACGCTCCAAAGTATTGAAGTCGCTAAATTAGGCAAGGTAAGAGGAGAGGCATTGAATCTTGAGCGCGCTAAGGTTATTGACAAAATTCCTCTTGGTGTAGTTGACGTTGTAGACATCCAAACCTCAACCCATACCTTTTTCGCTAACGGACTAGCTACCCATAACTGTTACGTTCCTTCTACTCCGGCAATTCGGACAAAACAAGGACAATTAAGGGATAAGAGGGTAAATAATCCGCAAATGGACTGGGGAAAATATCTCTTTGTCAGAGAAGAAATTCCCGAAAAATTGGCAACAATCCTGGAACGAAAAAGAACTTGGGTGGAGACAGAAGCAGGTAGAGGGGTGGTTTTACTTTGTTCCGGTACCGATCCTTATCAAAATCAAGAGACTGCTCGTATCACTCGCAAAATTGTGGAAATTCTGACCAACCACAAGAAAAAAGTGAGAATTCTGACTCGTGGGTTATCGTGGGTGAAAGATTTGGATGTTCTCAAGCGCGACAACGTTATTGTGGGTATGAGTTTACCTAATTTAGACGATCGCCTGAGTAGTCAAATTGAACCCCAAGCACCACCACCCACAAAACGTTATCAAGCTTTACTCAAGGGTTATAAAGCGGGGTGCAGATTGTATATAGCCATAGCACCTACACCTCCCACTATGACTAAAGATGATTTGAAAGCACATTTGGAGAAAATTTGTGAGTTATCACCAGAGGTTATCTTTTGGGAACCCATTAATGCTCGTGGTACTAATGGGAAAAGGATGATAGCCGCTGGTTTAGATTTTACCCGGGAGGTAATGACCAAGAAATCCTGGGCAGAATCTTTTGTGAAACAATGGGAGGATATGGAAACTGCTGCTCAAGAGCTGGGTATTGTTGATAAGCTGCATATTTGGCCCGATCCGGAATTGAAAGAATATGTTGATGAAGCAAAGCTGGAAAGTTGGTTCTATAAACCCACAGTGGAAAAATGGTGAGTAGGGGTAGTGAGTAGAGGTAGGGTGGGCATTGCCCACCCAGTAGGATGCGTTACGCACATGCTGACCGATGTACCACGCACGGCAAGTACCGTAACGCATCCTACGGAGGAAAGGTAAATTGGGCAGCAGCAGCGACTAATGGGGAGGTATCTTGTCTGTAAACGTTCAGTCGTTCTCTTCGTTTTTGGTTCCAACCATGGGGTGCTTCCGTCTGGGCGATTAAAACTGCCAATGCGATCCTTCTTAGTTGCTCATCTTCTTGATTAAATAAATGATTTTCTAATTCTCTCAAATTATCTAGATCCAGGTGGGGTGGTCCTTGCTGAATTATATTGATGGCTGTAACTAAAGCTGTAGAAATCAGAGTTAATAGGGAGCACAAAGATAGTTTTGCCGGTGCTGAACCTTCCTTGGTAAGCTTTGCGACCTAAAAATGGAGTTAATAAGTCTTGGCGGCGGCGATGTAAATAGTTGTATACTACAGGTTGAGTAACCCAACTGGGATCCGCTGCGATTAGTTGGGGAATCAGAGTAGGAAGGCGATCCTGTCTATGTTCCTGGATTATACTCAGAGCGGACGATGCAATCCAATCACTTTTGGTACTGCTAATCAGTTGTTCCAATAAGTCTACTAAACCGTCAAATAGTTTCAACCTGATGCCAAAATTGCGGCAGGCTTCTATAAGATAGGCTTCTCGCTCTCTGGTTGCCCAAGATTGAAACACAGGCAAAAGTACCGGGGCGATTTGGTTTAAATCTTGAGAAGCAAGGCTATCCCTGAGTTCATCGCAACCAATATATCCCCGTTCTTGCACTAACCTAGCTAAAGAATTGGCAGCCCACTGGGGGTGAAAGGGTAACAGACGCCGAATTAACCTTTCGATGGCTCCAGAGGTATTGTAGGAAAGATCAGCAGCATTGAGAGCGGCTTTAATAAGGACACTAAGGTGCTCCAGATGGTTTTGGTGCCAAATACTGGGGGGCAAATTAGCCAGTTCCTCCATCATAGCGCACCGTACCGGGTCTTGTTCTTTGCGGCGAGCCACAATAAATTGAAGAATATCAGCAGCACAGATGAGCTGCTATGCGCAAGTCCCTGTCCGGGTTGTGCATAAATGGTTGTAGAATAGTGCAGGCTTCTTCCCAAGGGAGAAAGGAGACATAGGGCAACCTTTTCTTAGCATCCTACGGGTGGGGACTGTCGCGCATTCGTTCAGAGTTTAACACTAAATCTGCCATGGCCCCAGGAAGGCGATCGGTCAACTCTTGGAGGCTTAAGTTGGCTAGGGGGGTGTGGTGCTCAAGAGAAGAGACAGCGGTGATCGCCTTTTCGGGGCAAAGCTTCGCCAATGGGATAACATGACATTAGCTTGCCAAAAAAGGCGAGATGGTTAGCTTGATTTTGCAGCCAGTCAACGGCAATTTTGGGGTGACGACGAGCAAGGTTATGCAAATCTTGCCAGTCTCCTCTGGTTACTACTAATTCTACATGGCGAGATACCAATTCCTCCGAACCCAAACTCACCAATTTACTTCCTTCTTTAGGCTCCATTGGAACGAGGCGCTCCAGAAAACTGTCAATAATAGTCTGACGGTGGCATTTTTTCAGCCTTACGAACAATTTAACTCTTTGTTGAGGAGATAAAATAGAAAATGCAGTTTCAATCTGACTGTGATCCCCATAAAGAGCTAAAACAGCGATCGCCCTTTTCCTAATTATGCGAGAAAGATTCGCCAATAATTGTAGCGCTCTTCAAAGTTTCCCTCTGCCATTATATCTAAAGTGGAGGCAATGCTGGGGTTATTTCTTGCCTGACGATCTATTTCCACCATAGGATACATGCGGTTATCATGAGAGAGTGGTTTTAGTTCTTCTAAGAGTGCGGACGGTGTCATTTTTAAGAGGGCAGGGGGGCGCAATATTGTGATATCATATCACATAATATCTTATCATGCAGCTCGGGAGATTTTATTGCCATATCGAAATAAGAATACCCCTGTCAGGTACAATACCAAGTAGTAGACAGGCAATGTGGAAAGGAAATATGGCTATGGCGATCGCTGAATTTATGGTTAGTGGAAATGGGGTCACTTTGATACCCGTACATGCTGAGTTAACGACTCAGCATGCAGTAGACATTTTAAATGTGTCCCGTCCGTTCTTGATTAGTCTGATTGATGATGGCAAGATTCCGTACCGAAAAGTCGGAAAAGAAGCTCACAGAACTCCGGTAGCGCAGAAGATAGCACGGTATGGATGAGCGCTTCAAACGCCTGTTTACTAATCCTCCGTGCCTCCGCGCCTCTGCGCGCACAGATCGCCGGATTCGCTTTGATGAGCTGATGGCGTATAAGCGGGAAATTGATAGACAGAGACTTGCTCAGACTGTGGCACAACTCAGACTTTATGCTGAATTGCTCTAGAGTTGTACAGAGCACCAGCGAAACCAAATCTATATATAATGGAAAATCAAAACTGTGGAGAATTTAACAATGGACGATTTAGAATTATGTACATGCACTCTTCGTATTCCTAAGTATTTGAAAGAGGGATTAGAGCGACTTGCTGCAAGGGACGAAATTAGCCTTGACGAGTTGGTTACTGAAATTTTTGCTGATAAGTTGCCTATTTTAGAAGCAGTAGCTTTTTTTATGGATTGTGAAGAACGAAGGGAAAAGGAACAGAGAGAAAGTGAAATATCTGACCAGACTTTAAACCCTCAAGGTGAGAGCACGTACCAGTAACCAGTAACCAGTGTAGAGGTATTTAGTACGCAATAAGTGGTAAGATGCTGCTGAATTAATTATGAGGCAGTCCATGAAGCGACTTTGGTTATACGTTCTCCTTTTTTGCTCTCTACCCACTATTGTGTTGGCCACAGAGGGGCAGCAGGGTAATGCTTTCTTAAATGGTATCGATGCTGTTTTTTCTCAATTAGCGAAAGCTGTCTTTGCCGTTCTCTTTTTTAGTATCGGTGGTTTTCCCCTCATTGTACTGTGGTTGCTCTTCGCAGCCATATTTTTCACCATCCAGATGAAGTTTGTCAATTTCCGCATGTTAGGACATGCTCTGGATCTGGTGCGGGGGAAACATGACGATCCCAATGCACCAGGGGAAGTGTCCCATTTCCAAGCCCTGGCAGCAGCTCTCTCAGCCACGGTGGGGCTGGGAAATATTGCGGGAGTGGCCATCGCCGTCACCGTAGGGGGACCCGGGGCTACAGTTTGGATGACTCTGGGTGGCTTGTTGGGAATGACCAGTAAGTTTGTGGAGTGTACTCTGGCACAAAAATATCGCATCGTTAAAAAGGATGGTAGCATTTCCGGGGGACCGATGTATTTTCTCTCTCGGGGTTTGGCAGAAATCGGTTTGGGGCAACTTGGTCGGGTTCTGGCTATTTTATTCTCTATCTTCTGCATTTTCGGTGCCTTTGGGGGAGGCAATATGTTTCAAGCGAACCAGTCTTTTGGAGCTGTAGCTCAGGTGATACCTTTATTTGCAGGACGAGGTTGGCTCTATGGTCTCATTCTCGCTTTTTTGGTGGGAACGGTGATTATTGGGGGTATCCGGAGAATTGGTCAAGTTGCGGGAACTGTTGTTCCTGTAATGTGTGTCCTCTATGTTCTGGCTTCTCTCTGGATTATTTGGACTAATTATACTGATATTCCCGGAGCCATTGGGACTATTTTCGCGGGAGCTTTCTCCCTAAAAGCAGGGTTGGGGGGCTTTATTGGAGTCATGGTTCAGGGTTTGCGGCGCTCTACCTTCTCCAACGAAGCAGGAATTGGTTCAGCAGCCATTGCTCACTCAGCAGCCCGAACCGATGAACCCATTAAAGAGGGTTTGGTAGCTCTCCTGGAACCCTTTATCGATACGGTGATTGTTTGTAATATGACTGCTTTGGTAATTGTGATTACTGGAGTGTATCAAAATGCACCAAAAGAACTTGAGGGTGCAGCCCTAACTTCTCAAGCTTATGGGTCGGTGATTGAGTGGTTTCCCCTTCTTTTAGCCCTTTCCGTTTTCTTCTTTGCTGTTTCCACCATGATATCCTGGAGTTACTATGGGGAAAAATGTTGGGATTATCTCTTCGGTGCAACCTTCGGGGAAGGTAGTGCGATTGTTTACAAAGTCTTGTTCTTGATTGCCATCTTCATTGGTTCCGTTGCCAACCCGGGAGCAGTTATCGAGTTCAGTGATGGTATGCTCTTCTTTATGGCTTTTCCCAATTTGTTGGGAGCTTATTTGCTATCTAATAAGGTGGTAGTTGATTTGCAGGAATATACCAATCGTTTGCAGTGACAAGCTACCGTAGGACACTTTTTGCCCACCTTGCCAATATAAGAAGGTTTCGCCCTCGGCATCCGCGATGGCGAGGGCAAAGACGCAAAAGGGGGGAGGAAGAGGGAGAATGAATGAAACTGGTTTAATTATTACACCTTGAAAAATCCTACTAGTGCAATTAAACTCTTCCTCCTCTCTGCGCTGGAGCGAGTCTCCGAGCGGCTACCTGTGTCTCTGCGTGAAACTTATCTTCATTTTCTTTCCTTATTATGAAACAACAATTTATCAAAAGCCTCTACTACATCACCCATATCGAGAATTTACCTTCCATTCTTGAACAAGGAATTTTATCCCATCAACAAGTTGAAGAGCAGAAAGTTTCTTTTACCTCCATCTATGATAGTGATATCGTCAATATGCGCAAGGGAAAGACTACACCCAACCATGATAGTTTGTGGGAGTATGCTAACTTATATTTTCAGCCCCGTAATCCCATGATGTATCGAGTGGTTCATGAAAAGAATAAGAGAGATATTGCCATTCTTGAAGTAAAACCATCGATTCTGAGTGAAAAAGATGTTATAATTACAGATGGAAATGCAGCAAATGCTACCACTCAATTTTTGTCTTATTCAGAAGGTTTGAAAGTAATTAAAGCGCAATGGAAAGTCATTCAAGATGATTGGTGGAATTCTTTTGACAGGTCCAAAAGAAAGATTATGACTGAATGCTTGATTCGGGAGCGGGTCAAACCAGAACTGATCCATTCAATCTTTGTCGCCGATGACACAACCAGGGAGCGAGTTGAGTCAATTATTGGTCCAGTGAAAATCCCCGTAATTCCTGAGTCCCATATGTTCTTCCAGCCCCGATCTTCTACTCGTATTGGAACCAATATCTCCCTGATAGATGGAGATATGTTTTTCTCTAATATGCAGACCTTAACCATTAGCGTCAATCTTCAAGGCATAATGGGAAAAGGGTTGGCTTCCAGGGCAAAGTATCAATTTCCTGATGTATACGTTGTCTATCAAGATGCCTGTCGAAATAAACAAATTACTGCAACCAAACCCTATGTTTATAAACGGGAAGCTTCCTTGGATGAAGAACTGGCAGACCTTAGCCTTCCTCTTTCAACTCCCAATTCCACCAAGTGGTTCTTGCTCTTCGCCACCAAGCGAAAATGGCGAGATAATTCCCGTCTAGATGATATTAAAGAGGGATTGGATTGGCTGAGGAACAACTTTAAACAAGAGGGAATCCAGTCTTTAGCAATGCCAGCTTTAGGTTGTGGATTGGGCAACTTGGACTGGTCTACGGTAGAACCAGTAATGTGTCGCTACTTGCATGAGATAGGAATCCCAGTTGCTATCTATCTTCCACGGGAACGCCAAATTGAGCCACAATTCTTAAAAGAATCTTACTTGCTCCAGTATAGATAAAATTGATAATATAGATTTTGCTCATCTTATGAAGAGAACATTGTCCAAAAAACACATTCTTTACCTGGGTATTATTTGGTTGGTGGGAGCATTGGGCGATCGCCTCTGGTGTGCCTTGGATCGCTCCGTTCCTGCTTGGGATCCTGCCGATTATCTCAACGGAGCAATGAACTACTGGCACGCTTTACAAGCACCTCAGTGGTTGAGTGGAGAGTGGTGGCGGCATTTTTGGCTCCTGTCCACCAAAATACCCCCTCTCACCTATATAGCTACGGCTCCTTTTTTAAATCTATTCGGCACCAGCGAAGACGCAGCTACTCTGGTACTATTGCTCTTTCAGGGCATTTTACTTATCTCAGTCTATGGCTTGGGAGCAGTATTATTTAGTTCCGAGATAGGGTTGTGGGCTGCGGGTATCTGTCAATTATTGCCCGCTCTCAGTCATTATCGTTTAATCTATTTACTAGACTATCCCGTTGCAGCAGTAGTAGCCCTGAGTTTCTGGTTGCTCACTCTGTGGTACTTTAAAGGGGGTTGGTTCAGAGGTATTGCATTTGGTCTTTCCCTCGGTGTGGCTTTAATGGTAAAACAAACCGTATTGCTCTTTTTGTTTTTACCATGGCTGTGGGTATTCCTTGTTAACCTGGGACAGCGCAAGGGGAAAGCTTTGCTCCAGCTACTGGTGGGTTGCTTCTTATCACTATTTATCTGGGGTCCGTGGTATCGAACTAATTGGCTCCTAATTTTCACTGCGGGAAAGCGAGCAACCATTGATTCTGCCATTATTGAAGGAGATCCTGCTCTTCATACTCTGGACGCTTGGACTTACTATGGCAAGATTCTACCTACTCTTATTTCCTGGCCCCTCTTGCTCGTGCCCATTGTCGCATTGCTCTTATATTACCGCCATTCGCCAACATACCCCAAAAAATCCTGGACATGGTTAGCTGTTTTTCTCCTCGGAGGCTATTTCCTCTCCTCCCTCAATCTGAATAAAGACCCTCGCTATATTTTGCCCCTCTTACCAGTGCTATCCTTATTAATGGCAGTTGGGTTGTTGTCTTGGGGCGGTCCTTGGCGTCAAAGTATTCGTTGGGGTACTCTAGGTTTAGCATTCCTGTTGATGGTCTTGAATTTATTTCCTCTCCGGGGAGAAATTCTCACCAACGTTCTCAGCCCTCATGGACGTCGCTATCCTTATTTAGGAGCAAAATTACCTCACCAGGAAGTAATTGCTGAAATTATTGCTACTTCTCCTTATCTGAGAACTACTCTCGGGGTTTTACCTTCTACCGGTGCAATTAATCAACACAATTTCTCCTTCTACGGTAGTTTAGCTAATTTTCAAGTATACGGGCGACAAGTGGGAGTTAGAGACCATGAGGTGAAACAAGACGGGCGATCCCTGGATTGGTTTCTGACCAAAACTGGGGATCAAGGTTCCGTACCTTCCTCCCAAACAGCTATAGTAGAGGCTATCCAGCAAGGAGAGGATTTTAGCTTACACAAAAGTTGGCCTCTTCCTGACGAGAGTACATTACAACTTTACCATCGTCGCCAACCTGCTGTTGAGGTAGAACCTATTGCCGACAACCCTATTCTTGTGCAATTAAATAAGGTTACAGTACCAGAGAAAGTGAGTCCCGGAGTACCGGTACCCGTTACCTATCAGTGGTCAGGTTCTTGGTCACAATTGGCATCCGGTTTGGTAATCTTAACTTGGCAGCAGGAAAATGGCACTTCTTTCTGGTTGCACGATCATGGTATTGGGATGGGAAGATTGAAACAGTTACCAGGGGATGGGGATAATGGTAGTTTTCAAGTGAGAGAAAGAACCGCAATGCTTCCTGGTTTTGATGTGGCTGCGGGAAACTATCAGTTAGCAGCAACTTATCTCAACTGGGAAACAGGAGAAATCTATCCCATTATTGCACCATCCGTTACCTTGACTATAGAGCCAAATGCCCCCATTGTACCAGCTCCTGAATTAGATTTAGTTACCCAACTGCGCACAGTTGCCCCAGGTTTAGCCCAAGGTAGGGAAGGATTGGAACCAATTTTTGCCCAAATAGCTAGAATTAACCAATACGACGCCATTCAAGATTATTTACAACAAGCAGAATTGACCTTAGCTTATCGGTTAGAACAAGAGCAAGATAGAGATGAGCAGGAAAAATTGAACTGGGTTTATGCTATGGCTTTAGCACGAGTCTTGCAACAAGATGTTGAAGGGGCGATCGCTGCTTTTGAACAAGGGATTGAATTAGATAAGAATAACCCCTATAATTACGCCTATCTCGCCTTTGTTTATCTCTATGACTGGCAAGGAAAACAAGCAGAGCAAGTACTCAAACCAGCTCTGGAAATTAATCCAGACCTACCAGTATTGCAAGCTCTAAGTGGGATAGCCGCTGTAATGCAAGGTAAATTGATTCAAGCATGGTATTATCTTTCTCAGGTGGATTTTAGCAATATATGAAGCTTATTACTAGATTGAAAAATGGTTTGATATTTGTTAGTATGATGTGGGGCACGAGTCCCATGGTAATTATTATTGCCATGTTGGCGATCGCTCCCTTACTACCTGCCCCGGATTGGGGCGTTCAAGCTGAATTCGGTTGGGGAGTATTTTCGGCTTGGGATAGCTTACATTACCAGCAAATAGCCACTACAGGCTATGATATCCAGAAGGGTAGTTTTGGGGATAATGTAGCCTTTTTTCCTTTCTTTCCCCTCGCTATAAGGGCATTAATGAATCTGGGGTTGCCCTTTGAAGTAGCAGGCACTCTCCTCAGTAACCTGGCCTTTTTCGGGGCATTAATAGTACTCTTTACTTGGGTAGAAAAACGTCACGGTATCAGTGCTGCTCCCTGGGGAACTGCTGTTTTAGCTTGGTGTCCTTTTTCTCTCTTCGGTACTGTTATTTATACAGAAGGGTTGTTTTTATTATGCAGCACCGCTGCTCTTTACACCTTCGATAACAAGCAATATTTTTGGGCGGCATTTTGGGATGCATTAGCTACAGGGACTCGGGCTCCTGGGTTAGCTCTCATACCCGCATTTTTAATGATAGCTTTCCTCCAGAAGCGTGGTCCTATTGCTTATATTAGTAGTTTGCTCACTGGGACAGGAGTGGTGCTTTACAGCTTATATTGCTGGTTCCAGTTTGACGAACCCCTGGCATTTATCTTAGCCCAAAAAGCATGGCAACCGGAACAAGCTTTTTGGGGACAGGGTTGGTTGAAAATGCTGTCACAAATTGCCATTGGTTGGGGAAAATGGCATCTTCCCTTATTTTGCCTCATCTGCGCCATAGGCTATTGCTTGTGGCGATGGCGAGGAAAGCTGGGTAGAGTCAAAACGGACTATGGCTTTTACACTTTATTCGTGATACTCTGGCTTTTAGCAGGGAATCCTTTTATCAATACTGTCATGGTTGGCGGCGGTATTTTCTTATTATGGCATTCCCGGAAGATAATGGGTTCTCTTCCTTGGCTTTACGGTCTTTTTAGCATGGTGATTATCTTTCCTTCTGGCAGAACCGCATCCGCAGAACGTTACGTCTATGGGATTGTTTCTGTAGCCATCGCCCTCGGTTTTCTGCTGCAAAACCATCCTCGTTGGCGATACCCCTTATGGGGATTTTCCTCTCTCCTCCTCGCCCTCTTCGCTATTCGCTTTGCCCAACACCTTTAGGTTGCTTAATTATGATACAAATAGGAAAACATCTACGCCTTTAAACGCTGCGCCAGCGGTTCAACAGAACACCATAAACCTATGCAAATCTTTGCTTACCTAGGATTTCCAGGAAGATGATTTTTTTGTGCTATACTTTAAATTGAATGGGTACCACGCCAAACTCATTGTCTTGGTGCGCTTTCCACCCCGAATCTGATTCGGGGTGGGTCGCACCGCTGTATTTCCGG
Organism: Prochloron sp.; assembly: GCA_965198675.1. Lineage (GTDB taxonomy): Bacteria > Cyanobacteriota > Cyanobacteriia > Cyanobacteriales > Prochloraceae > Prochloron. The sequence goes on along the minus strand of OZ240666.1, from coordinate 2,827,043 downwards.
GATATCTGGGTTAAGTTCCCCAGCCCTTTGGAGCGCTTTTTCTGCTGCTTTCGGTTGCCAATCATAAAGATAGACAAAAGCAAGATAGGCGTAAGAGTAGGGATTTTGAGAGTCTAACTCAACGACTTTTTTCAATGCCGCGATCGCCCCAGATACATCCTCTTGTAATACCCTGGATCAAGTAAGAGCGTAAGCTAAATCAACATTGTTGGGTTCTTGCTTCAGTCGGTATTCCAAAGCTAGTTCTGCCTGTAAAATATAATCCTGAACTGGAGCATATTGATTTATTCGTCCTATTTCAGCAAAAATATGGTCAAGAGTTGCTCTTCCTTGGGGTAAATCACCAGCCAAAATCCTCATCTGAGTGACTAAATCCAATTCTGGAGCCAGTATTACCGGAGCATTAGGAGTAATATTAATAGTTACGGTTGGCCCAGATATAGGGTAGATTTCCCCCGTTTCTCTGTTGAGATAGATTGCTTCCAATATATATTCCCCAGTGACCAGGTTTTCCCGGGGAAGCATGGCCATGGATTCAATTACTTGGAAACTGCCTTGGTATAAATCTGGATCCGAACCTCCCCTATATAATTCACCCCTAGCAATACCGTGGTCATGGAACCATTTTTGGGGTCCAACTGTCACTGGTTGACCTGTTCTGGCTTGGGCTGGTACAATTACCTTGTCTAAACTAATTTTAGTGTTACTCTCTCCAAAGGTGGTACTAGGAGAGGGCGGGCAGGCATACCGCTATCGAGACCATTCGGGTAGGACGCGGGAATGAAACGAAAGCTGATAACGGTGGAGACATTTGCCCGCAATGACCAAGAGCCCCCCGTATTGCCAAAAGGCTTTTAATTAGGTATATTGGAAACACAGCGATAACCAAGCTGACAAAATAGAACAAAGAGCAGTTACTTTCTAATGGAAGCTCACAGAGACACAGAGGCGCAGAGAATAACATGATATGGATGAGCGCTTGAAGCGCCTGTTTATTAATTCTCCGTGCCGGAGCGCCTCTGCGCGAGAGTGACTGCATTGGGAGAGAGCCAACATTTGTTAGCTAAAATCTATCGGCGAAGGTTTGCTCAAACCTGGAAACCTACCAGAGAGGAGCTAATCAAAGGGTCTTTCAGAGTCCTGCGAAGCAAGCCAACGACCTTCGCTTATCTGTTAGAACAAAAGCGTAATAGTTGATATTACCTAGATGTCGGCAGAAGGCTCACACCATAATCTTTGACCTGCTAAGGTCTGGCTATACCTTAGCAGGGGTGTGAGATGAATGACGACGCCGGGGTGTGGTATAATAAGGGGAGCGTTCGGGTAAAAATCCCTATGATTGTCTACGAAATGAAACTGAAAGGAACTGAAGACCAGTACCCACCCCCCTTGCCCCCCTCCCGGGTTCCCCTCCTGGGAGGGGGTAGGGGTGGGTGGGGTTGGGGGGTGGGTAGCCATACGTACTGGTAGATTCGTTCGGAACAGTATTATTAGAGCGTGGATAGATGGTGAGGTTAAAACCCGTAATGATGCCTGTAAGTACTGCAAAATCCTATCTGATAACCCAGAATTTCCATGGGCAAATAAACTAAACTCTCAGGCCAGGCAAGCCCACGCTGAAAGAGCCTGGGTAGCGATTGAGAGATTCTATTCAAACTGTAAATCAAAGATACCCGGTAAGAAGGGCTACCCAAGGTTTAAAAAGTACCAGGTTAGAGCGTCTGTTGAGTACAAAACTAGTGGGTGGAAGCTCTCGAAAGACCGTAAATACTTAACTTTTTCCGATAAGTTTAAGGCTGGGAATTTCAGACTATGGGGAAGTCGTGACCTCCACTACTATCAACTGAAACAGATTAAACGAGTACGAGTAGTTAGGAGGCATGATGGCTACTATGCCCAATTTGTAATTGACCACTCAAGGAAAGAGAATAAAGAGCTATGTAATAAACAAACCGGGCTCGACGTTGGTTTAAACCATTTCTACACAGATTCCCACGGTAATAAAGTTGATAACCCAAGGTTTTTAAGAAAGGGTGAACGGCGCATCAAGAAACTACAACGGCGTTTATCTCGAACAAAAAAGGGCAGCACTAACCGTTCTAAAGCTAGGAATCGGCTGGAGAGAGCGCATCTCAAGGTTTCCCGCAGACGTAATGATTGGGTCTGTAAGTTGGCCCTGCGCGTCATACCCACCCCCAACCCCCTCCCGGGAGGGGGCTACGGGGGTGGGTAGCGATTGAAGATCTGAGAGTGCGCAATATGGTTAAGAACCACAGTCTAGCCAAATCTATTAATGATGCGGCCTGGTATCGCTTCCGCGAGTGGCTCGAATACTTCGGTAATATCTATAGGGTTGACGTGATAGCAGTTGACCCAAGATATACTTCCCAGAACTGCTCTAGTTGCAGTCAGAAGGTTTTGAAGTCATTAAGTACCAGGACTCATGTATGCCCCTATTGTGGATATCAAGCTGACCGGGATGAGAACGCTGCAATCAACATCTTATCCAAGGCATTAGAGAAATCTAAAACTACCCTGGGGCACAGGGAAAGTAACGCCTCTGGAGAGAACCCCCTCTGCTCCTGCTCAGGCGCGGCAGCGCAGGAGCAGGGGTGGAAATACTGCAAAGTAAGGGAACTCGTCGAAAGAGGAAACTCTCATAGCGATATGGGAATCCCCCGCTATACCCGTAGGGTTAGCGGCGGGAGGATGTCAATCGTCACTGTCTTTTCTATCTCTTAAAAAAAACCGGAAATAGTTTATCCCCATTGCTGCTATAAAACCAATGATTCCTGGTATGGGACCAAACTCAAAAGGTACGGGAAAACCAATGACTTCTGGTATGGGACCAAACTCAATAGGTACGGGTGATGATTCAAAAGCTATTTCATATATTTCTGTAATATCGAAATTCCCCTGGACATTTTGATTCGACAGAAGATTCATGTGAATAAATTGAGTTCTCATGGGGGAATCAAAAGAAAATGTTTGAACTGGAACAGACACGGTATTTAGTGGTGCTGTCGTAAATGTGGTCATTGGTGGTGTGGTCATTGTTTCTGTTTCTTGGAATAAACTGAATTGTGACTCTTCTTTTTCGTCATTCAAATTATTATTGTCATCAGCGTACACCTCGAAATCTACTACGCCTCGAGACCGAACGCCATTCCACAAAGCTATTCCATGAATAATGTATTCAGAACCCAGGTCAAAAGTTAGTGGGTATGGGAAAGACTCTCCTCGGTTTGGGTCCCGAGGTACGTCTGCTTGCCAGTAATCTTCGTCCAGATGCCTAAAGTCATCAATAGTATCCCAAGAGGTTATTGCACTTTCATATTTTGATATTAATCCTTCTTGGCCAATTAAATTTTCTGGTGCGTTATCGTGATTATGACCTGCACCTGAAGTAACAGAAACGGGCTGTAAAATACTAGTACTAACAGCATGAGCAGCGTTTTGAGTAAGGAGTGTGATAATTGTAATGGTAATTAGTTGATATTTCATCTTTAACAACCTTTAAATAGGACTGCCGTGATAGGTAGACCAGCCAGGTTTTCCCTCTCGCAGTAACGGGCGTGCAAGTTTCCAAGCATCCTGCTCCTAGTGTATACTCCTCACCTTTCAGTAATCACGTACCATGGTAGCAGCTCAACCTTGGGTTTGAGGCCCCCACCACTTATTTGGTGGCAAACCACTTATTGGTGGAAGGTAACTGGTAACTGCCTGACTGCCCCGGTTGGCATGAGCAGGACTGGTAACTGGTCACTGCCTGACTGCCCCGGTTGGCATGAGCAGGACTGGTAACTGTTTTATGGATTTGATGGTTGGAACACAACATCTATTTCCCGCGCTTCCGAGCGGATTCTGACTGCTGTTGTTACTTCCCCTGCATAGCTGTAAGAGCGTTTCGAGATAGTTTTTCGCTAACTCGTCGTGGATCTTTCTGGTCATAAAGATGATTTCCGGAAACGTTCCCTAGCTCTCTGGTGCGATAAATGGGATAATTGAGTAATATTGATAATTCTAACATGGGGGCGACCACGTAAGGTATCTCCTTGCGGTGCCCCCTTACCTTGAGAAATGTCAGCACCCCGCTCTGAAGAGGCGGGGCTTCGTGCCTCCCTCATAGGATAGCTGACCAGCCGTAGGATGCGTTACGCCATAGCTGTCAGCTTTAAACACTTCTCCAGACGTGTGCTAACGCATCCTACTTAACTGACTACGTTATCGGCAAGAGTTAAAGACCTACCCTGGGATGCGTGCTAGTCTCAGGCTCTAGAACCGGGTGGTTAAACAGCTTTACGAAGGGTAAGGCAGTGCTGCCGGGAAAGTACCGACCGATAACTTTGCGCCTCGACCCAGCTCGAATCGAATTCGAGCTGGAAAGCGAGGCAAGACGGCGAAGCCAACTTTACGACCGAATTGGAGGTTTGGGGGAGACAACAATTTCCCCCACCCCCATCGGGGACACTGCGGCTAAAGCCGCTAAACGTTTTCCTCCCCGCTCTAAAGAGACGGGGTTTCCAACGACTGAAAATTTTCATGAACAAGACCATTTATTCAATTGTCATTCCGATTTACAACGAAGAAGACAACATCGGCGAACTATATGGACGCTTGGTGAAGGTAATAGAACCACTGGAACACGAAGCTGAGTTAATTTTCGTAGATGATGGCAGCAGAGATCGCTCCTTGCAACTAATGGCAGAAATACGCCGCCAAGACTCTCGGGTTCGTTATCTCAGTTTAGCCAGGAATTTCGGTCATCAAATTGCCGTTACTGCTGGATTAAACTTTGCTCAAGGTGAAGCTATTATTGTCATGGACGCTGACTTGCAAGATCCGCCGGAAATTATCCCCGAGCTGATTGAAAAATGGCGTCAAGGCTATCATGTGGTCTATGGTCAAAGGATAACTCGTCGTCAAGAAAATTGGTTCAAGCGAACCATGGCTTATATTTTTTACCGCTTCCTCAAACGTTTAGTTGATGTAAATATTCCCACAGACACGGGAGATTTTTGCTTAATGTCCCGACAAGTAGTAGATCTCCTCAATTCTATGCCAGAAAGAAATCGCTATATTCGGGGTTTACGCGCTTGGGTAGGTTTCCCCCAAACAGCGGTAAAATTTCAAAGAGACCCCAGGTTTGCAGGGGTTGTGAAATATACTTTTAGCAAGTCTTTAGTTTTAGCCATAGACGGGGTTGTCTCTCTTTCTCGTAAACCCCTAAAACTGGCCACCTATTTAGGTTTGGTAGCTGCTGGGGTAGCATTATTGATGATGATGTTAATTTTGTACTGGCGTCTCTACCAACCATCCACTCAATTAGTGGGCTATGCTATGATTGCCATGGGTATTTTCTTTCTTGGTGCAGTGCAGCTCATTTGCCTTGGTATTTTAGGGGAGTACGTCGGCAGAATATAGCGCGTCTAAATCATTTGTGCAAATCGTGACTTTTGTGCTATGATGCCTTCAAACCAAACAAAAAGAGGATAAAATCATGTTAATGAATGATAAGAATCATCCTAACTTTACTAAAATACAGGAATTGAATGAGTTTATTCACAACACTAAGAATTTAAAAGAATGGAAAAGAGTACAAGCAGTAAAATTGAGATTATTGGGGTTGGATTATAAAAGTATTGAAGTAAGTTTAGGTGTTTCAACAAGCTTTATTGCCCAAACACAGAGAAAATATTTGCTACAAGGTGTATCGGGATTAAGCCTGGGACATCAAGGTTCAAGAAGTTACCTAACTAGGGAGCAAAAAAAAGAAATTATAAAATGGCTCCAGCCACCAGAAAGACGTAACATTTCTGAATTAGAAAGACATCTTATAGAAGAATATGATGTCCTATTTAGGTCAAAAGAGAGTTATTATCAAATCTTGCGAAACGCCAATTTAACATGGCAGAAAGACAATAAAGAAAATCCCAGAAAAAATCCAGCTCGTATCAAAGAAAGAAATAAAGAATTAGCTGCTATATTACGCGATCCGGTGGTACACCGGATCCGCGCGGTAGCGCGGCCCGCCTCGATAAGATAAAAGCTGAAAAACTTGTGGTATATGCTTTAGATGAGTGTCACCTTCAAGGCGATGAGATTTGTGGTTACCTTTGGGGAGACAAAAAAAACGAGAAATTGTTAAGATTGATAATTATAGAGCTAGACAAACTTACTATGGTGCTTTAAACATTTGGAATAATGAATTTATTGTTTGTCCTTATCCCAGCGGCAATGGACAAAATACTGTGAAATTTGTTGAAGAGATAAAGAATCGTCATCCTAACCAACAAATTATGTTACTTTGGGATGGTGCGTCATATCATAAAGGAGAGGAAATGAAAAAAATCTTAGCCAAATATAATGATGGATTAGCCAAAGATGAATGGTTGATTACTTGTGAATTGTTTGCTCCTTATAGTCCGGAAGAAAATCCTGTAGAGGGAATTTGGTTACAAGCCAAGAATTTTTTGAAGCGTTTTTATTACAAATGTAAAAATTTTACAGTTGTGAAAAGATTGTTCAAGCTATTTTTGGCTCTCAAACTTTTCAATCCGGAGAGATTGGAACGATACGATGTGTTTGCACAAATCATTTAGGCTCGCTATATACGATGAAGTAAAAGGAAGACCCACATATACTGTAAAAGAAAAAGTAGGTTTTGATGCAGAAACATTTAACTTGGACGATCGCCATTAGTACTATCATTTTATTTGCCAGCAGCAGTTTACGACATGCCCTGTTTCAATCAACTGCTTTGGATTTGGGAATTCTTGACCAAGCAGTATATTTAATTAGCCAAGGAGAGTCACCTGTTTCATCTTTCTTAGGTGTTCACGAATTTGGAAACCATGTTAGATTAATACTCTACCCCCTCGCTTTGCTCTACAAAATCTACCCCCATATTAGCTGGTTATTTGCAGTACAAGCAATATCCTTGTCCCTGGGAGCATCACCAACATGGTATCTAGCACGTCATGCAGGTTTGGGGGAAAAACAAGCCACAACTATGGCAATAGTTTATCTGCTTTATCCCCTGGTTTTCAATATCAATTTATTCGACTTTCATCCAGAAGTAATAGCATTACCTAGTATATTAGGAGCAATATTAGCAGCGCGACTCGGTAATGGGTGGTGGTTTGGTTTAGCTTTAATCTTGATTTTGAGTTGCAAGGAAGTATTGTCCTTGACTGTAGCAGCAATGGGGTTCTGGTTGCTAGTCTTTGAGAAAAAGCGTTTCTCTGGAGCCATGGCTCTTTTTGCTGGTATTGCTTGGTTTTTAATCGCTACTCAGGTAATTATCCCCTCCTTTAGTGGCGCAGAAGCAGCCGCAGTGGCACGTTATAATTTTTTAGGAGACTCTGTTCTGGAAATCGCCACCAACTTGCTCCTCAAACCAGGAATAGTACTGAGCCAAATTTTTACCCTCCCTAACTTAGAATATCTCCTCCTGCTACTGTCGCCAGTAATTTGGGGCCTTTCATTCAGGCATTTAACTCCCCTAGTCCCTGCAATTCCCGCCTTAGTCTTAAATTTAATTACCGATTACCAAGCGCAAAAAGATTTGCTCCATCAGTATTCACTACCAATATTGCCTTTTCTTTTATTAGCAGTAATTTCCCCCCTTGCAGCAGGTAAAGGATTGGTCAAAACTCGAAGAGGAATTATCCTTTGGTCATTAGTAGCTTTTTTAGCACTGACAAAATTTGGTTATTTCGGTTCCATATATCTCGAAAGCCTGGATACCTGGCAAGGTACAAAGGAAGCAGTTGCTTTAGTTAAAACGAAAGGCAGTGTTTTAACTTCAGCTCAAATTGCCCCCCATTTAACCCATCGCCCGGTAGTTAAACTAGCAACCTCTGGTTCCGAATCAGTTGATTTAAGTCAATTTGAATATGTTTTGCTGAATATACGTCATCCTGGCTGGTCTAGTTCCCCAGATACCGTTATTAGTTTAGTACAAAGACTGGAATCAATGCCACAATTTCGACTTAGGTATCGCCGAGATGACGTTGTTTTGTATCAACAGCACTAAACCATCCTGAAATAATCCCTATTTATCTGCGTTCATCTGCGTTCATCTGCGGTTATAATAATATGCCAAAGAGATATAACCAAGGAAAATGCGCATTTTAATTATGGGGGGAACCCGCTTTATTGGGGTTTATTTAACCAAGATTTTGGTAGAGCAGGGTCATGAAGTGGTACTGTTCAATCGGGGCAATAAACCAGCACCAATAGAGGGAGTAAAACAAATAAAAGGCGATCGCCTGGATCCAATCCAACTGAAAGAAAAGCTTTCCGGGGAAACCTTTGATGCTGTTTATGACAATAACGGTCGCCAATTAAAGGATACTCAGCCTTTGGCAGAAATCTTTCAGAACCGGGTGCAACACTTTATCTACGTCAGTTCCGCAGGAGTCTATCTCCCCACAGAGGAAATGCCTCATCGAGAAGGGGATCCAGTAGATCCCAACAGTCGTCACAAAGGCAAATACGAAACAGAAACCTATCTCGCTCAAACAGGGTTACCTTGGACTTCAGTTCGTCCTACCTATATCTACGGTCCTCAAAATTATAACCCCTTAGAAGCTTGGTTTTTCCATCGCCTGGTGCGGGGACGTCCTCTTCCTATTCCCGGAAATGGCAACCATATAACCCAATTGGGTCACGTCGCCGACCTAGCTCGGGCGATGGCTGCCATTTTGGGCAACGAAAAGGCCATCGGCCAGATCTATAATATCTCCGGCCATCGCTACGTCACTTTTGACGGTTTGGCTCGGATCGTAGGTGCTGCGGTAGGCAAATCCTCCGACGAGATACAATTAGTTCATTACGACCCCAAACAATTTAACTTTGGCAAACGTAAGGCTTTCCCTATGCGGGTACAGCACTTCTTTGCTGATGTGAGCAAAGCCATGGTAGAATTGAATTGGCAGCCCCGGTTTGACCTGTTGTCCGGGTTAAAGGACTCTTTCCTTCATGATTATCTCCCTTCTGGTGGTGACAGGGCTGAGGTGGATTTCTCCTTGGATGAGGAAATACTCCAAGGCCAAACATAAATCATACCAGAGATGAGAGTGAGGGCCACCGCTACCCAAAAGACAATGAGTCCAGCAGTCTGAACCATAGGGAGAGGGGCAATTAACAGGGCGATGGCTGTTATTTGACTGACAGTTTTCAACTTGCCCCAGATAGAAGCACCGGAAATAGTACTATTACCAGTCAATTGGGGGTTAATCCGCCAACCGGCGATGGCCAACTCTCGCCCTAAAATCAGAAATACCCCCCAAGCTGGTACTTGACCCAATTCAATTAATGCCAGCAGCGGTCCTAACACCAATAACTTATCTACTAGGGGGTCGAGAAATTTGCCCAACTCCGTCACCTGGTTCAGTTTCCGCGCTAAATAGCCATCTAACCAATCAGTTAGGGCAGCCATGAGAAAAACTCCTAAGGAAAGCCAGCGAGTTGTGGGAGTGGGGTGCTGGAGCCAATAGAGAATTAAAGGCAACCCCACCAGACGAGAGAGGGTGATTTGGGTAGGAAGATTAATCATTAGTCTATAGCACGTAAGAAGGTACTATACATGAAAAATGTTTAAATCCCTTACCTAAGCTATGGAAGACCGATATACCTCAAAGGATTCAAATTTTGAAATAGAGGAATTAATCAGTTCCGTTCCTTTTTTCATGGACATACCTACCGAAAGTCTGGAAAAAGCCACTGCTCATGTGGTCACTCGTAACCATCCCCCTAATCAAGTGATTTTGCTGGAAAATGACTGGGGTGGCTCTGTTTATTTTATTTTGGATGGCTGGGTGAAAATTCGCACTTATAATATCGATGGCAAAGAAGTCACCCTCAATATTATCGGTAAAGGAGAAGTTGTGGGGGAAATGGCCGCTCTCGATCGGGTACCCCGTTCCACCGATGTGATTACTTTAACCCCCACCAAAATTAGCAGTATTCCAGCTCAGGATTTTTTGCACTTGATGAACACAGAACCGAAAGCGGGGCTGCGGTTAGCTCAATTAATGGGTCAGCGTCTGCGGCAAGTAAATCGACGGCTGCGGCTGCGGGAAGCTGATAGCAAGTCCCGGGTAGCAGATACGATTCTCTTTCTGGCTGAGGGACAAGGGAAAGAGGGGGCAAAAGGTATAGAAATTCCCCATTTGCCTCACCGGGAACTGAGCAGTCTGAGTGGTTTAGCCCGGGAGACAGTCACTAGAGTCTTGACAAAATTGGAGAAGAAAGGATTGATTCAACGGGAGCAAAACGTCCTCTGCATTCCCGACTTGCCAGCTTTGGAGAAGATTATTCAGTAAAATTATATGTTTTCTAATGACTCGCGAAAGGAAGATAATACTAATTGGGTTGATCAGGAAGAACCAGAGGTAAAGCAACCACCTGGGAAGTCCCAGAAACAGCTATTGTCCCCGGGGACTTTAGCCATGGTAGAAACAGCTTTCCTCGCTAGTACTGGGAGTTTGATTTGGCTGATTAACTACTATTTCCCTCTCGGTCCCCTGCTGCGGATTTTTTTCCCCATTCCTATTGCCTTAATGTACCTGCGCTGGGGATACCGCACCTCGGTGATGACCACTTTGGTTTCTGGTTTGTTGCTTTCCGTACTCATGGGACCGGCTCGCAGCATCGTCTTTTTGCTGCCTTATGGCTTAATGGGAGTACAGCTAGGATTTTTGTGGCGCCAGAGGTCTAGCTGGCTTTTTTCCATCGGTATCGGCACTATTATTGGCACCTTGGGCTTCTTTTTCCGCTTCTGGCTCTTTTCTATTCTCTTAGGGGAGGATCTGTGGCTTTATTTCGTGAGGGGGATGACAGAATTTGCCAGCTGGGGATTTACTCAATTGGGTTTGCTCGCACAACCCAGTTTATTCCTGGTTCAGGCCATCGCTATTGGCTCGATTTTGCTCAATAACCTCATTTATCTTTTTGTCGTCCACCTTGTGGCTTTATTCCTATTAGATCGCCTGGGCAATCCTATTGGACCACCCCCACATTGGGTTGGAGTTTTGTTGGACTACGATTGAAACAGTTATCAGTAACCACGTACCATGGCAGTGTAGGGGGCAGCTCTTTCAAGGTGCCCGGGCGGCATTATAGACATCTAACATTAATATTTTTGTTTCCATATACATAAATAATATTTTAATACTTATACAAAACATTATGTTGATAAAAAAATGGCAACTGTCGGGGCACGAAACCCAACAGCACCGTGCTGGCGCTTAACAAGAAAAAGTTAATATAAATTATACTAATACAAGCTCAAAAATTATGGCTAAATAACTTTGTATTTTTGAATAAAATGATTAAGGTTTATACAGCAGAAAAACGGGGACGAGATTGGTTGGACTTATATGGAGGTCAAAAACCTCTGTTTGCCTGTATTTTGGGATTTACTGCCACCGGACTGATTCCGGGTATTTCCGCCGCTGGAGCAACTCCTGCTGATCGCCAATATACAGCGATCGCCGATGCTGAATTTCTGCTTAACGGTCCCATACCTCATCCAGTGTATCCTTTACCCCCTCTAGAGGCTGGAGCCTCCCCGGTGCTGATTTCCAGGGCTGTAGTAGAAGCTTTCCAGCTTCCAGTTTATCTCTTTAATGCTGGTTTACCTCATGCCCCGGCAGTAGAGGCCATGAATCTGGGGGGTATGCCCGCCAACTGCGTTTCTACAGGGAAAGCCTTACCCCTGAAAACGGTGGAACGCTTGTTGGCAGCAGGCTTAGATTGGGGAGCCAAACTGGCGAAACTTGCCCCTTATATTATCATAGGAGAGTGTGTGGTGGGGGGTACCACAACTGCTTTAGCAGTCCTCACTGGTTTGGGTATTACAAGAGCAAGGGGAAAAGTGAATAGCAGTCACCCCCGTTGCAATCATGGGCAAAAATGGGCGGTTGTCCAAACTGGGTTATGCCGCACCCGCCCCCATGATCCCTTAGAGGTGGTCGCTGCTGTAGGAGATCCCATGCAAGTGGTAGCAGCAGGTATGGCCATCGCTGCTAGTGCCAGGGCTGGGGTTATGCTGGCGGGGGGGACCCAAATGCTAGCGGTTTTTGCCTTGCTGCGGGCTATTGTGTTAGAGTACGGCTTAGATGCCCAACGGTCAAGGGTGGTTGTGGGGACAACTCCCTGGGTGGTGGAAGATACCACAGGAGATACTGTGGGTTTAGCTAGGGATATCTCAGAGGTGCCCTTATTAGCTGCCCCACTGAGTTTTGCCCCTTCTCGTTATCCTAGTTTAAGGGCTTACGAAGAGGGATACGTGAAGGAAGGGGTAGGTGCGGGAGGATCTGCCATCGCAGCCCACCTTTATGGGGGCTGGAGTCCTCAGCAGTTACTTATAGCCATTGAAGCTTTAATCTCACGAATGAACGCGACGAGCTAGCAGTTGTTCTTCCAGGGCTGCAATGCGATTATAAGCTGCCGTCAGTTGGGCTGTCAACCGTCGGATTTGAATGTCGGGGTTGATTGACTGTTCCTGGTTGTGAATCTGCCAATCCCCGTTATCAGGGAGAATGTCCTTGTGTTCCATGACAGAATCCATCTGGCTGTGATTTATTTTACCTATGGTGGCAAATACCTCCCCAGTACCCTCAAAACCCTGCTGTTTCGACTCAGCCAATGCTGCAAGCTGGTAGCTGAGTCCCTCCACTTTGTGATCTATTTTATCCACTTTACCATGAAGCTCCATGATTTGCCTTTCAACTGTATCCATAGCCATTCCCACTAGTTTGTTTTATCCTATATCTCATATTCCATCTAGGTTGGATTATTTTCGATTAATTTAATAATGAGCTATAACAGTTACCAGTTACCAGTTACCAGTTACCAGTTACCAGTTACCAGCCCAGATTTAGATATTTCTACCCCACATCCAACTATTATGCTCAACCGTCGTTCTTTTTTATTCCGTATCGGAACCCTAGCACTCTCTCAGTACATTGCTGGGTGCAGTAACTCTAAAGAAAAGATTAAAATTATCCTGCTCAAGGGTTCAATTCCAGGGCAACTGTTAAAAGAATTCCGCAAAGAACTGGTTTCCTCTCAGACACCAATATTCAAACCCAAATCCCAATTAAAAGATTTATTCGCACTCTTAGAAACTTGGCAGGATCCAGACCCAAACCAGAAACTAAGGCTACCTTTTAAAAAGCAATCTATGGCTGATTTAATTACCCTGGGAGACTACTGGTTAGAAGCAGCGATTGAGAAACAACTGATTGAACCTTTGGCGCTGGAAGCGCTTGAGAGCTGGGGAAAACTACTTCCTCTGGCTAAACAGTTAGTTACACGGAATGGTAAAATTTTGGGAGCACCTTACCGCTGGGGCACTACTCTCATTGCCTATCGTCGGGATAAACTGGAGGAGGTGGGTATTGAACCGAAAGATTGGGAAGATTTGTGGAACCCCCAACTGCGGGGCAGGATTTCTCTTTTAAACCAGCCGCGAGAAGTAATTGGCTTGACTTTAAAGAAACTAGGTCATTCCTATAATACCCCAAATTTGGAACAAATTCCCCAACTCAGAAAAGAATTGTTAGCACTACAGCAACAAGTAAAATTCTATCGCTCTGACAATTATCTCCAACCCCTTATTCTCGGGGATACTTGGTTAGCGGTAGGTTGGTCTACAGATATTTTACCTATTCAACAACTATATCCTAATATTGAAGCCGTAGTGCCCCGTTCTGGGACTTCTCTTTGGGCTGATTTATGGGTTCGACCCCAACAACTGACCCCTGATAAGAACAAGGAGGAGAAAATCAAAGAATGGATTAATTTTTGTTGGCAACCTGACTCGGCTAATCTTATCTCTTTTTATACTAACGCCATCTCCCCCAGGATTTTTACTATGAAAAAGGAAGAAATTGTTAAAGACGTGGGGCGGAACCCTTTGTTGCTAACGGAACAAGAGATTCTCTCCCGCAGTGAATTCCTCTCCCCCCTGGGTACTGACGTGAAAAAACAATACCGCAATTTGTGGGGGGAAATGGGCAATTGATGGTAAAATTGATAACTGTCATGGTATTTGGTACTTAATATAAAGGAGGTAGAAATTGAAACTAGGAAGGTTAGCAGTAGCTATTGTGCTAGGGTTGGGGTGTTATGGAGTGCCCGTGATGGCACAACAACCAACGGAATCAGTTCCTGATTTTGAATCAAGTGAAGTCAGAAAGGAAACATTAGCACAAGCTCTGGCAGTAGCACAAGAGATTACCGATCCCCAGGTAAAAGGGAGAGTATTAGGGGAAATTGCTTTACAATATGCTCAAATCGGCCAAGCTGCCACCGCATTGTCTATTGTAGCCCAAGCTGAAAAGGTAGTTCAGAGCATTGAGGCAGATAATCTCCGGGTTCTTGCTATTGCCGACTTAGCAGGACTTTATACTATGCTGGGGGAAACTGAAGCAGCAGAGGTACTCTTAGAGGAAGCTCTTCAAACAGCTCGGGAAGTGGGAGATAATGGGGAACGAGGTAAACTGTTAGCAGCCATCGCCCTTAAATATGCCCAAATGGGGGAAAATGATATTGCTGCTAATCTTTTGGGAGCCAGTGAGGAGGCGATCGCCCTCAGCAAGGAACCAGTACCCTTGTTTCCTTTTGAGGAAATTCCCTGGACAGGAAGTGTGAGTTTGGGGGGGAACCTGGCTTCTGGGAATAACACCACTGCTTTGGCGATTTTGAACTTTATTATCGAGCGCAAATGGCCCCAAGACCAGATCGATTTGAGTTTGGGCTTTAGTAATAATTTCGATGATAGCCGTTCTGGGGGCGAACGCAACCGCATTAAAGCTGAAATTGACGCCGAGTTCAGACACCACTATAATGATGGTCGCTGGCAATATTTTATCCACGCCAAAGCCATGAGGGATGAACTGAATAATCTTAATCTGCGCACTAGTTTATATGCAGGACCGGGAAGGAACTTCTGGCGAGGTGGAAAAGGAAAAACCTTCGATATGCAGCTGGGTTTGGGCATTAGGTTTAAAGACTCAGACCAACGAAATGAGGATCTGGACGTTCCCGTAGTGACCTATGGACTCCGTTATAAGAATTTCTTCTTTGGTTCCTGGAAGTTCCACCAGTTTCTCACCTTCGAATTTCCCATCACCCATACTGCCGATTATTATCTCACTTCTTCCACTAGCTTGGGTATACCTATTAGTAGCCAGTGGTCTTTTAGTAATTCTTTACAATTGAGATATGCAGGACAACCCACTGGGAATAATACTAATTTGCGAGTCAATTTTATCACTGGGCTGACATATCAGTTCTAAATTGTGTAGATTGGGTTGCGACACCTCTTCCCAACAAATCAGTGTATTATCCGGTCAAGAGCGATCGCCCACACCCGCGCCCTTTGAAAAAGCTAAATTAGGCACTCCTACTCATAAAGCAATCCAGTATTTCTCTATTAGCCCGCTGTGGGTGTATTATTGGTTTTGTTGTTCTCTGGCTATATGCTATCTGGTTCGGATAAATTAATCAAGGGTTTGGTTAGTTTGTTTCCCCAACCTTGGGAAGATCGCCTTGCTGCTCAAGTAATTCCAGTTAGTCAGAGAATGGGGGGTTATATTCAAGGGAGAATCTTGGTTTCAACTATCCTGAGTATCGTCATTACTCTCGGTTTGGGGGTTATTGCGGGGGTTACTAATTTGATTCCTTTCTTTGGACCCGTTTTGGGAACTATTCCTGCTTTAATTGTGGCGTGTTGGACTTTCCTCTGGGTATTTCTTTTGTTTGTGATTATCCAAAATGTGGAAACCTATGTGCTGGATCCCTTGCTGGTTGGTAATTCCGTTAAAGTACCTCCCTTATATCAGTTATTAGCTGTTTTAGGTGGTGCCCAGGTTTTGGGTATTATCGGTGCTTTAATTGTTCCTCCCTGGGTAGCTGGTGCTTCTGTACTTTTGGAAGAATCTCTATCTCAAACCCAAGTTGCTTGCTGAAGGAACCGCTGATAAACCAGGGTAAATGTCGATGTTGCCCATATGGCGATACTAGAAAAAGTTATTGATTTAGCCCCTTATTTGGGGACATTCGTGCTGCCCTCAACCCTCATTCATCCCTTTTCTCCCCTAATTGAGCAATTATCTTTTTGCTTAAATATCTAGCCTTGTTTGCACTGTGTAGCCTGGTAATCCTTCTGTTCTGATATAGTTACCAGCAAATTTTTGTAGCTTGCGATCCTCTGTGTATAGTACCTCTGCTTTTTTAGCAATTGCTGTTGCTAAGATTAGATAATCTGGTCTCATTTTCCGGCTAACTTCCTGGTTTTGACTGTCGCTTTTTTCTCTCCATAGTTTTGCAAACTCCATAGCACATTGGGCATCAAAAGGAGTGATCAAGTACTCTTTCATCATGACCGATCCAAAATTTTTTTGCTGCTCTAAAGATATGGGACAAAGTACCTCGCCAAAAGCGATTGCTGGAATTAGTATTTTAATCTTCTTTTCTTGACAGGTCTTGAATAATGCCTTAGCTTTTAAAATGTTATCTTCTTGCCCACTGGTGGCATCTCCTCTTATCGCCCAACCTACAATGTTTGAATCAAAAGAAGCAATTATAGGCATTATTCCTCCCCTCCATAGCGAAGCTCCTCAAAATAAGCGTTAAGGTCTGGGATACTATCAAAGGCTTCTCCTGCTATCTCCCTAAGCCTGTTTAATGCCTCACTTGGATCAGTGGGTGAGTAATTGGCAAAGTGAGTTGCTTCAAAAGTTACAAGCTTAAAAGTTTCTGGGTTGAATTTCCCTATACCATGTAACCCTACTTCCTGATATAGCCTTTTCCCTGCTATTTTGGCCAGGGCCTGACTGGCAGAGCAACTAACAGATTGACCGTCAAAGGTCTTCAGCCGAATGTACGGTTTTAGCCCTCCGACCCTGGTTATTTTCCCGTACAAGGTAGTTTCCCCTGGTATTAAAACTACTTCAGGGATCTTTGTTTCTGGGGTAATGGTGGCTAGGCTTACCTCCCTACCGTTTCTCTCTATAATCTCTATGTTGCAATCCTTCGACTTGGCAAATCTGGCTAGGGACTTTAAGGGATCTAAGGTGGAGTAAGGGAGCAAGTTAAAGCTTGCGGTCATAATAGACTCACCAATAGCTCTAGCTGCATCTAGTGTATATTCGGGAACGCTGGGAGAAAAAGCTAACCCAACACTTCCATCCTCAATGCTCTTTAATCCCAAAATAACAGCATTCTTGTCTAGCTCAGAATGAGAGGACATCACGACTGTAATCACCGCCTCTTCTATAGAGCCGATAACTTCCGCTAAATCTTTTGATCTGACTTTTCCTGGAATCATGCTCTCTCCGGTGAGGAGGAGCTTAACTGACAGTTCTTGGGACATATAGCTAGCTCTCTTTAGATTTGCTTTCTATCCTAACTGGATGAGGGCAAATTATCCACAAAAACTATGACAATTTCTTTCGAGGAATTCAAACGTCAATGGCAAGACAGCTCCCCTCAAGTGTGGCTGTTGGTGGGCGATGCTACACCCTAAACTTATTTCCTGTATTGTACCACACAAGAGCCAAAATAAAAGATAAGTTTTCCTTATATGCCAGATAAATAAATATTTCGTTACACCCCTTGACATTTCTTAAAAAAGCAGTTATATTAGAAATGTAATCGGAACCTCGATAACTAAATAGCACTTTTAAGAACATGACAACTACCCTGCAACAGCGCGAAAGCGCCTCAGCATGGGAGCAGTTCTGCCAGTGGATCACCAGCACCGACAATCGCCTCTATGTAGGTTGGTTCGGCGTCCTGATGATTCCCTGCCTGCTCTCCGCCGCTACCTGCTTCATCATCGCCTTCATCGCTGCTCCTCCTGTGGACATCGATGGTATCCGCGAGCCAGTAGCAGGTTCCTTGCTCTACGGCAACAACATCATCTCTGGTGCAGTTGTCCCCTCCTCCAACGCTATTGGTCTGCACTTCTATCCCATTTGGGAAGCAGCCTCCTTGGATGAGTGGCTCTACAACGGCGGTCCTTACCAGCTCGTAGTCTTCCACTTCCTCATTGGTGTATTCTGCTACATGGGTCGTGAGTGGGAACTGAGCTACCGTTTAGGTATGCGTCCTTGGATTTGTGTTGCCTTCTCTGCTCCCGTAGCAGCAGCAACAGCTGTATTCCTAATCTACCCCATTGGACAAGGTTCCTTCTCTGATGGAATGCCTTTAGGAATCAGTGGTACCTTCAACTTCATGTTTGTGTTCCAAGCAGAGCACAATATCCTCATGCACCCCTTCCATATGTTGGGAGTAGCTGGTGTGTTTGGTGGTTCTCTGTTCAGCGCAATGCACGGTTCTTTGGTAACTTCCTCCTTAGTACGGGAAACCACCGAAACCGAATCTCAGAACTACGGCTATAAGTTTGGCCAAGAAGAAGAGACCTACAATATCGTTGCAGCTCACGGCTACTTCGGTCGTCTCATCTTCCAATATGCCTCCTTCAACAACAGTCGTTCCTTGCACTTCTTCTTGGGTGCATGGCCAGTAGTTGGCATTTGGTTCACTGCTATGGGTATCAGCACCATGGCTTTCAACCTGAACGGTTTCAACTTCAACCAGTCCATTCTTGACTCACAAGGTCATGTAATCGGAACCTGGGCTGACGTTCTGAACCGGGCTAACCTGGGTTTTGAAGTAATGCACGAGCGGAATGCTCACAACTTCCCTTTAGACTTGGCTGCCGGTGAGGCTGCTCCTGTAGCACTTACTGCTCCTGCTATCCACGGGTAATCATCAGTGACCAGTTACCAGTTACCAGTTATCAGGTGACTGGAATGGTAAAAAAAGCGTCCTCCAATTTTGGGGGGCGTTTTTTTTGATTAAACCGCAGAGGCGCAGAGGACGCAGAGGAAGATAAGAGAGAGGGAAGGGGGGAAGAGCTATCGCAATTCGCGCACTCTTTAGTTACAATATAACCCAATTTACCCTATCTCCCTATTCTATTATGTTAAATAACAATACTGCAACCTATCAAGATATCCGTAGCCAAGTTGAATATCTTACTACAGATGAGCAACTGCGCTTGCTCAAAGATTTACATATTATGATTTACAATAACGTAGCTACAAAACCCAAACACAGCATTACGGAATTAAAGGGTTTGGGAAAAGAAATTTGGCAAGGAATTGATGGACAGGAATATGTCAACCAGGAACGTGCTTCATGGAATGGTTAACTCAATTACAAGCACAAGTTATTGGCTTGGATACTGCACCACTCATTTACTTCATCGAGCAGAATGAGAAATATATACAACTTGTTGATAGCTTTTTTCAAGGGATGAGTCAGGGGCAGTTTCAAGTTGTTACGTCTACGCTGACGTTGACAGAGGTTCTAGTTCACCCAATTCGGGCAGGTAATCTAGAACTGGCTGAACAGTACTGTGATATTATTCTTGCTCAGGAAAATTTAGCTACATTGCCTGTTTCCGTGGAGATTGCTCAGATTGCTGCCAGGTCAAGAGCAGGACAGAATTTGCGAACTCCAGACGCGGGGGTGCAGGGTTTTTCTTAACTAATGATGTGCGTCTTGCTGCTGTGCCAGATTTGAAAGTTTTGGTTTTGGATACACTACTACTCCAATAAGGTAGGTTAATTGACAAAACCAGTAACTCCTTCCTTCCTCCCCCTTTGCGCCTTGGCGACTTGGCGCGAAACTTCCAAATCAAAACTAGAATAAGAGGAGAGAAAATCAATAAAGGGTTCACCAAACAAGAGAAACCGTTATTCTCAGGGCACTGCCCTAACAACACTAAGATAGAACTGGCGGAACCGGCGAAACAAGTTGTCCTTGAACCTGCTCCGAAACCATCAAAATATGGCGACCGTTCTAAAATTGTTACCAGTTGCCAGTATATTAGGGAGTGGGGAAAAAGATAATTTTACCAAAACCAACTAAAACAGCGATAAAAGCGGAAATAAGAAAACCAATGTAAGAAAAGGATTGAGGAAATTGAGATGAGCGATCGAAGTGAAAGACACAGTGACGAAATAGATGAGAAATTACGAGAAATAGAATGGCAAATTGAACGAGAAGAAGAGGAGCCAATCCGACGGGAAGAAGAGCTGCGAAACGAACTGGATCACCCGATCTATCCAACGAGAAAGGAAAAGAAGGGCGAACGCTCTTGGCCCCTGGCAGTGAAACAAATGATTAAGTATGGTAAGCTGGGTCTCTTTGTTATCTGCGGCATTGGGATTGTTCAGGCAGGTCTAATTTTTGGTTTGGGACTTGGATTGTTGGTGGCTTAATGGTGGGTGGAATAGCTTTTTTGGGCTATAAAATTTTTATTGATGATTAACATGGACTTAGTTTTTTATGATTTAATACGGATTAATCTGTTACAGCTCCAAGGCTACTAGAAGAGACTAACTTGGCATATTTCGCCAACACTCCCTTATTATACCTCGGTTCGGGAGGCTGCCAATGACTACGACGCCGATCCAACTCTTCCCCTGACACATTAAGTTGTAATAACCGCTCCTTAGCATCAATAGTAATACTATCTCCCTCTTGCACCAAGGCGATCGCCCCTCCCACGGCAGCCTCCGGGGCAACGTGACCCACTACCATACCATAAGTACCACCGGAAAAGCGGCCATCAGTAATTAAACCTACTTTATCTCCCAAGCCAGCACCGATAATAGCAGAAGTGGGAGCCAGCATTTCCCGCATACCGGGACCACCTTTCGGACCTTCATACCTTACTACCACCACATCTCCAGCCTTAATCTTACCCGCAAGAATGGCATCCAAGCACTCTTCTTCCGATTCAAACACCCGAGCAGGTCCAGTAATCTTCGGGTTCTTCACCCCACTAATCTTCGCTACGGCCCCTTCTGCTGCCAAATTGCCTTTTAACACCGCCAGGTGTCCTTCTCGATACAGAGGCTTATGCCAGGGACGAATCACGTCCTGATTAATTGGGGGTGTATCTGGTACAGAATCCAGCACTTCGGCAATAGTTTCCCCGGTAATAGTTAAAGCATCTGGGTGCAATAAGTCATGGACCAGCAACATCTTCATCACTTGAGGAATGCCCCCAGCTTGATGTAAATTAACCGTCACGTACTTCCCGGAGGGTTTGAGGTCACACAAAACTGGAACTCGCTTTCTGATAGTTTCAAAATCCGAGAGAGTTAGTTCCACTCCCATACTGTGGGCAATAGCCAATAAATGCAACACAGCATTAGTGGAACCTCCCACAGCCATAATAACACTTATTGCATTCTCAAAAGCTTTCCGAGTTAGAATATCTCGTGGCAGGATTTGCTCACGAATGGCATTTACTAAGACCAAGGCAGATTTTTCCGTGCTTTCAGCCTTTTCCTCATCTTCTGCTGCCATAGTAGAAGAATAGGGCAAACTCATACCCATAGCTTCAAAAGCAGAGGACATGGTATTAGCAGTAAACATGCCTCCACAGGAACCCGCACCAGGACAGGCATTCTTTTCAATAGCTACCAGTTGTGGTTCGTCAATTTTCCCTGCACTATATTGTCCCACTGCTTCAAAAGCACTCACCACCGTGAGGTCGTTACCGTCGTAATGTCCCGGTTTAATGGTCCCCCCATAGACAAAGATAGCTGGAATATTCATCCTGGCTATGGCGATCATAGCCCCTGGCATATTTTTATCGCAACCACCAATAGCTAAAACTCCATCCATACTCTGTCCCTTGCAAGCAGTTTCGATGGAGTCGGCAATAACTTCCCGAGAGACCAGGGAATATTTCATCCCTTCTGTTCCCATAGAGATACCGTCCGATACTGTAATGGTACCGAATATCTGGGGCATAGCCCCAGCCAGTTTCAGACTGGCTTCAGCTCTCTGGGCGAGGAAATTTAATCCCATATTACAAGGGGTAATGGTACTGTAACCATTGGCAAGACCCACAATGGGTTTGCTAAAGTCCTCATCACCAAAACCCACTGCCCGCAACATGGCACGATTGGGGGAGCGCTGGGTTCCCTGAGTGATTGCTTGACTGTTTAAATTATTGGCCATTAATGGTTCTCTCTTTATTTTCCCTCTCCTCAATATATCCCGATATATAGCGCTTTTGAGGGTGTGGGGTAGGGAGATTGTAACAAATACTCCCCTTATTCCCCGACTGAGCTTCCGGATACGGACTCAAAGTTGATAACTGTCTGGGAACCGGAAAAGTCGTCAGCACCAATAACAGAGAAAGCGGAAGCTGGTGCGGTGACACCGATAGAGAGAGCGAGTCCGAGATAGAGAGCAGATAGTTTTTTCATTGTTCTTACCCTGAGATTTGTTTAGTCTTTCTATATTCATTAAAGCGGAGGGTATTCTCAATATCCAACTGGAAAATCTCTCCCGCTTCTTTACCAGCAGCAGGATTAGCAGCAGGAGGCTTTCACAGGGAACGAGCCGCACTCTGATTCGCTGTACGCTCATCATACCCGTCTTCCCCATAGTTCCCTTCATTTCACATGATTACTACTCTGAAGTTCACATTTCCTCTAGCTGTGAAACCTCACTATTGCTATTGACATCCTCCCCACCCCTGCTCCTGCGCAGCCGCGCCTGAGCAGGCTGTCGCTTCTTGGTGGGGATTCCCAACCCACCCCCAAGGTCCCCCTCCTGGGAGGGGGTAGGGGTGGGTGGGTTTCTGTTTCTTTCCCCCGCCATCGATGATGCCGGGGGAATTTCGCAACTGCCATGCAAGAGCCTTGTCTATCGGGTCTTACGTTCGCTCCACAGACTGAAACGGCAAGCCCTGCCGCCAAAATATTCTTAGCTGCGTTGATATCTCGGTCGTGAGTACTACTACATTGAGAGCATTCCCATTCCCTAACGCTTAGTGGTAATTTATCTATTACGAAACCGCAGTTTCCACACCGCTTACTAGAGGGAAAAAAGCGGTCAATCTTAATCAACTCACGACCGTACCAATCACTCTTATACTCAAGTTGTCTGACCAATTCACTCCACCCTGCATCACTGATACTACGGGCAAGCGAACGATTCTTGAATCGCGCCCACCGAGTAGACGCAAAGAAACGCAATTACACTCCTCCTGCGGTATAGCACCGTCTCTTCCCCATCATAAAGGCGTACTTTGCGTCTTTGCGTGACCATATTTCGTACTGCTAAATCTTCTACCACTATCGTTTGGTTTTCACAGATAAATTTGGTAGTTAGCTTGTGGAGAAAGTCTTTTCTGGCGTCTGCAATCTTTGCGTGAGCTTTAGCAACTTTTAATCTAGCTTTGTACCTGTTGTTGGAATCTAGCTTTTTTCTAGAAAGAGCTTTCTGGGCCGCTTTTAGTCTCTTGAATTTGTGGTTGAAATGCCGAGGGTTAGCTATCTTTTCTCCGTCACTAGTTGTGACTAAGGTAGTCAACCCAACATCTAACCCAATCTGCTTAGTTAACATAGGCATTGGTTTAACTGTAGGGTCATCTACCAGTATGGAAACAGACCATCGATTAGAAGGTTCCAATCTGACAAAAACAGTGGACGGTTCACACTCAGGAGGAATTTGTCTGCTCCAGATTATGTTGAGAGGTTGTTTGCATTTCGCTAATTTGAGTTGCCCGTCTTTCCATCTAAATGCTGAGGGTGTGAATTCTGCACAACCTCCATTCCTCTTCTTTTTAAATCGCGGGTATTTAGCTCGCTTTGCCCAAAAATTTGTAAACGCAGTTTGCAGATGGCGTAGAGCTTGTTGGAGCGCCACAGCGCTAACTTCATTTAAAAAAGCCAACTCTTCTTGTTTCTTCCAACTAGTCAGCATTGAGGACGTTTGCACGTATCCAATCCGTTCCTGCCTCTCAAACCAACCTTCTGTTCTCGCTGCCAAAGCTTTGTTGAAGACTAACCCACCCCCATCCCCTCCTGGGAGGGGAGCGAGGGGTGGGTGCGACGCAAAAGCAGCTCTTGGTCCGAATCAGGGTAAAACCTATATCTGAAGGCGCGTTGGGTCATTTTTAGGTAACTGTATTTCTTAAATCTTAACACAGATTTTGGAAACTTGAGGCATTTAATTGGTACACTCGTAGCTAATTTTTTGGGCGCGCTATCCCTCCCCACCCCGTAAAACGCTGTCATATCGCGTTTTACGTAGGATGCGTTAGCTGTCGTTAGAAGCAGCGTCCTAAATTAAAGGGGTTAGCGTAACGCATCCTACGGGTGGGGTCTCCCGCGCGTTTGATGACGCTCCTTCGGCAGGGGATTAACCAAGGTTCAAGTTTAGAGCTTTCGCTCACTCGCACATGCGACATCGTGTCGCACCTATAATCCTATGATAACATATTAAAGACACTGGCTCGCAATTCATCCCACACCCCTGCTAAGGTATAGCTAGACCTTAGCAGGTCTTCGGTACGGATGTGGGGCTTCTTGCGAGTTAAGCTAAATTGCCAGAACCATCCCAAATCGAGAAAGAACGAGCGCCGTAGACAAAAAGTTGGTCGTAATCCCCATCCCCATCTAAGTCTCCATCAATAGTAGAGGCTTCCAGACGACCCAGTTGTTGTTCTGACTGCAAAACCTCGGCGTTGGGGAAAGCATCAGGATCTAGAGTTAAATCCTCAATCCGTTCATCCTCATTTCGAGCATCCCCTTCATTAGCAGTAATATAATAGGTATTGCCATCTACCTCAAAAGAAGTAATGCCGTCCGGTTGGTAGAGACCAAATACTGGGGCATTTTGGATGTTAATGGCATTATCGCGACCCGGTGCGAAGCACCGGATCTGCGCCACCGCGCAGCCCGCTTTTATTCAGTTGATTACCTGCCAAATTGTGATTTTTGACACCAAGAGGGAAACAGCAATATATTCCGGTTCTAGGTCTAAAGAGGCAGTTTTATTTGGGAAGATGCGCACGCCCTTAGCTCGCAGTTCCTCTTCCCGACCGTTAAAAGCGGTAAAATCGGCAGTAGAGACATTATCATCAGTTAAATTTTCCACTCCACCAGAGATATCAATAATACTGATAGAACCTTCTGGATCAATGTCTCCTTCTGGTTCCCCTTCATTAGCCACAATAATTTTCGTACCGTCGGGAGTGAAAGTGAGCATATCGGGAAGCGCCCCGACAGTGACAGAATTGAGGAAATTTCCCTCGGTATTATAGAAAAAGACTTGTTCGGAAAGTTGGATATCATCGTTTTCTGAGTCCACCACTTCTACAGCAGCAGCTACAATACCATTGCTGACAGCAACACTATTTATCCCCCCAATAACCCCTGGTTCTTCTAGAGGAACTTCTTCTTCAGTGGGGGAAATAGAAAACAGAAGATTGGGATTAGTAAGAGCGCTCAGATTAAGTACGTCAAGAGTAGCGCTGTTAGCATTGACCACAAATAAACGTTGACTAATAGAATCATAAGCGGGAATTTCCGCTGCACTTTCGCCCAACACACCAGTTGCAAAAGTCCCAATTGCTTCGAGTTGAATTTGAGCTACCATTTATCTTTTAATATAATTTTACCTTTGATTGTAGCTGACTTAAATGAATTGTAAAATTAACTTTTAGTTAAATTTTGGTTATCCTTAGGTTTCAGCGCTGGTCTAGGTTCGTGAAAAGCCTTGTTTTATGGTTTTAGGAGTTGTTCGTCATCTGAACGTATCCTAAATGCCTTGGCGCTTGCTGTCGTGATGAGACTGGACAGCTAGTCTACTAACTACCGCGACTTACGAGTCGCACATATCTGAGAATATTTGTACCAATGATTTAGCCTCACTATATATAACAGTTCGCGCTGGTATAGTTACAATTGAGATAATTAGTATACGCTCTCTAGGGGAGTAGGCAAGACCGGGAAGACAAGGTAGGAAAGTAGACAAGGGAGAGAAAACAGGCTTTTCTCACCTCCGGAATACTCATCTACTATAGCACCATTTGTGCTCTGCCACGACACTACTTAGCTTCCAACTTTGCTAAGCGACTTAGCAGTTCTTGGTTATCTTGTTTCAACTGATCCACTTCCTGACGCAACTCTTGCACTGCTTTATCTGCACCAATATTCTTTTGGACTTTCCTGACAGCTTCCTCAGCCATGCGTCGTACTCGCCCGTCGGGAGTTTGGGCGGCCATTGCATTTAAAATAGATATAGCCTTGACTGTTTCCATTTGCTTTAACCCTCCCACTACTGAGGTTTGGGTCAAGAAGAAAATCTCCCCGGAAATGGCTGCCAAAATTTCTAATATCTCCTCTACCTTAGCAGGGGTTTGTCCGGTGGAAACAGCTCCCAAAGCGCGGATTGCAGCTAACCGTAAGGGTTGAGGTACTCCTAACTTGGTATAAGGGGCAATCATATCTACTGCTGTGGCTACAGTTTTCATCTGACTCAAACCCTCAATAGCGGCACACCGCACTACTTCATTCCACCCGCTCCGTTCCTTCAATACTTGCTCTAATAACTCCAAAACCTCACTTTCTTTCTCCTTTAAGTTACCTCGAATCATGGATCCTAAACAGCGAAAGGCGCTTGCTTCTACATAATAACTAGCGTCTCCCTGTTGGGCAATTTTTTTAATTGCTGCGTAACTGTCAACTTGCTTATAGTTACTCAAAGCTTCTATGACTGCGCGACGCACCCGTGGTTCTTTCGTTTCCAACCCACTAACTAATGCTGTCATGGCTTGATTTAATTTTAACTGCCCCAACTGTTTGGCTACTTCTACTCGCACCCCCCAAAACGGGTCGTTTTTCAAAGCATTTTCTAAGGCTTTAACCACTTCCAGCCCCCCTTTCTTTCCTAAAGCAATAGCGGCGTAAATGCGGGCAATGGGGTCAGGGTCGAATTGTAATTGCGCTTTTAGTTCCCCCAGGGGATATTCTAAGGTAACAGTTTTGAGGAAATTATTGCCGACATCAAAACTGACAAAGTCTGGTTTGTTGGCTAAAGGAAAGTAGAAAGACTGTTGCCTTTCTTTAATCCCTAACTTAAAATCAATTACTTTAACTTCATTGTCTTTGTTAACATAACCAAACCCCAAGGGTATTTTCAAATCAAACAAACCGCTCTTACTCCCTTTTTCCTCATCTTTAGCCTTGACCTGAGTTTGAGTGATGGTTAATTTAGCAATGTTAGATTCACCATCCCAACTATAATTTATCTTAAAATCCGGATGACCGCCTCGGAACACATATTGGTCAAAAAGACCAGCCAGATTATAGCCGGTTCCTTTATCAATTGCCCGCAACAAATCGATAGTTTCTACGGTTTGATGGGCATTATCTCGAACAAAAGTCTGAATTGCTCGGTCAAACAATTCATCTCCGAGAATAGCACGGATCATGTGATAAACACAAGCCCCTTTTTCGTATAAATGACGGTCATAAAGTTCGATTGCTTCCCGATAAACATTAGTTACAATGGGACGACGATAGCGAGAAGTGTCCTCAGTTAAATAATTCCGGGCTTCCTTTAACAAATAATAAGCACTATCGTCCTTTCCATATTCCTCTTCCGTCCACAATACCTCAGCATAGGAAGCCATTCCTTCTTTAATCCAAGCATGGGACCAATGCTTAATCACCACCAAATTCCCAAACCATTGATGGGCTAATTCGTGCAAGACTAAACTTTCCCCATTGCGATTATCAATGGTAGCTCGTTGATCTAGCAAACAACGGTCTGTTAAGAGGGTACAATTGGTATTCTCCATCCCTCCGAAGATAAAATCCTCCACGCAGACTTGAGCATATTTGTCATAGGGGTAAGGATAGCCATATTTCTGACTCAGAAACGCTATCATTCTGGGGGTTTTACCCATGGTCCGCCGTCCATCTTCTTCTCGACCCTTGGCTGTATAATAAGTAACTGGTATATCTTGCCACTTATCTTCAATTATGGCAAAATCTCCCACTGCTAAAGTCATTAAATAGGTGGGATGAACCTGTTCTTGCTTCCAGTGGTAAATCTTTTCGGATCCTTCTTCTTCGGTTGCGATTAATTTCCCATTGGAGATAGCCACCAAATTCTGGGGAACCCGCACCCGTATTTCGGAAGTAGCCAATTGACCGGGATAATCGAAACAGGGGAACCAGAAACGAGAGTCTTCATCTTCTCCCTGTGTCCAGACTTGAGTCTGTTTGTGGGGATAATATTCATCTCCGAGGACGAAATAGAGACCTCGTTGAGGATGATTGACCTTATAAACAATCTCAATGGTAATGGTTTCCGTCCCAGTAGGTGCCAACAGATGAATCATTAACTGATGAGTATCGTAATCAAAAGGTTGAACTACCCCATCTATTAACACGGACTCAATGAGTAAATCTACTGCATTCAGAGTTAGTTGAGTTATGCCTCTGCGGATAGGGGTTAGGGTAATAGTACAAGTGCCCTGGAAGCAATGAGAGGGAATATCCAGGGCTAAGTCTAGGAAAATATGCTGTACTTGTCCGGGACGATGAGGGTTGTAATGGGGTTTTGCTCCCGGTAACTGGAAGGAGTTGCGACTGTTATCTTCCGAATCGAAATAATAATTCATGAATTGGTTGTTAGTTGTTAGTTGGTTGAACTGCCGATGAAGTCGGGTATGGTTTTTTGAACCTCTTTCCCCTTGATCCCCATCTAGGTTAATTTGTATTTAAGGGGGATTCTTCCCTCTGCCATGTAGACTTTGGAGACTGTAGGTCATGACCTGCGGTAAATTATAGTATGTCCAGAAGAAAAAAGGTATTTCCCTGTGGTCATAGAGGTTACGGGCAAGTTTGCCATAGATGCGCCCAAAAAGAAGCTGACCAACAAGAGAAAAGACAGCTCAAACATCAGTGGGAAGAGACTTTTACTGAGGATCCGATTAATTTGCGGGAGTTACCTAAGAATGTGGTAATTAAAGCCAGAACAATTATTAGGAGCTTGGAGAGAAGCACCAATTATAGGGAGTTCCACGGTAAGCGATTGAGACACGATCGCTTCGTCATCAGCATTCCCGTGACCCGCAATTATAGACTCCTGTGCCGCGACTACGGCAGTTGGGTCATTCCAGAGGAAGTAATTTCTCACGAAGACTATAATGTGTGTAAACCGGGAGGCTAAATCAGTTATCAGTAACCAGTAACCAGTGACCAGTATAGGGGCACCGTCGATGATGCTGCCCCTGCACACGGCGTGCATATAATTCAGGGCAACACCTGAGAGACAATTGCCTTGATTGGGTATTGCTATACAAGTATTGGGCGATCATAAACGTTCCCCTGGTGACCACTGAGGCAATTCTCCTAGAGGTTGGCAATGCACTCTCACGTCGCCATCGCCGCCAAGCTCTTACCATTATTGACTACTTTCAGACCAGCTCTGAAGTAACTGTTGTCCCCCTAATTCCTGACCTGTTTGCCTCTGCTATAGGTCTATATGCTACCCATTCAGACAAAACCTAGGGGCTGGTAGATTGCGTTTCATCAAACGCGCGGGAGACTCCACCCGTAGGATGCGTTAGCCGTCATAGTAGCAGCATCCTAAATTAAATGGGTTAGCGTAACGCATCCTACGCGCAGCGGGGTGGAGAGGGATAGCGCGCCCAAAACCTTAACCCAAAATTAACCAGTCAAATAACCCACACTCACATTTTGTGAGTTAGAATATAAAAACCAGCAAGAACGTTAGTCGAAAAATGGTTCAACGCGCCTTCAGATATAGGTTTTACCCTGATTCGGACCAAGAGCTGCTTTTGCGTCGCACCCACCCCTCGCTCCCCTCCCAGGAGGGGATGGGGGTGGGTTGGTTTTCAATAAAGCGCTGGCGGCGAGAACAGAAGGGTGGTATGAGAGGCAGGAGAGAATCGGATACAAACAAACATCCTCAATGCTTACTGGTTGGAAAAAACAAGAAGAGTTGACTTTTCTAAATGATGTTAGCTCTGTTCCTCTTCAACAAGCTCTGCGCCATTTGCAAACTGCGTTTACTAACTTCTGGTCAAAGCACGCTAAGTATCCAAACTTTAAGAAAAAAAGAAATGGGGGAAGTGCAGAATTTACTCGCTCCGCTTTCACATGGAAGAATAAACAACTTAAATTAGCTAAATGCAAACAACCTCTCAATATAGTCTGGAGTCGTCACTTTCCAGATGAATGTGTCCCATCAACAGTTACCGTAAGATTAGAACCATCGTCTAGATGGGACGCAAGCGGTTGCTTCGCAATCGTATCAATACTAGTTGACGACCCCACAGTTAAACCTTTACCCTCAGTTGATAAGAAGGTGGGGCTGGATGTAGGATTAACCACCTTGGTGACGACTAGCGATGGGGACAAAATAGGTAACCCAAGGCAGTTTAAAAAGAAGTACCAGAGACTAAGAGCAGCAAGCAAAGCGCTTTCTCGAAAACAGTTAAAGTCTAATAATAGGGCGAAAGCTAGGACTAAAGTAGCAAAGATTCATGCAAAAATAGCAGACACCAGAAAAGATTATCTACACAAGTTAACTACCAGACTCATTCGTGAAAACCAAACGATAGTGGTAGAAGACTTAGCAGTACGAAACCTGGTCAAGAACCGTTCGCTTGCCCGTAGCATTAGTGATGCAGAGTGGAATGAACTGGTCAGACAACTTGAGTATAAAAGCGATTGGTATGGTCGTGAGTTGATTAAGATTGACCGCTTTTTTCCCTCTAGCAAGCGATGTGGAAACTGCGGTTTCGTAATAGATAAATTACCGTTAAGTATCAGAGAGTGGAAATGTACGCAGTGCGGGACTACTCACGATCGAGATATCAACGCAGCTAAGAATATTTTGGCGGCAGGGCTTGCCGTGTCAGTCTGTGGAGCGACCGTAAGACCAATCGGACTTGGCTTCGAGAGGCAGGTGCAAAAGACCCCCGGCATCATCGATGGCGGGGGAAGGAAGCAGAAACCCAAGTAGCGATGCTTGGGAATCCCCTCTCTCAGCGTCAGCGGGGAGGGGAGGATGTCAACCAAGCTGGCTTTGCCTTGGCAGGACACCTTGATACATAGAGACACCGGCGCGCCGCGTAGCGGATCCCTTCGGGATCGCCTTTCGTAACTCAAGCGCAAAATTTGGCGATTATAGTTGATGAAAAGTATCTCTTAGGCTTTAAGATAGAAGAAAGAGACGAGCTGGTTAATCATAATTCATTCTATCACATCGAGAGTTTAGATACACAAGAGGATAAGAAGATGGGCGAGTATGTAGGCCGCGTGGCGGTGCGCACAACTGGCTCATTCAATATCAAGACCTTGGCGGGCACCATCCAGGGCATCAGCCACAAATATTGTTCTTTCGTTCATAAAAAGGATGGATATTCCTCTGCATTCAGTTAGAGGGCAAATAAATTTGCCCTCCTCGCGTTTCCTCCCCGCTCTAAATAAACAAATAGCAAGTTTGAAGTCACGGCGAAAACATGTTGTTGACCATTCCACCCTGTGTTCCCCACTACCATGCTATCCCCGCTATAAATCATGGAAATTTACCTGGACTACAGCGCCACCACTCCCCCTCGTCCGGAGGTAATTGCCAAAATGGAAGAAGTCCTCACTACTCAGTGGGGCAACCCTTCCAGCTTACACCGTTGGGGTACTAGGGCGGCAACTATTTTAGAAACAGCCAGAATGGAGGTTGCTAGTCTGATTAATGCCCCCCACCCTGACAACCTTATCTTTACCTCGGGGGGTACAGAAGCGGACAATCTGGCTATTATGGGTATAGCTAGACTTTACCGTACCCCACAGCATATCATCATCTCCCAGGTGGAACATCCAGCTATTGCCGAACCCGTCAAACTGCTGGAACAATGGGGGTGGCAAATAACTCGCTTACCCGTCAATGGTCAAGGTAGAGTCAATCCCTTAGATTTACAAAACGCATTGAGACCAAATACGGTTTTGGTATCTATAATTTATGGGCAAAGCGAGGTAGGAACCCTCCAACCTATTGATAAACTGGGAGCAATAGCCCGCAAACACGGGGTTTTATTCCATACTGACGCCGTACAAGTAGCAGGAAAGTTGCCTATAGACGTCCAGAAATTGCCTGTGGATTTACTTTCCCTCTCTAGTCACAAAATCTATGGACCCCAAGGAGCAGGTGCTTTATATGTAGCAAAGTCCGTGAAGTTAGTACCCTTGCTCTTAGGTGGAGGACAAGAGAGAGGTTTGCGTTCCGGAACCCAAGCAGTCCCAGTTATCGCTGGTTTTGGAGTCGCTGCTGGGTTGGCTGCTGCTGAAATGTCTACTGAGACTCCTCGGTTAATAAGGTTGCGCGATCGCCTTTTCCACCTTCTCTCTAACTGTCCCCACCTTATCCCCACGGGAGACAGAACCCACCGTTTACCCCACCACCTCAGTTTCTGTCTTGCTGAAGGGAGAGCACCCAGCACGAATACGCAAAACGAAACAGGTTTATTGTCTCTATTGTGTAATACTGGAAACATGATAGGAAATGCTTTAGTACGGAAATTAAATCAAGCAGGAATTGGCATTAGTGCTGGTTCTGCTTGTCATAGTGGTAAACTAATGCCTAGTTCCGTTCTCCTAGCTATGGGTTATAGCGAAAGTGAAGCTATGAGAAGTATTCGCCTTACTCTAGGACGGGATTCTGTTTCACCGAGCGGGTAGGGTGGGCATTGCCCACTACGAGTTTCTTGACAATTATTAATTTATATGCTATCAAAGACTGTAGATTGGGTAGAGCGCCAGCGAAACCCAACAGCGCCAACCTATGTTGGGTTTCGTTCCTCAACCCAACCTACGATTATATATGCTACCAAAGACATTATCAGAAGCCATTGAGCAAGGGAAAGAAGCCACTAAAACTGCCTTAGAAGTAGGTTGCACTCGTCTGCAAGTAGAATTGGTTTATCCTGAAATAGCTCTGCAAGCTCAGGCGATCGCCGCCGAATTTGCCCACTACTTAACTGAGTATACTTTAGGTTTAAAGGTTATGTTTGCCGACACAGGAGCCGCAGCCCTTGCCCGGAGAGACTGGGGGGAAGTACCTTTTCAAGTCACGGACCTTGGGAGCCGCCTCACTAATGTAGATACTAAAATTAATGATGCAGATAAAATATTTTTAATAGTTTGTCCAGCAGCGGTAGAAGTAAGTAAGATTGAGGAACTTTGTAAGTTAGCAGGGTATCGACCTGTAATTCTTCTCCTGCCTCAATTAGAAGATGTATCCATAGTTGGTATTGGCTATGCAGCCCGTCAGTTAAGGGACAGATTCCTCAGCACCTTAGAGTCTTGTTATTATATCAGACCTATAGAATCGGGAGTATTATTTCGTTCCTATCCCCAACTTTGGCAAGTTTGGTTAGAAAAAGGAGAAGAGTGGAAACTAATTGCTGAAGAAAGAGAAAAACCTGTAGGAGATGACCTAGATTTCATTATAGCCCGTGCCACCCGAGGTAGTCAAGAGGAAGAAGGGATACCCCAAAGGCCAAAAAGAGGCATTTTCGGCAATTTAGGACGATTATTCAAAGCATTGAATCAATAGCGCCCAAGGGGGGTTGTAGGGTAGAGTTTTTTGAGTGAGGGAGTAGAGGCATTTTATAACCCTACTTCTAAACTATATCTACACTGAGGGTATAGTTTCCTATATCCTCATGGGTACCAGCAGCGGCGTAGTAAAAGGCACCAGCAGCGGCGTAGTAGATTCCTGTCTCTTCTGCTGTGAAGGAGAGTTGAGAGTTGAAGTAAACCCCTCCATCGTCATTTTCATCAATTAAGTTACCCTGGCTGTTATATAAGCGGAAGAAAGGATTCCATAAAGTCCTGGCTCCTGTGCCACTATCTTCTAGGTCGAATTGGTAGGTGGTGCCTGCTGTCAATTCTACAGCGAACCAATCCTCATCGGCACCCCACTGTATTGTCCCGGTGACGTTTCCTCCTACCTCGACACGCCCCAAAGTATCAGAGTCATTGCCGAAGTCGTCTTCTACTTCTGCTACACTGAGGGTATAGCTTCCTGTATCCTCATGGGTGCCAGCAGAAGCGTAGTAGGTTCCCGTCTCTTCTGCTGTGAAGGAGAGTTGAGAGTTGAAGTAATCCCCGAAGTCATTTTCATCAATTAAGTCCCCCTGGCTGTTATATAAGCGGAATAAAGGATTCCATAATAACCTTTCGACTTCTGTGATCTTATTTTCTTGGTCGAATAGATAGGTGGTGCCTGCTGTCAATTCTACAGCGAACCAATCCTCATCGCTATCCCACTGTATTATTCCAGTGACACTTCCTCCTACCTCGACACGCCCCAAAGTATCAGAGTCATTGCCGAAGTCGTCTTCTACTTCTGTTACACTGAGGGTGTAGCTTCCTATGAGGGTATAACTTCCTATATGGTCATAGGCACCAGCAGCGGCGTAGTAGGTTCCCGTCTCTTCTGCTCTGAAGGAGAGTTGAGAGTTTAAGGAATCGAATCTATCGTTATTTTTACCAATTAAGTTCCCCTGGCTGTTATATAAGCGGAATAAAGGATCCCATAAAGTTCCGGCTCCTGTGTCACTACCTTCTTGGTCGAATTGGTAGATGGTGCCTGCTGTCAATTCTACAGCGAACCAATCCTCATCGTTATTGTACTGTATTATCCCAGTGACACTTCCTCCTACCTCTACACACCCCAAAGTATCAGAGTTATTGCCGAAGTCGTCTTCTACTTCTGCTACACTGAGGATATAGCTTCCTATACCCACATCGGCACCAGCAGAAGCGTAGTAGGTTCCCGTCTCTTCAGCTGTGAAGAAGAGTCGAGAGTTGTAGTAAATCCCTCCATCGTCATTTTTACCAATTAAGTCCTCCTGGCTGTTATATAAGCGGAATAAAGGATCCGCTAAAGTCCCGGCTCCTGTGTCACTACCTTTTAGGTCGAATCTGTAGGTGGTGCATGCTGTCAATTCTACAGCGAACCAATCCTCATCGCCCAATACCTCTATTGTCCCTGTTACCGCGCCTCCTACAGCCACAGTTCCATGATTTTCCACAGTACTACCAAAGTCATCCTTAGGCATTTCAGTTTCCTTTTTCTATTTACAAACCCTATCTTATCTCTTGAAACAAAAATTGTCAAGGGGTAAAACATTTTTTTTTATTATGTAATTTGATTTGACAATCTTATTTACTACTTAACATAGCATATTTAGTAGTTAGGTGTGTCTAGCCTACAACATCACAACATCACCGTGGATCAGCTTTTATCAGCAGTTCCTTCAGCCAGCAACTTAGGTTTGAGATAGAGATTTTCCAAAAGTACAGAAGCACCCGCTACCCAGGGAGGAACAATTAAAGCACCGATAATCCCCAAAACCTGGGCACCACCTAAAACAGCTAATAACTGATATAAAGGAGGAATTTTAACAGAATTCCCCACGAGCAAAGGATCCAGCACATAGGTTTCCACATTTTGGATAATCACAAACAAAAGAAATACCCAGAGGAAAGTCCAACCTCCTTGAGCGATCGCCACAATTAAAGCAGGAATAGCCCCTAAAACCGGTCCAAAGAAAGGAATCAAATTAGTCCCCCCCGCAATAACCCCCAAACCGAGAGCTAACTCCGAAATACCCAAAAGTTTTAAACCGAGAGTAATGACGATACTCAGGATAGTTGAAACCAAGATTCTCCCTTGAATATATCCCCCCATTCTCTGACTAACTGGAATTACTTGAGCAGCAAGGCGATCTTCCCAAGGTTGGGGAAACAAACTAATCAAGCCCTTGATTAATTTATCCGAACCCGATAGCATATAGCCAGAGAACAACAAAACCAATAATACACCCAGCACTCCCCCAATAATATCCAGAGTCACCCCATAGGAGCGCAATAATAGTTCTCTCGAAGAACGAAATCCCCAAGCAGTAAGAGCTTGGATGTCGAACATTTGATTGATTAAATCGAAGATTTCCGGTTCCGTCATGCCCAAACGCACCACCAATTTTTCTGCCAGGGATTGTAAAACATCCAAATAGGAAGGTAATTTCCCCGCCAGGAGTTGAATTTGCTCGAACACCGTGGGACCAATGAACAAACCAGCCCCAGTTACAATGGCAATTAGAGCTAGATAGACGAGAATAACTGCCAACCAGCGAGGAACCTTCAATTTTTGGGCAGAATTGATAATTGGTGCTAAAGTAGAAGCTAAGATAACCGCAATCATCAATAGCAGCAACAAACCTCTGAGTTGCCACAGCAGCACCAGCAACAAGCCAGCAGCAATAATTAGGAGTAGGTTAGAGTTGGAAAGAGTATACATGTCATCCATGTCGAGGAAGACTTAGGACATGATATACCAATTTGACCGGATTTAACTACGCAGGATTGCTCCAACGTAGCCAGTGACCAGTGACCAGTTACCAGTTACCAGAGACCCAATCTCCCCAAGCGTATTACTTCCGGTGTGCCCCACCCACCCCAGGGGGTGGGTGAGGATGTTCCTTGCCGCATTCACATCCCTATCTGCCACGTATCCACAATGGTTGCAAACATGGGTTCTACATGACAGGAATTTCTTGACTGTTTGACCGCAATTAGAACAATTTTGGCTGGTATAGCAGGAGCAGGGGTGTATCATCCTACACGAGAGCGCGTTTACTCCCCATTATTCATCAAACGCGCGGGAGACCCCACCCGTAGGATGCGTTACGCTAACCCCTTTAATTTAGGACGCTGCTTCTAACGACAGCTAACGCATCCTACGTAAAACGCGATATGACAGCGTTTTACGGGGTGGGGAGGGATAGCGCGCCCAAAAAATTAGCTACGAGTGTACCAATTAAATGCCTCAAGTTTCCAAAATCTGTGTTAAGATTTAAGAAATACAGTTACCTAAAAATGACCCAACGCGCCTTCAGATATAGGTTTTACCCTGATTCGGACCAAGAGCTGCTTTTGCGTCGCACCCACCCCTCGCTCCCCTCCCAGGAGGGGATGGGGGTGGGTTAGTCTTCAACAAAGCTTTGGCAGCGAGAACAGAAGGTTGGTTTGAGAGGCAGGAACGGATTGGATACGTGCAAACGTCCTCAATGCTGACTAGTTGGAAGAAACAAGAAGAGTTGGCTTTTTTAAATGAAGTTAGCGCTGTGGCGCTCCAACAAGCTCTACGCCATCTGCAAACTGCGTTTATAAATTTTTGGGCAAAGCGAGCTAAATACCCGCGATTTAAAAAGAAGAGGAATGGAGGTTGTGCAGAATTCACACCCTCAGCATTTAGATGGAAAGACGGGCAACTCAAATTAGCGAAATGCAAACAACCTCTCAACATAATCTGGAGCAGACAAATTCCTCCTGAGTGTGAACCGTCCACTGTTTTTGTCAGATTGGAACCTTCTAATCGATGGTCTGTTTCCATACTGGTAGATGACCCTACAGTTAAACCAATGCCTATGTTAACTAAGCAGATTGGGTTAGATGTTGGGTTGACTACCTTAGTCACAACTAGTGACGGAGAAAAGATAGCTAACCCTCGGCATTTCAACCACAAATTCAAGAGACTAAAAGCGGCCCAGAAAGCTCTTTCTAGAAAAAAGCTAGATTCCAACAACAGGTACAAAGCTAGATTAAAAGTTGCTAAAGCTCACGCAAAGATTGCAGACGCCAGAAAAGACTTTCTCCACAAGCTAACTACCAAGTTTATCTGTGAAAACCAAACGATAGTGGTAGAAGATTTAGCAGTACGAAATATGGTCACGCAAAGACGCAAAGTACGCCTTTATGATGGGGAAGAGACGGTGCTATACCGCAGGAGGAGTGTAATTGCGTTTCTTTGCGTCTACTCGGTGGGCGCGATTCAAGAACCGTTCGCTTGCCCGTAGTATCAGTGATGCAGGGTGGAGTGAATTGGTCAGACAACTTGAGTATAAGAGTGATTGGTACGGTCGTGAGTTGATTAAGATTGACCGCTTTTTTCCCTCTAGTAAGCGGTGTGGAAACTGCGGTTTCGTAATAGATAAATTACCACTAAGCGTTAGGGAATGGGAATGCTCTCAATGTAGTAGTACTCACGACCGAGATATCAACGCAGCTAAGAATATTTTGGCGGCAGGGCTTGCCGTTTCAGTCTGTGGAGCGAACGTAAGACCCGATAGACAAGGCTCTTGCATGGCAGTTGCGAAATTCCCCCGGCATCATCGATGGCGGGGGAAAGAAACAGAAACCCACCCACCCCTACCCCCTCCCAGGAGGGGGACCTTGGGGGTGGGTTGGGAATCCCCACCAAGAAGCGACAGCCTGCTCAGGCGCGGCTGCGCAGGAGCAGGGGTGGGGAGGATGTCAATCTAGTTTTCAGGAACTATTCTATATTTCGGCTTTTTGGTTCCTTAGATTCCAGTTTCGACGACCTTATCGATAAACCGATCCGCTTCAAACTTATGGAGAACATTGGGTTTCAAGTTCCAGTTTCGGATAACGTTTCACCCTCTTCTACGCCTGCAGAGCGTCGCGCCTGAGCAGGCCATTACTATCCGCGATGAAATAGTTCAATCCTAAATCAATACCCACGGTATTATTGGTCGGCGAGCGTCTCAATTCCAATGTCTATGTCTACCCTTATACAAAACTGGAGTGCGGCTCGTTCTCTGTGAAAGTAGCCGCTCGGAGACTCGCAGAGAGCGCGGCATAAGCCGAATATAAGCAGGGGCTTGGTTTAACGTGTAGAGCTTCTCAACAGCGGTTTGGTGAGTCTAAATGACAGGTTTTTTGCTCCATCCGAAAGGAAGGCTGACGTGAGAGAGGGTGAAACGTTACCGATGCGCCAGAAACACCAAATCCCAAATACCCCGCCGTAAGTTTGAAGCGAATGAACTAAGCTAATGGAGGCGGACGGGAATCCAAGGTACCGAGTTTATATAGTAGGTATTTGAAAATCCGAAACGGATAAGAAAAGAGATGGTGACAGATGGAAAGAGGTGATATACCAGGAGCCGGATGCTTGGAAAGCTTGCACGTCCGGTACTGCGAGGAGGAAAACCCGGGAAAAGTTGAGGTAAGAGATGCATCGTTTGGGTGCGGAAACAGTCTTGTGCTTGTCCTGAATAATTGCTATAATTATCTGTAGCCTATAGTATATCAACTCGTGTTCGCAGATAGTTCTCAATTCCTGCACGAAATGCATCAATCAGCTTATCATTTGTCCGACATTCAGGAGAGATGCTAATTTTTTTGTCATCTACATAAACAAAATTTGATTCTGGACTTGGAGTTGGGTTTGGTTGTGGTTCTTTTTTTATGTTTTCCCTTCGTAGCTTGTCAATTTCTGCTCTCAGCTCTTCTACCTTTGCCTCTAAATCACTATCATCAAGAGGAGTAATTTCTTCTGGTTGTGATTTTCCTGGCGTTTCCTGTAGTAGTCTTTCTAGTATTTCAACCCTTTGCTTGAGCGCATTGTTTTCTGCTTCCAAAGCGCTCTTACGAGAAGTACAAGAATTTAGGAAAATTGAAGAAGATATAGCTAGTGTAATCAGAGTAAGAGAACTGACAAGCTTTGAATTGTTATATCAAATCCGGATAATTAACCCAAATAATCGTACTCCGACAGTGGGCCTTAGACCCAACCTACAGTTGCTACAGTTGTTGCTTTTTTATTATGGGCATTCAACCGGATTTGATATTAACAGTTTTATTGTGCATTAGTATTTCTAGTCCTTCCGCTGACTTCTGATTTTTAGTTTAACCTAAAACCCAGGTTTTGTCAAGGGAGAATGAATTGAGCAGGCTAGGACAGCAATCGCTCTATCATTCCCACCTCTAGCAATAGCTGACGTTCCTCAACTCTGTCTTTACGGTTGAACTGCAATAATCGAATCATAACCCGACCAATAGCAGTTAAAGGAACAAATTCAGCCCCACTCAGACAAAAATGCCCATTTCATTGATTTAAACGAGGATGGTACAAAGGAACAATTTTTCCCGTTTCTGGATCATAAGATGCCCGATCGCTTCCCTTGTGCTTGTTACACAGACTACAGAATAGGGCTAGATTTTCCTCTTCAGTCCCTCCACCGTGTTTTTCTGCAATAATGTGATCAATCTCATGGGGAGCAAAGGTAGCCACATCCGAAATTAGACAATATTCACAACAACCCTTTGCTTGTTCATAAACCTGTCTTCGTAGAACCACAGGAATATAAGTTTTGCTCATTGGGCGTAAGAGTCCTTAAGCTTCTTAAATGCCCTAGCTTTAGCCATTCTGACAACATGCTCTAAATATTGATAATGTTGCCATAGTTGATCCTCGGCGGGATTCAAACCCACTGTCCGGTTTTTCTCTAGTAGCATAGATAGCTGAGCTTGTAAGGCTTCTGAGGGACATAGAGCAATAATAGCCGACTCTGTGGGGAGAGTTGCCAAAAATTCCAATACTTCAGCCATACCAGAAAAACCTTCTTGAGGAATAGCATTGAATTCTCGCAACCCTAATGCTAAGATTTGAGGTAGCCGATTTTCAAAGGGTTGAAGTTGAGTGACAACTTCATCAGGTAGCTCGAAGGTAACTTGCATGGGCTTTTCTTTCTGGGGTCATTCTGGCGTTTAATCCATTCTAGTCGTTCAATCAAAAGAAGCAGCCATCAAAAAAGTGATCGCCTCTGTTCCATGACTATGTGGGTTTTGTCAAGATAGAATGAATTTAGCCAGCCATTAGAGCGATTGTAGGGACGCACGGCTGTGCGCCCTTACACTGGTAACTCGGTTGACTACTCCCCGGAGGGATTTCTGAACTTCCGATGACTCGGACTCATAGACGAAGTCAAAGACGCCTCTATAGGTTGCCCGAAGGCTTCCTTTTACGTTGGTTTAACTGTTGCCGCTCATAAATTCTCTCGCCGATGGAACGACTTTGCTACCGACAGATATGTTTGCCCTCACAAAATAGATCGCCCCTTTCCAGTCGGGTCTAAGAGTTTTGCGACTTCCTCTATTTTACTGCGGCTAAAGCCGCGTTGTCGCTTTTCCACCCCGCTCGCTTTGAGACGGGGCTACCAAGCTCTGGTGGTTGCGTGTTAAACAGAAATTTCGCTCAACTCCCGACTTATATAGTCAAAAGGCGCATCCACAAAAGCTGTATCTTCGATCCTTGCTTCCGTCGCCATTTCTTTAACCATATCTTTCATTAGCTGAATGCCCACAACAGTGGGACCAATGGGCACACCCAAGGAGTTGTAAGTTTCCCGCAATCCCTGCAATACTCGTTCGTCCAGAACATTCATATCTCCTGCAACCAGGGCATAACTTGCATAGCGCAAGTAATAGTCCAGATCCCGCAGACAGGCAGAATAGCGCCGAGTGGTATAGGCATATCCCCCGGGACGAAGAAGTTCCGGTACTTCTTCAAATAGCTTCCCACTGGCTTCCCTGACAATGGTGGCGGAATTAGCGTTGATTATCTGGGCAGCGGTAATTCGTGCCATGCCAGATTCAAAGTAGGATTTCAGATCGTCGAAAGCATTCCGATCTAAGTAACGACCGGTAATATCATATTTGCCGATCAGACTAGTAACAGCGTCTCGCATTAAAAGTTTCTCCCAACAGCAATTTTTCTTTGGTAATTTTTTGCTATCTGTCTATCATCCCATAGAGAGAGAAAATTGAAAAACAGTATAATTCAATACATTTTTGCTTTGACTGGGAATTCTGTAACACTGGATACAAAATTGCTCTCATTCCACTCCCTAGGATGGTCGCAGCTTGATATCTTTTAAATTTAAGGAAGAATCCATGCCGAAAACTGCTGCTGAAGTCTTGCAAATGATTTTAGACCAGGACATTAAGATTATCGACCTGAAATTCATCGATATGCCAGGGATCTGGCAGCACTGCTCTTTCTACAAAGACCAAATTGACGAAAGTTCCTTTGAAGACGGTGTTCCCTTCGACGGTTCCAGTATTCGGGGTTGGAAAGCAATCAACGAATCGGACATGGCAATGGTTCCCGATCCTACTACTGCGTGGATCGACCCCTTCATGAAAGAAAAAACCTTGAGCATGATCTGTTCCATTAAGGAACCACGCACTGGGGAGTGGTACAGTCGGGATCCCCGCAGTATTGCTCAAAAAGCACTTTCCTTCCTGAAAAACAGTGGTCTCGGGGATGTTGCCTATTTCGGTCCAGAAGCAGAATTCTTCGTTTTTGACGATGTTCGTTTTGA
Source organism: Prochloron sp. (assembly GCA_965198675.1). Taxonomy (GTDB): domain Bacteria; phylum Cyanobacteriota; class Cyanobacteriia; order Cyanobacteriales; family Prochloraceae; genus Prochloron. Next base: position 2,784,910 of record OZ240666.1, on the reverse strand, counting down.
CCAAACCGAAAGTCAGGGCTACTATTATGTAGACAGTGTAGAAGGTCGCTGGAATTCCGGTCGCGAAGAACCAGGAGGCAACCTGGGATATAAACCTCGCTACAAAGAAGGTTATTTCCCCGTTCCCCCCACAGACACTCTGCAAGATATGCGCACGGAAATGCTATTAACCATGGCTCGTTGCGGCGTACCCATTGAAAAACACCATCATGAAGTAGCCACAGGGGGACAGAATGAACTAGGTTTCCGCTTTGCCCCCATTATTCAGGCGGCTGATTATTTGATGACTTATAAATACGTCATTAAAAATGTGGGCAAGAAATACGGCAAAACCGTTACTTTTATGCCCAAGCCTCTATTTAACGATAATGGGAGTGGAATGCACACCCACCAGTCTATCTGGAAAGATGGCAAACCCCTATTCTGGGGCGATGGCTACGCCAATTTGAGCAAAACAGCACTCAACTATATCGGGGGTATTCTCAAACACGCACCAGCTCTATTAGCATTGACTAATCCTAGTACTAATTCCTTCAAGCGTTTAGTACCTGGTTTTGAAGCTCCGGTGAACCTAGCATACTCTCAAGGTAACCGCTCTGCTTCGATACGGATTCCCTTATCCGGTCCTAATCCCAAAGCGAAGCGTTTGGAGTTCCGCTGTCCCGATGCTACTTGCAACCCATATCTCGCCTTTGCTGCTATGCTCTGTGCTGGTATTGATGGGATTAAGAACGAAATCGACCCCGGAGAATCTCTGGATGTGGATATCTATGACCTCAGCCCAGAGGAATTGAGCAAAATTCCTTCTACTCCCAGTTCCTTAGAAGCAGCTCTGGAGAATTTGGACAAGGATCATGCTTTCTTGACCGATACCGGGGTGTTTACCGAAGACTTTATCCAAAACTGGATTGAGTACAAGTTGGATAATGAAGTCAACCCTCTGCGTTTGCGCCCTCATCCCTATGAGTTTGCTCTTTACTATGATGTATAATATACTATTGGGCAACATTGTTTTGATGTAATTTCCTTTATGTGTAGGGTGGGCATTCCCAACTACGGGACGCAAGCCTTGCGCCCCTACACCTCTCTTATTCTTTCTCTGCGTCCTCTGCGTCTCTGCGGTTTCATCAAAAAAATATTTCTGCCTAACTACAGATGAATTAGACTAAATATTCATGTTTTTCTCAGATTATATCAATAAAATAGCTTATCAAACAGTTCAGCAAAGCTACCTTTCCTTTAGTCTTGCTCATAAGAATACCAACACTCAATTAAGAAATTTTTTTGCCCCAGCAGCCAAGCCTAATACTCAGACCCTTTCCCCAGAGACACTGCAACAACTGCAAGTAAGATTAACTCAATTATTAGAAGTTGATTGGGAAGATGCTCGTTTGGGGATATATCCTCAAAGTCTGCTTTTTGATCGCCCTTGGCAGGATTTTTTTTTTATTATCTTTTTCTCTGGCTAGATATTCCTTCTATTTGGGAGCGAATCACAAAAAAGCAATATCAGGCGTTTTCCCCTGAAATTGATTTGGATGGTTATCCTGAGTATTATCTTCAGAACTTCCACTACCAGACCAATGGCTATTTAAGCGATATGTCTGCCAATTTATATGACTTGCAGGTGGAAATTCTCTTTAACGGTACGGGGGATGCCATGCGAAGAAGAATTTTCGCTCCTTTGAAAGAAGGGTTAGAGAGATTCAAAAGAGAACCCGGTGAAAAAATGCGGGTGCTAGATGTGGCTTGCGGAACTGGTGGAACTCTCAAATTGATTCGTGCTGCTATTACATCCGCTTCTTTATTTGGTATTGACCTCTCCCCTAGTTATTTGCGCAAGGCAAATCATGTTTTAGCAGCAAATCCTGTTAAAATGCCCCAATTATTGCAGGCTAATGCAGAGGAATTACCTTATCGAGATAATTATTTCCACGGTGTAACCTGCGTTTTTCTCTTCCACGAGTTACCACCAGCAGTAAGACAAAGGGCGATCGCCGAAATGTTTCGGGTGATGAAACCAGGGGGAGTATTGGTGATTTGCGATTCTATTCAAAAGCTGGATAGTCCAGAATTTCAAACCATGATGGATAATTTCCCTGCTATTTTTCATGAGCCTTATTATCAAAGCTACATCAATGACGATTTAGAACAACGGCTCTATGATGCAGGTTTTGAGCAGATTAGGACGAAAAATCATTTTGTGAGCAAGTATTGGGTTGCTCGGAAAAAGAATGAAATCTGAAGTGTCAGCAACCTCTTTTTGGCGTTTCATTCCCGTTATCAACGCTCCTGGGACGGTTCAGATGGCAATTGATAGCTGGTTGCTCGAACAACACCGACTGGGAAAACATCCCCCGACCTTGCGCTTTTATACTTGGTCCCCAGCAGCCATTTCCCTAGGCTATCATCAACGCCGTTGGCCTACTTTCTGGAACTCACTACCCCTGGACTTGGTCAGGCGTCCCACTGGCGGTAGGGCGGTGCTACACCAAGGGGATTTGACTTATATGATAGTCACGAACAGCATCAGTGGCAAGGGTCAGGAAGTTTATCGGGTGCTTTGCGAATTTTTAATTCAAGGTTGGCGTTCCCTCGGTGTACAGTTACACTACGGCACGGCAGGAAGGGCATACATGAAGAATTCTAGCTGTTTTGGTACTGCTACGGTGGCGGATTTAGTCTCCTCGTCAGGAAATAAGTTTATCGGTAGCGCCCAATTGTATAAAGGTCAAGCTTTATTGCAGCACGGTTCTATGATTTTATCAAGAGATAGGGAGTTATTTGAGCAAGTATTTGGCTCCCCAACCCTATACTTCCCACCCCTAGAATTGCCCTGGTCCCAAGAGTCCGGTGCTCTTCCAGTGGAAACCATTGTCGAAACCCTGACAGAGGCTGCTAGGGGTTGTTTTGGGGTAGAATTAGTAAACCAACCTTTATCGGATTGGGAATGGCAAGAGTTGTCTGCTTTTCAATTAAACTAGAAAATGTTATTAGAGAAAACAGGATAGTATGAGCGTAGTTAGTCAAGTTATTCTTAGAGCGGACGATGAACTCCGGTATCTGTCCAGTGGCGAACTGGAGGGGATTGAGAAGTTTTTGAGTACTGGAGCGCAGCGCATGAGCATTGCCCAGACTCTGGCAGAAAACGAAAAAAAGATTGTTGACCAAGCGAGCAAGCAGCTCTGGCGGAAACGCCCTGAATTTATTTCTCCTGGGGGGAATGCTTATGGCGATCGCCAACGGGCCCTTTGCTTGCGGGATTACGGCTGGTATTTGCGGTTGGTTACCTACGGTATTCTGTCCGGATCCAAGGAACCCATCGAACAAATTGGTTTAATTGGGGTCAAGGAGATGTACAATGCCCTGAATGTTCCTGTTCCCGGTATGGTTGATGCAATTCGTTGCTTAAAAGAGGCTTCTTTAGGATTGCTCAGTGCGGAAGATGCGAACGTGACTGCTCCTTATTTCGATTTTATGATTCAAGCCATGTCTTGATTTAGTCTTCTGGGCCGTTGAGGAAAGGATACCCCTTCTTCCTGACGGCTGTTTTTTTTTTCAGAAACATTTTTCTGGCAATTTGACGCTGAAACCACCTTCGGGGGTTTGGATAAATTTTCCCCCCCGTTGCTGAATGTTATAGATAGCTATATCACGAGTGCGATCGTCAGGAGCACTTTGTAAGACCATTCTCCAACCAGTTATTTGACTGCATTGAGTATCTGGTTTGCTTTCCAGAAATTTAACGGTTTCCCGTGAACTTTCAGCAGTCTTCTGACTGTCTTCATCAGGAAAACTGCTTGCCCACTCTGCTGCTGTCTTGAAGGATTGGATAGCGGCAGCAGTATCCCCTAAAAACAACAATTCGTCCGTGGCTTTATAACGCCAAATGTAATGGGAGCGAGGTAGAATTTTTAGGCTCTTGGTAGCCAATCCTTTTTCCATCAGGGCGATAGAACGTTCCGGCATAGCGGCATAAATAGAACCGGTGACAGAGAGAAATAGATACATCTGCCTAAATCGAGGATCTTGATCTACAATGACGTCAAAATAATCCAAGCCGAGTTGATAATTTGTTTGATTGCGAGCTTCCTGATCTCCAAAGTACTGGATAAAGTTCAGAAATACCCAATCTGCCAGTAAATTATCAAAGCCAAAAGCAGGGATTTTCCCCAGCAGATCGAGACGGAGTTTTTCTGCTTCTAGAGAGCGGGCGATCTGCTCTGGGGAAGACACTTTAGCTTGATTTTTGAGGTTCTGCAATTGCGATACTTGGAGCAGAGCCACTCCCCCCATACCAGTGAGGATGAGAAGAGATAGCCATAAAGATTTCAGGAGGTGGCGTCTTGATGCCTTTTGTGCGGACATGGAGGATAAAGGATGAAAATAAGGGTTCAGTTTATTGATTATGTTAAAATTATACAACTGTCTTCGTGAGCGCCATCGGCACCGCCTTGCCGTGCCCCCACGGGTCGCACCGCAATTTGCTTTAAATTTAACCCCTATGTCTGAACAGTCTGCTAAAAAACCACTCCAGCGAATTTTGACCGTCCTATTTGGCTTAGCCTTTCTGGGTTCTACGGGATTCGGTTTATTGCGGCTCTTCGTAAATCCAGTCAAAGAACCAGAAGCAGAACCCTCTCAGGAAACAGCAGGGATAGATCCTCACCTAACTGCTGCTCAAGATAGAGAAAGGGGTTATCGAAAGGTATTGGAGCGGGAACCGGAAAATAAGTTTGCTCTTGACGGTTTAGCAGTTACGCGACTGCAAATGCAAGATTATCAAGGTGCGATTCAACCCATAGAACAACTTTTAGAACTAGAACCTGAAAATCCACGTTATCTCCAAGCATTAGTAGATACGCGGTTGAAAATTAATGATTATCAAGGAGCAATTAAACCTATGTATAGATTGGTTCAATTGTATCCAGAGGATGCCAAATTAAAAGAACTGTTGGCTGAGATAGAAACAAAGGCAAGTCAGGAAAACAGTGGAAAATTACCATAAATAGAAATATTTATGGTAATAGTAATTAACGTTCAAATCACAAAATCTTCTACAAGCTTAGCGCCATCAAATTCTATCTGAATGCTAAAGCGTTCTTGGAATAGACCGGAGAAGGGTGGTAGTTGAATGAAGTTTTCAGTAGGCACTGATTTGACCGACAGTAGGGTTTTTTTCGATTGATTGAGTAAACTCAACTTGATATTAGCAGGAAGGGTCGTTTCTTCTCCTGCGGGTTGAAGCTGGACGCGAATCCGGAATTTTTGCTTTATCTGGACGAAGGCGTTCGCTTTCGGATCCGCTTTGCGGGTCGCCACCAACAAAACCAGTTCTCGTTCCTGGTTTGAGGTCTCTAACCGAATCTGCTTAAATCGTTTCTTGAGCTGCTGACTTCTGAGATGAAAAGTCCGGCGCAGCATTAGAGCTAAACAGTCGGGTTTGGTATCATAGAGAAGGGACAACGGCTCCCAACCTAACTCAAATGTGTTTTGTAGCCATTGGCTTAAGTTTACAGGCCCTCTCGTGGTGGATAAAGTTAATTCAATGGACTCGTCTTCAGTCTTGTTCCATTGGCGTCGTTGCGCTTCTTCAATGGCTAAGGGACCGCAGATATTCTCCACTAGTTGTTTAGTGATGTACTCACACATCATAGGCTGAAGGGCGAACCGGGATAATCCATTTTCAGTATGGGTTTCCAATAGGGATCGCCCTCTTAAAGAGACCAATACCTCCAGCAGTTTTTTGGTTGACATGGGGAAGGTAATGCTTTTTTCTAGGGTGTCCAAAGAAACTGAATCCCCCCAAATTGCCAAACAGTAACTCACTTCCTTTTCTAAAGCAGACAAGCGGTGGAAACTAGAAGCGACAAGTTCCTCAATATCCCCGAAGACAAAGATTTTACGCTCGAGAAATTCAGCTACATTGCTATTAAATACCTCTTGAATCAGTTTAGCAACAATCTTTAATGCTGCTGGATTGCCCTGATAACGGTGGCTCAAGGCTGACAAATTTTCTTCTTCTATCAACCCAACTTCGGCGAACAGCTCCCGCGCCTCTGTTTCCTTTAGTCCAGACAACATTAAGGAGCGAATAAGGCCATTTTCTGCCGTTTTCCAATCCACTTCCCTGATATTTTCTTGACTAGAGATCAGGACGCAGCTTTTATGAGATTCTTCCCCGAGCCGCCGCAAAAGTTCGCCGTAATCGGTATACCCTCGGCGATACCGTCCTGCTAGCTGCCCTTTTGCCATAATTGTCTCGGCTCCATCCAGAATTAGCAGGCAGCGCAAAGAGCGCAGGTAATCTATCAGTTGGGATAGGCGATCCCGTTTATATCTATATACAGGGTAGTACAGAGATTCAAGCAAGTCGTTGACAAGCTCTTTAGGTGTTGAACTATAACTGAGGTTCCGCCAGATAATATGGTCGTACTCATCTTCAATATCTTCCACTAGCTTTCGTAACAGAGCAGTTTTGCCAGTACCGCTCATACCTCGCACCATTATCAAACGGCATCCGTCCGTGCTAGTCCATTGCTTGAGCTTGCTTAGTTCTTCGGTTCTGCCATAGACAACCGACACTTCAGAGCTGCTCCCCCAATCTTTACTGGGCTGTGTCTTAGTGCGCTTTCCACCTTGAATTCGTATCTGTGTGGGTCGCACCGCTATTTCAGCTTTTGTTTCCTTGACTTGGGGGGTGGTTCTAAGGGGTTCGGTCCCATTGAGGTAGCGCCGCTCCAAAACTACCCGAAGATTGGTTTTGGTTACCTCTTCCCCAAAAGCTTCTGACAGCAGCTTCCAGAATTTTGGACCAATATCTCGCATCAGGTAATTAAGGCTGTATTGGCATTGGGCAGCCATCTGAGCGTAGGTTTTTCCTTGCCAAGTCCCGCGAAATATACTCTCTTCGGCAAGAGTTAGATGTCTTGCTTTAAGAGTGAAAATGGCTCTGTTGATTAATTGTAATCCTGTGTCTTCGTTCATTAGATTCGGTCAATGAAAACGGCTTGGAAGGCTGTCGCGTTCAGATCTATCCCCGTAATGGCACCTCCGACAACAACGGCGTATGCTCCTAATTCTAGGGCAATTTTGGCCATTTGCGGTGAGGCTATACCCCCTTCGCAGATTACGGGAATGTCTAATTGTTCTCTCAACTGGGTGAGAAGTTCATAACCAGGAGGTGACAGATGTTCAGTTTTAGCAGTATAGCCGTAAAGAGTAGTTCCGACTAAATCTGCTCCCTTAGCACGAGCTCTGCATCCAGCTTTAATATTATCCACATCTGCCATCACTAATTTACCAAATTCCCTGTGAATTCTCTTAATTATTTCTTGGACAGTTTCTCCCCCGGGACGTTTTCTCTCTGTACCGTCCATGGCAATAATGTCTGCTCCTGCGGCTGCGATCGCCGCTCCATCTTCAAAGCGAGGAGTAATATAAACCGAACTACCCGTCACTTTTCGTTTCCAAAGCCCAATAATGGGCACCCCAGGGAGCCGTTCTCGCACTGCCTTAACGTGGGCGGGAGTATCGATTCTAACCCCTGCGGCTCCTCTCTGAACGCAAGCGACTGCCATCGCCGCTATAATTTGCGGGTCGTGTAAGGGAGAATCCACGGAAGCTTGACAAGAAACTACTAATTTAGACTTAATCAATTCGAGGGCGTTTTTTATCATTTGACTACTATATCATAATATTTATTATATTCTTTTCAAAAATTACAAGTATATTTACTGATTTGTCCCCGTATTTTTTGTTGAAAGCATAAAAAATTCTCCCCTTGGCAAAACCATAAAAACCGCGAGTGAGAGGCAGTGGAACGAGCCTGGGGTTTTAACCCCGCGTATTTGCAAAAACCGCTTGACCACTTTAATTTATTGGTGTTAAAATCTTGAGAAGACACTTAAATCTGGTAACCTGCCATGCGGTGTCCTTCATTAGAAGTAAAGGCACAGCTCAGCAGTTACCAGGACGCCAAGGGCGGGACGCCAAGGGCGGTTGCTTCGCAAAGCTTGCGCAAAGCTTGCGCAAAGCTTGCGCAATAGTAGGGGCACCGTCGATGACGCTGCCCGTACCTCGTACCATGAATGTTCTTCAAAGGATCTGAGCCCCCCACCCCCCCTGCCTGCCCGCGGCATTGATTAATGGCGCGGGCGCGGCGCTCTGCAGGGGTCTGGCTATACCTTAGCAGGAGTTTGGTCAACACCGAAGGTGCCGCCTTTGGCGTCCCTTAGCAGGCCCTCCCGGGAGGCAGGGCTGTTTCATTCTCAAGTCTCCTTGAGTAAACTGCCCTCGGTTCGTGAAAATTGTGCAATTATTCCCAAATATGTTTGACAATTATCCCTGTTATCCTTGTGCAGTGCCCTATCAGCCTTATCAGTCAAGTGATACAGTCCATTGATAAATCTTGAAACTATTATCATAGAGGCGATAACTAAAAGTTGCGCTTACGCGATCGCCGGGAAAAGCAACGAGCTCAAAAATCCAAAATACTCTAGAATCAGAGTAAATATAACCACAATAAAGATTCTAGAGGTATGGAAAAGATATCGCTCCAGCTGGATATATAAGGCCAAAAAATGACTGAAATTGTTATTCAAGACTGGCGACAACAAGATAATAAAGAACTGAGATTGTGGCTCAAAAAGTCCATTGCATAGGTGATTGAATCATAGCCATTAAGACGGAACCAACTCAATACCAAACTCAGGGCAATCGCACTTAAATTTTGGAACAATGCCTATGGTGCCACCATCCCATAACAAAATTGAGCGCTGTTGGTCTTGGCGATCAGCTCACATTCGCAAGTGCCTTGAACAGTTCAATTCTCTCCATGATGCAATAGAGCATGTTCTTAGTCTTGCGTCCTCATCACCCTGGCCACTGCTATAATAGGAGCAAAACCTGCAAGTTGCGGGTTGGTATCTTCTTCATAAACTACATCTTTAACCCAGTGTAGTTTATTTTCAATTTCCCAATGTTGACAAATTCCCTCCCCAATTTTTCGAGAAGGATGTGCTAAGGAACAAAGATAATAGCCTACTCGATTAAATTGTTTTGTTGCTTTATTACCAAGACGTTGTACTTTAATTACACAACCAACTTTTAGCCATTTTTCGTCTAGATTTTCCGGGAGACTAAATACAGATATAATTCTTTTGATGAATCTTCCTCTGGTTTTTTCTTCGCTTTGATAACTTTTTACAGGAGAAGAGCTTTCGCTGTGATGTTTGATTGTTTCAAATAAACGTTTTTGGTTTCTTTTCACTTTAATTACGGGGTTCCCATTACTGGTTTCCTACAGATTATTTCTGACCCTGGGTCGGTATTTCTCGTTTCGCTACAGTTAGATTCGTCTGGGACGCCAAGGGCGGCACCTTCGGTGTTAGGTTGCTCCGTATCACGACGGCGTGGTGTCTACAAGGACCGCAAGAAATTCCTTTTCACATGTGCCGCGTGCCTTTTGGCCGGAGCGTACCCATCCCTACCCCCTCCCAGGAGGGGGACTTTGGGGGTGGGTTTCGCTCCTCGTTAGATCACGTGACTGCAAGCTTCGCCACCGTGCTACCTTGCCAGACTTCCCTGAGCCACCCACCGTTCTAGACAACGAATGAGTTAGGCATTACCCGCTAGCTGTGAGACAATCTCATTGCTGGAACTGCCCCTTAAGGTAGGGACTGGAGAGACACTCTCCCTTGGGACTAGACGGCTAGTCCACTATTGCGAAGCTTTGCGTAAGCTTTGCGAAGCAACCGCCCTTGGCGTCCTACAGCGACTTTCGAGTCGCACTCTTGCCGATAACGCCGACAGTTGCCTGTCGGCCTCGAAGGACTTGGGCTGGTTAGCTACCTAAAGATTAAGGGCACGAGAGCCACGGAACTTTAGAGCGGGGTGCTGACTACCTTGAGGGTTCAGTATTAGTTACCCTGCGTTTAAGTATAATTGCTCATCTGTTTAGATTGCCTATACCTTATAATTAAGCTATATTATAGGGCATGTGGCTGTCAAGACTTATAGCCAAATTTAAGAAAATAGATCACAAGTGACTGCTGAAATTCTCAATGGTAGAGCTTTAGGGCTAAAAATCCAGAGCCAACTGCTTCTTCGGGTGAAAACCTTACTCACAGCTAAGGGAAGACCCCCAGGACTGGCAGTACTCAGGGTCGGAGATGACCCAGCCTCTGCTGTTTATGTCCGGAATAAAGAACGAGCCTGCGCCCGAGTAGGTATTAGTTCCCAGGTGAGGCATTTTCCCGCCACTACCTCAGGAGCAGAAGTCCAGAGGGCGATCGCCGAACTGAATGCTGATGAAACAGTGGATGGTATTCTTCTCCAGTTACCCGTACCAGACCATTTGAATGCCGTTGCTCTGCTGCACCAAATTAAACCCCATAAGGACGCAGACGGACTGCACCCGGTGAATTTGGGATCCCTGGTGCGCTCCGAACCGGGTTTGAGAAGCTGCACCCCCGCAGGTGTGATGAAACTGCTGGAAGAATATAACATTGAAGTGGCGGGGAAACGAGCAGTTGTGGTGGGGCGGAGTATTTTAGTGGGCAAACCTCTAGCACTGATGCTACTGGCAGCAAATGCCACTGTTACTATTGCCCATTCCCATACCCAAGACCTAGGGAAGATTACCAAAGAGGCAGATATTCTCGTGGTTGCCACAGGAAAGCCGAAAACCATCGGTGCAGACATGGTCAAACTAGGGGCAGTTGTGGTAGATGTAGGAATCAATCGCTTGGATAGGGAGGACGGTAAATACCAACTGGTGGGTGATGTGGATTTTGATGCCGTAGCGGCCATCGCCCGCTTTATCACTCCCGTTCCCGGGGGCATCGGACCCATGACCGTAGCTATGTTATTAGAAAATACGGTCTCCAGCTATGAAATAAATTAGGGAATGGTCAAGTTGTCTCCTTTGAGGGATAATTAATCCAAAGGTCATGTTTACGACATTAAGCGATGGTAAAGACGGACACAAAATTAGCTCCTGGGAGTGAAGCAGCCCAATTCGATTTGGCTACCTACTTGCAGCAAAGAAAGTTGATGGTGGAAGAAGCGCTAGATAATTCCTTGAGCATCACAAGAGTGGAAACAATCTATCAAGCAATGCGTTACTCCCTGTTAGCAGGAGGGAAGCGGTTGCGTCCCATTCTCTGTCTTGCCACCTGCGAACTCACTGGGGGAACAGTAGACATGGCAATGCCTACTGCCTGTGCCTTAGAAATGATTCACACCATGTCTTTGGTTCACGACGACTTGCCAGCCATGGACAATGATGACTATCGACGGGGCAAGTTGACCAATCACAAGGTCTATGGGGAAGATATTGCCATTCTCACTGGGGATGGACTGCTGGCTTATGCCTTTGAATACGTAGCTGTGAACACAAAAGACGTTGCCCCTGAGTTCCTTGTGGAAATCATGGCCCTTTTAGGTCGGACTGTAGGACCAGAGGGACTGGTGGGGGGTCAGGTACTGGATTTAGAATCCGAGGGCAAACAGGATATTACTGCTGATAAGCTTACCAGCATCCACAGAAAGAAGACCGGTGCTCTGTTGGAAGCTGCGGTGGTGTCTGGGGCGATTTTAACGGGAGCAACCAGTTCGGAGAGGGCTAGGTTATCCGCCTATGCGTCCCAAATTGGTTTAGCATTTCAAATTGTAGACGATATTTTAGACGTTACTGCAACTGACGAAGAATTGGGCAAAACCGCAGGGAAGGATATCTTGGCACAAAAAGCAACTTATCCCAGTCTCTGGGGATTGGAAAAATCCAAAACCCAAGCTACTAAGTTAGTAGACGGGGCAATAGCTAGGTTAGCTCCTTATGGAGAGAAAGGTGAACCCTTACGGGCGATCGCCCGCTTTATTACCAACCGCAAGTACTAAGGAAAAGAATGGAAGTAAACCTTGTTAACAATCCGATCCTGCTAGTAGCGCTCCTTGCTTGTTTCGTGGCTCAAGCATTGAAGTTAGTAGTAGAGCTAATCAAAAACCGTAGGCTTAACCTGCGCTCTTTGGTCAGTACCGGGGGTATGCCTTCTGCTCATTCAGCCTTAGTAGGTGCTCTAGCCACCGGTATCGGGCAGAACCTAGGGTTCAACAGTCCCGAATTCGCCATCGCCGCCCTTTTCGCCGTTATCGTTATGTATGATGCGGCGGGGGTGCGTCAAGCAGCAGGGAAGCAGGCTCGTATTCTCAATCAAATCATCGACGAACTCTTTGAGGAGCATGAGTTTAATGAAGAAAAACTTAAGGAATTAGTTGGCCATACTCCTTTTCAGGTTTTCGTAGGATTGGCATTGGGTATTAGTATTTCTTTAGTAGTAGGGCGAGCTTTTTAACAGTTACCAGTTACCAGTTACCAGTTATCAGTTACCAGTTACCAGTTACCAGTTACCAGTTACCAGTTAACAGTTACCAGTTACCAGTTATTAGTTATTAGGCTTTTAACGAACAAAACATTCTTAATCTATTTTTTGTGTTACTTTGATTTATTGTAAATTACAATAAAATTGTTTATCATAATTAATAGTTATGGTTTTAATTATTAACTAAAATCTTTAGCATAGTATAGTATTGAGTGACAAATTAGTGTGCATTTAATCATAACTTGCCACTGGTCACTGGTCACTGATCACTGTTGTTAAAGGATCCGCAATAGTAGCAGAAGGAGCTTGAAATTCCCCAGTCAATACGTATTCTAACCGTAGCTTCAACCAGGTAATGAACTGGGGGTTAGTAGAAATTATAGCTGCTGCTGGCTGAGGACACTTAGCTTTCGCATTTGCTAATTCCGGGGACTCTAAGAAAGCAGGTTCCTGCACTAGCCAAAAATCAATTTCCTTGTTCTTTTTTTGATAGTTATTGGTTCGTTCCCGCAGAACTTCCTCTAAGGGTTCTTCTTCCACGAGAAAACGTTTACTGGCTAAAACATAGTAATAAGTTTGCATTTTTTGGTGTTTTTGTAGTTGACAATATCTTAAGATAAATTATACCCGTGCATGGCCAGTTTCATGTCCCGAACTGCTCGTTCCATACCCACAAGAACAGCGCGACTGACGATTGTATGACCGATATTCAATTCTTCCATGCCCGGTATAGAAGCAACCGGGTACACATTCCCATAGGTTAAACCATGACCAGCATTGACCCGCAAACCAGCGGCGATCGCCTGTTCACAACCTTCAATTAACAGGGCTAATTCTTCCTGACGGCTGGTTTCAGACACTGCATTGGCATATTTTCCGGTATGCAGTTCGATAAATTGGGCACCAGTTTCCGCTGCTGCGGCGATTTGTGCGGGAACAGCGTCGATAAACCAGCTGACGGGAATTCCTGCTCCTTGAAGCTTTTCCACCACCTGGGTGAACCGCTGCAAATTCTTCACCAGATCTAATCCTCCCTCTGTCGTCACTTCTTCTCGTTTTTCTGGTACCAAAGTGACGTAATCTGGTTGAACATCTAAGGCAATAGCAATCATATCCTCAGTGGGAGCCATTTCTAAGTTTAAATGGGTTCTCACTGTTTCTCGCAGTAAGCGCACGTCTCGTTCTTGAATGTGACGGCGATCTTCCCGGAGATGAACTGTAATACCGTCCCCGCCGCCTAATTCAGCTAATATTGCTGCGGCGACCGGATCTGGTTCTACTGTCTGTCGCGCTTGTCTAATTGTAGCAACGTGGTCGATATTGACACCAAGAGTAACTTTGTTCATGAAAATTTTCAGTCGTTGGAAACCCCGTCTCTTTAGAGCGGGGAGGAAAACGTTTAGCGGCTTTAGCCGCAGTATCCCCGATGGGGGTGGGGGAAATTGTTGTCTCCCCCAAACCTCCAATTCGGTCGTAAAGTTGGCTTCGCCGTCTTGCCTCGCTTTCCAGCTCGAATTCGATTCGAGCTGGGTCGAGGCGCAAAGTTATCGGTCGGTACTTTCCCGGCAGCACTGCCTTACCCCTCGTAAAGCTGTTTAACCACCCGGTTCTAGAGCCTGAGACTAGCACGCTCGAGCGGGTAGGTCTTTAACTCTTGCCGATAACGTAGTCAGTTAAGTAGGATGCGTTAGCACACGTCTGGAGAAGTGTTTAAAGCTGACAGCTATGGCGTAACGCATCCTACGGCTGGTCAGCTATCCTATGAGGGAGGCACGAAGCCCCGCCTCTTCAGAGCGGGGTGCTGACATGGTTATTCATAGTACTTACGAGTCGAATATCGAGATGAATAAGGGGGAGACACGCTCGGGAAACCGCCTATTTGACTTCGACTCTGTTGTTTTTGCGCAGTCGGCACAACCTGTACCCTTTGAGTTTGGTCTCATACCAGGAATTATTGGTATAGTAGCAGCAGGAGGTATAAACTATTTCCGGAATAAAAAAGGGAGAGGCTTCTGACTCATATGCTAAAGAGTTGAAGAGTGATTTTGCAGTACTGGTCACTCTGGTTAGGACGCGGCTCTCAGGACACGCTCCATTGACTAATGCCAAAATTTTTGCTAGCTTCGCTCCGTTTCGTGCAATCGACTTGGATGGACTCGCTCACTTTGCGGCGCAGGTGGTAGCTGTAGGGTTTGACCATAGGTCTAGTAACTAGTAGTTTACGTCCTAACCAGAGTGGCTAGTGCTATATCTCTAACTTGAGCATCTCCGGAGGAAATAAGGTTTTCCCCTCACCCCTCACCCCCACCAAATCAGCTATATAAGTCTTTCAGGGCTAAATCTACTGGTACTGAGACTAGATTCACTTTCATCAGCGAGCCTTTGTGCTCAGTAAATAACCACTCCCCATCAGATTGCTTCACAAATTGCTCTATATGGGGCTGATGTTGGTGGATCAACAAATATTCCTGAAAAGTTGGAATGGTGCGATATTTCTCGAATTTTTCCCCTAAGCAGTAGCTTTCAGTGGAATCTGACAAAACTTCCCCAATTAACAGGGGATCCAGAGCCGCTGATCGATAATGAAGATGCTGTAGGGTTTGCCCCGTAAGCCCAACCACAGGAGTGCATTCAGAGCACTTGCAAGTTTGTTGTGTTGAGGGGTGCCACCAGCCATAGGAATAATTTCTCCATTGCGGTATTCATTGCGGAGATCAGATTTCACCTCTAGGGCGAGATAGTCTTCTGCTGTGTAGATTTTGGGAAAGCTCGAGAGGGTAATCATAATTGCATCCTAATTAATCGAGATAACCCATTAAAGCACTAGGATCGTCAATCTCATTGGAAGCGACGGGACGATTTCCCATGACACTAAAGGTTTCGCTCACTTTCAGCAAACCAGCAGAAATGGGACGATTTCCCGACACTGTAAGTGTACTGCTGATTTTCATGCCGCTAGCAACTACTGGGCGGGAACCTCCCACGGAGGAATAGGTACTGACTACCTGGAGGTGGCTTTCTTCTATTGGGCGCCCTCCTGGTAGTAGGGTTTGGGGTTTATGGACCAAACTTCCAGCCTCTGGGGTTTTTGCTGATTCTTCCTTTACGGACAAAACAACCATTTCTTTTTTCGTCTCAGTACCTTTCGCCCCCTCCTGAGCTTTATTTTCGTTAGTTTTCAGTTTCACAGTCATTCTCGTTATCTCCTTGTTAGCATTCTTGTAGGATTTTGTTTTTGGGGTCTTTATTTTTTTTAAATCATTATAATTATATAGGGTATTGTCCCATTATAATAAAATTTAACCGACCCCCATCTCCCAATCCCCCATGGCTAAATTTGTCCTCAGCGCTCCCTTTCAACCCACAGGGGATCAGCCTTCCGCCATCGCTCAACTGGTAGAAGGTGCCGGTCATCGAATGCAAACCCTCCTGGGTGCAACGGGAACCGGGAAAACCTTTACTATAGCCAGTGTCATCGCCCTGCTGCAAAAACCGACTCTAGTGCTAGCTCATAATAAAACCCTCGCTGCTCAACTCTGCAACGAACTGCGGCAATTTTTCCCTACTAACGCTGTCGAATACTTTATCAGTTATTACGATTATTACCAACCAGAAGCTTACATTCCCGTCACCGATACCTATATTGAGAAAACGGCGAAAATTAACGATGAAATCGATATGTTGCGTCACTCTGCAACCCGCTCCCTGTTTGAACGTCGAGACGTGATTATTGTAGCCTCTATTAGTTGTATCTATGGTTTAGGTATTCCCTCAGAATACCTAAAAGCAGCTATTATCCTGAAGGTGGGATTGGAAATGGACCAACGGCAATTATTGCGGGATTTAGCTAAGGTACAGTATACTCGTAACGATTTGGATTTAAAACGAGGAAACTTTCGGGTGAAAGGGGATATTTTTGAAATCGTACCCGCTTACGAAGACCGCATTCTGCGAGTAGAATTTTTTGGGGATGAAATTGAAGCTATTCGCTATCTGGATCCGATTACAGGGGAAGTATTGCAGGATTTGAAACAGGTTCATATTTACCCTGCTACTCATTTTATTATTCCCGAAGAACAACGGGAAGCAGCTTTTGAGGCAATTAAAGGAGAACTGAAAGAAACTGTAGCAAAATTGGAGGGGACGGGTAAACTGGTAGAAGCACAACGACTGGAACAGCGTACTCGTTATGATTTAGAATTGTTGCAGGAAGTGGGTTACTGTAACGGTGTGGAGAACTATTCCCGTTACTTTGCGGGGAGAAAATCGGGGGAACCACCGGAATGTTTAGTGGATTATATGGGGTCTGATTGGTTATTAGTGGTGGATGAGTCTCATGTCACAGTGCCTCAAATTAGAGGTATGTATAATGGCGATCGCTCTCGGAAACAGGTATTAATTGAACATGGGTTTCGCTTACCTTCAGCAAGAGATAATCGTCCCCTCAAAGCAGAGGAATTTTGGGCCAAAGTGAAACAATGTATATTTGTCTCCGCAACCCCGGGAAATTGGGAAATAGAACAGTCAGGGGAGCAAATCATTGAACAGGTAATTCGTCCCACTGGAGTGGTAGATCCGGAGATATTTGTCCGAGGTACAAAAGGACAAGTGGACGATTTGTTAGGTGAGATAAAAGCCAGGGTACAGCGTCAGGAAAGGATATTAATTACTACCCTGACCAAGAGAATGGCAGAAGATTTGACAGAATATTTTCAGGAGAGAGACGTGCGGGTGCAATATTTGCATTCCGAGATTCAGTCTATTGAGCGAATTGAAATTTTACAAGGGTTAAGAGAAGGAGAGTTTGATGTTATCATTGGGGTGAATTTATTGCGAGAAGGATTAGATTTACCTGAGGTATCTTTAGTGGCAATTTTGGATGCGGATAAAGAAGGGTTTTTACGCACTGAGCGCTCCTTAATTCAAACTATCGGCAGGGCAGCCCGTCATGTTAGGGGACAGGCGATTCTCTATGGAGATAATGTAACCGATAGTATGGTGAGGGCTATAGAAGAAACCGATAGGAGGCGAGGGATTCAGATAGCATATAATCGCTTGCATGGTATTACCCCACAACCTATTGTGAAAAAGTCTCACAATGAGATTTTATCCTTTTTGGATATGGGACGAAAGTTGAATGATAAACAATTAGAACAAGTGTATCATCAGACTGAGGATTTGTCTTTGGAGCAAATTCCTCAATTAATTGAACAATGGTCAGAAAAGATGAAGGAAGCAGCAGCAAAGTTGGAATTTGAGCAAGCCGCTCAGTATCGCGGGCGCGTAGCGTGCCTTCGGCAGCGCATTAAGCAATTGCGAGATAAATTACTCGGTACTAGGGTATAATGAAGAAGAAGATTTTTTTAACCGCAGATTATTGCGAAGCTTTGCGAAGCAACCGCCCTTGGCGTCCCGCGTAAGCGTCCCGCCCTTGGCGTCCGCAGATTAACGCAGATGAATACAGATACTTTCTAGGATAATATTTATATAGTTAGTCCCAAGAGAATATGGTCGGATAAGTGTACTGACATAGATGAACGGTTATTGGTGACTAAAATAAAGCCATATCTTTCGCACCAAAGTAAAATTGCTGGATCGAGAGTACTTTTAGGGGGAGTACCAATTTCTCCCACTGCTCGGATCGTTAAGTCTGGTTTTCTGCGCCGAAGTTGGATTGTATAAACAGGAGAAACATTCTCATCTATTAGATATTTGAGCATTTGCTTTCAATTGGGCAGCTTTTTCTGCTTTAAGATCCATTAATTTTCCTATAATTGGTGGGGGATTGCGGCGCTGTTCTTCACGCATTTGATGTCCCCATTCTAACCAGCGCTCTATATATTTACTAATTGCTTCTTTATTGCGCAGGTAATAAAGAATTGTCCCATAGACTTCTTCTAAAGTTAGGGATGGGTAAATTTGTTGAATTTCTTCCGGGGTGCGATGGCGATATATATACTCGTACAGAACGGTTTCAATACCAATTCTATGACTTTTAATCCGAATGTCACAGGGTAAACGCATCAAAAAGAGAGTTGACAAAATGAGATAGATGTAGGGGAAACCCCCAAGCAGTTTGGTAAAAAGTCGGTGACGATAGGACAATGCCAAAAACCTCAGGATTTCACCGTTTATGTCCAAAGCTGTCCAACTAAAATCATCACTAAAAGACTACTTTGGAGAAATTACTGATCCGAGAGTGAGCGGGCGCTGCCGCCATAGATTGCTCGATGTAATTGCGATTGCTTTGCTAGCAGTGCTAGCGGGAGCAGACGGATGGAAAGGAATTGAGACTTACGGGAAGGCCAAAAAAGATTGGCTATCAACATTTGTGCAGCTTGGTCGGGACTTCAATCACTAGTAGTGGTTCGCCCTCGACGTCATCTCTGGAATAAGACCACAAGCGAAACTCGCTTTTTCCTCAGTTCTCTTAATGCCGATGCTCCCTCTTTTGCTCGTTTAATTCGCCCTCACTGGGGTGTGGAGCAGGAGCTGCACTGGTGTCTTGATGTCGTGTTTGCCGAAGATGCCTCTCGAATTCGAGCTCATAATGGGGCTCATAACTTCAGCATCTTACGGCGATTGAGCCTCAACCTTTTGCGTCATCATCCTAGCGCTTGCAGCTTGAAGATGAAGCGCTACCGTGCCAAGCTTGATGATGCCTTTCTACTCCAAGTCCTCTCTCATTCTTTACTGACTATCACACCACACCATGATGTGAATTTTTGATGCGTTTACCCTGGCGATCGCGTAAGCGCAACTTTTAGTTATCGCCTCTATGATAATAGTTTCAAGATTTATTAATGGACTGTATCACTTGACTGATAAAGCTAATAGGGCACTGCACAAGGATAACAGGGATAATTGTCAAACATATTTGGGAATAATTGCACAATTTTCACGAACAGAGGGCAGTTTACTCAAGGAGACTTGAGAATGAAACAGCCCTGCCTCCCGGGACATCTTCGGAGAACCCGCTAATTGTAGTACAATTCATTTAGGTTAGCTATATAATGTCTAAATTAGAACTAGGTCAACCCCAGGTATCCCAGCAGGGACGCTCTCGCGGTTGCTTACGCAATCGCCCAAAACGGTACAAAATGGTAGACAGCGCTTTAGGGTTAGTCTCCACCAAGAGTTTCCCTGCCATTGTCGGTACAGCGGATATGATGCTCAAGTCGGCCGATGTGACTATGGTAGGATATGAGAAAATTGGTAGTGGTTATTGTACAGCCATTGTCAGGGGAAAAACTGCTGATGTCCGTTTAGCGGTAGAAGAGGGAGCCAAGACCGCAGAACAATTCGGTCAGTTAATCTCTAAGTTAGTCATTCCCCGTCCCATGCCTAATTTAGAAGCAGTATTTCCTATTGGCAGCCATTTAGCCCAACTAGCTCAACACCAGCGGGGTTACAGCCGTCTGAGCAACCGGAGTATTGGTTTGTTGGAAACTCGGGGATTTCCTGCTATGGTGGGGGCAGCTGATACTATGCTCAAATCTGCCGACGTTCAATTAGCTTCTTATGAACAGATTGGAGATGGTTTGTGTACTGCCATTATTAGGGGAACAGTTGCCAATGTTGCCGTGGCGATCGAAGCTGGAATGCATGAAGCAGAGCGAATCGGGGAATTGAATGCGGTGATGATTATTCCTCGATTGCTGGAGGACTTAGAGCATACCCTCCCGGTGGCTAGCTGCTGGTTGGAACAAACAGAACCTTTGCCTGCACTTCTACCTAGAACTCAGAGGGGACAAAGACAATTGGTTGAGTTGCCAGAGTTTGAGAAGGTACCTATTTCTGTCCAACGAGAAAAAGAAGAAGAATTAGAACATTTAGAGTGAGTATAGCAGTGAGCGAGTACCTTGACAGTTACCAGTTATGAGGACCGCAGTTGCCACGTACCAGTTTATTCAGTCCATCCGCAGGTTATAAGACTTCAATCTTACTATATTTGACTCACTGGTCTTGTCTCAATATTAGGGCGGCGGTTGCTATAGTTGTCACAGGAGTTAATCAATAGGATACAAGCTCAATCCTTCCCTTGCAGGAGCATTGAATTTTAATCCTATTTCTCTTTCGGCTCCTATTTTCACTTGCTCCTTTTCCTCTTCATCTATCATGATGCTCTCAATAGTCACCTGCTGGCAGTACCCTTTCTCCTGGCTGACTAAAAACAGGCTCTCTCCTACTGATAAAGTTGTTTCTTTCACTTTTGCTCTTGCTGCTTCACGTTCAGGAAACCAGCGGGTAATGCGACCAATTTCTTGTATTTTTCTGTTCTGGAGAATTTGATAATCTATCAATTCAGCTATAGCTTGACACAAAGCTGCCACGAAATCACATAATTCTAGTAGTATTTCAGCACCTTGGAAACTATCTAAATCGCCGTGGGCTGCTTCATTACGATAATTGATAAATTCTTGGAGTTCTCCGTCAGCTGTGTTTTCATCATTCCGAACTTTTTCGATAAAATTCTTGATATCTCTATAATTTTCAATCCATTTCCAACTGTCAGGTATTCCTGCATTAGCCAATAATTCCTGGAGTGCGTCTTTGCGTAAGTTTTGGGAGTGAAAGAGAAAAGCACCGGAGATTAACTCATATTTGTGATTACCAGTAACTCCCAAATATAAACCGCGAATCACATTCTCAACAGAAAAATGGTTAAATCTACTTTGTTTCTTTTGCCGTTCTTCAAGCAATTGTGCTACACCTCTTTCGTGGGTGCGCTGAATTTTTTCGGGCAAATCTGAATAACGTGTAAATATATTGGGCACTTCCTCTATCCAATCCTTGATTAATTTTTCCACAAAGCTTTCATAGATAGCGTATAGTCGCGTCACCACAGCGCTGTTATCGTAAATTCGCCAATCATTTTTATTGGGAGCAACTTCCTTTAGTGAATTAAGATTCTCTTCAATGACTTGTTCAAACAATGTTTGCCGGAGTTTATCGTTAGTCTGGATCATAGAACGGACAATAGCAATATCCTGGGTTACTTTAGCTAGGGATTCCTGGGACATTACTATTTACCCTTTAATTACTTGAGTCAACATATCGTCAAACAATTGGATTCGTTTTTTAATATCAGCTTTACTCTTACCCCCACCAGTAAACAATTTGTCTTTATCTGCTCTCAAAAGCTCTTTTGTTGCTTCAATCACTGTTGTTTTCCGAGCAATTAAAGTATCGATATCGTCTAAATGATTGCTCAATCCTACCATAACTGCATCGTAATAAGCTTTATAAGCTTTTGTCATCCATTTATTTAACTTTAAGTTAAATGGTTTAAACAAGTTATCGCCATAAATTTGATAACCACCGTCAATAGTTCTGAGAAAAATATCTTTGAGTTCCTCCCTATCTTCTGATGTTAACTTTCCACTCTCCCACATATATTTATCGAGAAACTGGCGATTCCATATTTAAAATTATCCATATGTCGGAGAGCAAAGAAACGGAGAACTAATTCCACATCTTCCATTTTTTTATATAATGAATTCTCAGTTGGTTTTTGTGATTTTTTTAACGGTATTCCCCAAGCTTTAGCAAAGATGTCATTTTCTGCCAATTCAATCAAGAGATTATTAAAATCGCCGTAAAATAAACAATTTCTTACCTCTTGTTTACTAAGAGACACTCCTCCAGTATTAATGCGCTCAAAAGCTTGCTGTTTGAGAAACATTGCTTCTTCAAGATTGGAAGTGGACTCTGTAATTAGGACGATAGAAGAGAGGGAACGGCGGTCAATTCCAGCTTTGATTCTTGAGGGAAGTTCTTGGTAATTCCTCCCATTGAGTTCTTCCCAAATTTCCAGTCCCTCTAGTTGCAATTTATTGTCATAAAAATCCCTAATTGCCGTAATTCTCTGTTGACCATCTATTACTTCATAGGCATTATAATCTATCTCATAAAGGATAATGGGGGGAACGGGAATGTTCATCAAAAAAGATTCTATCAATCGAGATTGCTTCTTGGCATCCCAACGTTCTCTTCTTTGATAATCTGGTCTAACATTTAGATAACCGGATTTTTTTAAGGTTGCTGCAAAACTGGGTAGTTTTTCTCGATTAATTTCCGTGAGCATTCGGCGATCGCCCTTCTCGTACTTGGCATTAATTTGGCGATCCGTCATTGTTGAGTTCATTAATTTACCTCCCTCTTATCTTAGCGCCTTTGCGCCTTTGCGCGAAACTTTACCCTCACAAGATTGAGCCAATTGTAGCTTAACAGTCGCTTGAGTGAAGTCAGGATTAATTTTTATTGCCTTAGTATAATCTTCGATCGCCTTCTGTATATCCCCCATTTCCAAATAAGCATTCCCTCTGTTATAGTAGGCTTGAATAAACTTGGAATCTAGAGCGATCGCCCCAGTCCAGTCGCCGATCGCAGCAGTATATTTGCCCATTTCCGAACGGATTACACCTCTATTGTAGTAAGCTTTAGCATGGTTGGGATTCAGGTCGATGGCCTTATTATAATCCGCCAGAGCTTCTTGGTTATTCCCCAGTTCTGAGAAAGCTACCCCCCTACTGTAGTAGACTTGGGCTATATTGGGATTGAGAGCAATTGTCTTACTCAAATCTTCCAAGGCCTTCTGGTAATTCCGCTGTTGATAATGAGCTATACCTCTGTTGTAGTAAGCTTGGATGAATTGAGGGTTGTACTGAATCGCCTTGCAGTAATCCTCGATTGCTCCTAGCTTATCCCCCGTTTGATAGCGACCTACCCCTCGATTGTAGTAAGATTGAGCCAAATTAGAATTGCTTGGCGAGACTGGTTGCTGGTCATTGGCTCCCTCCACTTCCTTTGAGGTTTTTACCTCCTTATTCTCAGCCAAACTTTCCAGATAACTGCGCAATCCTCCACCATAGAGCAGATGTTGTAGTCTAAGCTTCACCAATTTTTGGCCATTAACCAGCTCCAGTTTCACTTCACCTTCTTCAAACATCCGCTTAACCCATTTGGTGGGCAAAAATCCCGCCATAATCGGACTGTATTCCGATTTAAATTCATCAAATTCTGGACTGTCGTCATTTTGTTGTAGCAAGATACAGACCAATACTTGATTTGGCTTTACTTGCTCTGGGGTTAACAACCAAGTAACTTTATCTTGTTGGCCATAGCTAGTTTTGACCCAGATACCAATTTTGTCGCCATTAGTGAGGGTTAGCTCTACTTTACCATCGCCCCCCAGCATTGTATCATACTTGATGCGATAGTACAATACCCCCAGACATTCTTTAGTTACTTCTTCACCCAACTTGCCCTTTAATTGGTGCCTAAAAATCTGGCGAGCTGTAGCCTTAGTATTTTTGTACCTATCCACCATTAGCCTGCAGAATTCCCGCAGCTGTTGTAAAATATCAGCGGTAATAAGCTTCAATTCACCGTGTTTCCCACGCCCCCAACGTAGTAAGCGATTGGGATCGGATTGAATCCTTGCAATAAAATCAGCTTGTTGCTCCTGCAATGAGGTCTTCCAGTCCATATTCAGTGTTCTCGCGAGATAATGGAGTCTTCCCAATGTGAGAAATGCTCCTTACTCTAATTTATCACTCAATAGCGAATATCAGCGATGGTACCTTTAAAATTGTATTTAGGGGCTTCTAACTCAACCACAGTACCAATTTTCATTTTCTGGTTCCCCAGGACCACTTCCGAGTTAAGGATTTGGGCTTTGCCTGTTATCGTCACCATGATATCTTTGATGAGAGCCACTTCAGGTCGGGGATCTGGCATAGCCTTAACGGTACCGTCTGGTTGTGGTACACTCACAGTACGGGGCAGTTCTTGGATCCTTTCCAATTTTACCCCACCGTAGGGTTGATTGCGAACAATAATCTCTAGTTGTTTGGTGGCCTCATTCTTCAATGCTTCCGGGTCTTTCAAAACCAGGCCCCTGACGAGAATATCTACAGCGACGGGTTTGGTGGTTTGGCTCAAACTATTACCGGAAGTACCTGGAAAAACAAAGATGCCGATAATCACTAAAATAATTACCAGGACAGCACCCAGATCTAAGATACTAATTTTGCCCCATATTCGTCCTTGAGAATCTATCATCACCTTATAACCCCTTTGTCATGGTCTTGCATGATACTGTAGGCTAGTTGAGAGAGATTGGCAATCTTACTCGAATCGGCAGTCGTTATATTATGAGAGCGTGTTACTGGTCAATGAACCAAGAATCCCACGTGAAACACGCCGTGGGAGTGTCAATAGAGAAAGGGACCAATCTCCAGTTACAGCAGATACTGGCCAATCAATTAAAAATTCCGGTACAGTATGTGAGAAAATGGGTAGCCCTAGCAAATTTTGCGCCTGCAAGTTGCTACTATGCAGCGGGGAGATTTATGTCCCACCATTGAGAAAGTACAACAGTGGATTGAAGAAGCGCGATCGCTTATAGCAAGTACCATGACAGTGTAGGGCGCGCCCGATATGAAAGGGCGCGCGACAGTGCCGTGCCCTTACCAGTTATGAGTTATCATGACTAATATAGCAATGCATAAATAACTTTATTTATTAGAGCAGTGGGCGCTGGTGTATTTACAAATTTTCAAAACAAACCTCAAACCTTTATCTAACAAGGCAATCCTAGACCCCACCGAGTTTCTCATTTTATTTTGGGGGCGATCCGGAACGGCTCCGCTTCGCGGTGCGCGTTCCTCAGGAGCTGGTAACTGTCATGGTACTCGCTCACTGTTCAAATAAAATGGCGATCGCCCTGGCATAATAAGGGTCTTTAGCAGTAGCAAACAGATTTGGATTGTTCCTGAGCTGCTGTTTATCCTCTCTGGTTAATTTTACCATAATATCCGGTGCCACACCCTGTCGATTGATATCTATGCCGCTGGGAGAATAATAGCGAGAGATAGTCACTGCTAAACCGGAACCGTCGGAGAGGGAATAAACCGACTGCACTGTTCCCTTCCCAAAAGTGCGATCGCCTACAATGGTAGCCCTACCATTATCCTTGAAAGCTCCCGCCAAAATCTCGCTAGCACTAGCAGAGTTTCTGTCCACCAATACTACTAGAGGCAAGTCTGTCAAAGCAGTGCGGTTAGCCCAGAATTGGCGATCGCCCCCCCGTCTGTCTGACGTCCTGACAATTTTACCATTTTCCAGGAACATGCGAGCAATATCCACGCTAGCAAACAGCAGTCCACCTGGGTTTCCCCGTAAGTCTAAGACAAAACCCGACACTCCCTGGGTTTGCAAATCTTCGATGGCTTCCTTCATTTGTTCCGCAGCGTGGGCGCTAAATTCGTCCAACTCAATATACCCCACCCTGAGCTGTCCTTTCTCTTTTAGCTCGTAACTCACGGAAGGCACTTCTATTTTAGCCTTCCGAACAGTAACCACCAAAGTTTCATCTGCGCGTTGAATCTCCAGATCCACATCACTTCCTTCCTCACCGCTAATTTCTTCCGATACTTGTTCCAGGGACATTAAAGAAGTTAATTTATTATTTATCTTGACAATTTGGTCTCCTGCTTGAATTCCTGCCTTCATGGCTGGAGAATCTTTCAAGGTTTGCACCACTGTCAGAATCTGAGTTTCCTCGTTAATGGTAATGCTCACACCTATGCCGGATAATTCCCCGGAAGTTTGATTGGTCAAAGCTTCAAACTCCTGGGGGTCCAGAAACCGAGTGTAGGGATCTCCTAATTCCTTTAAAGCTTTGCGAATTGCTAAATAAGCTTCTTCCTGGTTACTGTATTGGCGATCCAGTATTTCTTCCCGGGTGTTTTGCCAGTCTAGACTATTAAACTGTTGGTCTACAAATTCCCGATTGACAATTTGCCAAACTTGATCCACTACGGTTTTCGGGCTGTCTTCTAAGGTAGCCCCAAGGTCCGCTGTCAAACTAGGAACAAAGGTAGCGAGGGTGGCGATCGCCCGTCCTAATAGTATATTGTGGTGAAAGGAAATTTTTTTTGGGGACTTATTCATGGGATAATTTTGGTGAGTAACTTTCTGACTGGCTTAATAGTGTTGTTTTTTTCCATGTTAGCATTTATTTCTAGCCATGAAGTCGAGGAGGATTTCTTGATGAGGCTTTCCTATAGGTCTAATTTCACCGGCTTTGGTGGAATAGCAAGTACCCTGACGAATATCTTCGGGGGACAATAAATCTAAATCTCAACCCTCTTGAAGTACTAATTTGTCTATTGGTACTGTCAGTGGGGCGGAATAAACATGGCGAATTACATCTGGACTTGCAGAATAGCAAAATTTTTGGACTGTGGTGGGGACGTAATTGATTTCTTCCCATAATTCCCTTTCTAATGAGGATTCTGGGGTTTCCCCTGACTCAAGATGACCGCCAAAAAGCCCCCAATAACCAGGATAGAGGATACCGGAAATATTATCTCGTAATTGTAGCAAAAATTTACCTTCCCTGGTGAGGATAGCGAGGGCTACGGTTACAGGTTGCTGGTTCAATGGTTCATCTCCCGCTATGATGGTAGCATATCCTGATTTATTCTAACCGAACCACCGCCGCTCCCGCCCTATGCTGTTATAGTGCAGTTAACATTAGACTATGGCTTATCTCCCTCTACCTTCAGGTTCGTTTGTTTTTTGCCGTTCATCCTTCATTTTATCTTGCCACTTACCATGTTGCTCCAAAGCGTTTACCGCTTTATCTCGATTTTTTTCTTGTTGAGCATTTTTCTCTTTCATATTGTCAAAGGTAGTAATTTTCTTGGTTTTTCCCTCATCAGCCTTTTTCTGTTCCACATCTTTAGAGGGGGTGCGCGCTTGGTTTGTAGAACTACCACCACCAGAACCTCCGTCACCCTGTTCTTTCTGAGTCACGCGCTCTACCTAAGAAAGTTCATTCTTGTCTTTTTCAACCATTTTAATTTCTTTCCTTTTTAAATAGATTGCTGATAAGTCTCAAAGGGTTTGGTGTTGGCTCTATCTTAACAATCTCTGCATTTTCTAGACTTCTGCCTTCTACCAATGCTTGAAAATATGGCTCTGCAAAGTATTCGACAAAAATTTCCCACCTGTTTTCTGGGTAGAGGCTCTTAATTTGAGATAAGTTTTGGAGAATAATCCACATTGTCATGCCATATCTTCTCATGATGGCAACTGCATCCGCTAGGATATCCATCCTGCCCAGTTGTGCCATCTCATCCAATAGGAAAAGTATACGATGCTGGGGCTGCCCTGAGACTCTCGCCATGGATTGAATAGTACTAGCAACCCATAGTCTCAGCAACCTTTGATAGGCTGACAACTTGTCAGGAGGCAAAACTCAGTTATGCAGTGACCTTTCAGTTACCAGTGACCAGTAATCACGTACCATGGTAGCAGCTCAACCTTGGGTTTGAGGCCCCCACCTTTCAGTTACCAGTGACCTTGGGTTTAAGCCCCCCAGGACTGGCAGTACTCAGAGTCGGAGATGACCCAGCCTCTGCTGTTTATGTCCGGAATAAAGAACGAGCCTGCGCCCGAGTAGGTATTAGTTCCCAGGTGAGGCATTTTCCCGCCACTACCTCAAGAGCAGAAGTCCAGAGGGCGATCGCCGAACTGAATGCTGATGAAACAGTGGATGGTATTCTCCTCCAGTTACCTGTACCAAACCATTTGAATGCCGTTGCTCTGCTGCACCAAATTAAACCCCATAAGGACGCAGACGGACTACACCCGGTGAATTTGGGATCCCTGGTGCGCTCCGAACCGGGTTTGAGAAGCTGCACCCCCGCAGGTGTGATGAAACTGCTGGAAGAATATAACATTGAAGGCGATCGCTATATCTATTCTAGACCCATCTTCTAATTCGCCAACGCCTAAGCTCTCATTCGTCGAGGCACTTTCTGATTGTACCTCAATTGTAGCTCATTGAGAATTAAAAACTCCCCTAAATCGGGACTATATGCTTTGACTAAAACGTCTCCTTCTCGACTCACCCATTGAAACTCAGAAGAAATAATCTCCCTAACTTCTAGGGTGTGTCATCAATTAGGGGGAAAGATAATTTTTCAAGGTATTTTTGCGAGATACAAGGAGAAAAATGTTCTTTATAGCAGAGCTATATAGGTTATTTTTCGACGCAGTAGGTCGTGAAAAGACCTGAAAAAGTACTTTTTTTCTTGATGACACGCCCTAGTTGGGAGCGTTGCATGAGCCATTGTCTCCATTGATTGGGGGCTAAACTTATGAGTCGCTTAGTGCTTAGATCAGGTTTTTTCTTGACCATTTGTGAGTACAGTGGGATGGAGACAATTTTGCTTAATATAGCGCGGATCGCCTTTTCTCTTCCCTGAACCCCGAACCCCAGACTCCCCCCGTAGCGCTATAATAAGTAATGTAAACTTTTCTACGCTCGGAGCAGACTACTCAATGCGCGTAATCCTCATGACCGGTAAAGGTGGGGTGGGTAAAACCTCCGTTGCAGCAGCTACTGGTCTTCGTTGCGGAGAACTGGGTTACAAAACCCTCGTACTCAGCACTGACCCTGCTCATTCCCTCGCCGATAGTTTTGACTTGGAACTGGGACACGAACCTAAACTGGTACGTCCCAACCTCTGGGGAGCAGAACTAGATGCACTGATGGAGTTAGAAGGGAACTGGGGAGCGGTGAAGCGCTACATTACCGAAGTGCTGCAAGCCAGGGGATTAGACGGGGTTCAGGCCGAAGAATTAGCTATTCTCCCTGGTATGGATGAAATTTTTGGCTTGGTGCGGATGAAACGCCACCACGACGAAGGAGATTACGATATTCTGATTATCGATTCTGCTCCCACAGGGACTGCTTTGCGGTTGTTGAGTTTACCGGAAGTGGGGGGTTGGTATATGAGACGGTTCTACAAACCCTTACAAGGTGTCTCCTCTGCTCTTAGACCCCTATTTGAACCCATTTTCAAACCCTTGACGGGCTTTTCTCTCCCCAATAAGGAGGTTATGGACGCTCCCTATGAATTTTACGAGCAAATCGAAGCTTTGGAAAAGGTCTTGACGGATAATACTCAGACTTCCGTCCGTCTGGTAACCAACCCGGAAAAAATGGTGCTGAAAGAGTCTTTACGTGCTCATGCTTATTTGAGTTTATATAATGTAGCCACAGATTTAGTCATCGCTAATCGGATCATTCCCGAGGAAGTGACGGATCCCTTCTTCCAACGTTGGCAGGAAAATCAGCAGTTGTACAAAAAGGAAATTCACAGTAATTTTCATCCCCTTCCGGTGAAGGAAGTACCTCTCTACTCCGAGGAAATGTGCGGTTTAGCAGCACTGGAACGGTTGAAAGAGACTCTCTATGGTGAGGAAGACCCCTCTCAAGTTTATTACGCAGAGAATACCATTAGAGTGGTGCAACAAGAGCGAGATTACAGTTTAGAATTGTATTTGCCCGGCATTCCCAAAGAGAAAATTCAGTTAAACAAAACAGGAGATGAACTAAATATTCGCATTGGCAATCATCGACGCAACTTTGTTTTACCACAAGCTTTAGCTGCTTTACAACCAGCAGGTGCTAAAATGGAGGAAGATTATCTCAAAATTCGCTTTACTGATATATAGCAATCCTGGGGCACGGCATTGCTGTGCCCCTACACAAATGATTTAGACGCGCTCTAGTTGGGATTTAGTTGCTTATGTCTTCCTCTTCTATTACAGTTACAGTGAAACTATTTGCTGCTTATCAAGAAGCTTATGGGGTTGGGGAATTAAAGCTAGAATTTCCACCAAAAACCCCAGTCCTAGGTGTATTGGAGTATCTGCTACTAGAAAAACCAGAACTAGAAGAATGGCGCCACCTCACCCGTTTGGGTATTAACCTGCAATTTGTCGAACCAGATACTATTTTACAAGATGGAGACGAAGTTGTTCTCATCCCTCCTGTTAGCGGGGGTTGATTATGTTTCACCCAGAGCGCTGGTAGCGCAGATATTTAACCGATGGCGAAATCTGTATACTGACGCATAGTTGGTGGATCGAACCCGAGGACGATATCTTGGTGTGGCACTCCCAATTCTACTAATTCGTTGGCAATACCTACTTCCGTGCCATCCTGCTGAATCCAAATCTTATCACCGATGATGTCCACGTGCAAGACCACCCCGTAGAGGCGTTTTTCGTCCAGCCAACCCACATAGACCAGTTGATAGCGATCCTGTTCTAGATCGAAGATAGTTTCAGCTTGGATCCGTTTGTCCCAGACTAATTTTGCTCGTTCCCGGAGCAGTTGTTGGATATAATTTCGATAGGTTTCTAGGGTAGCCATCGCTCAATCTCTTCCTCTTGGATCTGGAAAATTATCAGATAAAGTTGGTTGTCACTAATGAGTTTTTGAATAAAGGGAGTAATCAAGAACTTTTCATAAATATCTGTGGAAACTGCTAGATATAGGGAGCGCTCCTTTTCCTGTTTTTCTAAAGCAGTGCGATAGGTAATAAATTGTCCCAAAGCGCTATAAAATTGAGAAATCTTCGATGGACCTAAAAAACTTTTGATTTCCACAGCAATTTTACGCCCTTCTCTTTCTGCTGCAATTACTGTCTCTGCACCCAAGTCTATGGCTAAGTTAAAGCTACCTGCTTGAAGAGGATAAGGATCGTGAGTAATCAACCACCTATCCTTTTCTAAGGCAGTTTTCACAGTTTGGTGAAAGGTATCTCTAGCAGACATTTTATTATTATAACCCAGTATCAACCATTTTCAAAGATGTTTTTAGGAAATTCATGGAGGAGAAGGGATTTCGAGCTGACACCTTCAGGGGTATGAAACTCAATATTTCCCTCATTATCACACAACCACACCTCCTGAGCACCTTGAGCGAGATAAAGAGAGATTTTTTCCTTCATTTCTCCTTGAGAATTGGATGGAGATAATATCTCTATACAAATTTCCGGAGATGCTGGTAAAGGGGTTATTTCTCCATATTGATTAAAGAAATCTTGAGAACACCATGCTACATCGGCTACTTTGACACCTTTTCTCGTATTGATTGAGCATTCCAGGTATAATTCTCCCGGGTACCCATACTGACCCAGAAGTGAGTAAATTCTACCTTGGAGGCGACCATGACGATTAGAAGCGGGACTCATTTCTATTTTTCCATGCTCATTTAGTTCAATCTTGAATGGTAAATCTCGCAAAGATGGATGTTCAATAACTTCCTGCCACTTCATAAATCTCATTCCTTATTATTATAACCGCAGATGAACACAGATAAGATAAGATGGGGGCGATGGCGTTAAAGAGAGAAACCAGCGATCCACCCCCGTTGAACAAAGAGAGGTAAGAGAGAAGGGACATCAAGAGGAGGAGACTGAGTAATGAGGTTCTGGCAGATATTCCCAAAACTCTCCAACGCTGCAAAAGCTTGCAACAACTCCCACTCTTCATCATGAGGTAATTCTAGTCGCATCTCATAACCTTGGCGCCAGAGAAAGATTTTCACCCCTCCTGCTGACAAACTAACTTCCTCTGGTCCTTCATAATCTGGTTGATTCACCTCCCAGATCCGATGAATAGGATAAGGAGATGCTAACAACACACTATTTTTGGGCAAAGAAAAAATCAAGTCACTCCATTTTTCCTGGTCAACTGCACCCAATGCTTGAATATCTAAGGACTTGTTATCTTCTCCTTTAAAAACTTGCTCCCAATACCATTCTAAACGAGCTACGTCTGGTAAATAAGGTAACTGGGCTGCTGGGGGAAAATGGGCGAGAAAATCAGCAAAATCTGCCCCATAGTCTCCTATATCTGGAGATAGAGAAGGAAAGCGGTGGATATAACTAACCGCAGTAGCGTCAAAAAACTGCTCCCCCACTAAACGACAACAAACGGGATAAATAGAGGTTAAACCTTTAGTCAAACAGCCAATAACACTACCGCGATAAACCCCTAAACCTGCTTCCGGGGTCAAACTTTTTGCCCCGGCTATTTTCTGACTCAAAGCCTCTATACTATCAGCATCTTTAGTTATCATAGCCTGATAAAAAAGCTGCTGCAACCCTCTCAAATCCATCTTCCTTCTTCCCTTTGCGCCTTTGCGCCTTTGCGCGAACTTCTTCCATATACGCCCCTGCTTTATTCGCTTCAGCCATCATTATATCAAAAGGAGGAATATCCGTATCCCACTCAATTAAAGTAGGCACTGAACCGAAACGTTTTAATGCTTCCTGATATAATTGCCACACAGGGGTATGGACTGGATAACCGTGGGTATCAAACAGATAATCTTCCTTCTCCTCATAACCTGCCAAATGAATTTCTTTCACCCTACTAGGTTCTAGAGCATCCAAATATGCTAACGGATCGTAGCCGTGATTTACCGCTCCCACATAGAGATTATTTACATCCAGGAGTAGATAACAATCCGCCTTTTTTGTCAAAGCGCTGATAAACTCCCATTCTGTCATGGTAGAGTGGGTGAAAAGGAGATAAGCAGAAGGGTTTTCAATCAGAATCCTTTGTCCGAGAAATTCTTGTGTTTGGGTAATGCGTTCTGTCAGGAGGGTGAGGGCTTCTTCAGTATAGGGTAGAGGGAGGAGGTCATGGAGATAGTTACCACCAACAGAAACCCACGCCAGGTGGTCAGAAATAGTGGCAGGTTCAATTCTAGCTGCCAAATCTTTCAAGCGAGTTAAATAATCCAGATTTAGTGGATCTGTGGATCCCAAAGACATACCTACCCCGTGGAGGGTAACGGGATAGTTTTGCCGCACTTTTTCTAAATAGTCTAGGGGTTGCCCTCCGGGGCAGAAATAGTTATCGGACAAAACCTCAAACCAGGGTATTGCTGGTTTGTGGGTAAGAATATGTTGATAGTGAGGGGAGCGCAAACCAATACCTGCCCCCCAAATTTTATCTGTCATTATTGCCTTATTAAATCACCCGGCCATTGACAATCTTTTTGCAAGTGCCTCGGGGAAGTTCAATCCACTCATTGGGATCCCCATCTACTGTAGAAAGACCACCGCAATCATGTCCGTTGGCACCACAATCGTTCATTCCTGCTTTGACGATACCAGCGCATTTTTCTTTTCCTCTTCCTATGGCGAAAACTGATTCATCGAACATTGTACCCACCCCGAGAGCTAAAACACCTGTGAGTGCTGCGGTTACTGCTACTGTTTTCTTCATGTCAGCCATTTGCAATCCAATCCTTTTGTTCTTGATTTGACTATTTCTAATATAGACGTCTTATTTTCAAGTGGGGTTCCACTAAGCTGAGATTTGGTTGAAAAATTTGTCCAGGTGGTGGATTAGTACGGGGGAGCAAACCAATACTCGCCCCTAAATTTAGCCATCAGAGACTAGCTCTTATTTAAGAACGCCATCAACAATCTTGTTGCAAGTTCCTTTGGGAAGTTTAATCCACTCATTTGGATGGGCACTAACGGTAGAATGGCCTGTGCATCCATGTCCGTTGGCAGCACAATCGTTGTATCCTGCCTTGACGATGCCATAGCATTTTTCCGTTTCCCCTTGAGCAGTAACCGCTTTATTGGACATGATACTCACACCGATGGCTAAAACCCCGGTGAGTGCTGCGGTTACTGCTACTGTTTTCTTGATGTCAGCCATTTGCAATCCAATCCTGAATGTTCTAGATTTAACTATTTTTAATATAGACGTCTTATTTAAAAATAGGGTTCCATTAAGCTGAGATTTTCCTGAGTACCCCCCACAGCTGTGGGCCACAGGGAATTTGAGCTTATAATATTCTAAACTGGGAACATTGACCTTTGACTTGACGTCAAGGGTTTTGTAGATTTTCAACTGGAAGAAGTTTGAGATGAAGTCAAAAGCTATCAATGGGATCGCGTTAGGTCTTTTAGCCACCTTGACTGTGGCAGCACCTGCTACTAGCAAACCTGGGTACCATTACGATTCTACTCCCACGACCCTAATTCGTCAAGCAGTTGCTGCATCTGGTAAATTTGTCAGGGTAAACCATCGAACAGTAGGAAGAGCGACGATTATAAATGAGGATGGTAATTCTTATTTAGAGTTGGATGAAGGATTTCAAACCGATATGGGACCAGATTTATTGGTGCTGCTACATCAGGATGATGTCCCCCGCAGTTACAGTGCCCAGAAATATGTGAATTTAGGAAGATTAAAGAAAGTTCGTGGGAAGCAACGCTATGCTATTTCTAGCATGGTTGACCTGGAAAAGGTTGGATCTGTGGTAATCTGGTGTCGGCGATTTAATGTTACCTTTGGTTATGCTAATTTGAACAATTAGAGAGGTAGAGATTCCCGGGCTGGAGACAGCAGATCAAGAGTTTCCTTACCGTGGCTGGTGGGCAATGCCCACTACCCAACTAGCCAAGGGCGATTGGGAGATGATTTGAAAAATCGGGTACAGGGGGTTGACACACAGATTAAGGATAGTTTATAATAAATTTTAGTTCAGGAAAAAGCGATCGCTATGGCTATTGCTATATTTCTATCACCAGCCCCAGCTGCACTTCGGAGTGCCTCATGATATAATGTTGTTAGCCTACATTATACGGGTGTGAGGAAAGACAGACACAATGAAAGACGCCATTGATAAAAGTAAGGAACCGGAACCAAAACCGGAAAATTCCACCAAAATAACTAAACCAACGCCAAATAGTGGGAAAAAGCGACGCATTTGGCTCTGGATAGTAGTTATTTTACTCTCCGGTGTGGGTGCAGGGCTGGGCTATGGTTGGTTTTTTATCCAACGACAGCTGGCTCCCCTGGTAGGAGCTAGTCTAAGTAAAACTCTCGATCGCCCGATTCATCTCGGGGAGGTGTCCCATTTTACCTTAAGAGGGGTGCGCTTTGGTCGGACAGAAGTACCTCCTACCCCAGAGGATCCCGATCGCGTCACTCTAGAAGCTGTGGAGGTAGGGTTCAACCCTCTACTACTCTTACAGAGAACCCTGAAGCTGGATCTGACTCTGATTAAACCGAATGTTTATATTGAACAAAATGAAAATAAGGACTGGACTGACACTACATTAGCACTGTCCGAACCAGGGGCAATTAAGATAGATTTGCAGTCTATTCGGATAGAAGAAGCTAGGATATCTCTGGTAGCAAGGTCTGAGGATAATAAGCTAGAAAGTCCGGTACAAGTACTCCTCTCTGAGGGGAAGACTAGTTTTCGCAACAATAACCAGGAAATTAATATCCAGCTACAAGGTAAACTGCTTCCTGTCTGGACAACCACTGTCTTGACCATAAAGGAAAAGAAAAGTGCTGAAAAACCAGAGACCCCTACCAACAGTCAGAGCCAGGAAAAACCAAAATCTACTCAAAACACAGTCACTGATAACAAATTTGCTATTGTAGGGAGAGCGCTTCCTAAGAGCGGGAAATTAAACTTGACCCTGTCCGGGAAAAATCTGGATGCAGTTTCTCTTGCTCGTTTAGTACCTTCAAATCCTTTACAGGTGCAAGCTGGAGTGGTAGGATGTTATGTGGAGATAGGTTTCAGAGGGGGACAATTACCTACAGTTAAAGGTAACGCTAGTCTGGAACACGGTATCTTTAGCAAGGAAGGTCTCCCCCAACCTTTAAAAGCAACTAATGCTAAACTGGAGTTTAAAGACCAGCAGATTGAAGTTAAAGAACTAACTACTGTTTTCGCCACAATACCAGTGTCTGCTAGTGGGATGGTGGATTTAGAAGAAGGTTTTAACCTAGAGGTAGAAACGGAAGCATTTCAATTAGAACAGGTACTCGACAGTCTCTCTGTAGATAAATTACCTCTGAAATTAGCAGGAGAGTTGCAGGGTCAGGTGAAGGTAACAGGCAATTTAACCAACCCTGTGCTGAGTGCCCAAATCATCTCCACTAAAGAAATCCTCGCAGATAAATTAACCCTGAAAGATTTCCGCGCTGATCTCACTTTTACCGATTCCACTCTTTTGGTGAACAAAATCGAAGGTACTCCTACTCTTAGTGGCAAGGTAAGGGGTAAAGGTCAAGTCAAAGTAGGGAATCAGCAAGATTTAGTCCTGGAAATTACTGCTCTGAACCTCCCCGGTAGTGGTATTGCTGAAGCTTATTTTGGCATCAAACCCTCCGCAGCAATCGGTCCTGTTTCCGCTGGGGTGACAATTCTCGGCACTTTGAATTCCCCAGAAAACCTCAGCGCTACAGGTTCTGCTTCTCTCGAACTAGCCAATGGTAAGGTGATCGTTAAAGATTTAAAGCTGGAAAAAGGTCGCTGGGAAATCAGTTTGGACGCTTTTGGGGTACAGCTAGCCCAGCTTGCACTCCAGCTACCACAACAATTAGCAGGAGAATTAGAAGGTACATTCCAATTCCAAGGCAGTCTCCAAGATTTTACCCTGTCAGCCATTAAGGGGACGGGAACCGCTCAATTACTGGTAGCTCGTGGTGGTAAGGTAAGGGTAACTGACTGGCAAATGGCTCAAGGTGAGTGGGAAGCAGCAATATCCGCCAATGACATTCCTTTGCAATCCGGATTATTTCCCAGTATTCTCCCCCAATTGGGAAACCCCTTGGCACAAGGTACATTAACCGCAAAGGGTACTGTGGATAATCTAACTTTGAGGGGCATTACCGCTCAGGGAACCGCAGAAATGGCTGTGGGGAAGGGCAAGGTAAAGGCAGATGTTAACCTAGTAGAGGGTAAGTGGCAAGCTGATATCCAGGGAAATGGTATTTCCATTGATGAACAGTTGTTTTCCGGAATACCCCAGCAGGACGCCAAAGGCGGCACCTTCGGTGTGATAAATGCCCGCGCCCAAGGTACATTAGCAGCAAAAGGTACTGTGGATAATTTAACTTTGGGGGGCATTACCGCTCAGGGAACCGCAGAAGTGGCTGTGGGGAAGGAGAAGGTTATGGGTAAGCTTAAATTAATTGATGGTAAGTGGCAAGGGACAATAAAGGCAGATGATATTGGTGTGGAACGCTTTGCTCCCCAACTACCTCAACAATGGCATACCCAAAAAGTTAATGGGACTTTAGTGATTAATGGCAGTCTGGACAATCTCTCTCTTCAGAGTTTAAATGTGACTCAGGCTGAGGGGATTGTCAATATAGCTGGGGGAACTTTGAAGGCCAGCAATTTTTCTCTCGGAGACGGAAGGTGGCAAGGAACTCTCTCTCTTGTTGGCATAGAATTAGGTCAACTTATACCAGAACAGTCAGAATTGCTGGAAACCGTCCATGGTACCTTTCATGTGGACGGTGACCTAGATAATTTAACCATAGAGGGGGTCGCCTTGAGAGGTGAAACTAGTATTGCTGTAGCAGGAGGAACTGTCCAGGGTTCGGAAGTGCAATTGGATCGGGGGCAATTTGCAGCAATAATAACGGCTCAAGGAGTCCCATTACAATCTTTTTTACCCCAAAGTCAGGGATATTTGGGAGGAAGGGTGAATATCTCTGGTAACTTGGCTAATCTTAATCCTTCCGGGATCCAATTGGGAGGAGAAGTGCAGTTAAAAGAATCCCTCTTAGAGGACACTCTCACTGCTAAATTAGCTTGGAATGGCCAAGGACTGCAAATTAAATCAGCCAAAGCAGGAGAAACTTTGCAAGCTACAGGGTTTGCTATCCCAAATTGGACTCCTGATGGTCAAATAAAGGGGCTAAAGCAGTTTGATTTTGATATTAGTGCTCAGGGAGTATCCCTGGAAGCACTTCCCTTTCCCTTACCCCCCGTAGTGGGAGAGTATTTGCGGTTGGATAGTAGCCCTGTTATCGCTGGTTTTGCTGGGTTTAAGGGGAAAATTGCCGGCACCCCCACTGCACCGCAAATAAATGGGGAGATAGAACTGGAAAATCTCAGTCTTGCTGGTATGGTTGTGGACCCCATGCTCTCAGGTTCGGTTCATTTCAACCCGGGAGAGGAAGGAACCCTCGCACTCACAGGAATGGCTGAAAAAAAAAACCTAGAGGATGATCCCCCCCAGCCCCCCGCTACGCGGGGGGAGCAAGGAGGGATCGGGGGGATTGAGGGGGAAGGTTCTCCCAACGAAATTCGTCTAACGATAGGTTCAGATTATCAACCCCAATCTTTGTTGGTAAAACTGGGTGAAATAGAAATGAAGGGAGAACAGAAAGACGGGATCTTCAACCTCCAAACCAATCAAATTCCCCTCTCAACCATTAAAGGACTATTATTGTTGAGTAAATTCCCCCTCAATCCGGCGATCGCCAATCAAACTTTCCCCGGGAAAATATCTGCGTCCATAGAAGTAGATCTGGATAGTTTTGGTACTGGGACATTACCTGTATTTAACGCCGAAGCGGAAATTATTGAGGGGGAAATGCAAAATATCCTTGCTCTGGCTCAAATATTCAAGCTTTCTGATCTTCGTCGTGGTTTTAGTACCCCTACCTATGGTACAAGTGAGGATCTCTATTCCGAAGAGGGAATAGATCCAGACTCTGCTTTACTCTCCGTCGGTTTTCCCGAAGAGTCCAGGGAGCAGATCTCAATCTTAACCCAACTGCGAAGGTTTTCGGCGATCGCAGCCTTACGCAAACAACAGCGACGTCAGCGTCAAGAAGCGTCTCCCCTACCGGATCTAATCGCCCTAGAAGGTAATTTTAATAGTAAGCTAGTAGTGAGCAAAGCTGCTGATTCCCCCGTTGTGGCAGAATTTGAATTTAATGGGGGAAGTGAGGAAAAACCCTGGCAATGGGGTTCTTATGGTGCTAAACTTGTAACCCTGCAAGGTAAGTTCGAGAATGGATTGTTGACCCTATCTCCAGTTAAGATTGAAACTACCGATGGCATGTCAGTGGAAGTATCCGGTTCCCTAAGTAATAACAAAATAAACACTACTAATGTAAACATCAAAAATTTGAGCGTAACTACTATTAGTGACTTCGTTGATTTACCTCCTGTGATTGATCGGGGTATCATTGACCTAGATGCAATCATTTCCGGCTCCTTAGATAATCTCAACCTAGGTGGTTCAGTGAAGTTAAAAAACGCCACAGTCCAACAAACCACCATACCCTTGGTTGAAGCTAGCATTAGCTACAACCAAGGTACCTTAAACTTGTTAGCATGGAGCAATTTTGCCCAAGACCCGGAGCCAATAGCTCCAGAAACCGTTGAGTCGGAGGAAAAAAGTTGCCAACGAACAGATCTAGTAACCATGGATCTAAAACTACCCTATCAATTACCCAATGCCAAGTCAAAACCAGACAACGATGAATTCAGCTTAAGCATGTCAGTCCATAATAAGGGCATGGAACTGTTGAACATTGGCACGAAAGGTCAAGTGCGATGGCTGGGAGGCACTGGTTGTGTAGAATTGGCAGTTATTGGTAAGTTAAAGCAAGAGGAAAGTGGTCTCCGTCTCCTGGATTTGCGTTTAGATGATGTTTATAATACTGCCACTTTCGAGAACGCTACTGTTGCAATTCAAGCCTTACCCAACACACCTCTCACTGAAGTCAATGGTAACATCTCTTTTGAGTTAGACAAGATCCGGGTAGAAAAACTAGCAGGAAAATTCAGCGGTGGTGTGGTTTTGGTTACTGGTGATCTTCCACTTCTGAAACCTATAACTCAAGATAATCCTCTGACTTTGACTTTGGAGCAGCTAGGATTGAATTTAAAAGGTTTGTATAAAGGTGGGGTGGGTGGAAATATTCTCATTACCGGAACTGCTCTGGAACCCAAGGTTGCTGGATCCGTGGATTTATTTAACGGTACTGTATTTCTAGAAGAAGGGACTACACCCGTCATAAGCAGTACCGATACTCAGTCCAACGGTTGGTTTGAGTTTCAAAATTTGCGACTGAAACTGGGGAACAACATTACAGTAGCAAGACCCCCAATTTTAAATTTTCTCGCTACAGGGGATT
Organism: Prochloron sp.; assembly: GCA_965198675.1. Lineage (GTDB taxonomy): Bacteria > Cyanobacteriota > Cyanobacteriia > Cyanobacteriales > Prochloraceae > Prochloron. Next base: position 2,744,717 of record OZ240666.1, on the reverse strand, counting down.
TGAGTTTATATGGTAACCTGGAAGCTCCTCGTCTAAGTGGAGATGTTATCCTACGACGAGGTCAGATAAATCTCTTTACGACTCAATTTCGACTGACGAGAGGCTATAACCATGTAGCCAGATTTTTCCCCAGTCAGGGAGTGGATCCCGAACTGGAAGTGCGTCTTCAAACTTTTGTAACGGAAAACACCAGGCAAGCTATTTCCAGCGATTCTTCATCAGCAGAAGTGAGTGTGAGGGATATTCCGGGTTTAGACGTTAGTGGTTTGCAAACCATTCGCGTTGAAGCGGAGGTTTTCGGACCTGCGAGCCAGCTAACCGAGAACTTGCAGTTAACCAGTAGTCCTTCCCGCAGCGAAACGGAAATTGTCAACCTTTTAGGGGGTAGTATTATCAATACCCTCCTAGATGCTGATACTACCTTGGGACTAGCTAGACTAGCTAGTTCAGCTCTAGGTGGTTCAGCTCTTTTCAATGATATTCAAAACATCATTGGGAATGCTCTGGGTGTGAGCGAGTTTCGTGTTTTCCCCACTTTGATTACTGACGACGAAAACCGTACTGATACTCTGGGGGTGGGAGCTGAAGTGAGTGTAGATATCGCCAATCAGTTTTCTTTCTCTGTGCTGAAAATAATCAACAGCCCTCAGCCCTTCCAATATGGTCTCCGCTATCGTATCAACGATTCTATCTTGTTCCGAGGTTCCACTGACTTGTCTGGGGACGATCGGGGTATAATTGAGTATGAGTTTAAGTTTTGATATCTCGCGCAAAGGCGCAAAGACGCAAAGGGGGTAGGTTGGGTAGAACGAAGTGAAACCCAACATAAGGTAAATGCAGCCCCTAGTACAACAGGAAAGCGATAAAAATCCCAGCGAAAGTATTCCGGAAGGGAAAAGAAATAACTCACCATGAAGAAGGCGCATAAGTAAAACTCACCACCAATCCCTCCAAACGCCAGCAGGACATTAAATGTTCGTAGCGGCATTAGCCATGTCATCCAAAATTGGAGCAGAGCAATAGCAACTGCCAGTATCATAGGCCAGCGTCGTTTTTCTCGCCGTCCTACCCAAAACAAGAGCAATAACAGTAACAAAATAGCGAAATAAACAAATAAGGATCGATTAGGTTCAACATTCGTCCAACCGAAGGGTAACGGAATTGCTCGACGCCCCGACAACCAGGCGATGGTGGCATGACCAAATTCGTGAAACCAGATCTTGACGCCCCGTAGGAGAAACTTCGTCAATGGCATGATGTTCAAGACCCAGGCCAGAATCGAGAGGGCTGGGAAGATAATCGCACTACTAAACCGATTCCGAAATGAAAGCAGGTCCGTATCTTCCCGACTGAAACCCTGCTTGGGCAGAGGAAATTGCCGTTGCCAAACAACCTGTTTTGGGGCACTAAGACCATAGACAACAACCGTCTCAAGGTCGTCTAGCTGAAGGTTGGCCAAATTGAGCGTTTCCAGTAAGGTGTAGATCTTCGCAACGGGTTTTCGAGGCTTGGGATAGTGAGAGATAGGCAACTGAATGTGTAGCTGGCGCGCCGCAAAGCTAATTTGGGTCGTTCTCAGCCCCTGCTGTTGCAACAGGTGCCCTAACTGTGCAGTTGGCGTCATTAGTTCTCGCTCTTCTTGGGCAGCGAGGTTAGCCCGAAGCTGAAGTTGGGTTTTGAGAGTTTGGTAGGTCTCTTTGAGGGCGGTAAGCCTCTCAGAATTGTCCTGTTGCTGCGCTTCAACCTTCAACTTCAAGTAAGTCTGGTTGATTACTTCAATGGTGGTCCCCGGTTCCAAGTTGAGCTGCTGATAGTAAGGCCCTAACTCGTCAACGGTGAGCAAGTCGTTTTCCCCTGGTGTTGACCCATGGGTTGGCTCCTTATTGTAGGGGGCTAACTGGCCGAGGGGCAGAGACTTCTCCCAAGATAGGTTGGCTTGACCTTGGAGTTGGGCCTGTACCTGCACAAAGTCAATTCCTGAGGGATGCAGCAAAAGTAGCCACTTTTCAAGGAATGTGAGGGTAGGTGCCTGTTCTAGAAGATCTAAAGTCTCCAGGTGTAGGATTAAGCAGCTGTGTTCAAGACGGGCAGTGACCTCAATGGGTTGCACCGGAAATGCGGTTTTGAGTAAGGCAGCGATCGCCTGGGTATCTCCTTGTTTGGCTCGAAACTCTAGTGTTGCCATAATTGCACCAGTTTGAGATTAGGTATAGTTTCGCGCAAAGGCGCAAAGACGCAAAGGGGGAATTAAGGTAAATATTTTTGGACCACAATCAAACCACTCACAGAAACTAAAGCCAAGCCAATAAACAAAGCCATATTCAATCCCAAATGGCAGGTTCTGGCCCAAGGACGTCGGGGGTGAATGTGACTCGCTGTCCATGCAGATGCTAAAGTGAGAGTGACTACCCCCAAACCTGCGGGCAAGTGCCAAGAGTGACCCAAACTGCCAAAATGACCCAGAGTCCCCACAATACCAATACCTAAGAGGAGCAACACGAAGAACATTAAGAGAATACCTAAACCGTAGTGTAAATATCTTAGCCACCGCCAACGCTGGACTTTTCGTCGCAACCGTTGCATTCTGTAAACAATGCCCACCATGGCTAAACTGAAATATAAGGTGATGCTTATTCCCATGGACCAAGCGGCAATACGCCAGAGCCAGGTAAAAGAGGGTAGATCCACAATCTATACTTTAAAGTCCATCTTATTATACACTAACAACTAACAACTGGTCACTGATAACTGCTCATGCATCGAGATTCAACTCTTAATCAACTCAAAGCAGCACTACCCAAGGGTAAACTTCCTTCCAGTTACGGGGTATATTATAAAAATACCCTGGTGGCTCTCTGTCACGCTTTAGAAGACCACATTCTTCAACAAAAATACGCCGATAGTACCAACAAGCCTCTGGTTTTGGTAACCTTTCAACAGGGAAAATGGTACTTACAGGAAGCAGAGCGGTATCTGAAAATTGCCCAATGTAGTCGGGAAGTGGCGATCGCTGCTGTTCCAGACAGTGGTTTTGCCGCCCATCCCACTAGTAAACTAAGTAATGTTAATCTTGTTAACATACCAGAAGGTGCGCCTTTGGTCCACGAGTGGAACCTAATTATCCTCGCCCCAGACTACGCCGGTGCGGTACTTTGTTACGAACTTTCTCCAGAAGAATATGGTATTGACGGGTTACCTAAACTAGATACAGAAAGAAAGTTTTATGGACTTTGGACTTTTGACCGTGCAGTAGTACAAGAGGCAGCAGGGATTTTAATCAAAGGAATGGGTTCCTATAATAGTTCCTTGGCAGGGCTGTGGGGGAACTTACAGGAAGAAATCAAACCCAGCAACACTCCTGCGGACTTATCTGCGGTGGTCTTCCGTATTGTAACTTATCTCCAGAGCAGTCAGCAACAGCTAGTAACAGTGAATCGTCAGAACCGGGAACTGGTAGAATTAGAAGGACAAGCCCAACGACTGAACCGTAACTTAGCTGCTAACAAATTACAAGCCTTTCTGCGCATGGCGCAAAAAATCGACCAACAGGATAAAGATAATCCCGTGGCTTCTCTCCAAGTGGCAGCTTTAGGAGAAACTTTAGGACAAATCCTCGACTTACCTACCCTCCAGCTGAGACGGTTGCGTTTAGCGGGTTTGCTCTTTCGTATTGGTTTAGCAGGAGCCAATACTGAGGTCTTTCGTCACCCTCCTGAAGAATTAGATGAAGCTACTTTTGCCTTTTGGCGCGATCGCTCCCTTCTCGGGTCTGAACTTCTGAAAAGGATGCCAGAATTAGCCCCTATTACCGCCATTGTCCGCCATCATCTAGAATGGTGGGATGGGAGTGGGAAACCCGATGGTTTGCAAGGGGAAGCAATAGAGATAGAAGCCCGCATTCTCGGTTTGGTAGCTTATTTCCAGAGCTTAACTCAACCCAGAGGATCCCGTCGGGCTCTCAGTTTAGAATCAGCTCTAGCTAAATGTCAGGAAGTCAGCGAGACTCGTTTTGATCCGGGTTTAATTGAATCCTTGACAACTGTGATTCGTTTAACCACAATGGGTTTGATGACGTTACCCTCCCAACCCAGTCAATTACCTCATGTCTGGTTGGAAGTGGAGCCAAAAACCAAGTCGGAAGTAGCTTAATGGTACATTCTCTTTCTTTAACCAAGATTCGTGCAGGTGAAGTGCAAAACCTAACGGGAGCAGATTTAGCAGGTGCAGACCTCTCCCAAGGTAATTTAGCAGGAGTGAATTTAACCGGAGCAAATTTGCGAGGAGCTATAATGCGTGCCAACTTGCGAGGTGCGGACTTGACGGGGGCTGACTTAACAGGAGCTGATTTGCGCAATGCGGACTTGCGAGGGGCGATTCTGACTCAGATAATAGGGCTTGAGATTAGTTTTGCTGGTGCTTTTCTCCCAGGAGTAGTGCTGAGTAATTTAGACTTGACTGCTGCTGACTTCCGGGGAGCAGATCTACGAGGAGTTAGTTTAGTAGGAACCATTCTTATAGAAGCAGATTTTAGCAATGCTAATTTAGCAGGAGCGGATTTATCTCAAGCAAATTTAGAATCGGCAAATCTCTGTGGTACTGTCTTCAGGGGAGCCAATTTTACCGGAGCAAATCTCCTCTGTGCTAGGGTAGAGGAAGCGGTGTTGAGCGGTGCTATTTTTACAGGGGCTTGTTTGGAAGGAACCCCTTTAACAGTTAACAGTAACCAGTTACCAGTTACCAGTGAGGGAATATCATGATAGTTAGGTAGGTTGGGCAATGCCCACCACATATATTTAAGCTAGAAGGGGAGAGGGTGCCAAACGTTTCCCAAATTGCTACTTTATGATATAATTAGGGAAAAGAAGGGAATAATGGGTGATGGCAACACAAACCAAAATAGCACCAATTAAGACAACTGTAACAATACCGGACTCTCGACACCCCATACCGCCCATTGATTTAATATTTGATGACGGCGAACCCTTGGAATCTAATCGACACCGAATAGCTATGAATGTCCTGATCCGCTCTTTGCTGGTGGGTTTAGGGGAACGGGAAGATTACTTTTTATCTACTACAGCAGGGAACAAGTGCGTAATAAAGAGTTTCGAGGACCAAATTTCTTTGTGGTTTTGAACATAGACGGCAGAACCGATCGCCAGGGTTGGGTAGTTTGGGAAGAAAATGGTCGTTATCTCGACGTGATTGTAGAATTAATGTCTCCTTCAACGGCGAGGATAGATAAAGGGATCAAGGAGGATATTTATGGGGAAGTGTTCCGGACCCCAGATTACTATATCTTCGATCCCTTTGCTCCCGACTCTTTACAAGGATGGCATTTAAATGGGAACCAACAGTATCAAGAACTAACTCAGAACGAAAGAGGGTGTTTGTGGTGTCAGAATTTAGGTCTTTAGTTGGGAACTTGGGAAGGAGAGATCCAGCGGGAAACAGCTGTTTGGTTGCGCTTTTACCACCAGGAAGGTCAACTTCCCTACCAGAAAAAGCTGCTCAACAGCAAGGGGTGCAACAAGGGTTGCAGCTTCGCTTTGGGGAAGTTCTCTCAAACCTGGAGACATCCTTACAAGGTTTGTCTGTTGAACAACTAGAAGAGTTAATGGAAGTAGCTCTTACCAGTGACCACGTACCTTGACAGAATCTTTACCAATGTCGCGGTTTTCTTGACAGAATCTTTACAAAATTTAGATTCATCCGTCTATATAATAGAGAAGAAGACTTCAAACCTATTGGATAAAAATCATGTCTTTAATTCCTACCTCTACCAAATTCAATCTTTCCCTTGTTGACCTGCCCCCTCGGGAACGTCTTTTGTCCCCTGAGGAGCTTGAAAATGTTATAGGAGGCTGTCGATCTCTTTGGTTCTCATGCGCTAAAAGTAGTGATTGTTGTTCTGGACTTTTCTGCGGTAGCCATGATTATGGAGTTAATATATGTCTACTTTAATCAAAATTGCCATACAATGGTTTAGACAAAATTAAAAATATATATCTAAGTATGGTTGACGTAACTTACTATTATTTATTAGTTTATAGGGATCCACCATTTCCTTAAATGTTAACGGGTTCCTATCCATGGTTTTCCTTCCTGCATTTTCAAGATTTTCTTGACAGAATCTTTACGGAATATTTACCAATGTCGCGATTTTCTTGACAGAATCTTTACAAAATTTAGATTCATCCGTCTATATAATAGAGAAGAAGATTTCAAACCTATTGGATAAAAATCATGTCTTTAATTCCTACCTCTACCAAATTCAATCTTTCCCTTGTTGACCTGCCCCCTCGGGAACGTCTTTTGTCCCCTGAGGAGCTTGAGAATGTTATAGGAGGCTGTCGATCTCTTTGGTTCTCATGCGCTAAAAGTAGTGACTGTTGTTCTGGACTTGTCTGCAGTAGCAATGAGTTAGGAAGTAATATATGTCTACTTTAATAAAAATGGCCATACAATGGTTAAGACAAAACTCAAATTATCTATTAAGTAGGATGACCAGAACTAACCATGATTCATTAGTTTATAGGGATCCACCATTTCCTTAAATACTAACTGATCCCTATCTATGGTTTTCCTGCCTGCATTTTCTAGGATATAGGTGTGAGGGTTGGCAATTAAAGCTCCATTTTCTTCATGATAGCGAATAATCTCTTTTAACCGTTCTTCTGAAGTATACCGCACCAATTGTAAACCCGCAGGGATTGCCTTTCCTCCCACCCTCATAAATTCCAAATGAATCATTACCTCGTCTCCAAAATAATGATACATTTGCTCCACTCGTTCTAGGGTAAAGAAGAAGATTTGCAAATAAGTAATATTAGGATCTATACTCCTGGCATGGAGAGTGGTATGATTCCAAGTAAATTCAGCCAAACTGGTTCCTTTACTGGCTTCCGACGCCGTTTTATGATAAGTAATTTTACCCCCGTATTCCCTCACCAAATCCCCACAGGATTTACAACATGATTCCGCTACCATTAGTAAAGCACAGTGCTTGTTGAGGGGAAGATAAGGTTTGAGAGCTTTAAAATAGAAAGGAATAGGTGCAGCGTGAATACTCACCAGTTTCTTCACTATACCATCACTATCACTGAGGGCTTGACCAAATTTGGCAGCGGTGATAAAATCATCAAAAGTGACAATTAATTCAGCCCAGAGATAAGCTGGGGCTAGGGGTATTTCTAGTTGAGTAATAATACCATTAGTTCCATAAGCATGATTGACTTTTTGCACCTCATCCCCTCTTAAAGAGATAATTCGGGGTTCATCTTCTAAGGTTACCACCCTGACACCGTGAAGATTACCGCGATCCCTCAATTGTCCGTAGGTAATAGAACCAATACCTCCACTTCCACCCCCAATAAAACCTCCAATAGTTGCAGTACGATAAGTAGAAGGAACCATGCGTAATTCCCAACCCATTTCCCTGGCTCTTTTATCAAAAGCAGCCATTTTCACCCCCGGTTCCACAGAAGCTAATCCTGGTTTCAACCAGAGAATAGAATTCATTTTCGTCGTCTCCAACACTACACCCCCTTTCAAGGGAATGCATTGTCCGTAGTTCCCCGTTCCCGCACCTCTGACAGTGAGAGGTATTTTGTTTTTAACACACACTCTTGCTACTTGCAGTACTTCCTCTTCCGTAACGGGACGAACCACCAAGTCAGCCCGTTTATCCTTCAGTTGAGGTGTCAAGATAGGACTGAAGTGGTAGTAGTCTAGGGAGAGTTTAGTGAGTTGGGACCGTTCGGTGATAATTTCCAGACCGGATAGTTGTTGAGCGATACTTTGAACGTTAATCTCAGTTGAAGTCATAATTTAGAATTAAATTCGTCCGGTACTCATTAATTTCAAGCCACCAATTAATGAAGAAAAGGATAAAAACAAGTACCAAAGGCTAGTTGGTCTCAAAACCACGCTACCGCTGACAAATACTAACACAATACCGAGGAAGACTAAAGCACCCCCCAGCATTTTCATGTCCCGGGGAAAGAAAATCAGAGAGATAACTCCCCCTAGAATAGATAAAACACTACCCGCTGCGGAAATATCTCGCCACCAATAGGAGGACACGTAGGTGGTGAAGTAAATATTGTTACCCAAGAAATAAATACCCGCAACTACTAAGGCTAGTCCAATCAATTTAGTCAAAAACTGCATCTTTCTTTTACTGTACTGTAATGGTCATACATACTATAACATGATGGCGACACATTGGCAAGCAGTAGGGTGCGTTGCGAACGCACCACCCCGCCCGCGAATAAATTGCGGGCTAAGAGGGGAAGTCCACGAGTCGTGGACTACTGGCTGAAACCATACTAAAGTACCGAGAAGTAGTAGGGTGTGTTCGCAACGCACCGTCTTTGGTTGTTATCTTTACACGAATTAAATAACTTTATTGAGCATAAATTTTATTAAGCTACTATCCCAAATATAACTCATTAATCCCAGTTTGAACCATGAGCGCGCAAAATTTTTTTGAGAATCTAGTGTCATACAGGCGACCCCGCAGGGATTTGTGTAGTGGTGCGCCATTACCAACAATTCTATGTTATCCTGATAGAGTCAGTTCGGGGAACGTTAGACCGTCAGCACCCTAAAGTTATAAATTGTGGTAGTATTAGGATTGTGATTCGTCTTAGCAGGATACCAGGAAACAATAACTGTAAGTTGGGTTGAGGAACGAAACCCAACAACACCAACCCGCAATTCTAAGCTAGGCGGGTCTGCTCCTTACACTACAGTCATACAGGCGATCGCTCTCATGTATTTTTAGTTTGGCGTCCTACAACAGTTTGTGGTATTATTAGGATTGTGAACAGTAAATAGTTGAGATTATCCAAGTGATGGAGAGACAACCTACTGAAGCACAACTACGGACTCTGTATCACCAATGTCACCTGTTGACCAATATGATGTTACAGCCTATTCACGTTATCCGTCTTGATGAGCGGACAGGAAGTCTCTTCGTCATACTCTAATTTCCCAACAACTCTAATACCCGATCCAGCGGCAAACTCAACACCGCTGCAATTTGCTCGGGAGCCATGTCCATTTGCTGAAGTTGGGGAATGGCATTGAGTTGTGCCTGTTCAGCCTGCAATCGTGCTTGAGCTTCCCGCCTTCGTTCCGCCTCAGCTTCCAGTCGTGCTTGAGCTTCCCGCCTTCGTTCCGCCTCAGCTTCCAGTCGTGCTTGAGCTTCCCGCCTTCGTTCCGCCTCAGCTTCCAGTCGTGCTTGTGCCTCCTGCTGCCGTTGTGCCTCAGCTTGCAATCGTGCTTGAGCCTCCCGCTGCCGTTGTGCCTCAGCTTCCAGTCGCCCTCGCACCTCCTGGTACAAGGCTCCCTCCGCCTTATCAGCCCGTTCAATACCTGTGAGTAGCAACTGCCCTTGCTCATCCCACCAGCGCATCCACTTCATCACTGTGTTTTGATAACTCCCTTCCCAAACCCCTAATTCTACCTTGAGGGGGGGGATAGGATAACGCTCCTGAGCATTGGGCTGTAATTTGCGATAGCGCAAGGTGGAGGGTTTTCCATCAGTAACCAAGGTTTCCAAGCGATAGACTTCCAACTTGCTGGTTTGCACCTCGTAAATGCCGTAATAAGGGGCGCGAATAACCTGCTCATAAACCCAAAACTTCCCAGGTTTAGTCACCAGACCCGATTCTGTTGCCATCAGGGGCGTCTTATCTCGCTCCTCAGAGC